>NZ_CP102513.1:10270417-10905626 GCF_024612035.1 Streptomyces sp. DSM 40750
TTCTCGGCCTCCAGGGGCCAGGTGCGCGGGACGTCCGGGTGACCGTCGTACCAGGAGACGAAGTCGGCCGCGCCGTACGAGCCGTCGAGGCCGATGCCGGGGATGTCGAGCGCACGGTCGGCCGTCGCGCCCGTGGAGAAGATCACGGCGTCGTAGAACGCGCGCAGATCGTCCAGGTTGATGTCCGTCGGGTAGTCGACGTTGCCGAAGAGACGGATCTGCGGCTTGTCGAGCACCTGGTGGAGGGCGGTGATGATGCCCTTGATGCGGGGGTGGTCGGGGGCCACGCCGTAACGGATCAGTCCGAACGGGGCGGGCATCCGCTCGTAGAGGTCGATGGACACACCGGGCTCGGTGGCCACGTCGGACTTCAGCAGCGCGTCGGCGGCGTAGATCCCGGCGGGTCCGGCTCCGACAATGGCTACCCGCAGAGGGCGGGGCATGTTCAGGTTCCCTTCGAGCGGAGACAAGCAACTCGTCGGCAACCCTAAACTAAGGTAACCCTTACCCGGTACGCGGGTCCGGTCTATGACCTCATAAGGCGATCTTATGCCATGCGGACGCATGGGTGGACGGCGGGGAAGCGTTGACGGCCGGTCGTGGAAACGGGCATCGACGCGCGGTGTTTGCCCCGGCGGCTAACGGCAACGCGGTTCCCATGAATCGAACGAACAAGGACACCCACGAGAACACCGCGTCCGCCGAGACGGCCGCGGCCAAGGCCCGCCGGACCACCGACAAGGCCACGGCTCCGGCCACCGACTCCGCGAAGACGGCCGCGATCAAGATGGACGACGCCGCGTCGTCCACCAAGGCCGGTGCCGGACGCGCGGCCGACACGACCAAGCGTGCGGTCGACAGCACGAGCAGCGCCGCGCACAGCGCGGTCAAGGGCGTCGAGGCGGGCCGTCAGGCGGTGGTCCAGGCCTCCGGCCAGGTGGCAGCCACCGCGAAGACGGCCATGACCGTCCTCGCCCAGCGCAAGCTCGTCGCCGCCGGTGTGGGAGCGGGCCTGACCGTGCTGACCGCCGCCTCCTACGCGGTCGGCCGCCGCTCCGAACGCCAGGTGCAGGGCCCGCTCACCCGGCTCACCGGCGGACGTATCTGACGCGCCCGCCGCGGCGCGGGCGCCGCACGGGAAGCGGCCCGACCGGCCGCTTCCCGCGCGGAGGCCCGACCGGGCCGCCCTGCCCGGCGACGGCAGCGCCAGGCCGCCCTGCCGGCGCGCGACCCACGCGCGCCGGGTACGCCAGGGCCTACCAGCGGCCTTCCACCTGCTCTTTGATCCGTCGGTCGTACAGCTCCCGGATCGCGGTGAGCGTCTCCTCGGACAGCGTCGGCAGCGCGGCGGCGGCCGCGTTGGCGCGAGCCTGCTCCGGGGTGCGGGCCCCGGGGATGACGGTCGTGACACCCGGCAGCTGGATGATCCAGCGCAGCGCCAGCTGGGCCGGAGTGAAGCCCTCGGGAGCGAGTGCGGCGAGCTCGACGGCCGCCTCGACCCCCGTCCCGTAGTCGACGCCGGAGAAGGTCTCGCCCTGGTCGAAGGACTCGCCGTGCCGGTTGTACGTGCGGTGGTCGTTCTCGGCGAAGACCGTGTCCTTCGTGTACTTGCCCGAGAGCAGACCCGACGCCAGCGGAACACGGGCGATGATCGCGACCCCCGCCTTCTCGGCCGCCGGGAGGACGTCCAGGAGCGGCTTCATACGGAACGGGTTGAGGATGATCTGCACGCTCGCCACATTCGGCCGGGAGATCGCCGTCAGCGCCTCGGCGCACGTCTCCACGCTGACGCCGTAGGCGGCGACGCGCTCCTCCGCGACCAGGGTGTCCAGGGCGTCGAACACCTCGTCCGAGGAGTAGACGGGCGTGGGCGGGCAGTGCAGCTGGACCAGGTCGAGACGGTCCACGCCGAGATTGCGGCGGGACCGGTCGTTCCAGGCCCGGAAGTTGTCGAGGACGTAGTTCTCGGGGATCTGGTCCACGCGACGGCCCATCTTCGTCGCGACGAACACATGGAGGTCGGGCCTGCTCCGCAGGAACGTGGCGATGGTCTGCTCGCTGCGCCCGTCGCCGTAGACGTCGGCCGTGTCGAAGAAGGTCACCCCCGACTCGGCCGCCGCCTCCAGCACCGCCAGGGCTTCCTTGTCGTCGACGTCTCCCCAGTCGGCGCCCAGCTGCCAGGTGCCGAGACCGACCACGGATGCGTGCTGACCCGACCTACCGAATGCGCGTTCTTCCATGGCGTCAGTCTGTCATCTGTTCCCCGCGGTCAATGCGGGAAGGCGCGTGGCTGGCGCTGCCGGGGCAGTTCGTCGCGGAACTCCGCGATGACCGAGCTGATCTGCCGGGTGAGCTCGGTCTTCTCCAGCCGGTCGAGATAGAGGTTGCGGCGGGCGAGCCCGACCGCGTCCACACAGAAGTACAGCGCCATCAGCGGGTTGACGAACAGTTCGCTGTTCCGGGTCCGGTCGGTGAACCGGACGTCGCCGAACTCGCCGCGAACGGCCGCCGCGACCGACCCGTTCACGATGCTCGGGTGGTCGGGCGTGCAGTGCTGGGCGTGGGCCACCGCGTCCAGGTACAGGGCCCCCTCACGGCTGTCGCGCGGCAGCGAGAACGCGCCGAGGTAGGCGCCGTCGCGGTCCAGCGCGGCCAGGTTCTCCAGGACCAGCGAGTGGTTGACCCCGTGGTAGGAGTCCACGCCGAAGCCGAGGCACGCCACCAGCCGGTCCGGGACCTCGTCGAGACCGGTGACAGCCCCCAGACTCGCCATGTCCTCCTCCGGCGTCCCGAGCCCGTGCTCGTCGCCGCGCATCAGGATGTCGGTGCCGCCGTCCACCAGCACGACGGCGTCCACCCCGCCCAGATGGCCGAGGAGCGCACGATACGCGGCCCGCAGCGGCGCCACACCCGTACGGGAGAGCGCGTACACCGTGCTGGGCAGCCGGTGCAGGGCCAGCCACTGGGCGAGGGCGCGCTCGGGGAAGTAGTCGCCCCGGAACGTGGTGTCGGGACCGATGGCCGCGACGTCCTGTTCCAGCCACACGTCCAGGCTCAGGCCGTACAGATCGGCGAAGGAGAGGTTCGCGAGATGGACCTCCTTGCCCGCCGAACGCAGGGCGAGGGCCAGCGGCAGACCGGCGTAGACGTCGAAACCGCCACCGGCACCGGCTATGAGTACGCGCCGCGCGTCGCGCAGCCGCGTGAAGAACGCGGGTTGTCGGAGTGAGAACACCGGGGGAAGCTAACAGGACCGTGGGCGGGGCGCGCGCGATTTCCGGGGGCCGACGGTGATGAACGGGTGCGGGGGCACCCTCGATTTCCTGGGCGGACGACGGTGACGCGGTGCCGGGCCGCCGGATACCGTACCGACCAGTAACCGGATCGCACCGCAGGAGGCCCTCATGCCGCAGCTCGAAGTCGCCGGCGCCGCACTGACGTACGACGACGAGGGCCCCCGCGACGGCGACGGGGTGCCTCTGGTGTTCGTCCACGGCTGGACGGCGAACCGGCACCGCTGGGACCACCAGGTGGCGCACTTCTCCGGGAAGCGGCGCGTGATCCGGCTCGACCTGCGCGGGCACGGCGAGAGCGGCGGGGCCGGGGTGCGCACGATAGAGGAGCTGGCGAGGGACGTCCTGGCCGTCCTCGATCACCTCGAGATCGAGCGGTTCGTGCTCATCGGCCACTCCATGGGCGGCATGATCTCCCAGACCATCACGCTCTCCCACCCCGAGCGGGTCGAGCGCATGGTGCTGGTCAACTCCATCGGCCGCATGACCTACAGCCGTGGCCGGGGTCTGCTCATGGCGGCCTCGGCCCGCGTCCCCTTCAAGCTGTTCGTCGCCGCCAACATCCAGCGCGCCTTCGCCCCGGGCCACCCCCGCGAGGAGATCCGCGAGTACATCCGCGCCTCCGCGGCCATTCCGCGCGAGGTCGTCATGACCCTCTACGGCGCGATGCGCGCCTTCGACGTCCTCGACCGCCTCGGCGAGATCCGCACCCCCACCCTGCTTGTCCACGGCTACTACGACATCCAGCTCCCCGTCTCCCAGATGCTCCGCATGGCCAAGGCCTACCCGGACGCCGAAGTCCGCATCCTGGACGCCGGCCACGAGCTCCCGGTGGAGAAGCCGGCGGAACTGACCGCCACGCTCGACCGTTTCCTCACCGGCACCCGCTCCTGAGGCCCGTCGATCGAAGACCGTCGATGGAAGACCGCCGATCAGAGCCCGGCCGGGCGCGGTCACACCGCCTCGCGCGAACGCGCCTTGCCCCGGTCCAGGAGACCGCCGAGGGAGCGGAGCCAGTCGAGTACGGCGCCGACGACCGCCCGGCTCCGGGACAGGCGGTCGATGTCCGCGGCGAGGGACAGGGCCGCGCCCGTCCAGGCGAAGCCGAAGGACCAGACGGAGAGCCATTCACACAGGTACAGGGGTGTGATCAGCCAGTCGTCGCCCACCTCGGTCGCCGCCGCGGCGGCGGCGAGCGCCATGAAGACGAGGATCAGCACACCGGCCACCAGGTAGGGACGCCGCACGTACGACCGTTCCTTCACGCCCGGCGCCCGGTACATGAGCAGGCAGAAGGCGGCCATCGACGTCAACAGGGCGACGGCGAAGATCTGGTGGAACACGGAGACCGTCTGCTGGCCGGCGTCGCCCCCGGAGCCCGGGGCGGTCGGGAACAGGGCGACGCCCAGGGCACAGGTCCCGGCGATCGTGCCCATGACGTCATTCAGCTTGTTGTAGCGGTAGACGATCAGGAAGATCCCCAGGGCGCACAGCGCGCCGACGAAGATGTCGCGGGTGCTCGTGTAGTACCCGCCGCTCATGGACCCGGGCCAGGCGTCCTCCCCGGTCCGGCCGTCGAGCCGCGCCGCGATCCAGTTGCCGAGCGGCAGCGCCAGGGGCAGCATGACGCCGATGACGCCGACCCCCAGGCGCAGCCGCATGACCGTCCGCGCGTCCTGATCCCTCTGTCCGGCCGCCGTCCCGTCCCGCGGGGGCACGGCGGCGGTCCCGTCCGTCTCGATCACGGGCACCTCCTCACCGAAACGCGCGAGGCGAAGGCGTGCCCGCCACCAGTCGATTACCGGTGGCGGGCGAACACAAACCCGAACACGGTCGGTGAGTTGGGTGTATCAGCCGGTCAACTGCCCTTCAGCGGCGGCCAGTAGCTCGGTCACCCGCAGCGCGAACGCGGCGTCGCACGGGTGCGGGCGGCCACTGCGGGCAGCGGCCAACAAGGCGTCCCCCGCCCGTACGAGGGCCGGTACGGCACCTTCGTCGGACGTGGGCAGCACGGTCGTGCCGGCCCGGCCGCGCAGCTCGACCGTGGCGCCGGAGGCCGCGAGCGGGGCGGTGAGGCTGAGGGTGACCGTGCTGGACGCCCCGCCGGTGTGCAGAAGGACCAGATGGACCGTGTCCTTGGGCCCGCGCACGGCGGCGGCCACCTTCTCGACGTCCCCGAGGATCGGCAGCAGCACGGACAGGGCGTGCGGGCCGACATCCCACAGGGCCCCTTTCTCCCGCCGCCACGGCGAGGCCGCGAAGGGGCTGTCGCTCTCGTCGTCGAACAGCGAACCGAACCACTCCGCGCGGGCCGTGAACCAGCCCTCGCCGGCGGCCTGCTCGGTGATCCAGGCGTCGACCGCGGTCTGGAAGCGGGCGGTGAAGAAGACGACGGAGGCGACACCGGCCTCCTCGACCGCCTCGACGACGGCCCGCCCCTGCTCGACATCCGTCGAGAGGGGCTTGTCGAGCAGCAGATGACAGCCCGCGCGGGCGGCACGCGCCGCGAGCGGCGCCTGGACCGAGGGCGGCAGGGCCACGGCGACCGAGTCCACGTCGGCGAACAGGGCGTCGACGTCCTCGTACACGGGCAGACCGCCGTACTGGTCGGCCAGTTCCTTGGCCGCCTCCGGCCGCCTGCCCCACACCCCCACGAAGTCCAGCTCCTGGTGCGCGCTCAGCGCGGGGGCGTAGGCCATCTCGGCCCACGGTCCTGTTCCGAGCAGTCCGATACGCATGCTCCGGTCTCTCCTTGCGCGTTGGGGGCCGTGTCCCTCAGGACAGGGCTTGTGCGGTGACCGTCAGGGCAGTACCTGTTCGGTCCAGATGGTCTTGCCGGTGGGGGAGTAGCGGGTGCCCCAGCGCTGGGTGAGCTGGGCGATGAGGTAGAGGCCGCGTCCGCCCTCGTCGGTCGTGGCGGCGTACCGCAGATGGGGGGAGGTGTGACTGCCGTCGGTGACCTCGCAGATCAGGTTGCGGTCGTGGATGAGGCGGACCCGGATGGGGCCGCCGCCGTACCGGATCGCGTTGGTGACCAGTTCGCTGAGGATCAGTTCGGTGGTGAACTCCAGCTCCTCCAGGCCCCATTCGGTCAGCTGCCGGGTGGCGTCGGAGCGCGCCCGGGCGACGGCCGCGGGGTCGCGGGGCACCTCCCACTCGACGACGCGGCCGGTGTCCAGCGCACGGGTGCGGGCGACGATCAGCGCGATGTCGTCGCTCGCCCGGCTCGGCGGCAGGGCGTCCAGCACGGCCTGACAGGTGCCCTGCGGTGAGGCGTCGGACCCGGCCAGTGCGGTGCGCAGCAGTTCGAGCCCGTCGTCGATGTCCCGCTCCCGGTCCTCGACGAGACCGTCGGTGTACAGCACCAGCCGGCTGCCCTCGTCGAGTGTCAGCTCCGCCGTCTCGAACGGCAGACCGCCGAGACCCAACGGCGGACCGGCCGGCACGTCGGGAAACTCGACCGTGCCGTCGGGCCGGGCCACCGCGAGCGGCGGATGGCCGGCCCGGGCGACGGTGCAGCGCCGTGAGACGGGGTCGTAGATCGCGTACAGGCAGGTCGCCCCGGTGATCGGGGCGGTGCCGTCCACCACCGCCTCGTCCTGGTCGATACGGCTGACCATCTCGTCGAGCAGTCCGAGGATCTCGTCCGGCGGAAGGTCGAGCGCGGTGAAGTTGTGGACGGCGGTGCGCAGCCGCCCCATCGTGGCCGCGGCGTGCAGCCCGTGCCCGACGACGTCGCCCACGACGACCGCGACCCGGGTGCCGGACAGGGGCAGTACGTCGAACCAGTCCCCGCCCACCCCGGCCTGCGCGGGCAGATACCGGTAGGCGACGTCCAATGCGCTCTGCTCGGGAAGGTTGCGCGGCAGCAGGCTGCGCTGCAGGGTCTCGGCCATCGTGTGCTCGCGTGTGTAGCGGCGCGCGTTGTCGATGGAGACGGCCGCCCGGGCGACGAGTTCCTCGGCGAGCGCCAGCTCCTCCTGGTCGAACGGCTCGGGCTTCTCCGAGCGCCAGAAGTTGGCGACACCCATCACCAGCTGGCCGACGCGCAACGGCACGGTGATCAGCGAGTGGATGCCGTACTCCAGGACCAGCGCGGACCGTTCGAGGTCCTGTGCCTGCCAGCCGGGTGCCCTGCTGAGGTCGACCACGAGGGTCGAACTGCCGCTGTCGATGCTGTGGGCCTGCGGAGAGGAGGGGACGAGGTCGATCTTCTCGCCCACCTTGTACAGCGGCGCGTCCTTGCGGATCCCGCTGAACGCCGTACGGCGCAGGGTGGTGACCGTCTTCGGCTCGTCGCCGCTGAGCGCCGCCGGGGCCAGGTCCACGGTGACGAAGTCCGCGAACCGGGGGACGGTCACCTCCGCCAGCTCCTCGGCGGTGCGGGTCACGTCCAGGCCGGTGCCGACGCCCACTCCGGCGTCGTAGAGCAGCTTCAGACGCTCCCGCGCGGCCTCCGCCCGGCCGGAGAGGGCGCGCAGCTCGGTGGAGTCGCGGAGCGTGGCGACGCTGCCGGAGGGCTCGCCCTGCAGATCGGTGGCGCGCTGGTTGACGGCGATCAGCCGGTCGCCCACCAGGTGCACCTCGTCGTTGGCGACGCGACCCGAGGCCAGCAGGTCGGCCACGTGCGGCTCCAGGCCCAGGGCGAGGACGTCCTGCCCCTCGGCGTCCGCGGGCAGGTCGAGCAGGCGGTGCGCCTCGTCGTTGGCGAGCAGCAGCCGGCCCCCGCCGCCGATGATGATCACGCCCTCCCGTACGGCGTGCAGCACCGCGTCGTGATGCTCGTACATGCGGGTCATCTCGGACGGGCCGAGGCCGTGGGTCTGGCGCAGGAGCCGCTTGCTGACGAGGGCCGTGCCCGCCGTGGCCAGGGTGAGGGCCGCGGCGGCGGCGGCCAGCACGAGAGGCAACTGCTGTTCCGCGGCCCCGCCCACGTTCTCGGTGGTGATCCCGGCGGAGACCAGGCCCACGACCGTGCCGTCGGGCGCCTTGATCGGCACCACGGCCTGGACGAGCGGGCCGAGGGTCCCGTGGACCTCCTCGGTGAAGGACTCGCCCGCGAGCGCGGGTTCGATGGTGCCGACGAACTGCTTGCCGATGCGGTCCGTCTTGGGGTGGGTGTAGCGGATCCCGTCCGTGTTCAGCACGACGATGAAGTCCACCTCGGACTGGATCCGGGCGGCCTCGGCCCTCGGCTGGAGCACCGCCGTCGGATCGTCCGCGCTCAGCGCCTCACGGGTGCCGGGCGCGTTGGCGAACGTCTCCGCCACGGCGAGCGAGCGGTTGTGCGCTTCCTTGGTGCTGTCGTGCCGTACCTGCAGGACCAGCGCCACCACGGCCGACACGACCAGTACCAGCACGATCACGACCTGCAGCAGGAACACCTGCCCGGCGACACTGCGCCCGCTCAACGCCGACCGCAGCCCCGCGAGCGGGCCCCACCGGCCTCCGCGCTCCTGACTTGCGCCGCCGTCGAATCCGTGAGCCACCCGCCGGGCGCGGTCCGCCCGGCCCTGCGCGCGCTGACCTCGGGGACGGCGGGTCGACTGAGAGCGAGATCGACCCAGGAGACGGACCATGTGCCCATGTCTACACTGCCCCGCGCCCTGAGGCGAGGGGGGGTCACGCACTGTCACAGCCGGTGCCCCCGGCCTTACGGCCGGGAGCGCGCCCGCCGGTGTCGGCTCCTACGCGGGCGGCCTGTTCAACTCGGACAACGTCATCGTCGCCCCCGGTGTCTCCAACGGCGCCCACCACTTCCACGACCACGTCGGCAACCAGGGCAACAGCGCCGACAAGTACCCGCTCTGCCCCACCGGCAGCGACGTCGTGCGCACCTTCACGTTCCAGAGCTGCTGGGACGGCCGCAACAGCGACAGCGCCAACCACCGCACCCACGTCGCCTTCGCCGCCGCCGACGGCAGCTGCCCCGTGGCTTCCGGGCCATCCCGCAGCCGGTCCAGCGCATCGTCTACGACGTCGACGCCCCGAGCCTCCAGGACGGCGGCCGTACGACCCCGCTCTTCGCGGTCGACTCCTTCCCCGAGCAACTCCACAAGGCCGTCACCGACCACGGCGACTTCATCAACGTCTTCGGCGAGGACCTGACGCGGGAGATGACGGAGCGCATCAACGGCGGGCGCGAGTGCGACGTGGCCGACGTCGGCGGTGACCAGGGCAATGGTGGCGACCAGGGCGGCGACGCCGGTCAGGGCGACGACCAGGATCAGGGGCAGGACCAGAACCAGGACGAGAACACCGCCCGGCCCACCGAGACCGCTCAGGAAGACGGCGACGCGGCCGACGCGGCGATCCAGGGCGGCGACAAGGAGCCCCAGGTCCTCGGCTCGCTGAAGGCGACGCGGCGTGGCGACGCCGCCGCTGAGGACGAGAGCGGTGAGCAGGGCGCGGACAACGGCGGCGAGGCCGTCACCCCCGAGCGGACGACGCCCGCCGCCAACGTCCCGTCGGCCGCCGGTCAGCCCGGATCGCAGGGGCCGAGTCGGCGACGGGCGACCTCGCCGAGACGGGGGCGCAGTTGTGGCCGGCCATGATTGGAGGCGCGGTCGTGCTCGCCGGGGCCATACTGCTCCGCCGGGTCAGGCGCGGCGGCATGTGACCTGCGGAACTCTCCGGCCGCCGCCCCATGAGGATCCGGTCGGCGGCCGGCGCCCTCACGACGGGCACGGCGGCCGCCGTCATCCCGGCCCAGGCATCCCCCCACTCACCGGCCCTCGGTTCGCGGACCGGCGGCGAAAAAACCCGCTCGCCGAGCGAACCGGGCAGTGACCCCGGCGCGTCAACAGGCTGTGGGGCCTGTGCCTTTCACGCACCGACGGGCGGTGTGACCGAACCTTTCGCGCCATCTCCCGTGCGGTGGTCACGAATGGAAATCGATCTCTGCCTGCGCCCGAGAACCAACTGTCGCGGCATCAAGTTTCGGCCGTACACTGACAATTCGTAGGCATGCGGGTGGAGTTGACGGGGGGATCCGAGATGTCCGGGGATCAGTACGGCGTAAGAGACCAGGACGGCTGGAGCCAGGGCTTCGTCGTGCCGCCGATGCCGTCGGCACCACCGCCCGGTCCGGCGGACGTCTGGCGGGCCGTCGGGGTGGGGCTGCTGAACCTCAGCGGACTCGGCCTCGGCTACGCCCTGATACGCCGCCCGCTCCTGACACTGCTGTGCTGGGTGGCCACCGGCCTCCTGCTCTTCACGGTGCTGCCGGCCGACCCTGACGGCATCTCGGGCGCGACCCTCGTCGTCTACGGTCTGTTCCTCGTCCTCGCGGCCGTCCACGGCGCCTTCCTGGGCCTGCGCAACCGCCTCGTGTGGCCTGCGAAGTCCCCGCTCGCCATCGCACTCGGCGTCCTGCTCCTCGCCGTACCGGTCGCGGGCGGTCTGCTGTACGAGACCGCGCGGAAGGAAGCCGTCGAGGAGATGCTTCTGGACCGGCTGGAGAAGGCCGACGACCTCGTGCGGAAGGCGTCCGGTGAGTCGTTCGGCACGACCCAGTCGGAGTACCGCAGGGCTCTGACCGCCTACGACGATCTCAGCACCGACCACCCCGACTCGCGGGCGGCCGAGAAGGTCCCCGACCGGCTGAAGACCTTCTACACGACGGTCGGCGCCTCTTACGAGGAGCAGGAGTACTGCGACGCGGTCGCTCCCCTCGAATACCTGCGTACGGTCCCGCAGACCGTGAGCAAGCAGGACCTCGGTTCGCTGACCACCTGGCCGGACGACCGGCTCGCCACCTCCCTGTACGAGTGCGCCTCCGACAGCCTGGCGGGCGGTACGGCCGGCTGGCAGGACCAGTTCAGCGACCTCCTCACCACGTTCCCCGACTCGGACCAGGCGGCGAAGGTCGAACCCGACATCAAGACGGCCGTCGACAAGGCGATCAAGGCCGTGGGCGGCGACGACCCGTGCACCGCCGTGGATCAGCTGGAGACGCTCGGCTCCCAGGTCAAGGCGTTGCCGGGGGAGAAGGCGGGCGTGGCCGACGCCCTCGCCGCCAACGCCGGACGGGCCGAGGGCTCCGCCTCCGCGGGCGTCTACACCTGCGGCGTGGACCAGTACAACGACGGCGACTTCGCCGAAGCGGTGACCTCGATGAACGACTTCGTCGACGCCAACAAGAACCACAAGAACGCGCCGCGCGCGAAGAAGATAGCGATCGCCGCCGAGATCGCCCAGGAGGTCCCGGAGGCGGGCAAGAAGCTGCCCACGACCCGCTCCGGCGGCAGCATCACCGTCACGGTCAAGAACGACAGCCCCGACGAGGTCCAGGTCATGTACACCGGCCCCGTGACCGGCACCTTCACCCTGAAGGGCTGCGGTGGCTGCACCAGCTACGACTGGAGCAGCACGCTGAACCCCAACTTCAAGCCGTGCAGCGGCAGCAAGAACTACCCGCAGCGCACGATCAGCCTGCCGGTCGGCACCACGTACTTCCTGCACAAGCCGAAGGGCGACAGCGCGTCCAGCCCCGCCTCGGACACCGCGAAGCTGGAGTCGGGCTACATCTACACAGAGTGCGCCTACGTGACCACCGGCTACGGCCTGAACTCCTGACGCACACGGACGCACGGTGACCGGAGGGCCGCAGGGCGGCGGCTCAGCTCCTACGGCCCTCCACCCACGCGGCGACGTCGTCGAGGTCCTTGGCGACGGCCTTGCGCACCGCGCGGGCGCCGACCCCGCCCATGACCTTGGCGAGCAGCCCGGCGACGGCACCCGTCGGCTCGGCCGAGAACGTCATGAGGATCGTCGTGGTCCTGGGGCCGTCGGCTCGCAGCACCCACTCCGAGACATAGCGGGAGCCGTGCGACTCGGCCTCCACCACATAGCGTTCGGGCGGCACGCTGACGGTCACCCACATCTCCTCGGTGGCCTCCTTGCCGAACATCCGCCGGGTCTCCCGCCACCGCGTGCCCACCCCGAAGACCCCGTCCGTGAGCACCTCGACCTTCGTGACACCGCTGAGCACCCGATCCATACCGCCGAGGTCCGTCAGGGCCTCCCACACCCGCCCCTGAGAAGCGGCGATCCGCCGCTCGACGACGACACTTCTGCTGGTCATGACTCCCATGAAACCACCGGGCACCGACGACTGCCCCACGACGGCCGCCGCCCCGACCGGCGCCTGAGGTTGCGTAACCAGGGTGCGTAGTTCTACGGACGACCGCGAGGGAGGCGTTCTGAGAGGCTTGGATCTTCAGGTGTGGCCGGGATCCGGGAGGCCGCATGGAAGGGATCCGGCCGCGGGTATTTCTCCTCTACGCGTTCGCCTACGACACCCTGCCGCCTTGTCCGGCGGCCCTGTTGGGCGAGTTCCGTCTCCGCCGCCGCACCCCGTCCACCACAACACGAGGAGAACCCGATGACCGAACGCCCCGAGGGTGCACCGGCGCAACCACAGCCCCAGGATCAGCCGTCCGCGTCCCCGGCCTGGCCGCCCCCGGCGCAGCCCGGCGCCCAGAGCCAGCCGCAGACACCGCCCCAGCCGCAACCGGCGCTGCCCCCGGGGCAGGCCCAGCCCCCGACACCGACCCAGGCGGAGGTACCCAGCCAGGTGCAGGCCCAGGCGCCGGCGCAGGCGGCCCCGAGCGCCTATCCCTACCCGAATCCCCAGTCACCGGCCGGCTTCGGCCCCCCGGTCGCCCCGATACCCACCCAGGCCAGTCCGTACGGCCAGCCGCCGGGTGGCGGCTACCCGCCGCTCGGGGCCCCGCCCACGACGGGCGCCGGCGGACGCGCCGTGCTGTGGGTGCTGGTGGGCGCGGCTGTCGCCTCCGCGGCCTGGGCCGGCGGCGTCTTCCTCCTCGGCAAGGACGAAACAAAAGCGGACCTCCGCGGCTACCAGGCCAGGACCGACCTCTGCTCCTCGGTGGACTACTCGTCGTTCAAGAACGAGTACCCGGAGGAGGACGGCTCGCCCGTGGACCAGTCCCTGGAGCACGAGGCACTCGACCAGGGCTACTGCAGCATCTCCCTGAAGAAATCCTCGACCTCCACCCTCTCCGACGCGTACTTCTCGGTCCAGTTCGACCTCCACAAGAAGACCGATCCCGGACCCGAGTTCACCGCCCTGTGGTCCGAGTACGACCAGCGGTACGACGACTACGACGTGGACGAGGTCTCCGGCTTCGGCGACGAGGCGTATCTCGTCACCGAGGACACCACCTCCGGCGACGACACCAGCGGCAGCCGGTCGGCCACCCTCGCGGTGCGCGACGGCTGGATGACGTACGAGATGCGCTGGAGTGCCTACGGCTCCAGCTACGACGACGTGACCATGCCGAAGGTGAACGACGTCGTGGAGTGGCTCAAGAACGACACCAACGCGACGCTGGACAACCTCAGGTCGGCCGACGGGATCTAGGCCAGATCCAGGCCTCGTCCGGATCATGCGGATGGAGGCGGGGCGCTCGCGCACCACCGCCTCCACTCCCTCTCGCACCCGAGTCGGTTCCCTCCAAAGCCCGGTCAACCGGTTCCCGCGCACCGGGGTCGGCCGACGGGCTTTCGGCGGATCACTCGTCCGACGACTTGGCGTACTCCTGTGCCATCCCACCGGCGAAGTCGAGCACCAGGCACTGCTCGTCGCCCACGACCCACGCGTCGTGCCCAGGCGGGCACACGAAGGCGTCGCCCGGTCCGACCTCGCCCTCACCACCGTCGTCCATGCGGATGTGCATGCGCCCCTGGAGCACATAGCCGTTGTGGTGGATCTGGCAGCTCTCCGTGCCCGCGATGGGGGCGACGGACTCGGACCAGCGCCAGCCCGGTTCGAAGGTGGCCACGGCGAAGTCGAGGCCCGTGAGGTGGACAGCTTCGAGGTGACCTCGTGGGAAGTCCCGCCGTTCGTCGGGCTTGTCGACCGTCTTGATCTCCAGCATCACGGCTCCTTCCGTTCCGTCCCCACCTTCCCATCGTCCGCCTGTCAAGCCGGGCCCGCCAACCGGGGGACCGGTGGCCGCCGGAGGTGCCGGGCGGGCAGGGGCACCGTGTAATGGGGCATGCGGGAGATCGCTCCCGCAGGGAGAGGCGATGCGAACTGGTCGTTCCGGTGGGAAGGGCAGAGCCGCGGCGGGCAGGCTGCGGCGGCTCGGCGAGTGGTGTGCCCGGCATTTCGTCGTCGTCATCGTCGCCTGGCTGGTGATCCTCGCGGCCCTCCAGGTGCTGAACCGGTCCTACGGCGGTGACTACTCGGACGACTTCTCCCTCCCGGGCGTGCAGTCCGAGCAGGGCCTGGACGTGCTGAAGGAGCACGATCCCGCGGCCGGCGGCTACAGCAGCCAGATCGTCCTGCACGACAAGGACAAGGCGCTCACCTCCCTCGGCTCCCAGATGTCCGACACGGTCGACGACCTGCAGAAGCTTCCGCACGTGCTGTCGGTCCAGAACCCGCTCACCGCTCCCGCCACACAGCCGTCGCAGTCGTCGGGGCAGTCGCAGCAGCCGAACGTCGGGCCGCTGTCGTCCGACCAGAAGACGGCGTACATCACCATCCGCTTCGACGTGCAGCCCTCGACCCTGGAGGACAGCTATCTCGACGGCGTGGACGACTCCGTCCAGCCGCTGCGGTCGGCGGGCGCCGAGGTCGAGTACGGCGGACCGCTCGGCGAACTGGCCCGTCCCGCGCCCGACGACCGGGTGAGCGAACTCATCGGGTTCGCGGTGGCGATCGTCGTCCTCCTCGTCGGCTTCGGCAGTGTGATCGCGGCCGGGCTGCCCCTGGTGACCGCGCTGCTCAGCGCGATCGGCGGCCTGGCCTGTCTCGGGCTGCTGGCCTCCGCGTTCACCTTCGCCACCGTCTCGCCGACCCTGGCGACGATGATCGGTCTCGGCGTGGGTATCGACTACGCCCTGTTCCTGATCACCCGTCACCGGCAGAACCTCATGAACGGCGCCGACCCGGTGCACGCGGCCGGGTACGCCGCGGCGACCAGCGGCCGCGCCGTCCTCGTCTCCGGCTGCACGGTGATCATCGCCCTGTGCGGGCTGTACGCGTCCGGAGTGAGCTTCATCGGCAAACTCGGACTCGCGGCCGCCGTCACCGTCGTCTCGGCGGTCGCCGGCGCCCTGACCCTGCTCCCCGCCCTGCTGGGCCTCATCGGCAGACGTATCGACCGCTACCACGTGCGCCGACCGGTCGCCGAGACCGGCGCCGGGGAAGGCGCCGAGATCCAGGGCACCTGGCACCGCTACGCCCAACGTGTCGAGCGCCGTCCCTGGCAGTTCCTGGCCGCGGGCGTCACGACGATCGCCGTCCTCGCGATCCCCGTCTTCTCCCTCCAGCTCGGCCACATCGGCGACGGCGCCGACCCCACCTCCTTCACCGACCGGCGCGCCTACGACCTGATGACCGACGCCTTCGGCCCCGGCTCCAACGGCCCGCTCACCGTCGTCATCGACCAGACCTCCGTCCCGTCCGGCGACCGCCAGACCCTCCAGAGCACCGCGCAGAAGAACCTCGACGCGGTGGAAGGAGCGCACGCGGTGACCCCCTTGTCCGCCACGCAGGACGGGGACGTGCTCGTCGGCACGGTCTACTCGAAGGAGTCCCCACAGAACGCCGACACCACGGACCTGGTGAACCGCCTGGTCGACGACACCCTGCCCGCCTCCGTCTCCGGCACCCGGGCCGAGGGATACGTCACCGGCACCACGGCCTCCCAGGTCGACTTCCGCGACATCGTGTCGAGCCGACTGCCCCTCATCATCGGTGTCGTCGTCGCCCTGGCCTTCCTGATCATCCTCATCGTCTTCCGCGGCCTGCTCGTCGCGTTGAAGGCGGCGGCCCTCAACGTCCTGTCCATCACCGCCTCGTACGGTGTGGTCGTCGCCGTCTTCCAATGGGGCTGGGGCGGCCCGGCTCTGGGCGTGTCCGGCAAGGTGCCCATCGAGAGCTACGTCCCGATGATGATGTTCGCCATCATCTTCGGCCTGAGCATGGACTACGAGATCTTCCTGCTCTCCCGCGTCCACGAGGCCTGGCTCCACACGGGCGACGCCCGCGCCGCCGTCGCCCACGCCCTGGAGATCACCGCACGTGTCATCACCTGCGCCGCGCTGATCATGGTGAGTGTCTTCGCCGCGTTCATCGTCAGCGACAACATCGTCGTCAAGATGCTGGGCCTGGGCCTCGCAGTGAGTGTCCTCATCGACGCGACGGTCGTACGCCTGCTCCTCGTCCCGGCGGTGATGACCCTCCTCGGCCGCCACGCCTGGTGGACTCCCCGCTGGCTGGACCGCGTGCTGCCGCACATCGACGCGGAGGGGAACACTGCCGAGCGGCCGGTCCCGCAGGGGCAGGACCGACCGCTCAGCAGCTGACTTGCTTCAGTGGAACGCTGGTTGACGGAGCGTCAGAACGTCAGCTTCCAGCTGTTGATGTAGCCGGTGTCGAGGCTGGCCACGTCCTGGACCCGCAGGTTCCAGGTGCCCGCGGCCGTTTCGGAGGAGGCGTCCACCGTGTACGTCGCGATCACGTTGTCAGCCGAGTCGGACGAGGCGGAGTCCTTCAGCCGGTACGCCGTGCCGTCCGGGGCCACGAGGTCGATGACCAGGTCACCGCGCCAGGTGTGGACGATGTCCACATCCACGGTGAGCGCGCTGGACGCCGCTCCGGCCCGGTTGACGTTGATCGGGGAGGCCACGGTGGAGTTGTCGGGTATCTGGTAGTCGGTCGTGTTCTCGAAGACCGACGCGTTGCCCTCCTCGTCGACCCGCCAGGCGAAGCTCGCCGTACCGGTCTCGCCGGTCGAGTCCGTCACGGTGACCGTCGGCGTCCAGCTCCCGGCGGTGGTCGGCGTACCCGAGACGCGGCCCGTGGCGGCGTCGATGGACAGCCCGTCCGGCAGACCGGTGGCCGCGTACGACAGGGCGCCGGCGTTGGTGGAGGACGCCTGGACGTCCAGCGTGACGGCCTGGCCGGTCAGGGAGTACTGGCTGGCCGGCGGGATCACCGTCACGCCGTCCAGGATCCTGGAGCCGACGTTGATCGCGGCCCAGGCGTTGGCGGTGTTGTTGTAGGTCACCGAGCCGAGCCCGTACAGGTCGGCTGCGGCCTGCAGGGTGGCGGTGCGGGCGGCCGCGTAGTTGGTGGTGGACGTCATGTAGGTGGTCAGCGCCCGGAACCAGATCTTCTCGGCCGCTTCCCGGCCTATCGGCGTCACCGGAAGCCCGTCGTACGTGGGGGAGTCGTAGTCGACGCCGTTGACGGTCTTCGCGCCGCTGCCCTCGGCGGCCAGGTAGTACCAGTGGTTGGCCGGGCCCGAGGAGTAGTGGACGTCGATGTTGCCGAGCGTGGAGGACCAGTAGTCGCGCGAGGAGCCGTCCCGGCTCGGCTTGTCCATGTACCGCAGCGGCGTACCGTCGCCGTTGATGTCGATCTTCTCGCCGACCAGGTAGTCCCCGACATCGTTGCCGTTGCCGGCGGCGAACTCGACCGCGGCGGCGAAGATGTCGGAGGTCGCCTCGTTCAACCCGCCCGACTCACCGCTGTAGTTGAGGCCCGCGGTGACCGAGGTCAGGCCGTGCGTCATCTCGTGCGCGGCAACGTCGATCGAGGTGAGCGGGTTGGCGTTGTTCGACCCGTCGCCGTACGTCATGCAGAAGCAGGAGTCCTGCCAGAACGCGTTGACGTAGTTGTTGCCGTAGTGGACCCGGCTGTACGGCGCGACCCCGTCGTTGCGCAGCCCGTTCCGCCCGTGCACGTTCTTGTAGTAGTCCCAGGTCAGCGCCGCCCCGTAGTGCGCGTCCGCGCCCGCGGTCTCCAGGTCGGAGGTGGTCCCGTCGCCCCAGACGTCGTCGGTCCCGCTGAACAGCGTGCCCGTCCCGGACGAGCCGCGGTTCAGGTTGTACGTACGGTGGTTGCCCCGGTCCGCGTCGGTCAGCGTGTACGACGACCCCGACTGGCTGGTGCCGAGCGGGACCGTGCCGCTGTAGCGGGTGTTGCCCGTGCCGGTGTGCACGGCCTCGTACTCGAACAGCTTCTTCCCGGTCTGCGCGTCGGTGATGACATGCAGCTCACTGGGCGTGTCGTCGTGCTGGAAGCCGCTCACCACGGTCTCGTAGGCGAGCGTCGGCGTGCCCTTCGCGGCCCAGACGACCTTGCGGCCGCTGTCCGCCTCGGTCTTGGAGGAACCTTCCTCCTTGGCCGCCGCGAGCGCCTGCTTCTCGGCCGCGGCCTTGCTGACCTCGGGGCTGAGGTCCGACACCTTCAGCTCGGGCTTGTAGGCCCGGGTGACGCTCTCGACCGCGCCGGACTTCGAGGCGTGGACGACCAGATCGCCGCCGAGCACGGGCAGGCCGGCGTAGGTGCGCTCGTACCGCGTGTGCACGGTGCCGTCGGCGTCCTTGACGACGTCACGGACGCGCAACTCCTCCTGGCCGCCCAGGCCGAGGCGGTCGGCGGTCTTGTCCGTGGCCTTATCGGCACGCTGGATGAGGGTCTCGCGCTGCGTGGGAGTGAGCTGCGCGGGCAGCGCCCCGCGGTCCGGCTCGGCGGCAGCGGTACGGACGGTGCCTTCGCCGCCGTCACCGCGTGCGAGGGCGGGGGCGCCCGGGACGGCGACGGCGAGCACCGCCGCCGTGACAACGAGCGCGGCCGTGGCCGTCGTACGTCTGTGGGGGGTGGATCTCACGCGAACTCCTTTGCTGCGGCCGACGTTGTACGAGCGGCCGTACGAAGGACCCGGTGCACGGGTCGAGGCACCGGGTAGTGCAGGGAGTACTGCGATGCGGGTGCGCGTGCGCCGTCGTGAGACGGGATGCGCACAGAGTGACAGACGGGCGCTGCCTATGTCAGGGGCATATCAAGTCTTTGGCCGGAAACTGATCGATCAATGAGTGGTGTGGACCAGACGCTTCCTGGCGGCGGCCCGGACCTCGGCCTCTTCCATCGGATCGTCCCGCAACCGCGCCAGCCGCTCCCTGACGTGCGGCAGATCGGGCGCGTGCGCGATCCCCAGCAGACGGCCGTTCGATTCGCAGTCCCACAGCGACTCGGTGTACGCGAAGTCGAGTCCGGCCGGGGCGACGGCCGCCAACGCCTTGAGGCAGTCGGGCCGTTCGTACGAGTGCGGCGTGCGCAGCCACAGCCTGCGCAGCACCGGCGCGGCCTCCGCGCCCGCCGCGCCGAAACGGGCTGTCCCGGCGGCCAGTGTGGCGGGACCGCACCACTGGTCTGCCTCTTCCCGCGCCGACAGCTCCGCCATCAGTACGGGCAGATCCTGGGCCGTACCGTGTTCCGCCAGCACCTGGACCCCGATCCACGACAGCCACCGCTGCCCGTCCACCGCCCAGGCCCGCGCCTCGGGCACGGCGAGCGGACCGAGCCGCAGGACCGCGACGCCGAGCCCCGGCAGAGGGAGTTCACCGTTCGCCTCCGCAAGGTCGGGCACCAGCGGGATCAGCGCCGGCTCCGGCGGCCGCCCGGCCAAGGTACGCAGGGCCTGGTTCTTCGTGCGGTTGGCCGCCCTGCCGTCGGCGAGGACTTCCAGGAGCTGACGGCTGCTCGGACCCACGTCGATCGTGTGCGGCCGGGGCGGGCGAACGGGCGTGCCCGTCCGGGCCCCCACCCTCCAGCGCACCCAGGGCTCGGAGCGCCACAAGCGAGGCCGCCCCCCGCCCGGACGATTCCGTGCGACATCGGCCAGGTCGTCCCACCACTCGACGGGCCAGACACCCGCCACCGACTCCAGCACATCGACCCAGTGTTCGCCCTCGCGAACGTAACCCCGCAGCCCCTCACGAGCCTCGACCGACCCCGACAAGGCCAGCAGCTCCAGAATCCCGGTGGCCCGCTCGCACTCGTCACCGTCCCCCGCCAGCAGGGCGAGCACCGGATCCAGAGCGAGCCCCGCATCCCGTATCAGGCGTGCGAGATAGAGGTGGCGGTCGTCCACGATCGTGTCCCACCGCCAGTCCTGCCGCACGACCTCGTACACCAGCTCGGCCGATGTCTCCGGTTCGTCGAGCGCCCACAACGCGCCGAGGCCTCGCCCCCGTTGCAGCAGCCCCTTGAGCGAGCACGGCGAGGCATACACCTCGTCGTCCGCGGATTCGTCGGTCATCACCGCGAAGCCTGCCGGAGACCCCCACCGGCAACCAGCGAATTTCGCTCGGGACCCGCCCCGACGGCAGGTCGCCGCGGGCGCGGGCGGGGATGAGGCCGTCCCGCGCCCGCGCCACCTCACATCACGGCATCACAGCGTGGCATCACGGCTTGCGGGCGAGGCCGCCGTGTTCGGCGATGACTTCCCGGGCCGTGTCGGTGGGGCCCGGACGCCAGAGGGGGACCGAGACGACGCCGGGGTCCAGGAGCTCCAGGCCGTCGAAGAACGAGGTGATCTCGTCGACGGTGCGCAGGTTGTACGGTACGGCGCCGCTCTCGTTGTACGCGTCCTGAGCCTGCTCGAAGACCGGGTCGATGCCGCGCGAACCGTCGTTGATGGAGAGGTAGCTGCCGGACGGCAGTGCTCCCATCAGATGGGTGACGATGGAGCGTGCCTGGTCGTAGGTGGCGACGTGGCCCAGGATGTTGCTGAGGATCAGGGCGGTGGGCCGGCTGAAGTCCAGGGTGTCGGCGGCGGCCGCGAGGATGCGGTCCGGGGCCAGCACGTTGGAGTCGACGTAGGAGGTCGCCCCCTCCGGTGTGGAGTAGAGCAGGGCGCGGGCGTGTGCCAGGACCATCGGGTCGTTGTCGACGTAGACGATCCGGCTCTCAGGGGCGATCCGCTGGGCGACCTCATGGGTGTTCTCGGCGGTCGGCAGGCCCGTTCCCACGTCCAGGAACTGGCGTATGCCCGCCTCGGCGACCAAGTACGTGATGTTGCGGCGCAGGAACGCGCGGCTGCTGCGGGCGATCGTCACGATGCCGGGGAACACGGCGGTGTAGGCGTCGCCGGCCTGCTCGTCGACGGGGTAGTTGTCCTTCCCGCCGAGCCAGTAGTTCCAGATACGGGCCGAGTGCGGCACCGAGGTGTCGATCTTCTGATGCGCCGCCGGTCCGGGCGTTGTCGCGTGGTCGGTCATGTCTGCCGTCCGTCTTTCAGCCGAAGCGAGGAGTTCCAGGCACAACTTACGTCCCGACGCCCCTGTTCCGTACGTCAGTTCGCGTTTCCGGCCCGTCCTGGCAGGATGACCGTCCGGCCGCCCCACAGGAGAATGAACTCCTGACGCCGGAGAGCGAGGGGCGTCGTCCGTCATCAACAGTCACCGGCCGATGGTGTCATCCGACCTCTCTTCGTCGGCAGACACGGAAACCGCCGACCCCGGCCACAGGAAAAGCGTTTGACGGCCCGCTGCCGCTCGTGGACGATCGCACGCCGTGACGACGAGCAGCGATCAGGACCAGTCGGGCCCCGAGGGGACCCCTGCCCGGGCCCGCCCGCTCGCGCTGGTCACCGGCGTGGGTCGTACCGTCGGTATCGGCGCCGGTATCGCCCGTCGGCTGGCGGCATCAGGGTGGGACATCGCCTTCACCCACTGGACCCCCTACGACGACCGCATGCCCTGGGGCGGGGAAGCCGGCGCGACCGAAGCGATCAGCCGGGCCCTGACCGAACACGGGGCGTCCGTCGCGGCGATCGAGGCGGACCTCGCCGACCCGGACACCCCGGCACGCGTCTTCGACGAGGCCGAGGAACGGCTGGGCGCTGCCACCGCGCTGGTGATGTGCCACTGCGAGTCGGTCGACTCAGGTCTCCTCGACACCACCGTCGAGAGCTTCGACCGCCACTTCGCCGTCAACGCGCGCGCCACCTGGCTGCTCATCCGCGAGTTCGGACGCCGCTTCACCGCCGAGCGGGGGACCGGCCGGATCGTCAGCCTCACCAGCGACCACACCGTGGGCAACCTCCCCTACGGAGCGAGCAAGGGAGCCCTGGACCGCATCACCCTGGCCGCCGCACACGAACTCGCCCACCTCGGCGTCACCGCCAACGTCATCAACCCCGGCCCGGTCGACACCGGCTGGATGTCCGACGACATCCGGGAACACTGCGTCCGCGCCACCCCGCTCGGCCGCCTGGGCACCCCACAGGACACCGCACACCTGGTCGACTTCCTCTGCTCCCGGGAAGGCCAGTGGATCAACGGCCAACTGCTGATGAGCAACGGCGGCCTCGCTTAGCCTTGATCCACCGATCCGACGTCTGTGGATAACTCTTCCAGAAACGAGGAAGTGCCTCGTGACCTGCGATGATGGGAGTTCTTCAGGCGTCCGGCACGCTGGATCAGCAAGGCACTTCCGAGTTGCAAGTTTCCCTCATGCCGGCGGCGGTCTCCGCTGTGTTCGATGACCGAACTCGCCGGTCTTCTGGGAGTACGTCGACGAGGGCTGAACCCTGAGAGGACACCGCCACCGGGGGCATCAGCGTGCAGTCCACCGGTGGCGGCGACGCCGCCCGTGGAACCGCCCGGGGAACGTCGACGACCGAGTAGTGGGGCTGCGCGAGCCCCAGGAACATCAAGCCGTCGCTGGCGGACCAAGGAGCCACGATTTTGCGGTGCCCGGCCCAGGAGCAGGGGTGAGACATGCGTTGCGTTAACTGTGGACAAGAGGCTGAGTATGAACACGCGCCCGCCATGGGGGGCTCACCGGAGACAGGGTTGGTACACGTCAGCAGCGGTATGATGGCCTGTTTCCCGGAGCGTGGTCCGGCGAGCCCGATTGTCAAAGTTCCGGTGCCACCGCACCTCCGCCGCCTTCTGGAGCAGGCACCGCGGTTGCCTCCGCCGCCACCACCCTGATTCCTGATCGAGGAGGACGAAGCCCGCTTCGGGGGCGTGCAGTCCAACGGCACTGTGACGTCCGTGTCACGCGGGCTGCCCCAGCCGTCGGAGCCCTGTCCGACCCGGACCGTAGCCTGACCGCTGTCCGCACGACACAGGAGGTACGCCCCGTTGATCCCACGACCGCCCGCCACATCAGGTCCGCCACGGCCCTGTCGGCGGACGCGCTCGCTATGTTGAACCAGGCTTTCCTCCGCCGGTGGCACCAGGGCGGCCCGGGTGCCCGCCTCGGAGCATTCCGCGATCGACCACGCCGTCTCATCGGCATTGCTCCTGCGCGTCGATGAGCTGAACCAGGTCCGCGAGGGCCTTCTCACACAGAGCAAGTCCGCCTGCGCCATCGCCGCACGGGCCGTGCACAAGCGCGGAAAACTGACTGAGGATCAGGATCGCGCGGTCCTTGACCCGTTTACCGCCGCCGGCGTCGCCGATCTCGTGGAGTGCTCCCTCCTCGGGGTACATCGGGATGATCCGCGACGGCGTACTGTGCATGCTGGATCCTGAGCTGGCGACTGCCCGTAGCCTTCCTCCATGCAGGCCACTTTGATGATCTACGACGGTACGGCCGCGCCCGATGCGGACGTGCCACGTACCGGGGGTGTGCCGCTGGCCCCCGAGGGGTTCACCTGGCCGGTGTGCGGCGACTACTGCGGAGGGCCGATGCAGTTCTTCGCGCATCTGCCGGTCGAGTACGGCGTCCTGTCGGTGTTCGTGTGCCAGAACGATCCGGGCGCCTGCGAGCTGTGGGACGCGACCTCCGGGGCGAATCGGGTCCTTCTTTTCCCGCCCGCGGGACTGGTACCGGTGGCCGTACCCGAGAAGGGCGTGACGCTGCTGCCCGCAGTGTCGGCGATCACGACCCGGGTCGTGACGCTCGATCCCGAGGAGGATGACGGCGACGATCTCCCGCGCGACACATACGACCTCGCCCGTTCAGGGTGGAAGCGGGAGCCAGGCGAGCGGTTCGGGAAGCAACGCGAGGTGCTCGGATCGCTCGGCGGCAGCCCCTCCTACCTGGACGACGACCGGTGGCCCGGGTGCCCCTCCTGCTCCGGCACGACGGAATTCGCGGCACACTTGGAGGAGGGGATCGACCGGCAGACCGCGATGAACCTCGGCGGCCAGTTGGGCTACGTCTTCGTCTGCCGCCCCTGCTCCGAGGGCGCCTTCCTCACGGGCTGAGCGCCTGTGGCGGCAGGCCCCGCCGCCTACGCGGACGGGCCGCCCCCCCGCTCTCCTCCTGTCGACGGTCACGGATTTCCCACGATCATGGCCTCCAGCGCCGTGCAATTCCCCAGTTGGTCGCGGCCGGTGACGGGCCGCCCGACTGCTGAGTGTGGGGCTGGACAGTGCACTCAAGGGCGCCTTCGCGGCGCTCCGCGCTGGGCATGCGCCCACCCTTGACCGCCCTGACCAGCCCTGATGATCGGCGGCTATCAGGCGGCCCGGAAACCCTGGCGACCGTGGGTAGCGAGGAGCAGGTCCGGCGTCCGCATGGGCACGAAGGCGTCGGCGCCGCGATGTCCCTGGCCCATTCCGTGAAGTTCCGGCTGGGGAATTACGCGGCGTTCCACACCTCCTCCGCCACAGTCTCCTCCGGGGTGGCCGTGAGTGTTCGGGGCAATCCCTGATCCAGGAAGATTCATCGGTTCCCAGTGGCACGTGACGGAGGCCGAGACCGCCGAGACGCCTGAGCCGAAGCAGCCGAAGACGGTTGACGGTCAGTTGATCCACGAGTTGATGGTGCGGGCTGCAGGCCGAGAACCCTCGGCTGACAGATGTGGGGGCCTCCTTCAGCGGCTGACGAAGTGGCTGCCGCTGTCCGATCGGTGGTCGGGATCAACCGACCACCTCGGCTCCGACAAGCGCAATCCGTGTTCAGCGTCAAGGGGGGGCGGAGCGCGGGCAAGGGCGGCGGCGTCACCCTTGTGTGCCGCTGCCGTTGTTGTCGAACTTCTCGAGCGGCGTGCGAGCGCCGTCGCGGAACGCGTCGAGGCCAGTCTCGAAGTCGACCGCTGACCCCGCGAACAGCGCCGATTCGTCGGGTGCAACGTAGATCTTGCCTCCGCCGCGTACGGCGTGCACAAGGCAGACGCCGAGCCCGTCGGGCAGCTCGATGACGTTCAGCACCGGGTCGGTCCTGAGCTGAGCGAAGTGCGCTCTGCCCACCACTATGAGCCGGCCGACGCCCTCGGATGCCGCGTCACTGCCGCCTGCGGCAGGTGGCAATGGTGCCGTGCGGTCCTCGACCGCCTCGACCGCGTAGCCGGAACGCTCGGCAGCGTCGAGGAATGTATGGAGATCGGATGCCTCGCGCAGGAGCGCTCCGAGTTCGCCCTCGCATTCGGCCACGTGGAACGTCGCAGTGGCGAACGGATGCGTGACCGGTGCAGCCCCTGGCAGCGGCGGCGGGGTTGAGGTGCTTACGAGCACCCCCGGTTCGCCCCTGAGTCCCATCGCGAGCCGCTTGCCGTGAAAGAGGCGGTATGTGCCCCCCGACCCGGTTGCATCACTCACGACGTCTGCTCCGTTTCCTATAAGGAAGTCCTCGGCAATCGAGTCCTCCGCCACCCCCCTGGCCCGGTAGAGCGCCGGGTCGTAGGGTCGTACGACGCCAACGAGCTTCCCTCGTAGGTCCACTCCACGCGGTATCGCTCCGCCACCGTAGAGGCGAGAGGACGGCCTCCATATATTCAGCCTAAGGCCCGGCTGCGTGCGGGCGCGCAGTCGGGGCCGGGCGGCCGGGGGGGTGGGCGGCCCGTGGTCACATCGTGAACCAGGCAACACCGGCCTGGTGGCCAGTACCGCCGGGCTCGTGTTCGGGGAAGCGGACCTGATCGGCAGTTCCGTTGCCCAGACGCTGCCGGGGCGCGGGCGCCCGTGCGGCTAAGCCTTGATCCACCGATCCGGCATCTGTGGATAACTCTTCTTGAAACGAGGAAGTGCCTCGTTCCCGGCCCGCATCGCCCGCTCAGCGCGACGCGTCACTCTGCACCTGCCCCACAACTGGCCCTGGCAGCACGCCTGGGCACACCTCTTCACCACCGTCCACAGCCCACCCGACTGACCCGAACAGCCCCTGCCCACCCCGCCCACCCGGGCCCAACCGGAACCGAACCCGTGGAAAAGCCGGGCAGACCAGCAGATGCCGCCTGCCCACACCCAGCCACCAGCCCAAAGCGGACACAGAAATCGATCAGAAGATCACTCTCGAACCACCTCGGTGGATCAAGGCTCAGAGACAGCGGACGCCACCGGCCCCCTGCGGGAGGAACGCCGACCCGACGGCCCTGACGCCGGAGGCTGATGGCAGCCTTGTGGTGTGCGGATCGACGGATACGAGGATCACGGCGGCCCCTTGGTCGCGGGCGAGCCACTGACAGCCCGCCTGGCTTCTGGTCGAACCACCTGCTGGGCCCGTGCTGCCGTGACGCGGGTGGCGAGCCGGAGTGGTTCGGCGACGACGGAGCCGACGCCGACGCCATGTCCGAGGTACTCATGGACCCGGAGCGCCGGCCGGTGTTCCGGGTCCCGCTCGCGAACGGGCACGGGATCGCAGTGATCTACCGCAACTTCGTCGGCGACTACGGCATCGACTATCTGTCCACCCACCCCGGCCGACGCCGCGCCCAGCGATTCGCGAGCTGGGAGGGGGAGCTGGCGGGAGACACCCTGACCTGGCCCGAACTGACCCGCATCGCCGACGACACCCCGAGCGGCACGGCCCAGGGCCTCAAGGACCCGGCCGCCCGCCTCCTCCTACTGCTTCCCCTGCTCTACGACCATGCCCCACCGGCCGAGGCGACGGCGGTCCTCACCGGAGCCCTGATCACGGCAGGAGCTCCGCAGCACACCGCCCCGACCACGGCACAACACCTCCTCGCCCACTCATCCGCCGGTCCATGGCACGATCCCACCTGGGCCTCGCCCCTGAGCGGCAGTGCCGGCTCCGTCCACGCGACGGGGAGCGGACTCCTGACGCGCCTGGGCATCATCTGAGGGCGGCCGAAGTCAGTCGCCGACGTGTGGCGCGGGGGCGTGCGGGTGTCTCGCGCCAGGGCGGGGCCGTGAGGTCCTCAGCTACCTCGACGGAGAACCGGGGCCGCGGGAAGTACAGCCGACGGATGCACTCGGCGTCGTCCCGGAAGGGCGCGACGTACGGGAGCGCGTGGGCGACGTCGTGCAGACGTGCCGCCGGGCGGACCCACCCGACCACCGCAGCCGCCTGGAACGGTTCTGCACCGCCTACGGCAGGGTGATACGGCGATCCCCGCAGGGGAACTTCTTGGCTCGAACAGGCGTCCTTCGAGTTGAGGCCGGACACACCTGGTGTGCGATGGAAGTGAGTTGCCATGACGACGAACGACCCGACCAAGCTTGAGACCACCCTGGCCGACGGCCGGCGCATGACCCTGTCGCTGCCTCCGACGGACGCGGGATGGGCCGCCGACGGCATCAAGGCGCTCCGAGTCGTCCCGCCCACGCACACCGGCCGAGGCGAGGAGCCTCCGGCCCTCCCCGAGCGCCCCGCGCTGCCGCTCGAAGTGGCCCTGCTCGGTCTGGGCGCCTAGTGAGCAGCCGGGCGGGTGGATGCCGTGGTGTCCACCCGCCCGGTGGCCGTTGAGCGCTATGGCCCGGCCTGGTCGCCGGAGTTGTAGACGGAGATCTCGGTGAGGGTCGGGGTGTACTGCTCCGTCGCGATCTGCCCGGTGAGCGCCACCCGGAGCCGGGTGGTCGTGATGTCGGCGAAGCCGGTCACGGTGAGGTCGTGGCCGATGCCGATGCCGGTGTCGCGGGTCGCGAAGGTGACCCACTGGCCTGTTCCGGCGTCCCAGCGTTGCAGGTCGAACGACCGCACGCGCGGGTTGGTGCCCGAGTCGGTGTACTCGTCCAGGTAGACCTCGTCGAAGGTGGTGTCCGCGCCGAAGTCGATGTCGAGCGTGATGGGGTAGGCCGCGTCGTCGGCGGCGGCCCAGCGGGTGGTGAGGCTGCCGTCGGTCAGCTTGTCGGCGGTGAGTGTGCCGTTCGCCCCGGGGTGGGTCGAACTCGCGGTGGCCGGTCTGCCCAGGGCGAGGTCGACGCGGTTGTCGACCTCCTCCTCGATGGGATCGTCGTCGACCGGGTCGGGGACCTTCGGACCGACGCGGGTCTCGGCCATACCGATGTCCGGTGCGTCGCCGTAGTAGATGTGCGTGCCGAGGAAGTCCTCGGTGCCCAGGTGCGGGTTGTACCGGCCGGCGTCGACGAGCGGT
Source organism: Streptomyces sp. DSM 40750 (assembly GCF_024612035.1). Classification (GTDB taxonomy): domain Bacteria; phylum Actinomycetota; class Actinomycetes; order Streptomycetales; family Streptomycetaceae; genus Streptomyces. The sequence goes on from NZ_CP102513.1 coordinate 10,298,772, forward strand.
GAGTCGTCGCGCAGCGCGAAGTGGCCCGCGGCCTCCCGGATCCGGTTCACGCCCACCCCGGTGACGTAGTCGGCGGGGTCACCGACGAACCGTGGGTCGGTCCGCGGCCCGTTCGGGTCGGCCGGTTCCTGGGGGGAGTGGGTGCCGCCGGCCTCGTAGTAGTCGTTGTTGGCGAACACCGCCTGCCGCAGGGCGCCGGTCCGGCGGTACCACGTGGTCGGCTTCGCCTTCGAGGTGTTGTAGAAGATGTTGTTGAGGAAGTAGACGCGGCTCAGGAATGTTTCGTCGTGGACGTAGTCGAGGTCTGACCCGTCGTAGACGAAGGTGTTGTTCGTGAAATACGTCGGCGAGTAGTTGGTCGACAGCATGTTTTTCACCAGTACGCCGTTGTCGTTGACGCTCAGGTTGTAGCGCGCTGTCGAGTTGGAGCTGTTGCCCATGTAGGCCATCCAGCCCGCCGCGTTGTCGTGCGAGTAGTTGAACTGGTACGTGACGTCGAAGTTGGTGTATTCGAGGTCCCAGGGCGTGCCGTCGTACTCGTTGTCCGGGCCGCCGTAGACCTCGTTGAACTGCATGACCGAGTCGGCGCCGGCCCACAGATAGAGCGCGCAGGACACCGCGTCATAGCGCTCCAGATAGCCGTTCACCTCGTTGTACTCGACCGTCATGTTCTTGGTGTTGGCGAGCTGGATCGCGCCCTGGCCGATGCTCTCGGCGTAGTTGTGGCCGATGTGGACGTCACGGCTGTACAGATCGCGGGTGCGCACCCACAACTGTTCCCAGCCCTCGTGCCACTTGCCGCTCTCGTCGTACTGACCGGCGTCCGCGCCGTCGGCCGCGAACCAGTTGAACGCGAACTGAACGGCGTGCAGTTCGACGTTCTCGAAGGTGTTGTTCTCGATCCTGACGTCTTTGAAGTAATAGCCGCCGGTGCCGTAGTCCTTGTAGCTGCGGCTGCCGAAGACCTGGAAATTGACGGCGCCGTAGTGGATTCTCTGCCAGTGACTCGGGCCGTCGAGGTCGTGGACGAACACATTCGAAATGCGGAAGTGGTCCATGATGCTGTCCGCGCCGTTCGGCAGGAGGTCGGCGTTGATCGAGACCATGATTCCGTCGCGGACGTACGTCCCCGTGGTGATGTCGGTCGCGAAGTCGTCGTCGTTGGACAACTCGACGTTGTCGATGTTCCAGTACTGCTGATTGCGCAGCACGATCGCACCGGTCAGGCCCACGGTCGCGGGATTCTTCGTACCGTCCGCCTTGAACGGGCTCGGCACCTCGCCGTTCGTCGCGATGTACGGCCGGCCCGCGCTCGCGTCGCCGTACGCCGAGATGGTGATCGGCTTGCCCGCGCTGCCCGACCCCTTCGGCCACAACTGCTCGTCCTGCCACTGCTCACCGGCCTTGAGCAGGATGCGGTCGCCGGGCGCGAACGTCGTCGCGTTCGCCTTGGCCAGGGTGCGCCAGGCGGTGCCCGGCGAGGTTCCGGCCGCGCTGTCGCGACCACGCCTGGCGTCGATGAAGTAGTCCTTGCCGCCGGTCGTGTTCGGCGTGTTGCCCGGCCAGGACGGCTTGACCTTGACGGTGGCACGGTGCGGGACCGTGGTGGCGTGCGCGGCGGGCACGAGCGCACCGACGAGCAGCGCGGCGAGCAGGGCGACGAAGCCCACGTACAGCGTCCGGGCGGGGGACGGTCCGGTGTCGACGGGTCTCATTGCTGCACATCCTCTGCGTTGATGGCACCCAACGCCGAGGCGTCGACATCGATGTCGCTGTCGTCGACCCGGCGCTGGAGGTACTGGTCGAACTTCTCCTCGACGAGCGACTGCCGGATCCGCCGGGAGTATTCGGCGAACGCCTTGTCCCCGTCGACGCTCCTGCCGTCGAGTTCGTAGTAGGTGATCTGGCCGGTGCCCGTGACGGGAGCGGAGACCTCACCCGTCCTGAGTTTGCCGAGCACCGCCATCAGGTCCTGGTCGTGGGTGTTCAGCCCGGTGGAACCACTGCCGTCGTACGTGTCGGTCGTGAGCTCGGCGCCGGGTTCTTCGGGGGCGACGTCCGCGAGGCCCTTGGCTGCGGCCACGCGTCGCTGGAGCGCGGCGGCGTGGTCGTCGGCGGCATCGGCCGGCACCGGGACGACCAGCTTCGAGTACGTGTACGTGGTCGCGTTGGCGCTCCAGGCGTCCCGGTCGCTGTCGAACGCGTGCCGGACGTCGGCGTCGGTGACCCGGAGGGGACCGTCGGCGTCCGCGCCGAGCCGCTTCTTCAGGCTTGTACTGAGCTCGGTCAGCCGGTGGGTGTAGTACTCGTCGGGGGAGAACTCCGTGACGCCGTAGACGGTTCGGCCCGCGGCGACGGCCCTGGCCCGAAACTCGTTCTCCTTCGCCAGCTCGGCGAGGAAGTCCGCGTGGTCGACGGAGTCGATGAGCCCCTGCTCCTTGGCGAGGACGAGGGTGGTCTTGTCCCGCCAGATCTCGTCGAGCGCACGGGTTTCGAGCCGCTGGAGCGCGGTCTTGTCACCGGTCTCCGCGCTCCAGTCGATCGTGCCGCGCAGGTCGTACTTGTTGCGCAGCTCGTTCTGCACGGTCGGGGCGAGCCGCCGCATGTGGAAGAGCAGTTCGTCGCGGGTGACGGGGTGCCCGTCGAGGGAGGCGACCCGGCTGCCGCTCCCGCCGTTGCCGAGCATCGTCACTCCGGTGACGACCAGCGTGGCGAGGGCCAGGCACGCGCCGGCGATCAGGACGACGGCTCGACGGGACGTTCCGCGGGAGGAGGCCCCGGGCTTGCGGGAGACGCCCGGCTTGCGGGAGGCGCTCGGTCTGCGGGAGGCGCTCGGCCTGCGCGGGTCGGCCGGCTTACGAGATGTGCCCTGCCTGGGCGATGTTCCCTTCATGACGCCGCCCCTATCGCGGCCACCCGGGCGACGACCGCCGTGTCCCGGGCTTGGGGCACCTCGACCCGTACGGTGTCGACCTCGGCCGGCGGGAACGTCAGGACGCGCTGGTGACCCACGGAGTTCGCCTCGGCGAGCACCGTCCACCGGCCGTTTCCGCAGCCCCGTACGACGACGCGCTCGACGCGCTGCCCCTGCGTGATGTCCTCGCCGAGGACCACCGCCTCGACCAGGCGGGGCCGGGCGAACGCGAGGGTCACGGTGGGCAGAGGGTCCGTGTCGGCCGGCCGCCACGGCGTGCGTCCGCTGTCCGGCCAGGCGGTCGCGACGTCGCCCGGCGTGCCCGACGAGACCGTCACCGTCGCCTCGATCCGCCGCGCCCGGAAGTCCTCGATACGCCGGCCCAGCCCCTCCAACACCGCCACGTCCGTGTCCCGTACGAGCCCGTCCCTGGCCGGCGGGACGTTGAGCAGGAAACAGGAGTTGCCGCCGACGGAGCGCAGATGGATGGTGAACAGCTCGTCCACGGTGCGGACCTCGCCGTCCTCGGACGGGTGGTGGAACCAGCCGGGCCGGATAGAGGTGTTGACCTCGGCCGGGTACCAGACGAGGTCGTCCTCGTGTCCGACCAGCGCGGCGCGGCTGCCGAGGTCGCGCTCGTCGCTGCGGACGAGGCGGGCGAAGGTGCCGTCGTCGGCCTGCTGCGAGCGGTCCGCCGTCCGCTCCGCGTCCCGCAGGGCACGCGGCACCACGCTCCACTCGTCGGGGCGGGTGTCCCCGGCCTCGTTGCCGCACCAGCGGACGTCGGGGCCGCACACGCTGATCACCGCGTCCGGCTGCAGCTCGCGCACCACCGCGTAGTACCGCTCCCAGTCGTAGACCTGGCGCCTGCCGTTCGGACCCTCGCCGTTCGCGCCGTCCAGCCAGACGGAGAACACCGGCCCGTACCGGGTGAGCAGTTCGGTGAGCTGGGCGACGTAGAAGTCGTCGTACGCGGTCCCGGAGCCGTACGTCGCCTCGGTGCGGTCCCAGGGGGAGAGGTAGATCCCGAACCGCAGGCCGTGCCGCCGGGCCGCCTCGGCGACCTCCGCGACCACGTCGCCCCGGCCGTCCCGCCATGGCGACGAGGCGACCGAGTAGGCCGTGACGTCGCTCGGCCACAGACAGAAGCCGTCGTGATGCTTGCAGGTGAGGATCACCCCGGTCATACCGGCGCTCTTGAGCGCCAGCACCCACTGGTCGGCGTCGAGCCCGGGCGGGTCGAACAGCGCGGGGTCGTCGTGTCCCTCGCCCCACTCCCGGTCCGTCATCGTGTTCATGCCGAAGTGGATGAACCCGTAGAACTCCATGGACTGCCAGGCGAGTTGGCGCTCGCTGGGCCGCACCGAGGCCAGTACCTGTCCGGACACGGCTGCCGCTCCCGCTCCTGTGGCCGCCGTCACCGCAGCCGCCGGTTGTACGAGGCGAGCAGGGCCAGCAGTCCTGCCAGCGCGGCCAGCATGACCAGGAGGTTTCCCCACCCGACCGGCGTGCGCGCGGTGACGACGAGCGTGACGCAGGCTGCCGCGACGAGCGTACGGACGGCGACGAGCAGCGCCGTACGCGTCGATTCCTTCATGTTCGGTTTCCTTCCGCTGATGCCGCGGGGCTTTCACAGCCGCAGGGGGTGGGTCAGCCCTTCACTCCGCCGGATGCCATGCCCTCGATGAGCCGGCGCTGGATGACCGCGTAGAGGAGGAGGACGGGAACGATGACGATGACCATGCCGGCGTAGAGGCGCCCGTAGTCGGCCGCCGCCTTCTGCGCGGTGAACAGGTTGAGCAGGCCGACCTGGAGGGTCTTGCCCTCGCCGGGGAGGAGGGTGAGCGCGATGATGAAGTCGTTCCAGTAGGCCAGGAAGTTGAAGAGGATCACGGTGGTGACCGCCGGCCGTGCCATCGGGAGCATGACGGTGGTCATGATCCGGAAGCGGGACGCCCCGTCCAGCGCGGCGGCCTCCTCGTACTCGACCGGTATCGACCGGAAGTACGCGGTGAGCAGATAGATGGTGAACGGGATCGACGTGGCCGCGTAGACGAGCGACAGGACGGCCGGGTTGTCGATGAAGAAACCGCCGGGGAAGACGTCGATGAGCGAGCGGTCCCAGTCGACGAGCATGAGGAAGATCGGTACGACGATGTAGTTGACGTTGACGAAGAGGCCGGCCATGAGCGCCAGTTCCACCAGGCGGCGGCCCCGGAACTCGTAGCGGGCGATGACGTAGGCCGCCGGCACGGAGACCGCCAGGACGAACACCAGCCCGAGCGCCGTGACGAACACCGAGGTCAGGAAGTACTGGCCCATGTGCGCGGTGACGAACGCGTCGACGTAGTTCTGGAAGTGCGGGCCCTTGGGCAGCGTCCAGGGACTGCCGAAGAACTCGCTCTTCCGCTTGAGCGAGGCGAGCAGCACCCAGGCGACCGGCACCGTGATGGCGAGCGCGAGGGCGACGACGAGAACGTGGGTGAGCACCCGGCCGGTGCGTGGGCGGTCGGCGCGCGGGCGGGGCGAGTTGATCGTGGTCATGGTGTCCGTCCTCAGAGCTCTCAGAACTGGAGGGGCTCGCGCCGTGTCGCCCGGCTCACCAGGAGCGACACGAGGAACGAGAACGCGAAGATGACGACACCGATGGCCATGCCGTAGCCGTACGACGAGTTCGTGTACGCCTGCTTGTACATGTAGCTCAGCAGGACCTCGGAGGAGCCGTCGGGCCCGCCGCCCGTCATCGCGCGGACGAGGACGAAGCTGAGGTTGACGGCGCTCATGATGAAGAAGGTCAGCGTGGTGCGGAGGTTCTCCCAGATGAGCGGCAGTGTGAGGGCGAAGAACTGCCGGGCGGGGGAGGCGCCGTCGAGTGCGCTCGCCTCGTAGAGCTCTTCCGGGATGCTCGCCATGCTCGACATGTAGAGGACCATGTAATAGCCCAGCGACTGCCAGACCATCGCGATGGCGACGGAGTAGAGCACGACCTTCTGGTTGCCGAGCCAGACCTGTTGCAGACCGTCGAGCGACAGCAGTCGGAGCGTGCCGTTGAGGAGACCGTTCTCCTGGTCGTACACGGCGGAGAAGATCGCCGCGATCACCACCACCGAGAGCACGTTCGGAATGTAGAGGACGAACCGGTACAGGTTCCGGCCGCGCAGCCGTTGCCGCGTCATGATCGCGGCGAGGAACAGGCCCATGCCCATCGTCACGACCGTCACCACGACCAGGAGGGCGACCGTGTTCTGGAACGCGCGCACGAACTGCTTGTCGTCGAGGAGATGGCGGAAGTTGTCGAGCCCCACGAAGCGCATGTCCGGGGAGAACCCGCTCCAGGTGTAGAGCGACATCCGGAACACGTTCATGGTCGGCACGATCATGAACACCGCGAACAGCGCCAACGCGGGCAGCAGGCAGACGAGCACGAAGCGGGTGTCGGCGCGCCGCCGGGCCCGAGCCGGGGCGCCGCGCCGGGAACTCCCGGCGGACGGCGCCGCGTCGGACTTCGAGGCGCCGTTCGTCGGACTCGGGGGTGGGGCGGCGGAGGTCGTCACCGTGCCTGTCCTCACCTCAGCTACCCGCCTGCCGCAGCTTCTCGCTCGCCTCGTTCAGCGCGGACTGCCACTTGTCCTCGGTGGTGTCGCCGCTGATGATGCTGTTGGCGGTGTCGAACAGCGTGGCCTTGATGTCGACGCCCTCGACGGGCGCGGTGCTCGCGAAACCGCCCACGAGCGCGGCGACCTTCGGATCCTCGTACACCTTGTAGAACTCGGCGTTCTCCGCCGACAGACTGCTCGCGATGGACTCGATCGGCTGGATCGCGTTCGACTCGGCGAAGATCTTCGCCGCCTTGTCGGAGTACAGGTAGGCGATGAACTCCTTCGCCGCGTCCTTCTGTTGGGCGGCGCTGGGCACCCAGACGGACTCGACCGACGTCGTGATGTAGCGCTTGCCGCCCGTGGTGGCCGCCGGCAGCGGTGTCAGGCCCCACTGGAAGCCATCGGCGCGCGGGGCGTCCGCCATCTCACCGACGATCCAGGTGCCGTTCGGCATGAACAGCGCCTTGTTGTCGAGGACCAGTTGCTGGTTCTTGGTGAAGTCCTGCTCGTTGGCATAGCCGACGGTCGCCGGCGCGGCGTAGCCCAGCAGCTTGGTGGTGATGTCGAGCGCCTTCCGCGCGTTCGCCGACTTCCAGACGTCCTTCTTGTACGTCATGACGTCGGTGTAGAACCGCTCCCCACCGACATCGGCGAGGAGCGCGAAGAAGTACGAGTCCAGGTACCCGGCGGTCGGATAGGTGAACAGCGGTATGCCCTGTTTCTTCGCCGTGTCACCGAGCGCGAACATCTCGTCCCAGGTACCCGGGACCTTCCAGCCCTTCTCCTCGAACAGGCCCTTGTTGTGGAAGAGCCCGGTCGGCGCGTAGTACATCGGCATCAGATACGTCTGGTCCGTGCGGTACGGGTCGGTGTTGAGGTTGCCGACGATGCCCTCGGTCAGCTTGTCCCCGACGGTCGTGTCCTCGCCGGGGACCTTCTCCTTGAGTACCGGGGTGAGGTCTTCGAGGGCCTTGTCCTTGATGAGGGTCTCGGTGAGGGCGGCCTTGCGGCCCTGGCCGAGCACCACGACGTCCGGGTAGCGCCCCGCCTTCATGTTCGGGGTGATCTCGTCCTCGATGCTCTTCGAGATCTGCAGCTGGACATCGATGTCGGGGTGCGAGGCCTCGTACTCCTTGATGACCCGCGTGTACATGTCCCGGCCGTAGCCGCCTTCCAGGGCGGCGACCTTGAGAATCGTCTTGCCGGAGTCCGAGCCGCTCCCGCCGGCCGAGCAGCCGGCGAGCAGTCCGAGCACTGTGACCGCGGCGCCCGTGAGGACGAGCGATCTCCTCATGCGGTGTCCTTCCCGTGGACGGTTGCCCACCTGCTGCGAGCGGTGGAGCAGGTCCGAGGCCGGCCCCGTCGGAGCCCACGCCACCGGGACGCCGCGCCACCGCGCCCGAGATCTGGATCACATGGCGATCCGGTGTTGTTACGGTGGCACCGATAACATGAAGGCGCAAGGGGCCCACGAGAGGCAATTGGCGAACGGTCGGGACGAAGCCCGGGCCGAGTGCGGCGGTGCCGGATCAGGCGGAGCGCGGCGGTGCGGTGGAGGCGCGCACCGTCAGCGACGCGGTGACCACGGACGTGTCGACCTCGGCCTCGTCGCCCAGCAGCAGGGCGACGGCCGCCGCGCCGTAGCGGTAGAAGTCCTGCCGGACGGTCGTCAGCGGGGGAGCGGAGTAGGCCGCCAGGGCGATGTCGTCGACGCTCACGATGGACACGTCGTCGGGCACCGACCGGCCCCGCTCGTGCAGGGCGCGGATCACGCCGAAGGCCATCTCGTCGCTGGCGACGAACACCGCGGTGACCTCCGGGATCATCGCGATGATCTGCCCCTGCCGGTAACCCGAGTCGGGCGACCAGTCGCCCTCCAGGATCGGCGGCGCCTCGATCCCGGCCGCGGCCAGGCACTCCTGCCAGCCCTGCCGCCGTCGGCGCGCCTCGATCCACTCGTCCGGCCCGGAGAGGTGCCAGACCTGGCGGTGCCCCAGGTCGAGCAGATGCTGTGTGGCGACCCGGCCGGCCTCCTGCTGGTCGATCCCGAGCACCCGGGCACCCGCCGTCCGCGAGCCGTCGAGGGTGACGGTCGGGATGTCGCGGGTGATCTCCTCCATCTTCCGCGTCACGGAGATGAGCGGTACGGCGATGACGAAGCCGTCGACGCCCTGGTCGGCCAGCTTGGACAGGGACTGTTCCATCAGGCCGGTGTCCAGCGCGGCGATGGTCGCGATGCTCACCGCGTACCCGGCGGCGCCGGCGGCCGCCTCGACACCCGCGGTCACCGCGGAGCGGGAGTAGTACCCGCCGGACGCCAGCAGTACGAGGCCGATGGTGTGGCTGCGGCCCGAGGACAGCGCCCTGGCGGCGCTGTTGAAGCGGTACCCGACCTGCTCCACCGCCACGAGCACGCGCCGCCTCGTCTCGGGGTTGACGTTCGGTGAGCCGCGGAGCGCACGCGAGACGGTCTGCGCCGACACCCCGGCGGCCCGGGCCACATCGGCCATGCTCGGCTGCCTGAGCCTCGCGGTGTCCTCGGTCATGGCGCTCCTCTCCCGCGGTCGGCCCGCGGTGTCGTTCACCGGATTCTATCGACCTTGTTACGCATGGCACCGATAACATAGGCTCCCATCGTGACTGAGCCGTCCACGACACACCTCTCTCCGGCCCACACCACAACCGATACGCAGGCCCGCGCCACGAGCGATGCGGCGCGCGACGGCGCGACCGATGCGACGGGTGCGGCGCTCGGCGCCGTCACCGGTGCGCTCAGCTGGGGCGGGCGCCGCCTGTACCGGCACGGCATGCCCCATCGCATCCTGTCCGGGGCACTGCACTACTTCCGCGTCCACCCCGACCTCTGGCGGGACCGGATCCGCCGCCTCGCCGACCTCGGACTCAACACGGTCGACACCTATGTGCCGTGGAACTTCCACCAGCCCCGCGAGGACGAGCCGCCACGCTTCGACGGCTGGCGGGACATCGAACGGTTCATCCGCACGGTGGGGGAGGAGGGACTCGACGTCATCGTCCGGCCCGGCCCCTACATCTGCGCGGAGTGGTCCAACGGCGGCCTGCCCAGCTGGCTCACCGCCCGTGACGCCGCGATCCGCAGCTCGGACCCGGCGTTCACCTCCGCCGTCGGCCACTGGTTCGACGACCTGGTCCCGCGCATCGCCGCACTCCAGGCATCCGAGGGCGGCCCGGTCGTGGCCGTCCAGATCGAGAACGAGTTCGGCAGCTACGGCGACGACCACGCCTACCTGAGCTGGAACCGCCGGGCCCTGTCCGAACGGGGCATCCACGAGCTGCTGTTCACCGCCGACGGCCCCACCGACCTCATGCTGGACGGCGGCACCCTGCCCGGCACCCTGACCGCCGTCACCCTGGGCTCCAAGCCCGACGCCGCCCGCCGGCTCCTCGCGGCCCGGCGCCCCGACGAACCGTTCGTGGTCGCCGAGTTCTGGAACGGCTGGTTCGACCACTGGGGCGGACGGCACCACGTCCGTGGTGTGGACAGCGCGGTCCACACCCTCCGCGACATCGTCGCCGACGGCGGCAGCGTGAGCGTCTACATGGCACACGGCGGCACCAACTTCGGCCTCTGGGCCGGCGCCAACGACCACGAAGGCCGCCTGCGTCCCGTCGTGACCAGCTACGACTCCGACGCGCCCATCGCCGAGGACGGCAGCCTCACCCCCAAGTTCCACGCCGTACGCGAGGCGCTCGGCGCGCGGGGACCGCTCCGGTCACCCACACGGATGCCGACACTCCCACCGGCCCGTCTCCCGCTCGTCCACCGCGCCGACCTGCTCGCCGGCCTCCACGCCGTACCGGCCCCGACCATGACCGCCCCACGCCCCGCCTCCTTCGAACAACTCGGCCTCGACGCGGGCATGGTCCTGCACACCGCGCACCCGCGCATCCCGGAGGGCCAGCACCGGCTGGTCCTCACCGATGTACGCGACCGGGCCCTGGTCTTCGCGGACGGCACGCTCGTCGGTGCCGCCTCTTCCGACTCCCCGGAACTCCGTCTCGACGGAACCGGGGACGTCGTACGGCTGGAGATCCTGGTCGAGAACCTCGGCCGGGTGAACTACGGGCCGGACATCGGCGGACACAAGGGCCTGCTCGGCCCGGTCCTCGTCGACCGGCGCATGGTGCAGGGGTGGGACAGCCGTCCGGTCGCGCTGCAGGAGTGGTCCGACGCGGAGCTGGCCGACGCGATCGCCGCCGGGCCCGAGTCCACGCACGTCGACGGCCCCGTCACTCCGCACACGGGGTTCGCGGTCGCGGAGCTGCGTGTCGACGTGCCCGCGGACACCTTCCTCGCGCTGCGGGGATCGGGCCGCGGCCTCGTCTGGGTCAACGGCTTCCTCCTCGGCCGCTACTGGGAGATCGGACCGCAGGTCACGCTGTACTGCCCGGCACCGCTGTTGCGCGTCGGCGAGAACACGGTCACCGTCCTCGAACTCGAACGGCTCGGCGGAGTACTGGAGTTGAGGGATCGTCCCGAACTGGGACCGCCGGAGGAGTACGTCGAGGAGTTCGACTGAGCCGGTGACGACCGATGACAACGCTGATGCGCGGGGATCACCCGGTCTGACACATTGGGCGGATCGGCCGGCGCCTGCGCGATGCCGGCGCCTGGTGACTCGTGGAGTGGGATGGACATGCCCGATGGATGGCAGTGGGACCGCACGCTGTTCCAGGGAAGCGCGGCCTACTACGAGCGCGGTCGGCTCCCGTACGCGCCGGGCTTCGCCGACACGCTCGCCGAGGCCCTCGCCCTGGACGGCCGGGGCAGACTCCTCGACGTCGGCTGCGGCCCGGGCATCGTGCTGCTTCCGATGGCGCGGTTCTTCACCGAGGCGGTCGGCGTGGATCCGGACGAGGACATGCTGGTCGAGGCGGAGCGACAGGCCGAGCGTCGCGGGGTGACCAACGCGCGCTGGGTGGCCGCCCGGGCGGAGGACCTGCCGGCGGGACTCGGGGAGTTCCAGGTCGTGGTGTTCGCCCAGTCCTTCCACTGGACGGATCGAGATCGGGTCGCGGCCACGGTGCGGGAGATGCTGGAGCCGGGCGGCGTGTTCGTCCACATCAGCGACCTCAAGGACCCGCTCCCCGAACCGCCGCAGCTGCCGTTGACCGCACCTCCGTACGACCGAGTAAGTGACCTGGTCCGCCGATATCTGGGCCCGGTGCGCCGCGCGGGGCAGGGAAAGCTCGTCAACGGCACGCCGAACGGGGAGGAGCTCGTCATCGCCCGCGCCGGATTCGAGAACTTCCAGCGACTTGTCGTGCCCGCCGGGGAAGTGGTCACCCGCACCGCGGACGACATCGTCGCGTGGACGTTCTCCCGGTCCGACTCCGCGCCGCATCTGTTCGGCGACAGGCTGAAGGACTTCGAGCGGGATCTGCGCGCGCTGCTGGAGCGGGCAGCCCCTGACCATCGCTTCGCAGAACGTCCTCCGGCGACCGAGATCAGGACCTGGCGGAAGCCGCGGGCCTGAAAGCGGAGCCACACGCTTGAGAAGTCGCATGCTTGAGCGGTGGCATCGGTAGCGGTCCGCGGCGCTGTCGGTGGCTGCTGTTGGCCTCCGGGCAGGGGAGATCAACGAGTACGTGCGTGGGGGTGGGGCGGATGAGCAGATCGGCGTGTCCGTTGTGTGGTCAGCAGGTCACGGCGACCCACCAGGGGATGCCCCGGCATCAGCGGGCGGACGGTGAACCCTGCCTGCCGGACAGCAGCGTCGCGACCAGTACCCCCGCCTTCGGCGGCGCCGCAGTGGCCCTCGGGGTGACTTCTCCACCAACCACGGCCTGGCGACAGCCGTTGCCGCCCGTGAACTCGCGGCCTCGTCCCGCCGTACGGCCACCGTGCCCTCCGGGCGGCCACCCGAGCGGCTGATCCGAGAGGCCCGCGACGCCGAGCTGATAGCCGCCGAGTGGATGCGCTACCTCGGCTTCGCCGACGCGGTCGCCACCCCTGTCGGCGCGGACGGCGGCATCGACGTGGTCAGCGCCGTGCTGTCGCCCAGGTCAAGCTGGAGGGCAAGCCCACAGGCCGCCCGACCGTCCAGCAACTCCACGGCGTCGCCGTGCACGAAGGCAAGACCGGCGTCTTCTTCGCCGCCGCGGGCTACACACCCAGGCCCGCACCTGGGCCCAGACCAGTGGAACGCTCCTGTCCCGCTTCGACCGCCAGGGAGGCGTCGAAGCGGTCAACGCGGTCGCCCATGAACCACTGGCCGCGGCCGACGCCGGACGCGGGCAGTAGTCGGGCTGCCGGATGGCCGAGTGGGCGCCCCGCGGTGCGCAGTGCCCGGGCGAGCGGGATCAGGCTGAAGAAGCGGCTTCTCTCGGCGTGGGTCGCGAGGAGCACGCGCACGGGACGGAATCCCTCCGTTCTGCGGGCGAGGTGGCGACGGCCCGTCCGGGCCGGGCTGCTCCGTCGCGGCCCCCGAGCCAACCCCTGCCCAGGCCAGGGGTACCCGATGACAGAGGGACAGGTAGGCTCGGCGCGCCCGGGTTGTCGGCAGGCCCAAGGCGCTGACCGGCGATCGCGCCCATCCGGCTCCTGCTCGGAGCGTGGTCCGTCTCATGACGGGCGGCAGCCGGTCCAGATCCTGGAAGGAACCAACGAGATCATGCGCGTCCTCGTGGCCCGAGGCCCGATGGAGGCAGTCGCTACGGAGGCAGTCGGATGACCGGCAACGAAGAGCCCGTCCTGCTGCACACCGTCGGCCGGGCCGCCCACATCACCCTCAACCGTCCAAGGGCCATCAACGCCCTCAACCACGCCATGGTGCGGCGCGTCGACGACGCACTGACCGCCTGGGAGCACGACCCGGCCGTGGAGACCGTCGTCCTCACCGGCGCGGGGGAGCGCGGTCTGTGCGCGGGCGGCGACATCCGCGTCGTACACGACGACGCCCGCGACGGCGACGGCACCGCCGCGGCCGCGTTCTGGCGCGACGAGTACCACCTCAACGCCCGTATCGCCCGCTACCCCAAGCCCTACGTCGCCGTCATGGACGGGATCGTCATGGGCGGCGGCGTCGGCGTCTCCGCGCACGGCAGCGTCCGTATCGTCACCGAGCGGTCGAGGATCGCCATGCCCGAGACCGGCATCGGCTTCGTCCCGGACGTCGGCGGCACCCATCTCCTGGGCCGCGCCCCGGGCGAACTCGGCACCCTCCTCGCCCTCACGGGCGCGCAGATAGGCGCCGGTGACGCCCTGCTCTGCGGACTCGCCGACCACTACGTACCGTCCACCTCGCTCAGCCACCTCCTCGACGACCTTGCCGACGTGCCCGTCCGCGAGGCCCTGGACCGTCATGCGCGGCCCGCGCCGGAAGGGGAGTTGGCCGGCAGGCGGGAGTGGATCGACTCCTGCTTCGCCGCCGATACGGCCGAGGAGATCGTCCGGCGGCTGCTCGACCACGGCGACCCGGCGGCGAAGGAGACCGCGGAGACCCTGCTCGCCAAGTCGCCCACGGCCGTCAAGGCCACCCTGGCCGCCCTGCGCCGCGCCCGGCGGCTCGGCTCCCTGGAACGGGTGCTGGACCAGGAGTACCGCGTCTCCTGCGCCGCCCTGACCACCCCCGACCTGGTCGAGGGCATCCGCGCCCAGGTCATCGACAAGGACCGCGACCCCCGCTGGTCCCCGGCCACCCTCGCCGACGTCACCGACGCCGACGTGGAGCGCTTCTTCGAGCCGCTCGGCGAACACGAACTCGGCCTCACCGGCCCCGACACCACCGAATCCGCCGACACCACCGAATCCGCCGACACGAGGCTTCTGTCGTGACCGATACCTCCCCCGGCATACGGATCCGGCCTGGCGGCCCGGCCGACGCACCCGCCATCCTCGGCATGCTCGACTCGGCGGTGGCCTGGATGAACGCCCGCGGCAACACCGAGCAGTGGGGCACGATTCCGTATTCGCGGCGGCCCGGCGGGGTGGAGCGGGTCGAGCGGTACACGACCGAGAACACCCCGTACATCGCGGAGTCGGACGGAACACCCGTCGGAGCCCTCGTGCTGGACTCCGGCCCCAGCCCGCAGATGCCGATCGCGTCGGCCGGTGAACCGGAGCGGTACGTCCGGCTGCTGGTCTCCGACCGGCGGTACGCCGGTCTGGGCATCGGTGCGGCACTGCTGGCCCACGCCGCCGAGGAGACCCGACGGGCAGGCGTACACCTCCTGCGCGTCGACTGCTGGGCGGGCGGCGGAGGCCGGCTGGTGGCGTTCTACGAGCGCAACGGCTTCGTCCCCACCGACCGCTTCCTCTCCGACACCTGGCCGGGACAGGTACTGGCCCGCCGGGTCGACTGACAGCGCGGGCGGTGCGTGCGGAAAATGTCGTGCCGATGTCGCGGCCGGGTCGCACACTGCCGGCATGGATGGAGACGCTGTCGCCCCCGTGGCCGTCACACCGTCGGTGAAGTCGAGTGAGTGGCTGGGACACCCGCCGGACGCCCGCCTGCTGATCGTCAACTGCGACGACTTCGGGATGTATCCCGCGATCAACACGGCGGTGGTGGAGTCGATCGAGCAGGGGATCGCCAGTTCCTGCAGTCTGATGGTTCCGTGTCCGGCGGCTACGGACGCCATGCGACTGCTCGCCCGACGGCCCGGGATTCCGTTCGGGATCCATCTCACCCTGGTCCGCGACTCGGCCCGGTACCGCTGGGGACCGGTGACCGCCAGGGCGAAGGTGCCCTCCCTGCTGGACGAGACGGGTGAGCTGTTCGTGCCGACACCCGCCGGACGGACCGCTCTGCTGGGCCAAGCACGGCCCGACGAGGTCGAGTTGGAGTTCCGCGCGCAGATCGACGCCGTCGCCGACGCGGGGCTCGCGCCGACCCACCTGGACTTCCACTGCCTGGCCGACGGGGGACGCGACGACATCCTCGACCTGACGGTGGGGCTGGCCGCCGAGTACGGCCTCGCGGCGCGGGTCTGGCTGGAACCCGGACGTCGCGCGATGCGGCAGCGGGGGTTGCCGGTCGTCGACAACGACTTCCTGGACAGCTTCTCCCTCGGCACCGAGGGGAAGGCCACCCAGTACCGTCGGCTGCTGCGCGAGCTGCCGACCGGGCTGAACGAATGGGCCGTCCATCCCGGTCTCGGCGACCCGGACTCGCGGGCCGTCGACGACGGCTGGCTCGTTCGCCGTACGGACTACGAGTTCCTCACGTCGCCACAGGCCCACGAAGCCCTGAACCAGGAGGGCATCGTCGTGATCGACTACCGGACGGTCCAGGAAGCCTGGGCGCGGGTCAGTGGGGAATGCCGTCGATGAGGTCCCGCGCGCCCTGGCGGAGCAGGGCGACCGCGACGGAGGTGCCGAGGGTCGCCGGATCCAGTCGGCCGGCCCATTCGTGGGCGTTGAGGACGGTCTTGCCGTCCGGGGTGAACACGCAGGCACGGAGGGAGAGTTCGCCGTTGCGTTCGGTGCGGGCGAATCCGGCGATGGGGCTGTTGCAGTGGCCCTGTAGAACGTGCAGGAACATGCGTTCGGCGAGGGTTTCGCGGTGGGTGTCCGGGTCGCCGAGCCCGCTGACCGTGTCGATGGTGTCGGTGTCGTCCTCGCGGCACTGGAGCGCCAGGACACCCGCGCCGATCGGCGGCATCATCGTCTCGACGGACAGGATCTCGCTGATCACATCCGCGCGGCCGATCCGCTCCAGCCCGGACGCGGCCAGCAGCAGGGCGTCCGCCTCACCGGCGGCGAGCTTCTCCAGGCGGCGGTTGGCGTTGCCGCGGAACGGGATGCAGTCCAAGTGGGGGTGCGAAGCGGCGAGTTGAGCGGTGCGCCGTACGGAGGAGGTGCCGATACGGGTGCCCGCGGGCAGCTCGTCCAGGGTGCGCCCGGCGGGGTCCACCAGGGCGTCACGGATGTCGTCGCGCCTGAGGAACGCGGCGAACATCGTGCCGGCGGGAAGGGGCCGGTCGGCGGGAATGTCCTTCACGCAGTGGACGGCGAGATCGGCCTCACCGGCGACGAGCGCCGCGTCGACCTCCTTGGTGAACGCGCCCTTGCCCTCGACTTTGGCGAGGTCCCCCATCCACTTGTCGCCGGTCGTCTTCACCGGCACCACTTCGGTACGAAGTGCCGGGTGAAGCACGGCCAGTTCGGCACGGACACGCTCCACCTGGGCCAGAGCCATGGGCGAGTCCCGGGAAACGATACGAATCAGGTCCTGCGGCATGAAGGCACGATAGCCCCTCATACGTCCGCCTTCTGATACTGCCCCAGAAAGTCGAACTCCCCTTCGGCCGTGCGGAAGAGGAACAGCGCATCGCTGTTGTATCCCTTGTCCGTGGTGTACGCCACGGTCCGGCTGATGCCCTGGTAGTCCACCTCGTGCATACGGCGCACGATCGCACCGCGTTCCACCAGCGCCGAGTCCTCGCTCGCACACACCTCGGCCAGGAACAGCACCGCGTCGTACGCCTCCGCCGCGTACCAGCCGGGACGTTCGCCGTACCGTGCCCGGTACGCCTCGGTGAAGGAACGGGCCGCCGGAGCGGCCGTCGGATCGATGAACGTCGTGGCGAAGACCCACCCGTCGGCGGCCGCGCCCGCCCTCTTCAAGAACCGTGTGCCGAAGGCCCGTTGGGTAGCGACCCGTGCCCCGGAGAACCCGGCCTCCCGCAGCGCGGACGCGAAGGCACCCGCCCGTTCCTGGCCTCCGCTGAAGACGACCGCGTCCGCGCCCGCCGCCATGACCTGCCCGGCGAGCGCGGTGTGATCGAGCCTCCCGGCGCCGACACTCGTGACGGCCGTGTCCCTCCCGTCGCGGCTCAGTGCCCGCTGGATGTAGTTGCAGAGGGTCCAGGCGAAGTCGCCCTCGGCCCGGTCCTCGACGAGGAACAGCTTGCGGGCGTCGACGGAGCCCGTGAGATAGACATTGCACGGGGCGGCGAGCAGGTCCTCGGTGGGCGACAACTGCGCATGCGACCGGAGGGTCGTCGGACCGGCCTCCGAGATCTGCGGCGGTACCCCCACCGACACCGAGACGACGGGCATCACGGCCTTCGTGTACGTGGTCTCCGCCGCGAGGAAACACGCGTCCGTGGTCGGACCCAGCACCGCCAGGACCCGCTCGTCCTCCACCAGCCGTACCGCCCGGTCCAGCGTCCGGTCGGGCTCGCCCCCGTCGTCGTACGCGCGCAGCCTCAGCCGTAGCGGCCGGGTGCCGTCGGCGTTGACGTGCGCGACGGCCAGCCGGGCCCCGTTGAGCTGAGCGCGGCCGATCTCGCCGGCCGCCCCGGAGAGGTCGCCCTGGAAGGCCACGGCGAGTTCGGTGCGCGGGGCGGACGAGGGCGAGGCACCCGCGCCGGCCCTCTGGCCGTCCCGGCCGCTCCACCACCAGGCCCCGCCGCCGGCCGCCAGCACCCCGGCCGCCCCCGTGGAACCGAGCATCAGGAAACGGCGGCGGCTCATGGCCGAAGCGCCGGGCTCCGGTTCCTTCAGGGACGTCACCGTCACCACGTCGGCGCTCGCCGACTCGTTCGCGCGCGCGGTCGGGGTCGGCGCGGATACCCGGGTCGGCTCGATCGCCCCCATCGCGAGCACCGCCGCGGACCGGTCCGCGATCAGCCGGGCCACCGGCTCCGGCAGCCACCGCTCCCGGTCGGCGGGGACGGCCGCGTCCAGTGCAGCACCGGCGTCGACGGCGGTAGGCCGCCGCGCCGGATCCTTGTCCAGGCACGCCCGTACGACCGGCTCCAGCGCGGCCGGGATCCCGTCCAGCTCCGGCTCGTCGTAGACCGTGCGCAACAGCATCCCGGCGACCGCGCCACCGCCGAACGGCCGTACGCCGGTCGCGGCGAAGGCCAGGACACAGCCCAGCGAGAACATGTCACTGGGCGGGCCGATCCCGGCGCCGCGCGCCCGAGCCTGCTCGGGCGACAGGAATCCGGGTGAGCCCACGATGACACCGGTGGATGTGAGCGCCGTACTGTCCGGGGCGCGCGCGATGCCGAAGTCGATCAGGCGTGGACCGTCCGGCGCCAGCAGCACGTTGCCCGGCTTCACATCGCGGTGCACCAGCCCCGTCCGGTGGACGGCGTCCAGTGCCTCGGCGAGCCGCAACCCCAGCACGCACACGGCCACGGGGGACAACGGCCCGTGTTCCTCCAGCACTTCCGCGAGGGAGGGGCCCGGGACGAACGCGGTCGCCAGCCACGGATCCTCCGCGTCGGCGTCCGCGTCCAGCAGGGGGACCACCCAAGGACTGTCGACCTGCCGGGCCACCTCTATCTCCCGGCGGAACCGGGCCCGGAACCCCGCGTCGCCGGCATGGGAGGCCCGTACGACCTTGACCGCGGCGAAGGCCCCACCCGGCGCCCGGGCCAGGAACACGACGCCCATGCCGCCGGCGCCGAGCCGCCGCAGCAGGCGGTAGTCGCCCAGCCGCGACGGATCGGCGGTACGCAGCGGTTCCATCAGGCCGTCAGCGGCGCGGGGCCGCCGTATACGAACGCCCCGCGCTCGACGCGCCAGAGGAAGCCGCCGGTGCCGTCGATGACCGGCAGACCGGTCTTCTGGAACGCGTACGTCCTGGTGATGCCCTGGTACTCGACGGCTCGCAGGGCGGCGAGGAGTTCCTCGCGGGTGCGGTTCTTCGACGGCAGGTCCGTCAGCGACTTCAGCACCATGGACGTCACGTCGTACGCCTCGGCCGCGTACCAGGGCGGCGCCTCCTTCCACCGTTTCCGGTACGCGTCGGCGAACGCCTTCGTCCGGGGCCCCCGTGCCGCGTCGACGACCGGTGTGACGACGGTCCAGCCCTCGGCGGCCTCCTTCGCCGTCGTGAGGAAACGCGGGTCGAGCAGGGCTGGTCCGGAGGCGCGGGCGCCGGAGACGCCTCGTTCGTGCAGCGCCCGGGCGAACGACGCGGCCCGGTCGGGCAGTCCGGCGAAGGCGAAGGAGTCGGTGTCGGCGGCCAGCAGATCGTCCACCGCGTCGTCGAAGCCGGACCGCATGGCGCTGACCACCCGCGGCAGATACGGCTGCCCGGCTGCGTGCAGTTGTCTGCTCAGCGTGCTGCTGACCTCCCAGCCGTAGCTGTCGGCCGCCCGGTCGACGACGACACCGACCTTGCGCGGGCGGGTGCCGCGCAGGACCACATCGATGTAGACGGACAGCACCGAGTCGGGCAGCCGCGCGTGCAGGAACGAGCGGAAGCCCTGCACGGACAGGCCGATGGCGCCGGGGGACACCGCGACCACGGGCAGGAGGCCGGCGTCGTACACCGCCAGCGCCGACTGGGCGGTCGCGTCCGTGGTCGGACCGACCACGGCGAGCACCGACGCGTCGTCGGCGAGCCGCTTCGCGAACCGGGCCGCCTCGGCCGGGTCGCCGGCGTCGTCCACGGCCCGCACGTCCACCTGGAAGGGGGCGTCGTCCCGGGCGTTGAACTCCGCGACGGCCAGCCGCAGTCCGCGTTCCTGGGCCTTCCCGGTGGTGCTGTGGTCGCCACTGAGGTCGCCGTGCAGCGCGACGGTGTAGGCGGGGCGCCGGGAGGAGGCGGAGGCGGCCGCCTTCTTGCCGTCCGAGCCGCCGTCCCGGCCCACGGCCCACCAGGACGCGCCGCCACCCGCGGCGAGGACCGCGCCTGCGCCCGCGAGGAGGAGGACGCGACGCCGTGCGGGCGCTACGGGGGTATCCGCGGCTACGGGGAGGGTGTCGGCGTCACCGTGCCCGGGACCGGTCCCGCTCCGGGAGCCGCCGCCCGAGCCGCCGCCCGAGCCGCCGCCCGGGTCGGCGTCCGGGTGGGCGTTCACCCGCGCTGTGTCGACCGAGATCTCCGTGTGGTCGATGTCCGGTAGCGTGAGCGCTTCGGTCGAACGGCGGGCGATCAGCCGGATGACCTCTTCGGGGAGCCAGGAGACGGGGGCGCTGCCCGGCGTATCCGCGGGGAGCGGATCATCCGCCGAGTCTCCGGGAAGCAGTTCCCGTACCAGTTCCTCGACCTCGGGCCGTCGGGCCGGGTCCTTCTCCAGGCAGCGGGACAGGAGTTCGCCGAGCGCCGCCGGGACGCCGTCGAGGTCGGCGGGGTCGTGCACGGCCCGGTACAGGAGGGCGTCGAGTGCCCCCGTGCCGAACGGCGGGCGGCCCGTCGCGGCGAACGCCAGGACACAGCCGAGGGAGAAGACGTCGCTGGGCGCGCCGATGGTCTGGCCGCCGCGCCCCTCTGCCTGCTCCGGCGAGAGGTAGCCGGGCGTGCCGACCACGAGCCCCGTCGCGGTGAGCGCCGTGTCCTCGGGCGCCCTGGCTATACCGAAGTCGATGAGCCGGGGCCCGTCCGGGGCGAGCAGGACGTTGCCCGGCTTGAGGTCCCTGTGGACCAGCCCGGCCCGGTGGACCTCGTCCAGCGCCAGGGCCAGCCGGCCGCCGAGGATCCGCACCCCGTGCTCGGTGAGCGGCCCGTGCGCGGCCACCGCCTCGGCCAGGGACGGACCCGGCACATACGCCGTCGCCAGCCACGGCGCCTCCGCGTCCGGGTCGGCATCGACCAGCGGCACCGCCCAGGGGGTGCCGATGCGCCGGGCGACCTCGACCTCACGCCGGAACCGCTGCCGGAAACCCGCGTCCTCGGCGTACTCCGCCGCCAGAACCTTCA
Organism: Streptomyces sp. DSM 40750; assembly: GCF_024612035.1. Lineage (GTDB taxonomy): Bacteria > Actinomycetota > Actinomycetes > Streptomycetales > Streptomycetaceae > Streptomyces. Next base: position 10,319,930 of record NZ_CP102513.1, read on the forward strand.
GTGCCACCAGCGAACCGCCCGGCGTACGCGCGAGGTACACGACACCCATGCCGCCGACGCCGAGCCGGCCGAGCAGACGGTGGTCGGCGACCCGCGCCGGGTCGGAAGAACGCAGTCGCTCCATCAGCCCTCGCCTCCGCCCAGCTCGTATCTCACCCGGTCGAGCATGGTGGTGGTGCCACGCGTCACGTACTGCTCCAGTTCGCTGTCGGTGTAGCCCTCGGCGCCCTTCAGCGACACCGCCACAGTCACCTGTCCGAGCCGGGTGACCATCCACCGGTACGTTTCCTTGCCGGTGCCGGTCAGATAGGCGCCCGTCTCGTAGACCGAGTCGTCGGCGTAGTTGTTGCCGCGCACGCCGAAGGGCGTGCCCACGGACATCAGTTCCGCGATCCGCTCGTCGGCGCGTACCTGCTGCTCGGGACAGCGCAGCGACTCCTCCACGGTCTCGGACAGTTCGTCGTCGGCACCGAGCACCGTGGTGTGCACCGTCACGGCGGCCGTCACCTTGACCGTGCCGCGCTTTCCGGCGCCCGGTAGTTCGCTGTAGAGGGACAGCGAGGCGAGCACGCCGTCGGGCAGGGCCCGGCGCTGCCACCGGCACTCCTCGTCCAGTACGGCGAGGGTGCCCTCGGCGCTGCGAGCGAGCGGTTGCGCCTCGAAGCCCGCGCCCCAGTCCTGCGGCTGCATCACGACCGCCTCCGCGAGCGTGGCGCCCTGCTCCCTCGAACGCGGTACGCGATCCGTGTCCGCCTCGAACGGCGTCACGGACGGTGTCGCCGAAGGCTCCGCGCCTTCCGCCGACGCCTGTCCCGAAGCGGAAGCGGCAGCGGAAGAAGCCGAGGACCCCGAATCCCTGCCACCGGGCTCGGCCGCCGTGTCCGCCGCCCCGGCGCTGCACCCACCGAGCAGCACCGCAGCCGCGGTCCCCGACGCGGCGGCCCTCAGCCGCCAACCGCCTCTTCGCCCAGCTGATTTGTCGTCCATCGCCGCCCCCTCCACCGCAGTACCCCGTGCGTGACCGGTGATCGTACAGAGGTACGCATTCGGGGCGTGAGCGGTTCCCGCGAGTCCCTTCGCACACGCCCGAAGCGTTGACGCCGAGCAGGAACTACCCCACTCTGAACGAATGTTCAGAACGGTTGTTCAGAACTCGGGGCGGTGCGCGGACGGTTGTGCCCACGAGTGCGCCCATACGTGTGCCGACGTAGCGGTGATCGGCGGTGGCATGGCCGGCATGGCGACGGCGCTGCGGTTGCAGGCGGCGGGACTGTCCACGGTCGTGCTGGAAGCGCACGGCCACGCGGGCGGGTGCGCCGGCTACTACCGCAGGCGCGGCTTCTCCTTCGACGTCGGTGCGACCACCCTGGTCGACTTCGGCCCCGGAGGCGTCGGCCGCGAACTCCTCGACAGCGTCGGGATTCCACCGCTGGACGCCCAGGAACTACCGGGCTACCGAGCGCATTTGCCGGACCGGCAGGTCGTCCTCCACCGCGACCAGGCGACCTGGCACGCCGAACGGCTGCGCAAGCTGGGCGACAGCGAGCGGCATCGTGCGTTCTGGGCCCTGCTCGACCGGCTCGCGCACACCTTCTGGCGGGCCAGCCGAGCGGGCGTACGGCTGCCGATCCGCGGCCCCGCCGACGTGGTGCAGGCCCTGCGGGCGGTCGGGGTGTCCGGACTCCCCCACGCCCGCCATCTGAACCGGACCCTCGGCGACGCGCTGCGCGAGCACGGCCTGCGCGGGGACGCCGCGCTGGTCGGACTGCTCGCCATGCTGGTCGAGGACACCGTGCACACGGGAGTCGACGACGCGCCCCTGATCAACGCGGCGCTCGGGGTGACCATCCGAGGTGCGGGACTCAGCAGGCACAACGGCGGCATGCACGGCTTCTGGCGCGTGCTGGTCCGGCACTATCGGGAGCTGGGAGGCTCGCTCCGGACCGCCTGCCGCGTCACGCACGTGGAAGGCGGGCCGGGTGCCTATCGATTGACGACCCGTCAAGGATCTCGTCAGGGAACCGTCCACGCCCGCCGGATCGTCTGCGCGGTACCCGCCGCCACCACGGCCACGATCTGCGCCGGACTCCCCGTCGCCCGCAGACTCCGCGGATACCTGGAACGCGACGCGGACGCGCTCGGCGGCGCGACCGTCCTCTTCCTCGGCGTCCCCGAATCCGAGGTCGGCGCACAGGAGTTGACCCATCACCAACTCCTCCAGTCCTACGACCGTCCCCTGGGCGACGGCAACAACATGTTCGTCTCCGTGTCCGCACCCGGGGACACGCTCAGCGCACCGCCCGGCCACCGCGCCGTGATGATCTCCACCCACACCGACCTCGCCGACTGGCGCGACCTCGACCCGGCGGCGTACGAGCAACGCAAGAAGGAGACCGGCGAAGGGCTCCTCGCCCATGCGCGGCGAGCGTACCCCCGGCTCGGGGAGCGCGCCGTGATCGCCCAGACCGGAACGCCCCGCAGCTACGAACGGTTCGGTTTCCGTCCGGGAGGCGCGGTCGGCGGCGTACGCCAGCGCCTCACCAACACCAACCAGCACGCCATTCCGCACGACCTCGGCGGCCCCGGCCTCTGGCTGGTCGGCGACTCGACCTGGCCGGGCCTCGGCACGGTCGCCTGTGTGCTGGGCAGCCGCATCGTGGCCGAAGGCATGCTGAGGGAGAAGGGACACGGCAGATGACCACACCTGACGATGCGACTGATGCCGCTGATACGGCTGGTGCGACTGATGCCTCCGGGTCCGCCCGGCCCGCCGATGCCGCCGGGCCCGCCGATGCCGCCGGGCCCGTCGACGGACCCCAGGGCCTCGGGGGACACGCAGGATCTCCGGCGCCCGGCCTGCCGACCCTGGCCGAACTCGGCGAGGACCTGCTCGTCACCACGGGCCGGCAGCGGACCTTCGCGCTGATCCGCCCCGGCGCCGGAGTACTGGTCTTCGCGGGCGCGGTGTGGCTCGGCTGGTGGTGGCTGACCCCCGTGATCGTCTTCGGGATCTTCGTCGCCGTCGTGACCGTCACCCACGACGTGGTGCACCGCACGATCGGCCTCTCGCCACGGGCCACCGACTGGGCACTGTTCGCGATGGGGCTGGCCCTGCTGGAGAGCGGGCACGCCTACCGCGCCACCCACACCCAGCACCACCGCCTCTTCCCGCACCCCGACGACCCCGAGGGCTACCCGGCCGAACTGTCACTGCTGGGCGCGGTCTGCTACGGCCCCGTCTTCCTCGTACGTCTGTGGTTCTGGTCCTACCGGCGCGGACGGGACCGCCGCTGGCTGCTGGCGGAGGCCGCGGCCCCGCTCGCCGCGCTCACCGGGGGAGTGCTGCTCCTGCCGTACACGCCGGGACTCCTGGTCTATACGGTGATGGCGATCGTCGGGAGCTGGGTGTACCCCCTCCTGACGGTGTATCTGCCGCACCACGACTACGGAGACACCCCGTTGACGCAGACCCGCACCCTGCGCGGGAGGATCATCCCCGCCGTCTTCCTGGAGCTCACGTACCACCTGGAACACCACCTCTACCCGCGTGTGCCCAGCCACCACCTGCCGGAGCTGGCACGCAGGCTCGAAGGCCACTTCGCCGCCCAGGGAGTACGGCCGGTGCGCGTTGTCTGACACCCGCGACACCCGTGACCGCGTCCTGGAAGCCGCCCTCGTCTGCCTGGTCCGCAACGGCTACGGCGGGACCACCGCGCGGGCGATAGCCCAGGCCGGCGGCTTCGCACCCGGGGTGATCTACTACCACTTCGCAGACCTGGACGACCTGCTGGTGGCGGCCCTGGAACGCACCAGCGGAGCCCGCATCGACCGCTACCGAGCCGAACTGTCCGGCATCGACCGGGCCGTGCCCGCCATCGCGCGGCTGCGCGAGCTGTACGACGAGGACACCGCGACCGGGCACATCGCCGCCGTCCAGGAGCTGTACGCGGGGGCCAGGCCCGGAACGCGACTGGCCGCCCAACTCGCCCTCGAAACCCGCAAGTGGGAGGAGCTGGCCGAGGAACTGCTCACGGTCCTCCTGCGCGGCAAACCCCTCGCGTCCGTCGTGCGGGTGCGCGTACTCGCCGGCGCGGCGGTGGCGTTCTACCTCGGTATGGAGACCCTCACCCACCTCGACGGCGACCGCTCGCGCCCGGCGACCCTCTTCGACCAGGGAGCCCGACTCGCCGCGATCTTCGACCGCGTACCCCGCCTGAAACGACGGGCACGCCGGGTGAGATGAACGATTGTCCCGCCGGTGATCGGGCGGCCCACGCGGCGGACGTCGTCGCCCCGAAGACGAAGACGATGACGAAGACGATGACGAAGACGATGACGAAGACGATGACGAAGACGAAGACGAAGACGAAGACGAAGACGAAGGAGAACCGGTGAACCGCCACGACGGATCCCCGTCACCCACCCCACGACTCGCCTTCCGTCAGATGACCGAGGACGACCTCGACGACATGGCCGCGCTTCTCGGCGACCCGGGCGTGATGCGGCACTACCCACGGCCCAAGACCCGGGAGGAGTCCCTGGCCTGGATCAACTGGAACCAGCGCCTCTACCGCCAGGAGGGATGCGGACTCTGGCTGGTCACCCTCCGCGCCACCGGCGAGTTCGTCGGCGACTGCGGCCTGACCCCTCAGGAAGTCGAAGGAGTCACCGACCTGGAGGTCGGCTACCGTGTCCGGTCCGACCTCCAGGGGAACGGTTACGCCACCGAGGCCGCGGCCGCCTGCCGCGACCACGCCCGCGATGTCCTCCATGCGAAGCGACTCATAGCGATCATCCGCCCCGACAACCGGCCCTCCCAACGCGTCGCGGAGAAGATCGGCCTCCCCTTCGAACGCGACGCCGTCTCCCGCTCGGGCCTCCCTGTCCGCGTCCACGCCACGCGCTTGTGACGACCACTGGACGGCGACCTTTTCCCGCACGTCATTCCGGGGACCCGACGTCTCACCGGCGAGGAACTTCCCCACGTGAACAGGAGGGTGTCGGCGCGCCTCGGCTTCAACCGGCGTAGACCCTGCCCTGCTTCACGAGGAAGTGGGTGGGGTCGGAGCAGCCGGGGGACGGTGTGACCAGCAGGCTCACGGTCAGTGGGGCGGGCTCGGTGCCGGCGGTCGAGAACTGGCAGACGGCGCCCTTGCCCGTGAGCGGATACCAGAACCAGCCGTTCACGTCGCCCACGGTCACGCGGTCAGATTCCTTCCAGGCGCCGCCGGACCGCGTGTACACCTGTAGGCGCACGGAGGCGGCGTACTCGTCCTCCGTCGAACGCAGTGCGGTCAGGGTGATCTTGTAGTCGGAGCCGAGGACGGACGAGGCGATCTGCCGCGTCTGCGGCGCGGCGGTGTCCGCGTTCGAGGCGCCGGCGCCGGCGGCTCCCAGGGCGGCAGCCATCACGACCGTGAGTGCTGCGGCGGTGCGGCGGCGGGTGCGGGCCAAGCTCATGTGTTCCCCCGTTGGAACGAGTCGGTATAAGGGTTGAATTGTTCTGCTCGGTGATGAAGACGGGCAACAAGGATCAAAGGTTGTACGGCCGACCAGTTGGCGGACCAGTTGGCCGACGAGTTGGCCGATCGCCGTCGCTTCGCCGCCGGTGTTCTCGGACGGGGCGGATGAGGAGGAGCGCGATGTCGTCGCTGCGTGGAGCGGAGCGGCGGGCGTGCTGGATGAGGATGTCGGCGACGGTGTCCATGGCGCGGGGTTCGGATCGGGTGAGTACCTGGGCGAGGTCGTCGACCGCTTCGTCGATGTCGGTGCCGGGAGCCTCGACGAGTCCGTCGGTGTAGAGGGCCAGCACGGAGCCCGGGGGCAGCGGGATCTCGGTGGACGCGTAGGTGGCGTCGGGGTCGATGCCGAGGAGGAGCCCGGGTGGCAGACGGAGGGGCTCGGTGCGGCCGTCGGGATGGCGCAGCAGCGGTGGAGGGTGTCCGGCGGTGGCCAGGCAGGCGCGGTGGGCGGCGAGGTCCAGGTGGACGTAGAGGCAGCTGGTGAACAGGCCGGGGTCGAGATCGGTGAGCAGGCGGTTGGTGCGGGCGAGGACCTCGCCGGGCGGGGCGCCGGCGGTGGCGTGGACGGCGGTGCGGACCTGTCCCATGAGGGCGGCGGCGTTGACGTTGTGGCCCTGCACGTCGCCGATGGCCGCGGCCGCCGTGGTGGTGTCGAGGCGGATGAGGTCGTAGAAGTCGCCGCCGACGTCCATGCCACGGGTGGCCGGGAGGTAGCGGGCGGCCACGTCCAGACCGGGGACGTGGGGCAGGGTGTGGGGCAGCAGGCCTGCCTGGAGGTTGTGGGCGAGCTGCTGCTTGGTGTCGTACAGGCGGGCCCGGTCCAGGGCCTGGGCGATCAGTCCGGCGGTGGAGACGAGGACGGCGCGCTCCTCCGAGGCGAAGGGATGGGGCCGCTCGTAGGCCAGGACGAGGGAGCCGACCGGGCGCCCCGAGGTGATCAGGGGAAGGAAGGCCCAGGCCGCCATGTCGTCCTGGAGGACCGCCGGGGGATAGTCGCGCTCGAGGTCGGCGAACGTGCCGAAGAAGGCGGGAACGCCCGTGGTCAGGGTACGCACGGCGGGGGTGTCCGCGGTGAGCGGGACGGCGTCGAAGCGTTCCATGAGCTGGGCGGTGTAACCGCGGTAGCCGATGATCCGCAGCCGGCCCTCCTCCGCGGTCATCACGGCGAGGGCCGCGGCGCCGAAGGCGGGCAGGAGCTGGTCGGCGACGTGGTCGACCACGTCGCGTACACCGACGGCTTCGGTGAGTGTGGCGGCCAGATGCATCAGGTCGTACAGGAAGGCGGCCCGCCCGTGCGCGGCGGGCAACGACGGACGCGCCCGGGGCGCGGGCGTGACCGGGGCGTGGACGTGGGCCGAGTGGGTCGGCGCGATGCGGACGCTGATACCGGAGGCGTCCGGCACGAGGCTGAAGGACAGCCAGCGGTCCGGCGGGCGCAGGGCGATGAAGGACACCGGTTCGCGGCTGAGTATGGCCGCCCGGTAGCTGTCTTCGGTGGTCGGGTCCGCCAGCCAGCGGAGGGCCTCCCACGGCTTGGCGCCCAGCAGGTCGGGGATGTCGGCGCCGAGCAGTTCGGCGGCCTTGGTGCTGACGAAGGCGATCCGTCCGTCCACGTCCAGCGAGCAGCAGCCGTCGGGGATGCGCTCGGCGAAGTCGACCGCGGCCTGCGCCTCGGCCGGTCCCGCGGTCCGGCCCCGCGGCGGGGACAGCATCACCGGCTCGTCGGCGGGCCGCACCGGGCTGCCGTCGTCGGCCGCCTGCCGCAGAAGTCGGCCCAGCCGGTGACAGACGCCGGTGATCGCCTTCCGCTCCCGGGCGCTGGGCTGCGGCGGGTGCGAGGCGGGCCACTGCAGCACCAGGCCGCCCCAGGTGTCCGCGCCCGTGGTGAGGGGGGCGGCGGCCAGCGTGAAGCGGTACGGCACGATCAGCGCCAGCCGGGGGTAGCGGCGCGCCAGCTCCTCCTGGCCGCTCACCCACACGAGCCGGCGCTCCCGTACCGCGTCGGACACCGGAGTGGAGGACTCCAGCGCCACCCGCGCCCAGGGCATGGAGATCTCCCACGGGACGCCGCCCAGCACCGCCAGTTGCAGCACCGACTCGTCCGGCGGCAGCAGATACACCGCCGTCACCGATGTGCCGTTCTCCCGGGCGACCTCGACCAACGTCGATTCCAGCACCTGCGGACCCCGGCCCCCGCCGCGCCCGACGGCACCAGGATCAGGCACGTCCTCACCCTCCCCGGACCGCATGGCCAAGAGGCGCGGAACCCGGCAGCAGGGCCGCGTACCAAGTGCACCGAAGGTCACCCATATGCGGACCATACGCCTACCCCGTGATGGCGGCACGGCGCCGCTGAAACAGGTGGCCGCCGCCCGACCAAGGAACGCACGTACTCTGCGCTGCCAATCCTTGCCGTCGGCGAGGACTGGCGGATCGGTACGGGCCACACCGACGCGAGCGTCGACCCCCGTACCAAGGCGTTCACCGCCGCGTTCCGAGCCCGCCGCGCAGCCGCGCCCGGTCCCTGGGCGGCCGAGGCGTACGACGCCGTCCGGTCGCCGCCCACGGCCTCGCCGACATCGGCGACGACGGCCGCTCCGCCCCGCGCTCCGACCTCCTGCGCAACCTGGCAGGACATCACCCGCCGGATGAGCTTCGACGCGACGTCGCAGAACTTCCAGGTCGGCGACGACAGCGGCGGGTGCCTGTGCCGCGTGACCCGGGGAAGCCGCCCCCTTCGTGGCGCTCCGACGACATCAGCGCGAGGAAGTGAAGCCCCGCACGGAGCCTTCGCCTCCCGCGCAGATCAAATCGGACCGCCGCCGAACCCGATCTCGTTCCCGTCCGGATCCCGGTACGTGACCTTGCGTACGCCGTTCGCGTAGGTCTCGCGGCTGCTGGGATCCAGTCCCCGATCGCCGATCCCGGCGACACGCGTGTCGAGATCGTCGACGAAGAGGGTGTGCAGAGCGTGGCCGGCCCGCCCGGGCCGATGCTCGATGTACACATACCGGTGCTCCGCCAACTCCCACACGGCCTCCGTGTCGTTCGGGAGGAACACCGGAGGGGAACCGAGCAGCCGCTCGTACCAGTCCAGCGCTCTGGCGTAGTCGTTCACCGGGATGCCTGCGAAGAGGTCGACGGCCATGACCCCATGGTAGGTCCGGCGGCGCCCCGCCTCATTCGTCGACGTCGAGTTCCGCGTGGGTGCGGGGGCAGTTCAGGGTGATGTAGTTCTCCCCGTGGGCGGACCCGTAGCGGCCTGTGCCACCGCTGATGGCGGTCTTGGCGGCCTTGGCGGCCGTGGCGGTCACCGGCCTCGACGTGCCGGGGCTCTGCGTCGAACCGGAGGAAGCCCGCCCGCACCCCGACCGGGGAGCGGCGGGCGCGGGCGGCGCGGGTGTCGTGCTGTCACGCGGTGTGTGTCAGGTGCCGATTCTGGCGGCGATGATCGGGGCGAGACGGTCGGCGATGGCGCGGTGACCCTGGTCGTTGGGGTGGACGGAGTCGGTGAGGTCGCCGGCGCCCAGCCAGCCCGTGGTGTCGACGAAGGACAGCCGGGAGTCGCCGCCGGCGACCGCCGCCTGGACGGCGGCCTCGGTCTGCGGAACGTACCGTCCCCGGAAGGTCTCCAACGCGAAGATCCAGGCCCCCGGGTGGGCGGCGCGGACCTTGCGCAACAGACTGCTGTAGGCCGTCTGGAACTGCGCCGAACCGACCCCGTGTCCCACGTCGTTGGTGCCGAGGTTGATGACGACGGCGTCGGCCCGGTAGCGGGCGGCGTCCCAGTCGGGCGTGGCCGCGTTGGGGTTGAGCTTGGTGTACTGCCGCTCCAGGCCCACGCATCCGTCCGCCGCGGCGACGAGACAGGCGCCGCCCTGGGCGATCTGCGTGTGCTCGGTGCCGAGCCGCTCCCCGATCAACCAGCCGTAGGCGGTACGGGCGTTCTGGGAGGTCGTCGTGCCCACGGTGATCGAGTCGCCCACGAACTCGATCAGTTCGGCCGGCGCGGACGGGGCGAAGGTCGTCGCGCCGCTGTCCAGGACCAGACCCTGGAAGACGGCGTCACCGCGATAGGAGCCCGCCACCACCTGGTAGTTGACCTGGAGGGTGTGCCGGCCGGCCGACAGCGCGGTCGGCGTCAGGTTCACCGTCCCCTTCACGTCGTCGTAGAACTTCACGGGCCCGTCGTCGATCCGCGCCCAGAAGTCGATCGTGCCGCGCTGCTGCAGTTGGACGGTCCGGCCGGTGAAGCCGACACGGTAGTAGGCACCGGCCCAGTACGGCGTGTACGCGGTGGCGGAGCTCGCCGTGTCCCAGCGCCCGACGAACTTGATGTTCGGGTCGCCGGGCCGGCCGGGAGCCGCCTCCTTCACGGACGTGGTGGACGTGCTGTCGAGGGCCGCGCCGATGACGGGAGCCAGACGGTTCGCGAACTTGGTGTGGCCCGCCTCGTTGGGGTGTCCGTTGCCGTCCTCGTAGTCGGTGCCGTCGGTGAGCCAGCCCGTCGTGTCGACGTAACGGACCCTGGCGTCACCGGCGTTGTTGCGTGCGGTGACGGCGGCCCTGGTCTCGGTGACGTACCGCTTCTTGAGGGTCTGCACCGCGAAGAGGACCGCGTCCGGGTACGTGGCGCGGATGTCGCGCAGGAACACGGTGTACGCCGACTGGAACGCGGCGCCGGACACCCCCTGCCCGATGTCGTTGGTGCCGAGGTTGATGACGACCGCGCTCGCCCGGTAGCGGGAGAAGTCCCAGTCCGTGGCACCGGTGCTGGCCGCCTTGAAGAACTGGGAGCCCAGACCGGTGCACCCGGACTGGGCGACGAGGCAGTAGCCGGAGCGGGCGATCTGGGTGTGCCGCATGCCCAGCCGCTCGCCGGTCTTCCAGGCGTACGAGTCGAGCGCCAGCCGGTCGGTGAGGGCACCGGCGGTGATGGAGTCGCCGACGAACTCGACGAGACCGGACGACGCGCTCGGAGCGACCGTGCGGGCACCGGAGTCCAGGACCAGGCCCTGGAAGACCGTGTCCCCGGAACGGTAGGTGATCCGCAGGGTGTGGGTGCCCGACGGCAGGGGCTGGGGAGTGAGGTTCACCGTGCCGCGTACGCCCGCGTGGAAGACGTCGGTACCGCCGTCGATACTCACGTAGAGGTTGACCGCGTCCCTGGCCTTCACCTTCACTGTGGTGCCGGTGAAGGACGTCTGCACATACGCACCGGTCCAGTTGGCGACGGCCGTCGTACCGGAACCGGTGTCCCAGCGGCCGACGTAGGCGATGTTGGGGTCGGAGACCGAACCGTCGCCCGGCGCGGCATGCGCCGGGGTGACGGCGGTCAGCGACAGCAGACAGGCGACGAGAACCGCCGTGAGGACGGCCGCCAGGCCTTGTCTTCTGGATATGTGGGGGGAAGTCTGCATGGGGATCCTTTCTCACCGGGAAGTGGGAGCGCTCCCATGAACAGCCTCCCCAACAGAAGCAGTGAAACGATTCACGGTCAAGGGGTGCCGCAGGGGCGGAAGTTGGCCCGTCCCGGGCCGTGCCGACGCGGTCTCAGCCCGCCGCCTTCCTGCCGTACGGACGCGGTCTCAGCCCGCTGCCTTCCTGATGAGCTCGGCGATCCGTGCCTCCGTGTCGGCGGTCAGTTCCGTCAGGGCGTACGTCGTGGGCCACATGGCACCTTCGTCGAGCCGCGCCTGATCGCTGAAGCCGAGAGTCGCGTACCTGGTCCTGAACTTCTGCGCGCTCTGGAAGAAGCAGACGACCTTGCCGTTCCTGGCGTACGCGGGCATCCCGTACCAGAGCTTCGGTGAGAGGTCCGGCGCGGCGGACCTGACGATCTCGTGGAGCCGCTCGGCGAGGACACGGTCCGCGTCCGCCATCCCGGCGATCTTCGCGAGCACATCGCTCTCCCCGTCAGCCTTGGCCGTGCGCGGACTGCGACGCGCGGACGCCTTCAGCTCCTGGGCGTGTTCCTTCATCGCGTCGCGTTCCTCGGCCGTGAACCCGTCGAACTCCTTCTCGGTGGTGCCGCTGCTCCGGGTGGGCTTCCGCGTGTTCGTCATGTCAGGGTTTCCTTCCTCGCACAATGTGATGGTGAATCTCGTGCCGGGCTGTGCCACCTTGTCGGTGGCTTCTCGCGGTCAGTCGAGCCAGCGGCCGTCGCGCATCAGCTCACGCCCCGTCAACTCGTCGGCCTCGCGCCAGGCCTGGACGCGGCGCGGGGTGATACGGAACCAGCGGTACGTCGTGGCCGAAGCGCGCGGGTCGAAGCCGGTGCGCGCGGCGAACCGGTCCCCCCGTTCCTGCGGCAGCGCGTCGATCTCCAGGACCTCGACCTCGCCCTCGATCATGGACACGTCGCGGGTGGGGCCCAGCCCCAGCCGAGTGGTCCCGGTGGCGGCAAGGTTCCCGCCGGTCGGGCTGTCGGCCGGCGTGGCCACCAAGAGGGTCTCGCCGTCCCAGTCGAAGGACAGCGGCACCAGATACGGCACCCCGTCCGCCGAGGCACTGGCCACCCAGACGTCGACGTCATGGGCGAGCCGGTGCTCGGTGTCACGGCGACGCACGGCGCGGGGGCGCGGGCCCGCACTCGTCCGGTCCTGGGTCTGCTCCAGAACGTCGGATCCCGTAGCGGGCGAGCCGGTCATGGTCACTCCTGTCGGTCGGGGGCCACGACCGGCCCGGTGTCCCGCCGGGCTCGATCGCCGCTCGATCTCTGTGGTCACAGCCTCTCCCGGCCGCGCTACGGCCCGCCTCCGTGGCGACCACGGAAACCACCACGGAGACCGCCACGGAGACCATCACGGAGAGCGCCGTCGAGGCTGCTGCGGAACCATCACGGAGACCGCCGCCGAGACCGCTGCGGAACCATCACGGAGACCCGCACGGGTGAACGGATAATGGGCCGATGTCCAGTCCAGTGGTCTCGGCTCGGGAAGCCGAAGTGCTCGCGCTGCTCGGAGAGCACCTCAGCAACGCGGAGATCTCCGCGCGGCTGTTCATCTCCGTACGCACGGTCGAGTCACATGTCTCCGCCCTGCTGCGCAAGCTGGAGGTCCCGGACCGGCGGGCGCTCTCCCGGCGCGCGGCCGAACTCGCCCGCACCGAACGGCCGCGCCCGGCACCCGCTCTCCCCGCACCGCTGACCGCGTTCGTCGGCCGGGCACGGGAGCGCGCGGAGCTGGCCGAGGCGGTGAAGACGCGACGACAGGTGACCGCGGTCGGTCCGGGCGGGGTGGGCAAGACCCGCCTCGCGCTGGCGGTGGCGGCGGACGCGGCCGACGACTTCGCCGACGGGGTGTGGTTCGTCGACCTGGCACCCGTCACCGACCCGGGGCGTGTGGGCGCGGCGATCGCGTCGGCCGTGGGGGTGGGCGAACAGCCCGGGCGCGGTATCGACGAGTCGGTGCTCGCCGCGCTGGCGGACCGCCAGGCGCTGCTGGTGATGGACAACTGCGAGCAGATACGCGACGGGGTCGCGCCGTTCCTGGAACGGCTGCTGGTGGCCTGCCCGGGGCTGCGGGTGCTCGCGACGAGCCGGTCCCGGATGATGGTGCCGTTCGAGTGGGTCTTCCCGGTGCCGCCGCTGTCCTGGGACGACGGCGGCGAGTCGGAGGCCGTCACCCTCTTCATGGAACGGGCGGCGGCGGTCGGCCGGCCACCCGAACCGGCGGTACGCGACCGGATCGCGGCCATCTGTGAACGGCTCGACGGCATGGCCCTGGCCATCGAACTCGCGGCGGCACGATGGCCCACCCTCGGCCTGGACGGTCTCACGGCAGGCCTCTCCGACCAGCTGCGGATCCTCGCCGGCGGCTCCCGCGCGGACGATCGGCACCGGTCGGTGCGCGCGGCGCTGGACTGGAGCCACGACCTGCTTCAGCCGCAGGACCGGGCGTTGCTGCGCCGGATCTCGGTCTACGTTCTGCCGTTCACCGCCGAGGCGGCCACCACCGTGGCCGGGTTCGCCCCGTTGGATCCCGCCGCGGTCGCCGACGGGCTCGGCCGACTCGCCGAACAGAGCCTGCTCACCGCGACACCGTCCGCGACCGGCACCCGCTACCGGGCGCTGGAGACGATCCGCCAGTACGGGACCGAGCGGCTCGCCGACACCGGTGAGCTGACGGACGTCCGATCCCGCCACCTGGATTGGTGCCTGGCCGGCGCGACCGCCCTCACAGCAGCCGAAGGCCCGGATCGGCGCGCGCGGTTCGACGCGATGGCGGAGGATCTCCGAGCCGCCCTCATCTGGGCCGCCGACCGGCCGGAGCAGCGCGCGGACGCCCACCGTCTCGCCCTCGCCCTCGCCGAACTGACCTTCACCCGCAACCTGCTCGGCGAGTCCCAGCAGCGGTACGAGCAGGCGGCGGCGCTCGCGGGTGACGTCGGCGACTCCCGCGATGAGGCGGGTGCCGCCGCCGCGCTGCGGGAGGCCGCCGGGGTGGCCGGCTGCCGCAGGCTCGGCGACGACATGTTCCGCCTGCACCGTGCCGCCGCGGAGGCCGCGCGCCGGGCCGGCGACACCGCCGGCGAAGCCCGCGACCTGGCGGCCGCCGCCACCGTCGCGTACCGCTTCTCCAGCGAGTTCACACGGATCCCCGCCGTGGACGAGGCGACCGCCCTGCTCGCGGCGGCACGAGAACTGTCCGCCGACAGCGACAGCGACAGCGACAGCGACAGCAACAGCGGCAGCGGCAGCGGCGGTGAACCCGCGGCCGACCCGGCCACCGCCGCGGCTGTCGCCCTGGCCGAGGCGGCGGTGATCGCCGATGCCTTCGGCGCGGTCCAGGGAGACGCGGACAACACCGCGCAGGAGACGGTGGAGTACGCCGAACGAGCCGTCGAACTCGCCCGGCGGGCGGGCGACCCGGTGGCCGAGTCCGCCGCCCTCGACGCGCTCTCCGGCGCCCGGACCTGGGCCGGTGAATCCTTCGGTGCCGCGGCCGCCGCCCGGCGCCGGATCGACATCCTCGCTTCCGTACCGCGCACCCCCGGCAGTACGCACGAACGGATGGACGCCCTCGCCATGGCCGCCGGAACGGCCCTCGGCGTGGGTGATCTGCCGCAGGCCCGCCGGTGGGGCAGACAACTCGCCGACCACCCGCTGTTCGCCGAGGTGGAACACCACGCCACGTCCTGGCTCCTGGTCGCGGACGCGTTCGCGGGCAACGCCGACGACGTACTCACCGGCAGCGTGCGATTCCTCGACGCATGGCAGCGCAGCGGCCGCCAGCGGTCGTTCTCCCTCGGCCCCGCCGCCGCGTCGGTCGCCATGATCCACGGCCTGCGCGGCGACCAGGACGCCCGGGCGACCTGGCTCGCGATCGTGGACGAGGCGGGCACCTCAGCAGAGCACCACCATGGCTACGGCGCGGTCTTCGACGCCATGGTCCTCCTCCACCACGGGGATCCGGCTGCGGCTCTGGAACGGCTCGCACCGGAACCGGACCGGGTGTGGAAGTGGGTCTCCTGGATCTGGCTCCACTGGTACGTGGCCCTCCGGGCCGAGGCCTCGGTCCTCGCCGGCCACCCGGATGCCCGCAGCCGCCTCGACGCCGCCCGGAAACTGGTCACCGGAAACCCGGTCGCCACCGCCCAACTGGACCGGGCGCGGGCACTCCTGGACGGCGACCTGCCACGCCGACTCGCCACCGCGACGGCATTCGACGCGGCGGGCTGCCCCTACCAGTCGGCCCGCACGCTCCTGCTCGCCGGCAACGGCCACACCGCCGCCGGCACGGCAGCCCTCACCGACCTCGGCCTCGCTCCCACCGATGGATCAAACGGGCAGATGGGAGGTGTCGTCCGTCGTGACGACCGATGAGTGATGCCGCCCTGTCGGGTCCACACCACATCGAGACCAGCAGGCCGACCACCTCACCTTGTCCGACGTCCTGCCGACGCGGACCGAACCGCGGATGGCCCGAGTGATCGGCATGCTCGGCACCCCGGAGGCCACCCACCTCCGCTACCGCGTCCATCGCTCAAGGGAGGCGGAGTCAGCGGCCCTTGCGTACCCGGGCCGCCGCGCGGGCTTCCGCGGTCTTGCGGGCCTCGGCTGCTTTGCGGGACTCCTTCGCGGGGCGGCCCGGACGCGTGCCGAGACCACGGAAGGGGGCGTTGCCGCCGCTGGTCTTCGTCCCGGTCGGAGGACGCTTCGCGCCGGTGAGGGCGGTCAGCTTCTCCTCGCCGGAGCGCACCTGTGTGACCGTCGGTCGGATTCCGGCGTCGGACATCATCCGGTTCACATCGCGCCGCTGGTTGGGGGTGACCAGGGTGACCACCTTCCCGGACTCCCCGGCACGCGCCGTACGCCCGCCACGGTGGAGGTAGTCCTTGGCGTCGGCAGGCGGGTCGACATTGACGACGAGGTCGAGCGCGTCGATGTGGATGCCCCGCGCCGCGACATTGGTGGCCACCAGCACGGTGATCTCACCGTCCTTGAACTGGCCGAGCGTGTGCGTGCGTTGCGGCTGCGACTTCCCGCTGTGCAGGGCGCTGGCCCGTACGCCGCTGGCCCGCAGATGACGGGTGAACTGGTCCACACCGGCCTTGGTGTCCAGGAACATCAGCACCCGGCCGTCCCGCGCGGCGATCTCGGTCGCGGTCGCGTACTTGTCAGCGGCGTGGATGTTCAGCACATGGTGTTCCATCGTGGTGACCGAGCCCGCGACCCGGTCGACCGAGGCGAGCACCGGGTCGTGCAGATAGCCCCGCACCAGCTGGTCGACGTCGCGGTCGAGCGTGGCGGAGAACAGCAGCCGCTGCCCGTCGGAGCGGACCTGGTCCAGGATCTCCGAGACCTGCGGGAGGAACCCCAGGTCGCACATCTGGTCCGCCTCGTCCAGGACCGTGATCCGCACCTGATTCAGGTGGCAGTCCCGGCGCGACACCAGGTCGGCCAGCCGCCCCGGCGTCGCGATGACCACCTCGGCGCCGGTCCGCAGCAGCGCCGACTGCTTGTTGATCGACAGCCCGCCGACCACCGTCGCCAGTCGCACCTTCAGCGTCTGCGCGTACGGCGCCAGCGCGTCGTTCACCTGCTGGGCGAGCTCCCGGGTCGGCACCAGGACCAGTCCGAGCGGCCGCTTCGACTCCGCCCGCAGACCCGCCGTCCGGACGAGCAGCGCGAGCCCGAAAGCCAGCGTCTTGCCGGAGCCGGTCCGCGCGCGGCCGAGGACGTCGCGGCCGGCCAGCGCGTTGGGCAGGGTCGCCGCCTGGATCGGGAAGGGCTCCGTCACCCCGAGGCCGGTCATCGTCGTCACCAGCTCCGGCGGCAGCCCGAGCACGTCGAAGGACTCGGCCGGCGGCAGGCCCGGGGACACCGTCTGCGGCGTCGAGACTTCGCCCTGCGGCGCTGTCGCCCGCCGGGGCTTGCCGGCGGGGGAGAGCCCGGAGGCCGGCGGCTTCGCGTTCATGGGGAACCTTCCTGGTGTGGCGCCCGGAACGCGCCGGGGCCCGTACCCCTTGGTACGGGCCCCGGCGGTGTCGAAGCGTGCCCCCATTTTACCAGCGGGCGCCCGGGTGCCCGACGGCTAGAAGTCGCCGTAGTTGACCTGCCACGTCGGCAGGCCCATACGGCGCCACACGGCGACCACGCGGTCGCGGTCGTCGAGGGAGACCCGTACGGCGAAGCGGTGCCGTACGTGCCGGTCGAAGAGCTCGGCCTTCACCACGTCGTCGCGGCGCCCGTCGCCGGCGGCGCGCATCCACAGCTCGTCGTACGGGACCTCGTGCGCACGCAGCCACGACTCCGTCCGGCCGCGGTGCTCCTCACCGCGGCCGGAGAGCAGGACGATGACATCGCCGTCGGCCTTCCGGAAGGAGTTCAGCGCCCCGCGCACCGACACGTTGAGCAGATCCTCCTCGCAGCGTGTGAAGTCGTACGCGCCCCGGTCGCCCCTGAGGGCGAGTGTGCCGTCGATGTCGCACATGACGGCCGAGGGCAGTGCCGGGTCGGCGGCGTACGGCTCGACTGAGGGCTGGTCGTTCAGCCACTCCGCGGTGAGCCGCCAGCCGCCCCTGCGGGACTTCGTGTGCTTGTCGGCGAGGATCCGGATGATCTCCTCGCCGACCGGCCTCTCCCGCTCGGCGTCGCGTCGTACACACTCCTCCACGGGTACGTCGGTGAAGTCGTGCACGACGAAGGTGGCCTGCCCCGCCACCGCCGCCTTCAGCCGCTTCGGTATGTGCGGCGTCATGTGCGTGTTGTCCACCACGACGTCGAAACCGCCGTCGACGGCCGCCCGCACCGCCGCGTCCTGGATCGCCAGCACGGTCTGCTCATGCGCGTACGACCGGCGCTCGGGTGCCGGGATGTCGAGCATCGTCCGCAGATCGTCGAGGTTGACGCGACGTATCCGGCCCTCGGACTCCGCCTGCAGCTTGCGCGCGGCGGTCGTCTTCCCCGAGGCCGGAAGCCCCGTCATGACGTGTACCTCGGGCACGGTCAGTTCTCCTCGTCGGTCTTGAACGGGTCGGACGCCTCCGGCCGGGCGGAACGGTACGTCACGAGCTCGGTCGGGCGCCCGTCCAGGCGCAGGAACATGGCGGGGCGCACGGCCGCGTCGGGCAGCTCCTTCACCGCGCGGGCGAAGGCTCCCCGGTCACCGGCGAGAGGGGCGAGGGACCGGAACGCCTCGTCGATCGCCCGCTCACGGTCGGCCACCTGCTTCTCGATGCCCGCGACGACACCGCGCACCCAGGCGTCGAACTCGTCGGGCACCTGCTCCAGCAGCGCGTCCAGCGGCCGGCCGGCGGACGCGTCGATGTCCTCGGCCGAGCAGCCCAGCGCCTGGGCCACCTGCTTGGCCGGCAGGCCCGCGAACCGCTGGATGCCGTGACCGCGCCAGATGTCCCGCTCGGTCACGCCGGTGAGCACCTTGTGCAGCCGGACGTACTCCGCGAACTTGGCCTTGGCCCGGACGCCCGAGGCGAAGCGCAGCACGAACCCCTCCGCGTCGGTGCCCGTGGCAGGCCCGCCACCGGGCCGCCGGTTGGCCTCGGCCATGGCCAGCAACTCGGCGAGCGGCATCGCGGGCCAGACCGTGACGACCGACCCGATGCCACGCCAGCCGGCCGCGGCCTCCGCCAGGGCGACCTCGGTGCCGTCCTTGGCGAACGCGGCCAGCAGCACCACATCCCGACGGTCGCCGTAGTCGACGACGATCCGGTTCTCCGGGTACAGGATCTCGGCGAGGTAGGTCACCCCGGGCATGAGGCCGGACGTGTCCTTCGCGTCGAGCAGACGCTGCGCCCAGGTCGCCTGGGTGCTGATGAACGAACCCTTGGACGCGACCCGCCACCGGCCGGCGTAGTGGAACACCACGGCCAGGCTGCCGTCGACCTTGTCGTACACCTCGAACGGCTCGTCCGGGAGGCTCGGAGCATAGGGCTGGCCGGCCTCGTGCTCACCGACGTTGAAGAACTTCGGCAGCGGAAGCGCGACGATCTCACCGGTGCTGTCGTCGGCCACGAGGCCGCGGCAGCGCGTGGTCACCCGGTTCCACACCCGCTCGTACTGGCATGTCCTCGTGTACGTGTAGATGGACAGCGGCAGTTCCGGGTGCGGCTTGCGCGTGACATGCCCCGCGTCGAGCGCCGCCGCCAACTCCTGCGGCGGCAGCAGCTCATGAAGAGTCAGGTGGGCCTGGCTCATGGTGGTCCTCCCCTTGCTGATCCCTGATTGTCACGTGGGGGAGGCCCGTCGAACACCGATTTTCTCCACGGACCCGGAGGGAAGGAGCGCAGGTCACTTCACCTGGTCACTCGCAGATGATCTCGTCGCGCGGGGTGTAGTGGGTGCGGAACGGTTCCCGCTTCACCGCCTTGCCGTCGTCGTAGAAGACCCGCTCCACGGTGACGTCGAAGCCCTCGAGCGGGGTCTGCGGCACGCACTCCTTGTCCGTGCTCGTCTTCTGAGCCGGCTGCTTCACCTGGGTGCGTGGTCCCTTGACCGACCTGACCTCGTCGTACTTCTTGGTGCCCAGGAAAGCGACGGTCACGGAGGTGTCGGTCGACTCGGCCTGGATGTACAGGGCGTTGCCGGAGTCGTTGGTGAACCTCAGATCGAGGCTGCCCCAGGCGACGGTGGCCTCACGGCCTTCCGGGTAGCGCTCGATGTAGAAGGAGTGGGCGCCGTACTCCACGGGCTTGACCCCGGCGAAGAACATCGCGTTGAAGACGGTCGTGGCGACGGCGGAGACACCGCCACCGGACGCCTTGGTGAACTGGTCGTTCAGGATCATGATGCCTTCGACGAACCCGTTGGCCTCGGTTCGTTCGCCGACGGTCCGGTTGAAGCTCCAGGTCTCGCCCGGCATGACGACGGAGCCGTTGATGAGCTCCACAGCCCGGCCCACGTTCGTCGTGCGGTACGCGGCGGGTTCGAAGTTGACGGTGAAGGAGGACATCTTCTCTGTCAGCCCCAGCCGCGTGGCGTTCTCGCGGGTCACCTCCGGCTGGATCTGCCGCGTCACCACCTCGCCGGTGCGTGCGGAGCCCGACTTCGTGAGCAGCGGCAGCACCGCCTTGCCCAGCGCCTTGTCCGTGACTTCCATGCCGGGTCTGCCGTCTCCGGACACCACGGCTCTGTCGCCGTCGAGCCGGAGGCTGGCGTTCTCGGCCGGACCGGTGATCTCTGCGAGGGGGCGGGCCACGGTGGGCGCGGCGCGCAGGCCCTTGCCGTCGAGTTTCGGCGTCAGCCTGCCCGTGTCGTCGGGCCGCATCGTCAGGTACTCGCTGAGCACGGCCTGATCGATCGTGAACCGTTGGCCGCCCGCCGTGAGCACGACCGGCGCCGAGACGGCCGGCCGCGCGAACTCCCGTACCGCCCGTTGTACCTCTGCCGCCGTGACCTTCGGCCTGGTCTCGCGGGTGGGCAGAGCCGTGGCCCGGTCCGCTGTGCCGTCCAGGAAGGAGGTACGCAGGGTGCCGACCGCCGCCTCCACGTCCAGCGCGTACCCGCGGCGTGGGGCGACTTCCCTGACCTGACCGCCCGCGAACGTGACGGCGCCGTCACGCACCGTCTGGTCGAGTGTCGTCGCCAGCTTGCCCAGGGCGGCGCGCGCCTTGTCCTCGTCGACGCGTACGACCGGCTCGACGTCACCGCCCGAGCGGAAGAATCCGCCGATCACACTGAACGGATCGGCTCCGGTGCGCGCGGCCCGGTCAACGGTCTGCTGAGCGTCGAAGGCGAGTCCGGCCTGGCGCGGAGCGACGGTGCCCGTGCGGTCGCCGACCTTCACGGCCAGTTTCCGCGAGCCGGCCTCCGCCAGGTGTTTCTCCAGCTTCGAGGTGGCCTCCGCACGGCTCAGACCCCCGATCTCCACACCACGCACGGTCGTACCGGCTTCGACCTCCCCGCCGGTCAGCAGCAGCCCGGCGACGTAAAGACCGCCGAAGGCGACGGTCAGAGCACCACCTGCCAGGGCGAGGGGCGGAACAGAACCAGTCCGCGAGGCGGAGGTTATTCGGAGGCGCATGGGTCTCCTGGACGATGGACAGCACGGTGCACCCGATGACGCAACGCTGTGTGCAGAACAAGCAAGCGCATCAAACTATCCACAATCGGGCGCCGTATGGGTATGCCCCAGATCACGTCGGGCAACATCGACGGAGAGGGGACAGGAGGCGCGCGAGCGTTTTTACGCGAGTGCCGGAACGGGTGGGGGAGCGGCTGGAGTCCATCGGCGGGCGGGAGTTCGCGTGCTCAGAAGCAGCACGCCGTGCCGTAGAAGCGAGGGAGGGGGAGTTCGCCCATGACCGCGATGCACGTGACGGTGTGGGATGAGACCGGAGGCGAGGGAGTTCCCGCGGTCTTCGTGCACAACATTTTCACGTGGGGCAGCGACGAGTTGTACGGCTTCGCGGCCCAGCGGCCGCTGGCCGACCGCTGTCGCCTGCTGCTGGTGGACCGCCGTGGCTACGGCCGCAGCCCCGACACCGACCGCAGCGACTTCGACACCGATGCCGACGACTTGGTGGAACTGCTGACGGGGCAGGCCGGCGGCGCGCATCTGGTCGGCCACGGCAACGGCGGTGTGGCAGCCATGCTGGCCGCAGGGCGCCGCCCCGACCTCGTACGCTCTCTGACGCTGATCCAGCCTTCCGCGTTCTCCGCGGCCGCCGCTCACCCGGTGATCGAGGCCATGCTGCACCGGGTGGGCGGCGGCACCGGTGTGCCGGAGTCGGTGACGCCGGAGCAGTACCTGCGCGCCTCCACGGAGGGCATCGGCATGGCCGCGCCCGACCCCACCCCGCAGCGCCTTCGCGCCGTGGCCACCTCGATGCGAGAACGCCCGATATGGGAGGCGAACGTGCCGCTGGAACCGCTGCGAGCCGCCCCCTGGCCGACCCTGGTGATCCGCGGAGACTGGCGGGACGCACCGGAGCTGTACCGCGCGTACGTCGGCGAAGCGCTGATCGCCTGCGCGGAGGCCGTGGCCGACGCAGTCGGCGCCCGACTGCTCCGAGTCCCCGGCTACTACCCGCACACCCAGCAACCCGCCACCGTCAACGCCGCCCTACGCGAACTGTGGAGCCGGCCGACGCCGGACGCCTGGCCGAAGGACGGTTCCCAGGACTCCCCGGGCCAGTGGTAGGTCACGCGGCCCTCGGACGGCGGTCGTGGGCGGTGTAGACGGGACGAGCCGCCCGCCGAAGGTGAGCGAGACCGCGAGCCCGGCGTCGTTCATCCCGTCCAGCAGGCCCCAGCCCGTGTCCTGCATTCCGATCACCGGACGGAGGAAGCGGGTGGAGACGATGCGGTCATCTGCTGCCGGCCCATGGCATGCCGCACCGGATCAGGCGTGGCTGCGGGGGAGCACGGAGGCACTCGCAGGCTGGCGGTAGCGGCGGGACAGCCGGAGTAGAGTGAAAAGTGGACCGGGAGTTCTGGAGGCCTGTGCCTCATCGCTCCTGCGCCGGTGTCGTGCTCGGCGAGCAGTACGCGCCGTGACGTGGAAGAAGCGCCCCGCCCCGACATCGGTCGGGCTCCCTGACCTCCGCCGAAGGGATGTGAGGACGTGGAGATCGTCTTCACCGTCGTCGCGATCATCGCCATGATCATGCTCGGCATGCTGCTGATCCACTCCCTGAACGCCAAGCACGATGAGCGGATCGCGGTGTTCCGCTACAGCGACGCCCTGCCGGGGACCGGCCGAAGGAGCCGTAGGCCCCGGCCGTCGGCAGGACCCGCCGAGTCGCCCGGCTCGCCCGGCGCCACCGCTCACCGCGAGTCCGACGACGGGGACGAAAACCGAGACGGAGGCGGAGACGGCCGGTGAACCTCGTCGTCCCGATGAGCGAGGCCACCATGGAACCGTTGGAAGCACCCACCCACCCGCCCCATCCGACCCTCGAACCCTCCCCGGGGTATGCCGAGGTGCGCGTCGTGGCCGCGTCCCCCGAAGTCGCCCGTCGGGTCGCGGAGGTTCTCCGCCGTTGCTTCGCCTCCGACGAGCAGCGCAGCTACCCGGCCGGCCGAGGCGGCGGAACCCGGCTCCATCTCACCGTGGACACCACCCGCCCCGCGGAACCGGCCCGGTCCTGGCTGGTGGCCAGCCAGTCCTCGGAGAGCGACCACGAGCAGACGGACGAGATCCGAGATCCGAGGTCGGCGCTCTGAGCCCGAGCCTGCTGGGGCGCCCTGCATCTACCGACGACCACGCAAGGTGGCGGTCCCCTGGTCGAAGACGGCCCAGGCCACTCCGCGCGTCGGCCGACCGGGCCCACCCGCGTTCCTCGCCCATGCCGGAAGAATGTTTCGGTCATACGATGACAAGCGGGCCAGGGTGCTCTCACGTCCCAGGACCCGGAAGGGCGGCCTCGGTGTCTGACGCGCCGGGGCCGTTGCACCACCGGGCGGCGCGCGGACAGCGAGCCCCGCGGACTGGAACCAGGCTGACGGGGAGAGCCGAAGAGACAGGGACCGACCCGGACAGGGACCGACCCGGACAGGGACCGACCCGGACAGGGCCCGACCCGGACAGGGCCCGACCCGGACAGGGCCCGACCCGGACAGGGACCGACGCAGACAGGGAGCAGGGCATGATCCATCCCGCCGACATCCGTGAGTGGCGCAACCACGACGTGGTCGATCCGAAGCAGCGCAAGATCGGCATGCTGGAGGCGATCTACGTGGACACGACGACCGACGAACCGGCCGTGGCCACCGTCCGGACCGGACTGCCCACCCGCCAGCGGCTGGTTTTCGTCCCTCTCGACGAGGCGGTCCTCGGACCGGGCTACGTCAAGGTCTCCTACGACAAGGGACAGGTACGCAAAGCTCCCTCGATCGGGACGGACGACGTGCTGCCCGCCGAGCAGGAGGAAGAGATCTTCCGGCACTACGGCATGACGTACCGGCCGGGCGTGGGCGGCGAACGCCAGCTCGCCCGACGCTGACCGCCCCGCGCGCGACACGGCACGCGGCCCCAAGACAGGCGGACAAGGAGGTGTTCGAGTGATGGCGCTCTTCCTGCTGCTCGTCCTGGTGGCCATGGTGCTGGGAATCATCGGCGTGGCGGCGGAGGGACTGGGCTATCTGCTGGCCATCGGCATCGTGCTCTTCGTGGCCGACGTGGCCTTCTTCGTGGCGCGCGGAGCCCGGCGCGCCAGGCGGCGCTCCGTCCGGTGATCCGCCCACTCACACCGGTCCGACTGTCTCCTGAAGAGCCAACGGTCTCGTACCCGGTGTCGGGTGACGGCAGCGTCCTGACGGTGACGGACCCGCCGCCCTCGTAGGACGCGCACTTCTTGAGTGCCGGGTGACTCGGCCGGCCCTCCGGGCAGCCGAAGTCGTTCGCCCGTGTCCCGGACCGCACCCGCGTCGTCCGCCGTCGGCAGCCGGCTCCTGTCGAGCCCGGTCGACCTCCGTCCGCAGGACGCCGAATCCTCGGCGCTTCCTCCGCTGCGCTTCCGCCATGCGACCGGGTTTGCCCTGCGACCGCACTTCGACGGTTCGCCGCGGTACGGGTCCGACCGAGCCAGGACCCACGGCATTTCGGACCGGCGGGCCGAAGCCGGCAGCCGCGTCCGCTCGCTCCAGTCGGTTCGTCAGGTCTCCTGGCCGGCCTGCGTGGAGTCGTCACCGACCCCGCGCATACCCAGCAGCGCGGTGATGTCGCGGGCCGCGTGGGGGGGAGGGAGAAGTCGGCGAAGAGGTCGTCACCACGGCTTGTGCCGAGGCCCGGTCCACGTGGCCCGGAGGGCCGGGTGATGCATCCCTCATGGATCCCTTGTGCAAAGGTGTGGACCCGCCACCTCACCTGGGCCGATCGTGGGCGACATGGACGATCACCCCATCGCGCCTGTAGACCCTGCCGGTTCCGCCGAACCCGGTGACGTGTCCGTGGGGGATGAGGCCGACGAGGTACGCCGCTTCTGGGGTCGGCTGGGTCTTCCCGGGCTGGTCGACGTGCACACGCACTTCATGCCCGAGCGTGTCCTGCGGAAGGTGTGGGACTACTTCGACGCGCTCGGTCCGCTGACAGGTGGGCTCCAGTGGCCGATCACCTACCGGAAGGAGGAGACGGAACGGACGGCTCTGCTCCGGGAGTTCGGCGTACGGGCCTTCACCGCGATGCTCTACCCGCACAAGCCGGGCATGGCCAGATGGCTGAACGGCTGGGCGGCCGACTTCGCCCGCCGCACGCCCGACTGTCTGCACACCGCCACCCTCTACCCCGAGCCGGGCGTCGAGGCATACGTCCGGGAGGCCGTGGAGGCGGGCGCGCGCGTGTTCAAGGCGCATGTGCAGGTGGGGGCGTACGACCCGGCCGACGAACTCCTTCGGCGCGCATGGGGGTTGCTGGCCGAAGCCGGCATCCCTGTGGTGATCCACTGCGGCTCCGGGCCCGCGCCCGGTAAACACACCGGCCCCGAGCCGATAGCGCGGGTGCTGGCGCGGAATCCCCGGCTGCGGCTGGTCGTCGCGCACATGGGGATGCCGGAGTACGAGGAGTTCCTCGGTCTCGCCGAGCGGTACGGGGAGGTGCGGCTGGACACGACGATGGCGTTCACCGACTTCACCGAGGCGCTCACGCCGTTCCCCGGCCGGGCCATGCCCCGCCTGACCGGCCTCGGCGACCGCATCCTCCTCGGCTCCGACTTCCCCAACCTCCCCTACCCGTACCTGCACCAGCTGCACGCCCTGGAGCGGCTGGGTCTCGGGGAGGACTGGCTACGGGCCGTGTGCCACGACAACGCGGCAGGGCTGTTCGGGCTGTGAGAGCCCGTTCGTGATTTCCCGGCCGGCCGGCCGCCTCGTCGGGCAAGCGCCGAGCTGAGTGGGGATTCCAGGTGAACTGCCGTGGGCCGGCAGCAACTTCACAGGAATCGTGCTTCTTTTATTGACAGCGGAAAAGAAGTGCCCGTACGTTCCCGGCCATGCGCTCGACCCCGTCCTCGGAGGCGTTCCCGGCCCAAACGCCGGCCGCCGCCCAGATCTTCACCGTCGTGCTCTCCCACGGCCCGCTCGCCCGGGCGGAGATCGCACGGCGGGCCGGGCTGTCCCCCGCCGCGGTGACCAAGGCCGTCCGGCCTCTGATCGAGACGGGATACCTGGTGGAAGACATCGACGGGACGCCCCGGCCAGGGCTCGGCCGCCCCGCCAACCCCGTGCGGGTCGACGGCGGGCGCGCGCTGTTCCTCGGGGTCAAGGTGACCGGCGACGAGATCATCGCCGTACTGACCGATCTTCGCTGCCGCATCAGGCTCGCCCGGCACACCCCGCTGGCCGACCGACGGCCCGCGGGCGTACTCGCCACCCTGAGTGACCTGATCCTCGAACTGCTCACCGAAGCCGAAGGGTTCGGGGTGGCGGTCAAGGGCGTGGGGATCGCGGTCTCCGGCGATGTGGACCGCGCCGAGGGCATGGTGCGGTACTCCCCGTTCCTCGAGTGGCGGGACGTCCCGCTCGCGGACCTCGCCGCCATGACCGTCGGTCTGCCGGTCACCGTCGACAACGACGTCCGCGCGCTCACCGTCGCCGAGCAGTGGTTCGGCGCGGGTGCGGGCATGTCCGACTTCGCCCTGGTGACGGTGGGAGCCGGCATCGGATGTGGTCTCGTCGTGGGCGGCAGGGTCGTCTCCGGCGCGCATGGTGTGGCCGGTGAGATCGGGCATCTCTCCCTCGACCCGACGGGTCCGCGATGTCACTGCGGCAACCGGGGCTGTGTGGAGGCCATAGCCTCCGAGTCGGCGATCGTGCGCGACGTACGGGCGGAGACCGGCGTCGACGTGGCGGACGCGGCCGGGGCACTCGAACTCGCGCGCCGCGGTGATCCCGGAGCCCGGAAGGTGTACGCGCGGGCCGGCGTGGCCATCGGACGGGCCATCGGATCCATGGTCAATCTGCTCGGACCCGAGCGAGTGATCATCTCCGGCGAGGGACTCGCCGCCTACGACCTGTTCGCCGAGCACATCAGGGACGCCTTCGCCGCCTCCGCCTTCGGCGCCGCAGCGCGATGCGACCTCAGGACGCACCCGCTGCCCTTCGAGGAATGGGCACGTGGAGCGGCGGCCACCGCGATCCAGTCCTTCATCAGATCGGACACGCCCAAGGAGCAGGGATGACGCCGCAGAGCGGTATCGCGCCGAGGCTCGATCTCATCCGTTCGATGTCATGAGCACGTCATCCTGCATCCATGCCTTTCGTGCCGCGAACCCGCGTGCCCGCAGCCGACCCTCCCCAGCACCCCTCTCCCGCACGTCCTTCCACGACCCGGAGGTCGCCAGCCATGAGGTTGTCCCCCCACCGCACCGGCAGAACTCTCCTCGTACTCGCCCTGGTCACAGGCCTCGCGGCGTTCACCCCCGCCGCCACGGCCACCGACACCACCGGGGCCACGGACGCCGTCCCGGCACCGGCGGCGGCAAAGCCGTACATGGGCTGGACGAGCTGGAGCATGCAGTCCTCCAAGTACCCGGGGCTCAACCCCGACGGCGATTACAGCTATCTGACCGAGCGGAACGTCCTGAGGCAGGCCGACGCCCTCGCCGCCAAGCTCAAGCCGTACGGGTACGAGTACGTCAACATCGACGCCGGCTGGTGGCGCGACACGGACTGGAAGCCCCGCTTCGACGAGTACGGCAGACAGGCCGCCGACCCCGCGCGCTTCCCCCGCGGTATGAAGGCCGTCGCCGACGACCTCCACGCCAGGGGACTGAAGGCCGGCATCTATCTTCCGGTCGGGCTGGAGAAGGAGGCGTACGGCGAGGGCAAGGTCCCCCTCTGGAACGCCGAGGGCTGCACGACCGCCGACATCGTCCACGGCGACCTGCGCACCACCAACGGCTGGGACAGCGCATACAAGATCGACTTCTCCCGGCCGTGCGCCCAGAAGTACATCGACTCGCAGGCGCGGTTGTTCGCCGACTGGGGATACGACTTCCTGAAGCTGGACGGAGTCGGCCCCGGCTCGTTCAAGAGCGGCGAGAACTACGACAACGTCGCCGACGTCGCCG
Source organism: Streptomyces sp. DSM 40750 (assembly GCF_024612035.1). Lineage (GTDB taxonomy): Bacteria > Actinomycetota > Actinomycetes > Streptomycetales > Streptomycetaceae > Streptomyces. The sequence continues at coordinate 10,347,922 of NZ_CP102513.1, forward strand.
CGTGGCAGAAGGCGATCGCCGCCACCGGACGGCCGATCCACCTCGAACTGTCCTGGTCCCTCGACATCGGCCATGCCGCGGACTGGAAGCGGTACTCGAACGGCTGGCGCATCGACACCGACGTCGAGTGCTACTGCAACACCCTGGTCACCTGGGAGAACTCCGTCGAGGACCGCTGGGACGACACCCCCGCCTGGACCCGCCACGCAGGCCCCGGCGGCTGGAACGACCTGGACTCGCTCAATGTCGGCAACGGCCAGATGGACGGGCTCACAAAGGCCGAACGGCAGAGCTACGCCACCCTGTGGGCCATCGCCAAGTCGCCTCTCTACACCGGTGACGACCTGACGCGCCTCGACTCCTACGGGCTCTCCCTGCTCACCAACAAGGAGGTCATCGCGGTCAACCAGGGCGGCACCCCGCCCGCCCGGCCCCTCACCCCCTCCGACGATCAGCAGGTCTGGGCGGCCGAGAACCCCGACGGCAGCTTCACCGTCGCCCTGTTCAACCTGGGTGACGCGCCCGCGTCCGTGACCGCCGACTGGTCGGCCCTCGGCTTCTCCGGCAAGGCCAGGGTCCGTGACCTGTGGAACCACGAGAACCTCGGTACGTACCGGGACAAGGTCGCGCAGGCGCTGCCCGCGCACGGCTCGCGGCTGTTCACCGTCACCCCGCAGGGCCCGGCCCTGACGAAGACGGCCTACGAGGCGGAGGCCGGGAGCAACACCCTCAGCGGCAACGCCTCGGTGGCCGACTGCGGCGCCTGCTCCGGGGCCAGGAAGGTCGGCAACCTCTACCTCGGCGGCAAACTCACTCTGAACGGCGTCACGGTCCCGAAGGCGGGACGGTACGTCGTGGACATCGCCTACGTCAGCGGTGACGCGCGATCCGTGCGGATCTCCGCCAACGGCGGCGGCGCCACCAGCCACAAGTTCCCCTCCACGGGAGACTGGGGGACCGTCGAGACGGTCGGCGTGCCGCTCAACCTGAAGGCCGGCGCCAACACCATCACCTTCGACAGCGGTGACGGCTACGCCCCGGACATCGACCGGATCGACGTACCGGACCTTTCCTGACGGCCGATTTCCCGCAGCCGATTCCTGATGGCCGATTCCCGACGGCCGAGTTCTGCCGGTCGAGTCCTGACGGGCTCGGTCATCGAGCGCTCATGCCCTCACCCGCCCCTCCGCAAGGGAGTGCATCCTTGGACACCCGACGCACCGATCCGCCGGAACCCCTCCCCAGCAGACGGGGCCTCCTCTCCCTCGCCGCCGCCACCGGAGCCCTCGCCGCCCTCGGCGCGGTGCCCGCCTTCAGCGCCTCCGCCGCACCCGCGAGACCCGCCGCCTCCCCGATGCTGCCCGAGGGGGAGGGGGCCACCACCGAACTGTGGTGGCAGGCACCGGCCGACGACGGCTCGATGATCACCCAGGGCCTGCCGGTCGGCAACGGCCGCCTCGGCGCGCTCGTGAGCAACGACCCCGGCCGGGAGCGCCTCTTCCTCACCGACGCCACCATGTGGACCGGAGGACTCAACGCCACCCTGGACGACGACGGCCAGTTCCCCTACGCCCGCGAGAACTTCGGGTCGTTCACCCTGCTGGCCGAGCTGACCGTCGACATCCCCGACCACGACCTGTCGGCCGTCTCCGGCTACCGGCGCGCCCTCGACCTCCGCCAGGGCCTGGTCACCGCCTCCTACGTGCGCTCCGGCGTGACGTACCGGCGGAAGGTCTTCGCCAGCGCCCCCGACGACGTCATCGTCCTGCATTTCACCCAGGACGGCGGCGGGCGCTACACCGGCACCATCAGCCTGGACGGCACCCACGGCGAGACCACAACAGGCACCCACTCGGGCCGGTACGCGTCCTTCAGCGCGGAGTTTCCCAACCAACTGCGGTATGGGGCGGCCGTGACCGCGTACGGCAGCGGAGGAACCGTCGCCGTCGACGGAGCGCGGATCTCGTTCCGGAACTGCAAGAGCCTGACGGTGATCGTCGCCGGCGGCACCAACTACGCGCCCGACACCGCCAACGGCTACCGCAACCCGTCGCTCTACCCCCGCGGACTCGCCCGCACCAAGGTCCTCGACGCCGCCGAGCACTCCGCGACCACCCTGCTGCACACCCATGTCGCCGACCACCGCGAGCTGTTCGAGCGCATGCACGTCTCGCTCGGCACCTCCACCGCGCTCCAACGCGGCATGGACACCTGGGAACGGATCGGGGCCCGCCACACCGATGACACTCCCGATCCCGAACTCGAGGCCGCCTACCTGCAGTTCGGGCGCTACCTCATGATCGCCGGCTCGCGTGGCAGTCTGCCGCTCAACCTCCAGGGCCTCTGGCTCGACGGCAACGACCCGGACTGGATGGGCGACTACCACACCGACATCAACATCCAGATGAACTACTGGATGGCCGACCGGGCCGCCCTGTCCGACTGCTTCGACGCCCTCACCGACTACTGCCTGGCCCAGCTGCCCCCCTGGACCGACCTCACCCGCACCCACTTCAACGACCCCCGCAACCGCTACCGCAACTCCACCGGGAGGATCGCGGGCTGGACCGTGGCCATCTCCACCAACATCCATGGCGGCATGGGCTGGTGGTGGCACCCCGCCGGCAACGCCTGGCTGTGCAACTCCCTCTACGAGCACTACGAGTTCACCCAGGACCGCGCTCACCTCGCCCGCATCCACCCGATGCTGAAGGGCGCCTGTGAGTTCTGGGAGGCGCGCCTGCTGACCACGACCATCACCGATCCGGCCACGGGGGAGAAACGGGAAGTCCTCGTCGCGGACAGCGACTGGTCGCCCGAGCACGGTCCGCTCGACGCCAAGGGCATCACCTACGCCCAGGAACTCGTCCACACCCTGTTCGGCAACTACCGCACGGCGTGCGAGGCGCTGGGCAAGGACACGGCGTACGCCCGGACGGTCGCCGGCCTGCGGGACCGGCTCCACCTGCCACGAGTGAGCCCGACGACCGGCTGGCTGGAGGAGTGGATGTCCCCGGACAACCTGGGGGAGACCACCCACCGGCATCTGTCCCCCCTCGTCCAGTTGTTCCCCGGCGACCGCATCCGCCCGGACGGTTCGACACCTCGGAAGATCGTCGAGGGCGCCGCCGCGCTACTCACCGCGCGTGGCATGGAGAGCTTCGGCTGGGCGAACGCCTGGCGCAGCCTGTGCTGGGCCCGACTGAAGGACGCCGACAAGGCCTACCGACTCGTCGTGAACAACCTGCGGCCCTCCACCGGCGGCAGCAACGGCACCGCGCCCAACCTGTTCGACATCTACCAGGTCGAGCAAGGTCGCGGGATCTTCCAGATCGACGGCAACTTCGGCACACCCGCCGCGATCATCGAAATGCTGGTGTACTCGCGTCCCGGCCATGTCGAGCTGCTGCCCGCGCTGCCCGACGCGTGGGCCGCGTCCGGATCGATCACGGGCGTAGGTGTGCGCGGTGGCTTCACCCTGGATCTGAGCTGGAAGAACGGCAGGCCGACGGAGGCCACGGTGACGAGCGTCGGCGGACGCACGACCACCGTCGTGTACGGGGAGAGACCACGAAAGCTCACTCTGTCACCGGGCCGGTCCGTGACGCTGCGCGACCTGGGGCGGTGAACCGATGCGTCAGCACACACCCCGTCGCCCCGGCAAGCTGTGGGCGCTGCGCCGGCTCACCGTCCCGGTCGTCGCGCTGGTCACCGCCGCGCAGATGTTCACCGCCCCGGCGACGGCGGCCCTTGGCGAGGCTGCCGAGACGCACCAGATCGTCACCTGGGGTGCCAGCGCCGACCGCATGGGTGAGGCCGCCTCGAACCGCAGCCACCGGCTGATCGTGCGGACCAGCGTCGGAGGAACCGATCTGCGTATCCGCTTGTCCAATGCCTTCGGTGACCGGCCCCTGACCTTCGGCCAGGCGTACGCGGGGGTGCAGCAGGAGGGCGCCGCCCTGGTCCGGGGCAGCAACCGCCGCATGACGTTCGGCGGCGAGCGGTCCGTCACCGTGCCGGCCGGTGAAACCGTCCTCAGCGATCCACTGCCCGGACCCCTGCCCGCCGCGACCTCGCTGGTGGTCAGCCTGTACGTGGCCGAGGCCGGCGGCCCGGCGACGGGTCACGGCATGGCCATGCAGACCTCCTACACCACCGAGGGCGACCACGCGGCGGAGGAGAGTGCGGACAACTGGACCGGAACCACCGGCTCCTGGTTCTACCTCGACGCCGTCACCGTACGGACCCGCTCGGACGTCGGCGCGGTCGTCGCCCTGGGTGACTCCATCACCGACGGCTGGCAGTCCACCACCGACAAGAACCGCCGCTGGCCCGACTACCTGGCCCGCCGTTTGCGGGCCGACCCCGACACCGACATCAAGGGAGTGGCCAACGAGGGAATCTCCGGCAACAAGGTTCTCGCCGACGGAGCCGGGCAGAGTGCCCTGAACAGACTGCACCGGGACGTGCTCTCCCACCCCGGCCTCCGCACCCTCCTCGTCTTCGAGGGCGTGAACGACGTCAAGGCCCACACCGGTGTCACGGCCGAGGACCTGATCGCCGGCTACCGACGGATCATCGACCGCGCACACGCGGCCGGCGTGTGTGTCGTCGGGGCGACGGTGGGACCGTTCAAGGGCTGGTACGAGTGGGACGCACCGGCCGAGGCCGTACGGCAGGAGGTCAACGCATACATCCGCTCCAGCGGCGAGTTCGACGCGGTGGCGGACTTCGATCGCGTCCTGCGCAGCCCGTACGATCACGAGCGGCTCCTGCCGTTCTTCGACAACGGCGATCACGTGCACCCCAACGACACCGGCATGCAGGCGATGGCCGACGCGGTACGGATCGCGGACCTCTCCTGCGACCGCCGAGCCACACCGATCCGATGAGCACGTCCGGGCGTCACTCGTCGGTACCCGTCGATGTCATCCGGCCATGCCGCCGGCGAACGGCATGGTCTGCCACTGGTCGACGGCCGGCTTCAAGTAGTCCGACAACTGGGGCAGTTGCGGTACGAGCGTGAGGGAGGCGATGGCTCGCAGCATCCCCACGGCGTTCACGAAGTTCAGGACGTCCTGGTTCAGGGGCCGCATGCCGTTGCGCCGCGCACCCCGGTCGTAGGCGGCTTCCAGGGTGGGTCCGAGAGCGGCCAGGTCCCACTCGACGGGGCCCAGCGTGACCAGCTCGAAGTCGGCGTAAAGGTCCCCGTCCACCCCGGAGAAGATGTTCGCGGGCGGGGAATCGCCGTGAATCGGCTGGAGGTCGATCCCCGGGAACCTCCTTTCGAACTCCGTACGTGAGCGGACGAGGGGTTCCAGGACCTGCCACTCGCGGCGTGCGCGGTCGAGATCGGCCGGGCCGAGGAGATCGGGGTGCTGTTCCAGCAGAGCGAGGCTGTCCGCGACGAACTCAGGGTCGGCCGAGGACAGGAAGGACAGCCGGCCAGGGTAGCCGCGCATCGCGGCGTGCAGGTCGGCGGTGAGGTCGGAGTTCGCCGCGTAGTCGGGCTCCTTGTCCCGGTCCTCCTCGACGAACTGCCAGAACGTCATCGAGAGCCCGTCGCGCTGAACGGGCTCCAGTGGCACGAGCGGGCTGGGCGGGATCACGGGCGTTCCCTGGTCCGCGAGCCACCGCGTCACGTCGAGTTCCGCCTGCTGGCGGCGCGCCAGGGCGGCGGGGCTCGCGTGGCGTGGCAGGACGGTGGGAATCCGGGCCACGACCGGCGAGGGCGCGAGGTGGACCACGACGGAGAACAGGTCGTGGAGCACGTCGGCCTCGGTCACGGTGAGCCCGAGAGCGCGCCCGGCTCCGACAGCCGCGTCGACTGCGGCGGAGGTGCGGTGGGCCATGTGCTGTGGTGTCGCCAACTCAGTCACGGCTCGATCGTCGCACGCGACCAGGGTCGGGCGGGTCGTGGCCAGGAACCTGCCCCATCGATGTTCACACTGATGAACATTGCTCACGTGGGTGTACATCGCCGGGGCCTCCGTGTAACGCTCGGTCAACTCCTATCTACCGCTGCTCAGTTGGAGGCGTGGACATGAGTGTTTCCCGACGCAGTGTGCTGACTACGGCTGCCGGTGCCGCGGTCGTATGCGCTTCCCCGACGCCGGCGGTGGGTGCGGTCGGCGACCGGATTCCGGCACCCGCCCTGCGCACGCTCCGCGCAGCCGCCGACTACGCCGTCGAGAAGATCCACACCGTCGCGCCGAGCGTGACGGCCTTCCCGGTCGGGACGAAGTTCGAGAAATGGGTCTACTCGCAGAACGGCGGCTGGGTCGGCGGGTTCTGGCCGGGAACACTGTGGATGGCGTGGCTGCACACCGAGGACGACGCCTTTCGCTCGTGGGCACTGGCGTCGGCGGAGAAACTGGCCCCTCGTCAGTACGACACGGGCACGCACGACCTCGGCTTCCTCTTCTACCCGTCGTGGGTCACCGCCTGGCGGCTGACGGGCGACGACGCATGGCGGACGGGCGCCGTACGGGCCGCCGACTCCCTGATCCAGCGGTACAACCCGCGCGGGCGCTTCATCCGCGCGTGGGGCGCGCTGACCGATCCGACGAACGCGGGCCGGGTCATCATCGACACGATGATGAATCTCGACCTGCTCGCGTTCGCGAGCCGGCAGACCGGCGACGCGAAGTATCTGGACATCGCCGTGGAGCACACGAAGACCACCCAGCGGGTCTTCCCACGCCCGGACGGATCGACCCCGCACGTGTTCGACTTCGACCCGGACAGCGGTGCGCCGATCGGCCCGAACACCGTGCAGGGCTACAGCCCCACGTCGTGCTGGTCGCGCGGACAGGCATGGGGACTGTACGGATTCACCACGATGTACCGGCGGACCGGGAACGATGAGTTCCTGGCCACCGCACGCAGACTCGCGGACTTCGCGGTGCGGGCCCTGACGCCGGACCACATTCCGGTGTGGGACTACCGGGCGCCGCAACAGCCCCACGACATCAAGGACGCGTCGGCCGGCGCGATCACGGCATGCGGACTTCTCGACCTGTCCGCGGCCACCGGCAGGCGCTCGTACCGTGAGGTGGCGCTCCGCCTGCTCACCGCGCTGGCGGAGACCTGCCTGACGAGGAACTCCGCCCGCGCGGAGGCGGTCGTGGCCCGCTGCACGCGCCACCGGCCGAACGAGGACGGAATCGAGATCTCCCTCCCTTACGCCGACTACTACCTGCTCGAAGGCATCCTGCGGGTGCTGCGGCCACGGGATGTCGACCGGGCGATCGACCTGTCCACGGTCTGACGGCCACCGCGGGACGCCCTCGGAGCAGGGCAGCCGACGGCGCTGATCAGCCCGCGATGGAGTCCAGCTGTTCCGCCGCCGGACGCAGCACCCACAGGTCACCGCCCGGTGGCTCCTCCAGCGACGGAACCGCCCTTCGCGCCCGCGCGTCACCGGCGTCGGCGGCCGCGTGGACGACGTCGGTCGCCGCGTACCGGAGGAATCCGAGCTCCGGATGCGGCCAGGCGGCGGATGCCGTCGCGGCGGGCAACAGGTAGTCCACCGCCTTGAACAGGCTCTGCCCGTCCGGGCCCCGGTACGCCCACAGATCCACGCCGACGTGCCGGCCGATGGCCGCGAGCCGGGTGTGGGCCACCAGGGCGAAGGTCGAGTAGTGCCAACTCCTGGTCCGCGTCAGCTCCTGCGGCTGGCTGCCGTCGGACGCGATCTGCGGCGCGATGCGCGCGCTCCGGGCGTTCAGGACCGTTCGACGGGCCAGGGCCTTGTCGCCGGTCGCGTAGGCGAGTGCGGCGAGCTGCATGTCGTAGAAGGTGCCGTGGTTGTTGGTCGCGCTGCTCTCCTCCTTGCCGAAGTCGCTGTTCTTGAGCCAGTCGAGGAAGTCGGTGTTCCACTTCGCCATACCGGTGCGGTCCGTCCTGGTCCAGCCCGGGGCGCCGGTGTCCAGCAGGGCGAGCGCGTCGAGGACGCTGGTGAACGACTGCGAGAAGTCGATGATGCCGATGGCCCGACCGTCGTACTTGCAGGGAATGAACTGCGCGTGGTTCAGGTTCGGGTTCATCCTCGTGGCCGGATCGAGGAACCAGGTGCGCAGGACCTGCCCGGCCTTCTCGGCGTACCGCTTCTCGCCGGTGTAGTACCAGGCGAGGGAGAGGTCGTACGCGGCGTCGAAGGTCTTCTCGACGTCCCTTCGGTCGGTGCCGGAGTCGACCTCGGGGTTGCGCTCGCCGTCGCGTTGGACGTACGGGCAGCCCCAGGGGTTGTCGGCGGTCGGGGGTCGGGAGGGCCACCAGTACGGGGCCTGGCTGAGGTAGTCGTGGATGTCGCCGCCGGGCGCGGGCCTCGGCTTGTCGACGACCGTCCAGGGGCCCTGGTCCAGCCACTTGTCGGCGCGGTCCGTCAACCCCCTCACCGCTTGCCGCAGTTGAGGGTCGCCACGATCCAGGCGGAGTTTGGTCCGGTGCAGTCGGGTGCCGTCCAGTACGGCGGTGTGCGGGACCTCGGGCGTGGCATGTGCCGTCACCCGCGCCGAGGCGGCGGGGACGGCGCCGGCGGCCGACGCGACGAGGGCCACCAGGAGGACGCCCAGACGTGATGGTGCGCTCATCGATCCACTCCGTTCATGTGGGTGAACGTGCGGTGCGGTGATTCGCGTGCTACAGCGCGCGCTGTGCCTCGTGCAGGTTGCGCGGCCTCACCGCGTGCGGGCTGCCGTAGCACTCCAGGCGCGTACGCAGGTCACCCGTGAAGTCGGGGACGTCGATCTGGTCGAACTCCCTGACCTCGTCGATGCCGACGGTGGCGGAGTACGGCGCCACGCCGTCGATCTTGACCAGGCCCGCCCGGGCGTTGGTGACGCGGATGTTCCAGTGGGTGAAGCGGGCGCCGAACAGGGGGCCGGCGCTCGCGTCACCACCGTGGCGGCCGTTGTTGTTGACGGTGATGTCGGTGCGGACATTGGCGAAGGGCAGACCGCGGTGGCTGTCGAAGGTGCCCATCCGCATGTCGCCGCGGGACCAGACGTTGTACGAGGACAGCCCCTCGACGTTGATGCCGTGCAGTTGGGTGTTCGAGGGTGCGGGGCCGGTGCGCTCCTCGATCGTGAAGTCCTCGACGAGGTTGTCGTGCGAGCCCTCGCGGCAGAAGTAGGGGTGATGGGAGCCGCGGCCGGTGACACGTGTCCGTCGCAGGGTGCACGCGGAGGCGGACACGAGGCCGAAGCCGTTGTCGACGTGGCGGACCGTCACGTCGTCCACCCAGCAGTCGTACGCGCACTGCAGGACGACCCCGTTGTGGCCCTTGTCCAGCAGATGCGGCTGCTGCGGCGTCTCCGTCGCTTCCAGGGTCAGGCCCTCCACCCCAGATCCCGTCAACTCAGGTACGTGCGTGGTCAGTTGAGGGCTCCACTCCGGACGCACGTCGAGCGGGAGCGGGCGTTCGAGGGTGACCTTGCGGCCCCGGACCCCGGCGATGCGGACGGGCCACTCGTAGGGGACGTACGACGTCAGTTTCGTCTTGTCGTCCCAGAAATAGGCCTCGGGACCCGGGCCGCCACCGCACATGTGCTCGAGGAGCGTGTGGTCCGCGTCGTCGGCGAGCCGGAGGAGCACCAGGGCGCCGGGGCGCAGCGACGACGCGTCGGTCACCGTGATCGTCCATGAACCCCGCCGGGCCGGAGCGACCGCCGTGAGCGGACGCCATTCGTCGCGCCTGTTGCCCGTCCAGCCCTCGAAGGGCCATGCCTTCGCCCGGATCGCCGCGACGAGCGAGGCCCAGCGGGCCTTGGGGGCCAGCCAGATCAGGCCGCCCGCCCATGACCAGCCCGACTTGTCGCCGCCGTAGCGGGAGCCGTACACCCCGATCAGCTCGGTGAGGTTCTTCGTCGCGTACAGCGTCGTACGGCCGCTGCCGGCGCCCTTGAGGATCACGTTCGAGCGGTCCAGGCGGATCACGTCGTCGATCCGGAACGTGCCGGGCGGGATGGTGACCGTGCCACCGCCGGCCCTGCCGGCAGCGGCGATGGCACGGTTGATCGCGGGGGCGGAGTCCAGCGTGCCGTCCGCCACGGCGCCGAAATCGCGTACGTCGGCGACAGTCGGGCGGCGGGGGAGGCGGACCGCTCCGCCGCGGCAGCCTGCTCGGCCGATGTACGGGATCTGCGGGTGCGTGAAGGGTGTGCGCCTGAACTCCCGCCAGAGGACCGGGGTGTCGGCCGACGACCCGGCACCCGGGCCGGCGGCCCGTGCGGTGCCCGACCCCGCGGCCCACGCGGTACCGGCGTCGGCGGCTACGGCTATGGCGCTTCCCAGCAGGCCTCGCCTGGTCATGCTCATGACATTCTCACTGCCTGTGGCGGCAGTCGTGTGCGCGTCTCTCATGCCCGTTCGCCCTTCCCATGGTCTTTCATGGATGTGAACGACGTTCAGATTTGCGTCGACCCGAGAGCATGCCACGGCGCTCTTGAGCAAGGAAGGGCTCGTGCGGCGTTAGTTGGTTCGGACCTGCGAGAGGGGGGCGGCGGTGCCGGGTCAGGTGAGTGAACCGTCCGCCGCCCCGGCTCAGATCGCGGGCAGCCCCCAGCGGGGCGCGTCCTCGTTCGGGCGTACGGGCGTGACGGTCAGGTCGGGCCGGTCGCCCTTGGCGGTGATCAGCGCCGAATCGCCCTCGCGCAGGGAGATCCGGATCGCGCCGTCGCCGGCGGCGGAGTACCGCAGCGGGCGGCCCCGCCCGTCCCGTACGTCGATCGGTCCCGCGATCCCGTGCCGTACGACGCAGGGGGCGCCCGCCTCGCTGACCAGTCGCACCCAGCGGGTGGTGCCGCCCTGGCGGCGTGCGCTGAGCAGGAAGGCGCCCTGCGTACGGAACTGGTGCACCATCAGGTCGCTCCAGGCGGCGGGCAGGGCGGGGAACACCCTGATGACGCCGCCCCACGACTGGCACACCATGTCGTGCAGTGACTGGGCGGCGGACAGCGGCGTCTCGATGACCGGCCCGGACTCCTTGTACATGGTGTTGGGCTGGATGAAGCGGGTCATGAGTTCGCCGAGGTACCGCAGCGCGTCCTCGCCCTTGCCGAGCAGCGCGGACATCGAGGCGGCGCCGGTGAAGGTGTAGCCCTGGAGGGCGCCCTCGAAGCCCACCCAGTGCGCCAACGACGTCTCGATGAGGGCCCGTTCGTCGGGGGTGGCGCCGGTCACCTCGTACAGCGGGTAGACCGCGAGCAGGTGGGAGTAGTGGCGATGGGACTTCGCGAAGGGGAGGTCCGCGCCGATCATGAACCCGTTGGCGTCCGTCGGATAGGGCGCCCGCTTCATGAGCACCTCGCGCCAGCGCGGTGCCAACGAGTCGTCGACACCCAGCAGTTCGGCGGTTTCGAGGAGGGTGCGGCAGCCCCAGGTCAGGAGCATCAGGTCGTAGTTGCAGTCGCGTGAGTTGCCGCCGTACTCCGGGGAGAAGGTGGCGGGCAGGTGCAGTCTGCCGTCCGGGCCGGGCTCCAGGAAGTGCAGGTAGTAGTTGATCGCCCCCCGCAGGAGCGGGAAGAGCACCTCCCGGAGGATCCGCTGGTCCATCGTGTGGCGGTAGCTGAGCCAGACGTTGTGCAACGCCCAGGTCAGATTGCCGACTTCGGGGGTCGGCGGGTCCTGGCCGGGGATGCCGACGCCGTACCCCATCAGGGCGCTGGCCGCGCCGTTGACGAGCTGGGGATCGGTGGTGCGGGGAATGCCGAGCGAGTCGACGCGGTACGGCGTCGGCACCTCCTTGGCCAGGTTGTTCCGGAACTCGCTCAACGCCCGGGTGAGCGCGTCGAGTTCGAGGTGGTTGGAGCCGTGGATGAGCCAGTACTCCAGCTGCGCGTTCAGGTTCCACCAGGTGTTGGGCCACGGCGTGGGTTCCAGCCAGGGCCCGCACGTCGCCATCACCGGGGCGTCGCGGCGGGCCGCGGAAGCGGTCTTGTAGAGCTGGATCCAGTAGAAGCGCTGGATGCGGGCGTCGGGGACGGACAGGAAGCTCTTGCGGTAGTAGGCGTGCCACCACGCGCGGTGGGGCACGGCCAGGGCGGCGTAGGGCAGTCGGTCCGCGGCGCGGACGGCTGTGAGGGCCCGGCCCAGGGCCGTGGTGCGCGGGAACGAGTGCGCGACGTGCGCGTACAGCGTCCGCGTCCGGCCCCTGGTCCGCTCCCGCCACGCGGTGACATGCTGCCCGCCCGCCAGCAGCGGCTGTACGGCGGCGCTCACGCCGTCGTGGTCGGCGACCTCGGCGGGCGGGTTGCCCTGGTAGCCGTCCGGCAGCGGCCTGAAAGCAGCCCGCGGACTGATCGCGTCCGCCGGGTGGAACACCCAGCGGAAGCCCTGCTCGCCCTCGCTCGGCGTCACTTCCACGGCGAGGACGGAGCGGTCGTTGTGCACGAGCGCTCGCAGGGACAGCGTGCCCCTTTCCGTGGTGAGCGTGCCGGTCAACTCGGCGTCGCGCAGGGACAGTCGCCAGTCCAGGCCGGTGATCGCGCCCACCGGCTCCAGCGTGAAGTAACCGATCGGCAGCCGGGCCAGGCCGAACAGGGAGCCGAACTCGGGTCGGTGGTCCTGCACTTCGGAGTGCTGGATGTTGAAGCGCACGGCCGTCGACGTGGCGCCGGGTTCGGCGTAGATCCCGGAGCCGAGGTACCCGTTGCCGAGGAACGGGCCTTCGTACCAGGTCGTCGGCATCCGCCGCCAGACCAGATCGGCGTCGTCGAGCACGGTGTGCCAGGGGTCGGCAAGGGCCGCGGCGGCCTCGGCTTGGCCGGCCTCGGCCGCTGCCGCCTGCGTGGGCAGACCCGAAGTGAGCAGGACGCCACCCAGGGCGGATCCGGTGGCGAGGACGGTACGTCTGGATGGATCGGGCGCGGAAGGAGAGGGCATGGTGCCTCCAAACAGGCTCACGCGAATCATCGGAGCTATACCGCGTTGCAACATAGGGATGGGGCGAGTACGCGTCAATGCGAAGGGATAGCTCCGATGTGTTGACTGCTGTGCGCCAAGACGTGCGGCGATGGGATCGGCGAACGGCGGGGGCCGGTCGCCGGGGTGCGCCGGCTCACCCTCCCCGCATCCACGCCCGGGTTCCGAACGAGGCACATGCCCGCGAGGCCACCGCGGCCGCACCGCGCAGGGCCTCGACGAAGCCTTCCGATGTCAAGTCGCCCTGAACCGCGAGACGATGCGCGAGAGCCCCGTGCAGGACGTCACCCGCGCCCAGCGTGTCCGCGACCCGTACGGCAGGAACGTCCACCGTGCCCTCGCCGTCGGGGCCCGCCCACACGATGGGTTGCCCTCCCCGGCTGACCGCCGACCAGCCGACCCCGTGGGCCCGCAGGAACCGCAGGGTGTCCGTCGGCGTGTCCGTACCGGGCGGGTGGAAATCGTCCGAGCAGACGGCGACGTCGATCGACGGCAGCAGCTTCTCCGTGCCGGCCTTCCAACTGCCCCCGTCGAGGACCGTCCGACGGCCGGCGGCACGCGCGGCGCGGGCGGCGGTCAAGGCCAACTCCCTGTGGTGGCCGTCGAATTCGACGATGTCGCAGGCCGCCACCAGCGCTTCGAGATCGTCGGGCGGCGCGAGTCGGTACCCTGTCGCATTGGTCGAGGCGACGGCACGCTCCCCACTGGACGCGGTCACCACGATGGACGACACGGCGGGCGGCTCGACCGAGTCAGCTGCCAGGTCCGCCACCGTCACACCCAGCCGGTCCAGGTCCGTCGCGACAGCGGCCCCCAGCGGATGGCAGCCGATCGCGGTGAGCAGGGTGGCCGCCCCGCCCAAGTGCGCGAACGTCGCGGCCGCGTTCGCGGCGGGACCGCCTGCGGCCACGACCTGCTGATGAGCCGTCAGTTTCTCGTTGGGGCCCGGCGCGTGATCGACGAGCTGGATGACATCCAGCGTGCACAGGCCGACGAACAGACCTTCAGGGCGTCCCCGCATCGCTGCCTCCACCGTCCCGCGCACTGACTCCGCCAAGGTCTTCCCACTCTCCTGCCGCCTGATCGCCTCGGCGACCCGTTCTCCACGGCGGCCGACGGGACATCTCGTCAAGCATCGGGCAGGACCCGGGGCGAGGATCCGTCGACCGCGTCGACGTTTTGTCGGTACTGCGTCAACGTATGCTCCGACCGTGGCCGAGACCGAATTCATGCGGCTTCCCGACATGCCGCTGCACGACCCGTTCATCGTCGCCGACGTCGAGACCCGCTCCTACTACCTCTATACGTCCAATGACCCCTCCGTGTCGGGCGTGGACGGAACCGGCACCATGGTCTACCGCAGCCATGACCTTCGTGACTGGACGCGTCCCGTCGTGGTCTTCCTGACCGCCGAACAACCGGGGATCTGGGCGACCGACGGCGCGTGGGCGCCGGAGGTCCACGCGTGGGGCGGCAAGTACCACCTGTTCACCACCCTGCACAACGAGGGCAGACCCCTGCCGGTGCCCCCGCCCAATCGATGGGGCACGCCGTTCCGGATCCCGAACCACATGCGCGGCACCATCACCGCCGTATCCGACTCGCTGCTGGGCCCCTTCACGGTCGTGGACCGCTCACGCCCCACCCCGCCCGAGAACCTCATGACGCTCGACGGCACGCTGTACGTCGACCCGTCCGGACAGCCCTGGATGGTCTACGCGCACGAGTGGCTGCAGACCATCGACGGAACCATGGAAGCGATCCGCCTGGCCCCGGACCTGTGCCGGACGCTCGGAGATCCGCTCTTCCTGTTCAAGGGCTCGGACGCGCCCTGGCTCAGCGAGCAGATCCCCGGCGGCGCACCGCATCAGCTCCCGCCCTACATCACCGACGGTCCGCAACTGCACCGTGCCCCTGACGGGTCACTTCTCATGCTGTGGTCGACGTACGAGAAGAACCTCATCGGCAAGGACGGCACGATCAGCGGCGGATATGTGCAGACCTACGCCGTCTCGGAGTCCGGCGACATCACGGGGCCGTGGCGACAGCGACGGCCGCTGGTCCGGGACGACAGCGGCCACGGCATGCTGTTCACCACCTTCGACGGCCGCCTGATGATGATCCTGCACCGCCCGTTCGACGACGCGCGGGGCAAGCTGTACGAGATGCGGCTGCACGGCCACGAGTTGGGCGTACTGCGTCAGCGCACCGATCTCGACGGCGGCGGATGACCACGGCCCGACGAGCGGGCGTTTCGGCGAGGGTGACGGCTCCGGCTCGCGGTGGGACGCCTGCCCGGCGTGACGGGTACGGGTACGGGTGCGCAACCTGGCGGGTCGGGCAGAGTGGGACCGTACGCGCGGTGAATGCCATGGACGGCACCGGTCGCACCATTCGAAAGGGGATCATGCGTTCTCTGACCTTCGTCTTCGGTACGGGGCGCAGCGGCTCGACGGCGCTGTCACGCATCCTCAACGCCCACCCGGACGTGCTGAGCCTGAACGAGTTCATGGCCTCGGTGGGCGACGCGGCCTTCCCCGCGGGGAAGGTGGACGGCGAGGAGTTCTGGCAGGCCCTCTTCCGGCCCGCGCCGCATTTCGAGCGGATGATCCGCAGCGGGCTGCCGCTTCCGGAGTTCCTCCACACCCGCCGCCCCGGCAGGTACTCGGCGCAGACCACGGGCATCCCCGCGCTCTCCCTGATGGTGCTGCCCCACCTCACCGACGACCCGGACGGACTCCTCGACGAGCTCGGCGCAGCGGTGCTCCGATGGCCGGAGCGCACCGCCGCCGAGCACCACCGGGCCCTGTTCGGCCTGCTCTGCGCCCGGTTCGGACGCACCGCCGTCGTGGAGCGCTCCGGCTACTCGACCGGCTGGGCACCGGGACTGCGGGAGGCTTTCCCGGACGCGAAGTTCGTGCACATGTTCCGCGACG
This sequence comes from Streptomyces sp. DSM 40750, assembly GCF_024612035.1. Lineage (GTDB taxonomy): Bacteria > Actinomycetota > Actinomycetes > Streptomycetales > Streptomycetaceae > Streptomyces. Next base: position 10,363,782 of record NZ_CP102513.1, read on the forward strand.
GCCCGGACTGCGCCCTGTCCATGAGCCGCCATCCCGGATACCGCGCGATCTCCCTGCTCCGCGAGATCAAGACCCGCTCCGGCATCGACAGCTTCGCCGACCTGACCCCCGAGCACATCCGAGCGCTGCCCCCGGACCTGGCACCCCTGCTCGACGAACGCTTCGACCCCGCCCTCGTACGCGACCGTCACATCCCCCTGCGGACCTTCGGCGCCCTGTGGTCCGAACTCGTCACCGAGGGAACGGAGTTCCTCACCCGGCTCCCCACCGGCCGGCGCGCCACACTCGCCTACGAGAACCTCCTGGACCACCCTGCCGAAGAGCTGACCCGCCTGGCGGCGTTCATCGGCGTGGACCCCCTGCCACGGTGGCTGCACGCCGCGTCCGCCCTGCTCGACCACAGCCGGCGGGGCTCCGCCCGGAGCCTGCCCGCCGCCGAGTTGGTCGAACTGCGGGACAGCTGCGCCCCGGGCACCCATGTCCTGGAGGAGCGACCGGTCTCCTGACGCTCTCCCGCAGCCGCTTCCGCCGACACGGCGGCGTATTGGTCGGCACCGACGCCGCGTTCCACGAATCAATTCTTCCACCGCAAGGCCCGTTCGTGGCCTGCCGAAGTTGGTGGCGCATCGAATTGAGGGCCTCGAAGCGGCCGGAAAAGGGGCCGTACGCGGCCTCGGCGGTCCCGCCGGCGCACTCCCGACGCGCTTCTCGACCCCCTGGCCGACCGCATCCGCAGAGGCGTTCACCTGCTCGTCCACGCCCTCGGCACACCTGATCTGACCTGGTGTTTTCCGGGAATCCCTCTAGGCTGGTGAGGCCTGCCGGACATCATCGGAGGGGGACTTCGTGAGCGAGGACACCATCAAATACGACGCTGCCCACATCCAGGTGTTGGAGGGGTGGCGAGCCATTCGGAAGCGGCCTGGGATGTACGTCGGCTCGACCGGTGAACGCGGCTTGCATCAGCTGGTGTTCGAGGTCGTCGGCCGGGCGGTGAACGAGCTCCTGGCGGGCCACGCCGGCTCCGTCGACGTCGCCCTCACGTTTGACGGCGGCGTGCGGGTCGCCGACGACGGGCCGGGTGTCCCGGTCGAGGCCGCGGCTCACACAGGTGCGCCAGGCCTCGAAACCCTGCTGACCCGCAGCCACATCCGGACGGAGCCCGACAGCCGCCATGCCGTGGCCATCGGCCTCTTCGGTGTTGGGCCCTGTGTCACCAACGCCCTGTCGAGCCGTCTGACGGCCGAGGTCCGGCGCGAGGGAGTGCGCTGGGTGCAGGAGTACGCGCGCGGCGTCGCGCTCGCCCCGCCCACCGCCGTGGGACCGGTGGCCGAGACCGGGACCACCATCTCGTTCTGGCCCGACAGCGACATCTTCGGGACGGCGGAGTGCTCCTTCGCCGTGCTGGCCGAGTGCTTCCGGGAACTGGCCTTTCTGAACCGGGCCTTGGACATCACGCTCACCGACGAGCGGCCCCCGGGCGGGACCCGGTCGGCACGGTTCCGGTTCCCCGGCGGGGCGCGGGACTTCGTAGGCTTCCTTGATGCGGAGGCGGAACCAGGGACGTGGGTGCCCGTGCACCCGGACGTCATCGGCTTCGAACGGGAGGACCCCCGGATGGCCGGGACGGTGGAGGTGGCCCTCCGCTGGTGCGACTCCCGTGAGGAACGGGTCCGGAGCTTCGCGAACAGTCGGCCCACCCCGCACGGCGGCACGCATGCCGAGGGCTTCCGCGACGGCTTGGCGGCCGCGGTGAACGCGTATGCGCGCGAGAAGCGGCTGCTCACGGCGGTGGATCCTGATCTCGGCGCCGACCGGATCGGTCAGGGCCTGACGGCGGTCGTGTCGGTCAAGCTGGATCAGCCCGAGTTCCACGGCGCCACGAACGGCATGCTGGGCGGCACCGCCGTACGGGCCTGCGTCGCGGAGGCCGTCCGTGAACACCTCGGTACGTGGCTCGAGGAACAGCCGGAGCGGGCCGGGGCCGTCGTCGGGCGGATCGTCCAGGGCGCCCGGGGCTGAGCGGCAGCGGGCGGCTGGGAGAAGCGGCGGTTTCCGGCCGGGAAGTCGCCGTGTCGAGCACGGAATGCGAGCCGTGCGCGGCGCCTGGCCGGCGGATCAGTCGGTCGCGGACAGGTTGTGCCACCAGTGACCGCACCCGACGGAGCAGAAGCGAGCTCGGCGCCGTTCGTCGGCGATCGCGAGCACGGCGATCAGCAGCCGGAACGCCTTGCGGCGTTCGTCGGGAGAGGTGAGGTGGGCGATCTTGCCCAGTTGCTGTTCGGTTCGGCCGCGGCTGATCAGCACGGCGGGTGTGTGCGTCGGACGCAGCCCGGAACGGCGGAGGTGGGATACCTGGTGTCCGTTGTCCCCGGCTCGGTCAAGGGCGCTGACGGGCTGCTGCAGTTCGCACCGTGCGTATCAAGGTCGACGGCAAGCAGGTCGCGGACAACGACGGCGGCAAGAGCACCGAGGGCCGCAGCTACACGATCAAGTAGCCGGAGGGCAGCCAGAGACAGCCCATGAGCCAAGTCAAGGCCGTGGTGCCCCGGGCAGCCAACCCGGGGCGCCACGGCGCTTGTGTCTGGAGGTCCCGAGCCCGGTCGTCTCACCGTGTGTCCGGAGTCGGCGGCCCGGGCGGCGAAGGTCCGCCTGGGCCGGCCCCGCCCCATCGGGGCCGCCGACCGTCGGAGGGCCGTACACGGTCATGCGTCCGCCCTGCGGATCCTCGCGTCAGGCTCGGTGCCCGCGCCGGGCGACCTCGCCCCGCAGACGACGGCCCCGCCCCATGCCGGGCTCAGGCTTTGCCGACGCCTTCGGTGACGCTGTTGGCGTCGGCTGCTTCGTCCTGCGCCAGGCGAAGGAAACGCTGGATCGCTTCGGCCGACATGTCGAGCGCCTCGGACGCGGACTGCTCGTCGCCGAACACCTGCACTGCCTCTGTGACAGCCACGGCCAGTTCGGCTTCTGCCTTGCGGACCTTGACCTCGGCCTTGTCCACGGTGTCGACGACCGACAACTGGCGGCGCTGCTTCTCCTGAAGCCGCTGTTTACGGGAGAGTGTTTTGTCGGAGTTCTGCACAGTCATAACCAAGATCATAAACGGCCGAGTATGCACCCATGAAATTGCCAACTCCGCTTCCATGCGGTGGTGTTCACGGCGACGAGACTCAAAGGCAGACTGTACGGGACCAGAGACCTGGTCATGGACCGGGCCGTGCGCGCCGAGCGGCCTGCCAAGGTCCTGAAGGACCGGCCGGACGCGCCTTGCCGCCGCGCAGTTTCAGGTAGTCGTGCGCATGCCGGGAGGCAGCCCCCGAATCGCCGGGCGCAGGAACGAGGTCGGGGTGGAGGACCGGGGTGGCCGCGCTGGAAGTTGCGCAGGCGCGCGAAGTTCCCCTCGCGGACGCGGGGACACTGAACGGAACGTGCAGGTAGTCGGTGCGCTCATGGGTCGTCGGTCTCCGCCGACACCCCCTTGCCGTGGCTGACGGCAACCCCGATGGACGCGAACAGCTCCCGCGTGCCCGGGCCGAAGCCGTCGCACGAATGCGGGACGTGCCTACTCCGCCGAGCACCCTGATGAAGGTGCAGCGCGGTGCTGCGGTGACCCATCTGGAGTTGCGGGGATACCGGCTGCCGAGCCCTCCGGATCCCGGTGGCGAGGCGTGGGTCGCCCGGCGGCCGGGCCCCGCGCCGTGGATCGGCGACTGGGGCGACGGAAAGGGGTCGAGGAGGCGCTCGATGTCGCTCACGACATGTGTCACCTCTGGTCGACGGACACCTTCTGACGCGCGTCCCACCGGACAGGACAGGACAGGGCTTCGATCCAAGTGTCGTTCGTACCCGCCCTGTTCAGCGCATGAGCCCGATCGAAGTCGACCTGTCGCACCAGCCGCCATCGACCCGGAATGCCACCGCAAGCCCTCCGCCTCGCCGGAGCTGTCGGGCCGGGACTTCGCCGGAGTGCCTCCTGCTCGGGTCACTGGTGCAGGCGTGTCCAGAAGGTCGGGCCGAGGATTCCGTCGTAGGTGAGGCCTTGGTCGTTGATGAACTGGCGCACGGCCCGGTCGGTCTGTGTGTCGTAGAAGCCGGTGGTCGGAACGGTGTAGCCGCGCCGGTTGAGTAGACATTGCAGGTGAGCGATGGCGGGGCCGGAGTCGCCGATCCTGAAGCTGCTGGGGTGTGAGGGGGGCCGCCCGCTGGACAGGCATGCGGCAGGTTCGGCGTAGGCGTGCGCGTGTGTGTCGGCGGGGGGGCGCGCCGAGAGCCGGCGCCGCAGCCGGGCCGAGGGCGAGGACGGTCATGACCAGGAACAGAATGCTGAGGCCAGGGCTGGCGCGCCCTATGCGGAGATGAGGCATGACTTGGTTCCCTCCTACGTCTTGTTGCTCCTGCATCGGTTCCAGGTGACGGGGCCGATGACGCCGTCGACGCCGAGGCCGCAGGCGCTCTGGAAGTCACGGGTGGCCGCTTCGGTAGCGCACCGAAGTAGCCGTCGACGACGGTCGGCCCGACCCGGAAGCCCCGGACTTCCTGGAGGAGACACTGGGCCTCGCGCACGGCGTTGCCGGTGCTGCCGCGCCGGAGGTGGGCGGAGTTACAGCGCCGTGGTGGACGCCCTGCTGAGCGATGGGAGCGGATTCGTTTGCCGGGCCGGTGGGGAGGGGGCCGATGCGCTGATCACGGAGATCGCGGTGGTGCCGGTCAGTCACACTGCGACGACCGCTGCGGATGCAGCCGGCCTTCGGATCCCTCTCATCTGCACACTCCTGCGCTGGAGGCGGTCTGGGTAGCTCGAAGCTATGAGGCGCCCCACTCCAGCGTGAAGGGGTGTTCCGGCCTGGTCACCCAAACACCTTTCCGCCGCCGTGACCTGCACATTTTCCCGATGAACGACTACGGACACAGTCTCACCAGGGGCAACATGGAGACTGAGATGTCCGATAACGTGCATACTCCGCTCGGATGGGTCACGGGGTGGTGCGGATCCAGGCCGTCTCCAGAAGGGGCCTTACAAACCCGGGCCCGCTCAAGATGCTTCGGTCGGCCTCCGGTAGATGCAGAGCCATTCCGCGCGGGCCGTCAGCGTGTTCCGTCGGCCCGCGCATCAGGGCCAGAAGCGCGGTGGCTGTATGGCGCACAGCGGTGTCAGTGCTTCTCCGCCACAGCCCCCAACTGGGGTACGACCGTGGGCTCGTCTCCAGGATCAGGGCGCCACAGGGAGCACGAGACGAGGCCCGGCTCCAGGAGCGTGAGGCCGTTGAAGTACTGGCCGATCTCCTTGCTGCTGCGTGCGGTGACCGGCGGCTTGGCGTTGGCGTTCCAGAATTCCATGGCCTCCAGTTGGAGGGCGCCGCCGAGTTCGGGCTCGGTGGTGGGGTGGGTCAGTACGAGGAAGCTGCCGGGGGCGAGTGGCTCCAGAAGCCGGCGCGCGATGGCCTGCGCTTCCGTGTCGTCGAGGATGAAGTTGAGGATGCCGAGCAGCATCAGTGCGACGGGCTTGGTGAAGTCGAGTGTCTCGCCGGCGATGCGCAGGATGGTGTCGGGGTCGTGCGCGTCGGCGTCGATGTAGGCCGTGGCGCCGTCCTTGGTGCTGGTCAGCCGGGCGCGGGCGTGCGCGAGAACGACAGGGTCGTTGTCGACGTACACGATCCTCGACGCGGGCGCGATGCGCTGGGCGATCTCGTGGGTGTTCTCCAGAGCGGGCAGGCCGGTGCCGATGTCGAGGAACTGGCGTATCCCTCGCTCCTCGGCCAGGTGACGCACGGCGCGAATGAGGAACTGCCGGTCGGCGAACGCGATGTCACGGATGATGGGAATCATGCCGGCGACGTGATCACCGACCTGCTGGTCGACCTCGTAGTTGCCCTTGCCGCCCTGCCAGTAGTTCCAGACGCGGGCGTTGTGCGCCGTGCCGGTATCGGGTCGCTTCTGTGGGGTGTCGGCGGCCTGGTTCTCGCTCACGTCTTCCTCTCCTCGCACGCCCACGTTCCGATGCCTGGCGGGCAGTTGAGGCCCGCTGCGGCGTGACGTGGCGATATTGTGTCGCTGTCGTTCCCCTCGCGTCCGGAGAATCGGCCGAGCAGGTCTGCTTCCAACGGCCGAGCAACTAGGGACAGTCCAGAGCATCCACCGATCCCGCGATACGCCTGCGGGCCGTGGCCGTGGCCGGGCCGGACAGGTCACCACTGGTCATGCCGGACAACTGCCCTGTATCGATGGGGCGTTGGCGGGGCCAGACATGGATCGTCCGGCGAACGCGCGGGCTCAGCCCGCTGAACGGGGGCTATCCAGGAGGGGCCGGCGCCGTGATCACACCAGCCACCAGCGAGATCGTCACATGGCAAGACCACTTGCGAGGCGGCGGCTCATGGAGCACATGGCAGAGTCATCCTGCGGGATGCTGCCGGGCGGGGTGCATCCTCGTTCGGTCCGGTCGCCGGGGCAGGGAGGACTCATGAGCGGGAACGATCCGCACATCCATGTTGAGGCGAAGGTGGTCCATGGTGATGCCGCTGTCCGCAACATGGTGGCATCCACGTTCGGTCTGGCCGGCGACCTGCCGAGCCTCGTCGCTACTGGATGCGGGCTGCGGGTGCCGTATGCGATGACCTCTCCGCGTCCGGATCGTGTCACCTGCCTCGCCTGCCGTGAGCACGCGCGGCGCGAGCACCTACGCTTCGCGGAGGAGGTCGAACACTTGAGCCGCATGCCGGGATCGACCATCAGCCCTGCCCAGGGAAAGTCGGCCGCAGACAGGCATCGCGGCCTCGCGCAGAGGTTTTCTGACGCGGAGGGCTGACTCTGTACGTGGGAGCGACGGCAGACACCACGCGATACGCGGCGTAGCCCCTGCACGAACTACCGGTAGGACCGGATGAGCCGGCCAGGGCCAGACCGATCGCACCCATGGCCTGCCGCGGCCGCTCGGTGATCCCGGCCGTGGCGGCGGCTCAGCCCCGGGACCTGCTCGACGAACGTCCGCCGCCTGCAGCTGCGGCCGTGCTGAGGAACCGGCCGACTCTCAAAGCGAGTTGGGCTCTCCGGCCGGCTGTGGGCAGATCGGCCGGCAGTGGGCAGGTCGGCTGGAACCGCAGGGAGGAACGGTGAACCCGCTCCGTCCTGGGCGCAGTCCGGGCAGGCAGCCCCGGGCGGCGCCACGCGCGGTCCCGTTCCCCGGTGTGTGCCGTGGCCGTGGCCGTGACGGGGAGACGAGCGGGGCTCGCGTTCCGGTTCCTGTAGGGCGGGGTCCCTCCCCGGTGTGCGGTGGTAGGACGGGGGCTGTGATCGGCACTGCGGACAGCAGCCGGAGTGCGGGCCGAACCAGGGGAACGTAAGAGGGAGTTGGGCATGGCGGCAGACAACATCGACGATGTCGTGGACGGGCTGGCCGGGATCGTGCGGGAGGCCGGCCGCGCCGGTGACCGGGTCGGGTACTTCGCGGCGCTGTACCGACAGGTGACCGTTGAGGTCCGCACGGCCATTCACGGTGGGCTGTTCGACGACGGCGCCCGAATGGACCGTTTCGACACGTTCTTCGGCAACCGCTACTTCGACGCGTACGACGCCTGGCGGCGTGACCGGAGCGGGCCGCGTTGTTGGCGCGAGGCGTTCGGGCTGCTCGACGACGACGACGCCGTCATCGTCCAGCACCTGATACAAGGCGTGAACGCGCACATCAACCTCGACCTGGCCGTCGCCGCCGCGCGGACCAGCCCGGGCGAGGCCATCCACGCGATGCGGCGCGACTTTCTGCTGATCAACGACATCCTTGCGCGGGTGGCGCTGGCGGTGCAGGACTCGGTCGGCGCCCTGTCGCCACTCATGTCGCTGCTGGATCAGGTCGGAGCCCGCACCGACGAGCGGATCCTCGACTTCAGTGTCCGTCAGTCCCGCGAGGAGGCGTGGTACAACGCCGTCCTGCTTGCCGGCCAGAACGAAGAGGAGCGCGAGGCCACCATCGAGCGGCTCGACATCCGGGCCGCCGTGCTCGCACGGTTGACAGCGCGACCGGGCGGCCTCGTCCGGCCGGCCCTGCAGCTGATCCGGAGCACCGAGAGTGATGACGTGCCGGCCGTCATCACTCATCTGGACAACGCCATGGAGCGACCCTCCGCCCGGCAGCAGACGGGGTGAGGCGCGGCGGATCGACCGTCCGGCATCTCGCTGGAGCCGACGCCGAGCACCTGCTCACCTAGCTTGAGAACGAGCCTCGGCTGTCGCTCGACGAAGCGATTCAGCAGGTCCATGTGAGGACGATTCCCATGCCGACGCCCCGGGCGAGCGCGGATCCCCGCGGCGTCGGCGGTCACGTGCGGGGCCCGACGCGTCCGGGAGGGCGCTGGTGAGCCCGTTGCCCGGGGCATAGTGACGGGGATCACAGCGAGGTGAAAACCTGCCGCCCGGGCCCGGCGTCTAGCGGGTGTGAGATCAGTGAGGAAGGCACCGGGCGAGTTGGACGAGGAGCGTCTCGTCCGGCTGGTGGCCAGGGGTGACCGCGCGGCGTTCGAGGAGTTGTACCGGCGCACCGCGCCGTGGCTGGCGGTGCGTCTGCGGCGCCGCTGCGCCGACGAGCAGATCGTCGCCGAGGTCATGCAGGAGACGTATCTGGCGGTGTGGCGTGCGGCGGGCGCGTTCGCCGGGGCCGCGGTCGGAGGGACCGCCGTCGGCTGGCTGTGGACGATCGCGGCACGCCGTCTCGTCGACGCGTTCCGCCGCAGGGCCCACCACGCGGAGCCGCCGCCCGCGGCGGCCGCACAGCCCATGGCACCCGCTGCCGAGGACGAGGCGCTCGCGGCGACCGTCGGCGGTGACGTCGGGGACGCGCTGCGGCGTCTCGCGCCCGAACTCAGACAGGTACTGCAGGCCATGGTGCTCGACGGGCTGTCCGTCCGGGAGACCGCTGTCCTGCTCGGCGTGCCCGAGGGCACGGTCAAGACCCGTGCCCGCCGGGCCCGGACCGAGATGCGGAGGGCCCTGGCATGAGCGTGGAACACGCGTCGACGCGGCTCATCGACGGTTACGCACGGGGCGACACGGACATCGCCGCCGACGAGATGTGGGCCCTGGAGGCCCATCTGGAGGTGTGCCGCGTCTGCCGAGACCGGCTGTCGGCCGCCACTACCGCGAGCGCGCCCGCCGTGGCGGCGTTGGTCGGCACCGTCTGGTCCGACCTCGAACCCCGGCTGGCCGCCACCGCCACGATGCCCCGCCGCCGGCGCTGGTCGGCACGGCTGTCGAAATGGCTGACGCCCACGATGGTGCCGTGGCTGGCCATGGTCATGAGCGTGACACTGCTCGCGCTGCTGCTCGACCTGGCCGACACCGGCACGGGTTACGGCACCGGTCCCGGCCGGGTGTCGCTGGTGCTGCTGCTCGCCCCGGTCCTGCCCGTGCTCGGCGTCGCGGCGTCGTGGTCGCGCGGCATGGACCCGGCGTACGAGCTGACGGCCTCCGTGCCCAGGGCCGGGCTTCCCCTGGTGCTGCGGCGCACCGCGTCCGTGCTCGCCGTCGTCGTCCCCGCGCTGCTGGCGGGCGGATGGGTGACGGGGGTGACGGCCGCGCAGTGGCTGCTTCCCTGTCTGGCGTTCACCTCGACGACCCTGGCCCTCGGCGGAGTCGTCGGCGTGACCCGTGCCGCCGTCGCGCTGGTCGCGGTGTGGGCCGCCGTGGTCGTGGCGCCGACCCTGGCCACCAGCCGTACGCCCTTCGCCCTGCAGACGGACGGTCTGCCCGTGTGGGGGCTGATCCTCACCCTCGGCATCGGTGTCGTGATCGCCCGCAGGGGCGCGTACGCCGTGCTGGGAGCCCATCGATGACCAACGGGAAGGAACACCACTTGATGTCCGCGGTGAGCGCGGCCGACCTCGCGCCGACGCCCTACGCCTGGGAGATCCGGGCCACGGGGCTGAAGGTGAGGGTCGGTCGGAAACGGATGGCCGTCGACGGGCTCGACCTGTCGCTGGGCACCGGCGTGCACGGCCTGCTCGGACCCAACGGGGCCGGCAAGACCACCCTCATCCGGGCGCTGGCCACTGTGCTGCGCCCCGCCGAGGGCACCCTGGAACTGCTCGGCGAATCCGCGGGAGGCCTGGGCGAACACCGGGCGGTGCGCCGCCGGATCGGCTATCTGCCGCAGGAGTTCGGCTACTACAAGCGCTTCACGGTGCGCGAGTTCGTCGAGTACATGGCGTGGCTGAAGGAGGTTCCCAAGGCGGACATCCCCGCGGCGGTGCAGCGAGCGGTCGAGCGGGTCGGCCTGGCTGACCGCGCCGACGAGCGGATGAAGGCCCTGTCGGGCGGCATGGTGCGGCGCGTCGGGATCGCGCAGGCCATCGTCAACGATCCGGCGATCCTGCTCCTCGACGAGCCGACGGTCGGCCTGGACCCGGCCCAACGGCTGCGCTTCCGCGAGCTGTTGCAGGAGCTGGGCACGGACACCTGTGTGGTCGTCTCGACCCATCTGGTGGAGGATGTCGCCGTCGCCTGTACCGACGTGGTGCTCTTCGCCGAGGGCCGGCTGGTCTTCCAGGGCACCCCGGACGAGCTGGCCGCGGCGGGCGGACCCGAGTACGTGGGCGACAGCCCGCTGGAGCGGGGCTACTCGGCGCTGCTGCTCAACCCCGAGCAGGCAAGGGGGAGCTGGTGAACGTCCGAGTCCTGCGCATCGAGACGAGGCGCTCCGTCGCCCTGTGGGCGTCCGTCGTGCTCCTGGCGGCCGCGGTGGCGTTCCTCTGTCTGTTGTCCGGAGCGTGGTCGAGGGGCACCGCGCAGTGGACGGCCCAGTGGACGTCCATGGCCCTGTGGACCCGCGGCCTGCTGGTCTTCCTGTGGCCGCTCGCCGTGGCGCTCGGGGCGCTCCAGGGTCTGCGCGACCACCGTTCGAAGATGTCCGAGCTGCTGACGAGTACGCCACGGCCCGCCCGGCACCGCGCGGCCATGTCTGCGGGCGCGACCGCGATCCCGCTGGCCTCGGCCTTCGCGCTCCTCGTCCTCCTGGGCGCGGTCCAGGTACTCGGCGACACCGCGTACACGCACCTCGGGTGGCTGCCGATCTCGCTGGTGGGGGTACTCGCCCTCGTCGCGGGCGCCGTGCTGGGCATGGGCGTCGGACGGACCCTGCCGTCCCCGCTCATCCCGCCCGTGCTGGCCGTGGCCGCCTTCGTGCTCACCAACCTCCTGCGACAGTCCACGGACTGGGCGGTGCCGACCGCCGCCGTGCCGAACCGGATCTCGCTGCTGTCACCGGCGGTGGGCGAGGTGCGCGAGATGCTCCTCACCCTCACCGCCGCCGTGCACATCGGACAGACGGTCTGGCTGCTCGGCATGGCCGCGACGGGCTTCGCCCTCCTGACCGCCGCGACCCCGCGCGCCCGGCTCCTCGCCCTGACACCCGTCCTGGCGGGCGCGGCCATCGCCCTGCTCGTCCTCCCCTCCGACCCACGCCGGACGTACGTCGTCGACGAGGCCGCCGCGGCGCAGGTGTGCGACGGCCCGGTGTGCGTGACGAAGGCGCACGAGGCACGACTCGCCGAACTCGCGGGTCCCGGGAAGAAGGCGCTGCGTATCCTGCACGACGTCCTGGGCGGCCAGGCACCGGTCTCGGTCCGGGAGAGCACCGCCCTGCGGGGGATCCTCGACTCGCCGGAACGGTCCCGCACGGCCGTGCTCGTCGACTTCGACGACAGCGTGATCGCCGACGCGAAGGGCGAGGAACTGACCCGGGCCCTGCTCGCCCAGGGCATGGCGCCGCTCTGCTTCGCCCGCAGCGCCGCCGAGAGCGGCACGCTCGGCGAGACCGCCGCGCAGGGCGTGGCGGCGGCCTGGGTCCTGGGGGACCTCAAACCGTTCAGCGGCACCATGCACACGTCGAGTGAACAGCTCGAGACGGCCCGCCCGGTGTGGACGGAACTCAAGGCGCTGCCATGGTCCGAACAGGTCGCACGGATCAAGGCGGCACACGCCGCCGCCGTCTCCTGCGAGGGCTACCCGCTCGACATACTGGACGGCGGTACGTCCCGGTGAGATGGCTGACGCTGTACGCGCGCTCCCGGCAGGTGCCCGCCTCGCTCGCCGCGTTGGCGATCAGCACGGTGACGGTGTGGGCACTCGCCCGAGACGGCGGCGGGGGACCGGGCGATCCGAAGGTGCCCGTGTTCGTCCTCGTCGCGGGGGTGACGGCGGCATCGATCGGGCTCGGCGGGCAGGATCTCGCGCTGGACCGCACGGCCGCGATCCGCTGGCGGCCCCGCAGAGCGGCCCACGTGCTACTCATCGGCACGGTCGTCTGCGCCGTGCTCCTCGCGGCACAGACGATGGGCGCGGACCTGGCCACCACCGCGTTCGTCGTCCGCGACAGCGCGGGGCTGATGGGCCTCGTCGCCCTCGGAGCGGTCGTGTGCGGGGCGCAGTACGCGTGGACCCTGCCCATTGCCTGGCTCTCGTTCTCCGTACTCGCCCCGCCCCCGACGGGTGTGCCGATGCAGACGGCGACCTGGATGCTGCTGCCGCCCGGCACCACGACGGCCACCTGGACGGCCGTAGCCCTCGCGGTCACCGGCACCACGGCCTACGCCCTCGCAGGTCCGAGACGGTAGCCGGTCCGGTTCACGGTGCGCGTACGGGACCGTGGGCCTCGGCCACCGTCCCGTACGGGGCACATGCCGGGTGTAGGGCCCCGCGCCCGGCCCCGCACACCCGGACGTGCCCGGGGGATCCTGTGGTACGGGCGTGGCGGAGGCTGGGCGCCTGTTGACTCTCCCTTCACGGGAGACCCGAGGGTGGGGCGTATGCACGTCGGTGAGAACACGTTCTGGAGTATCGGAGAGGTCGCGCGGAAGACCGGCCTGACGGTGAAACTGATCCGGCACTGGTCCGACATCGGAGTCATCCACCCGGCACACCGCACCCCGGCCGGCTATCGGCTGTACGGCACCGAAGCCCTGGCCCGCCTGCAGCTGGCGCAGACACTGCGAGGGCTGGGCCTGGGGCTGGCCACGATCCGGGATGTTCTGGAACGCGAGGACACCCTGGCGGAGGTGGCCGCGACCCACATCGACGCGTTGGAGACACAGATCCGCACGCTGCGGACGCGGCAGGCCGTGCTGCGTTTCGTCACCCGCCGCGACACCACTGCCGAGGGACTCACCACCATGACCGAGCTGGCGCGTATGTCCGCCGCCGAACGCCGTGCCACCATCCAGGATTTCGTCACCGAAGCCCTGGGCGAACTGAACGTTCCCACCTACCGACGGGACTTGCTGGCAGCCACCCCGGACCTCCCCGCCGACCCCACCGACGAACAGGTCGACGCCTGGCTCGAACTGGGCGAACTCATCAGGACCCCGGCTCTGCGCGACGGTCTGCGCCGCATGGCCGACTACGCCGCCGAACACCATCCCGGCGAGCACGACGCCGACGCGCTGCGGGACGCGGAGCGGGTGACGGACGACTGGCTGCGGCGAGTGAACAGGGCGATGGAGCAGGGGATCGCCCCGGACTCACCAGCGGCCGACCTCGTCGTCACCGCCATCATCGCGACGTGGATCCCCACACAGACCGCCCCGGACGGAGAGCCGCTCGTCGACGATGCCTGGGCCAGGGCTCTCCTCCTTCAACAGCTCGAAGTCGCCTCCGATACGCACATGGAGCGGTACTGGCAGCTGCTGTGCGTCATCGGTGGCCGGCCCGTGCGGCCCAGCATGGCGGCGGCCGGCCGCTGGCTGACCACGGCGCTGCGAGCGAACCCCGAACCCGGTGCACGAGCCGCGCGACTCGGCGAGATGTACGACGCCGGGGAGGACACATGGGGGCCCAACGGCGTGCTCCATGTCTGCGAAGAAGTTCTGGACGCCGTCGACAAGCTTGTCTCCGCGGTGGAGCCGGGCCAGTTCCACCGGCCCACGCCCTGCGCCGACTGGGACGTTCGCACTCTCCTCAACCATCTGGTCTGGGAAAACCTGCTGTGGGCCGGCCTGGCCGACGGCTCCCCTCGCTCCGACTTCACCGCCGACCACCTCGGAGCCGACCATGTCACGGCATTCCGTACCGCATCCCGGGCCGCACGGTCGGCCTTCGCCCGCCCCGGCATGCTCGAACAGCGATACGGCCCCGCTCCCGGACGACGGCTCGTCGAGCAGTTGGTCATCGAAATGCTGGTCCACGGCTGGGACTTGGCCAAGGCCGTCGGGCACCCCCACGACATCGTCCCGGACGTCGCCAAGGCGGCCCTTCCCGTCGTACAGGAGATCTACGGTGATCTGCCCCGCACCGCCGCGGGTTCCTTCGCCGCACCCCAGCCGGTACCCGAGGACGCCGGCCCCCTCGACCGCCTGGCCGCCTACCTGGGCCGCACCGCCACCTGACGGAAGTACCCCGGGGCATGAAGCAGAGCCTCGCGGGCCGGGCTCGAGGTGGGGTGGAGCGGAACCGGAGTGCTGACGGCGGCATCCGGGTGCGGCGGTTTCCGACCGCGCTCGAGCGATTGTCGAGGCCGGCGGCGCAGGGTGTGACCGTGCCGTCCGCCCCGAAGGAGGAAGTCCCACTTGCCGTCAGCTGCCCTCCCGGCCGCCGCCGACGCGCCGGCCGCCGCCGGCGCACGCTCCGTCGAGGAGCCGGCCACGGCCACCGGGACCCAGGCGCCCGTCCCGTACCGGGTGGCGCTCCGTGACTTCACCATCCGGACCGGCCTGCCGGCCGTATGTCAGGCCCGGACGGGCCCGGCCGGCACGGCACGCACCGGACGGACGCCCTTCGGCGGGGTCCACGGGAAGCCGACGCGGCCCCGTCCGAACGAACTCCCCGGGACCTCGGCCGCTTTCGACAAGGACACGACCGAGCTGTCCCGGCGGTTCACCGCCCGGCTCCAGTCCCCGTGAAAGGTGCACTCGACAGTGGCGAACGTCTGTGCCGGAATCCTGGCGACCGGCTCCTATCTTCCCAGCGACGTCATCAGCAACGAGGAGTTGGCGCAGCGGGTCGGCACCACCGCCGAATGGATCGAACGCAAGACCCAGATCAGGACCCGTCGCTACGCGGCACCCGACGAGGCCGCCTCAGACCTGGCCGTCCGGGCCGCCGAACGGGCACTCGCCCAAGCCGGTATCACCGCCGACCGGATCGACTGCGTCATCGTCTCCACATCCACCGGTGATTCACCGCTGCCACCCACCTCGAACCTCGTCCAGCGCGGACTGAAGGCGTACAACGCCGCGTGCCTGGACCTGAACGTGGTGTGCAGCGGATTCGTCTACGGTCTCGCGCTGGCTCGCAGCCTCATCTCCTCGTACCCGGGCAGTCATGTGCTGGTGGTGGCGGCGGAGGTCTACTCGCGGATCCTCGACTTCAGCGACCGCCGCACAGCGGTGCTGTTCGGCGACGGCGCCGGTGCGGCGGTCGTGGGCCCGGTACCGCCGCCGTACGGGTTCGTCGAATTCGACCTGTCCAGCCAGGGGGAGGGACGCAACCTGGTCAGGGTGGAGGGGGGCGGGAGCCGCAAGCCGGCTTCTCACCGGACGGTGGACGCGGGGGAGCACTACTTCCGCATGGAAGGCCGGCCGGTGCGCGACTTCGTGATGAAGGAGGTCCCGCCCACGCTGGAGCGGCTGTCGAGACGCGCGGGCATACCGTTCGGCCGGATCGACCACTTCGTACCGCACCAGGGCAACGGTGCGCTCCTGCACGCACTGGTGGAGGAGGCAGGCCTGACGCATGTCATGACCCACCGCACCGTGGAGAAGTACGGCAATGTCGGCAGTGCTTCCATTCCGGTGACGCTCGACGAGGCCAGCCGGGCGGGTCACCTCCGGGACGGGGATCTGATGATGGTCAGCGGCTTCGGCGGTGGCCTTTCCCTGGGGTCATGTCTTCTGCGCTGGGCGGTGCCGCGGAACCCGGTGCACGACGCGCCCGCTTCCGCTCCCGCCGGGTGACTGAGCGGCGCGCGAGTGCGACGTACGTCCCCCTCCCTCGAAAGGTGTGGCCGACGGTGGCCGAATACTCTGCCGGAATCCTCGCGACCGGCTCTTACGTACCCAAGGACGAGATCGACAGCGTGGAGGTCGCGCGGCGGGTCGGCGCCGCCGCCGAAGAGATCGAACACGAGACCCGGACCAGGACCCTGCGCCACGCGGCACCCGACGAGGCCGCGTCGGACCTGGCCACGCGTGCCGCCGAACGGACACTCACTCAGGCGGGCATCACCGCCGACCAGATCGACTATCTCGTCGTGTCCACCGCCACGGGTGACTCCCCCCAGCCGCCCACCTCGCACCTGGTGCAGAACGCCCTCGACGCCCATCGCGCGGTCTGCTTCGACATCAGTGTCTCCAGCAGCGGCTTCATCTACGGGCTTGAGCTGGTCCGCAGCCTGTTGCGGCTGCGCGGAGGCGGACTCGCACTGATGATCGCCACCGAGGTGTACTCGCGGTTCATCGACTTCTCCGACCACCGTACGGCCGCGCTCCTGGGAGACGGCGCCGCCGCGGCCTTGGTCGGGCCGGTGCCCTCCGGCCACGGCATCATCGGCACGGCCCTGTCCAGCCCCCGTGACGCATACGAGTCGCTGCGGATCGAGGCCGGGGGCAGTCGGGTACCGCCGTCCCACGAGTCGGTCGACGCCGGCGGTCACTACGTCACGATGGACGACCGCGGGATACGGGACTTCGTGAGGGAGTACGGACCGCCCGCACTGGCCAGGCTGGTGCGGGACGCCGGATACGGCCCGGAGCGGATCGACCACCTCATCCCGCACCAGCCTGACGGCCTCCTGCCGGACGAACTGGCCCACGCATCGGGCCTTCGGAACGCCGTGGCCCACCGCACTGTCGAGAAGTACGGCGACATCGGCAGCGCTTCCGTGCCGCTCACCCTCGACCTCGTCAACCGGGCGGGACTGCTGCGCGACGGCGATCTGGTGCTGATGGCCGGCTTCGGCAGCGGGACGTCGATCGGAGCCTCGCTGATGCGCTGGTCGGTGACGAGATGACGTATCCCGTGACGGCTGGTGCTGTGGACGACATCGAGCGGGCCGGTGTCATCGGCGGTGGTCCGACGGGCTCTGGGAGCACAGAGACGTGCGCGGGACGGGACACCGTCGCCGACGCGCCGTACGAGGAGTTCCGGATTCCATGCGTGCCATGAAGTGTGAAGGAGATGCGAATGCCTGTGACCCCCCTCGTCCGTGACTACGCGGACGCTGCCGTCGTGATCACCGGTGGCAGTACCGGAATCGGTCTCGCGAGCGCGCTTCGGTTCGTCGACGCGGGGGTACGGCGGGTCGCGCTGCTCGGCCGGAACGCCGAGCGCGGGAAGGCGGCGAGGACGGAGGTCGAGAGCCGCTGCCCGGATGCCGAGGTCGTCTTCACCCGTGTGGACGCGAACGAGGTCCATGAGGTGGAGCGAGCCGTGGAGGAGGTCCACCGCGCACTGGGCTCGATCGACGTACTGGTCAACTCCACGCCCCCGCCCTCGCCCTACAAGCCCGAGCTCCTCCACCGCACTCCGCTGGCCGATGTGGCATCCATCCTCACCACCCTGGCCGTGCCACCGATGCACATGACCCGGGCGGTGTTCCCGGTCATGCAGGAGCAGGGAGGGGGGAGCGTCATCAACATCGCGTCCGACGCCGCCAAGATCGCCACTCCGGGAGAGAGCGTCCTCGGTGCGGCCCTGGCCGCGATCGTGATGTTCTCGCGGACAGCGGCGGTCGAGGGGAAGCACAACGGGATCCGGGTGAACGCCGTGACGCCCTCTCTGGTGGCGGGTACTCCGACCACGGACCGCGTTCTCGCCGACGGATTCAGCAAGAAGATCTTCGAGAAGGCCGCGCAGCTCGCCCATCTCGGCGTGGCCGAGCCGGACGACCTCGCCTCGCTCGTCGTCTTCCTCGGCGGACCCGGCGCGGCCAGGCTGACCGGCCAGGCGATCAGCGTGACGGGCGGGATCGCCGCGGCGTGAGGCCGGTTCGACCGCCAGCACTCCGGTGCGCCAGAAGCACGTTGCCCGGGTCCCGGCCAGAACCGGGACCCGGGCGACGTACCGGGGATACAGACGCTGACGTCCAGGCTCACGCGGTGATCGGTCGCCGGCGTCGGCTTCAAGTCGGCAGCGAACGTGCTCGGCGGCTGCCGAGCACGGTCAGGGCGTCGCCCCCGTACGTGCCCCTCGCCGCGGCCCCTCGTACGAGCGTGGCACGCAGGCTCCACGGACGATTCTCCGGCGTCGAGGCCCGGCGGCGGGCTCGGCGGCGGGCTCGGTGCCGCGGGAGGGCGTGCGGGTCAGACGGGCAGAGACCTCTTGAGGATCTTGCCTGCGGGGTTCCTGGGCACCTCGTCGATGAACCGGATGTGCCGGGGCCGCTTGTACGCGGCGAGGAGACCGGCCAGGTGGGCCTGCACCTCGTCGGGGGTGGTCCCCTCCTCGGCCACCACGAAGGCCAGCGGCGCCTCGCCGTAGTCGGCGTCCGCCACCCCGACCACGGCGGCGTCGTGCACCGCGGGGTGGGAACGCAGTGCCTGTTCGATCTCCCTGGGGTAGACGTTCTGGCCCGCCCGGATGATCAGGTCCTTGCTCCGGTCGATGAGGTGCACCCGCCCGTCGCGGTCGACGAAGCCGAGGTCGCCGGTGCGGATCCAGCCGTCCGTCGTGATGTCGGCGGTTGCCTTCTCGTCGTTCCAGTAGCCGCGCATCACTCCGGGGCCGCGCGCACAGATCTCCCCGATGACGCCGGGGGGCACCTCCTGGTCCTTCGGGTCCAGGGCCTTCACCGACATGCCGGGGATCACCCGGCCCGCCGGGATCACGTCGGTGGTGCCCGGCGCGGGGTGCTCGTCCGGACCGAGCGTGACGAACGGACCCCCCACCTCGGTCATCCCGTAGACCTGCCGGAAGCCGCAGTCGAGCCGTTCGACGGCCTCGGCGTAGACCTCCGGCGGCATCGGCGCGGCACCGTAGAGCACCTCGCGCAGACCGGACAGGTCCGTGCTCCGCAGCGACTTCGACTGCATCAGGAAACGGAGCATCTGAGGCACCAGCCAGACGTGCGTGGCCCGGTTGTCCTCGATCGCGGCCAGCGCCCGCTGCGGCTGGAAGCCCGGCATGAGCACCACGGTGGCACCCGCGGCCATATAGGTGAGGGAGACCACCATGCTGCCGTGGTACAGCGGGCAGCAGTTGACCAGCACGATGTCGTCCGTGGGCCCCACCTCGGCGAGCCAGCCGAGCGCGATGGCCCGGAAGGAGGCGTGGTCCACGGCGACGCCCTTGGCCCGTCCGGTGGTCGCCGAGGTGTGCAGGATCGCCGCGGGCGCGTCGTCCGGCACGTCGGGAAGGCCCGCGTTCCCGGCAGGGTCTGCCACGGGCGCGTCGGGAAGGGCCGGCCCGTCCGTCTCGCACAGTGCGGCGAACTCCGCGCCGTCCACCGACAAGCGGATCCGCACCGGCAGGTCCGGATGCCGATCCAGCAGGGCCGACTCACCGATCACCGCCACCGGGTTGCAGCGCTCCGCGATCTCGGTCACCTCGGTCGGGGTGAGGCTGTGGTTGAGCGGGACGAACAGCGCTCCCAGACGGGCCAGCGCGAAGTACGTCTCCAGCACCTCGACGCGGTCCAGCGAAAGGACGGCCACACGGTCGCCACCGCGGATGCCGCGCTCGGAGAGCCCGTGGGCGAGCCGGGCCACCCGGTCGTGGAACTCGGCCCAGGTGACCGAGCGGTGCGCGTCCACCAGTGCCGTCCGGTCCGGGAAGCACTGGCGGTTGCGCTGCAGCAACTGGGTCAGCCACATCACACACCGTCCGGCTGCGGCTCGGCGTCGGCGCGGTCGGCGAGGAACCGCTCGTAGTCCGCGATCGTGGACAGCTTCTCCATGTCCTGGGCGGTGATCTCCGCCCCCGTGCGCTGTTCGATGAGCAGGACCAGACGCACCAGGTCCCCCGAGTCGATACCACTGGCGGCCAGATCGGTGTCGTCGCTGAGTTTCTCGGCGTACTCCGACGTCCCAGTCAGTTCGGTGAGTAGCTCACGGATGGTGCTCATACAGGTCCACCTTTCGAAGCGCCAAGCGGTCTCTCGGATCGGAAGGAGGATCAGGAGGGCGCCGACAATCCCTGCCACCGCTGTGGTGTTGCTCACGCCGTCCCGGCAGGCGCGGAGGGATTGAACCAGCCGCGCCGCTACTCCTCCGTATGTGAAGCCACCCACCACGGGAGTTCTTCACACGGTCCGGACAGAGGGGCAGAGGGGAGCGGAGGTTCCAGGTGACCACCGAGGCAGGTTCCACGGCCGTCGTCGCGGACGACGACAAGCAACTCGACGAGTACTTCGAGGCACTCGTCGCGGCCGACGAGCGGATAGAACCCCGGGACTGGCTGCCCGACGGCTACCGGCGGATGGTGATCCGGCAGATCGCCCAGCACGCGCACTCGGAGATCATCGGGATGCAGCCGGAGGGGTCCTGGCTGACCCGGGCCCCTTCCCTACGACGCAAGGCAGCCCTGCTCTCCAAGGTGCAGGACGAGGCCGGACACGGCCTGTACCTGTACGCGGCGGCGGGGACCCTCGGCGTCACCCGGGCCGAACTCCTCGACGCGTTGCACAGTGGACACCAGCGGTCCTCGGACACGTTCAACCACCCCGCCCTGACCTGGGCCGACACCGGGGCGATCGCCTGGCTGACGGACGGTGCGGCGGTGATCAACCAGGCCCCGCTGTGCCGCACCTCCTACGGCCCGTACGCGAGGGCCATGCAGCGGGTGTGCCAGGAGGAGACCTTCCACGTCCGTCAGGGATACGACCTGCTCTGGGCGTTGTGCCGGGGCACGCGGGAGCAGCAGGAGATGGCGCAGGACGCCGTCGACCGGTGGTGGCTGCCCGCGGTGGCCCTGATGTTCGGCCCGCCGGACACGGTCGAGGGCGGCGGCGGGGACGCGCGGGCCGCGGCCGTGGGCGCCGCGGTCAGTCGCCGTTCGATGGCCTGGGGGATCAAACGCCACACCAACGACGAGTTGCGGCAGCGCTTCGTGGACAGCGTCGTCCCGCAGGCGGAGCGGCTCGGGGTCACCCTGCCCGACCCGGCGATCCGCTGGAGCGAGGAGCGCGGGCACTACGACTTCACTCCGGTGGACTGGCAGGTGTACCGCACGGCCCTGGCCGCCGGCGCACAGTGCGGCCGGCAGCGGCTGGCGCACCGCGTGGCGGCCCACGAGAACGGGGCCTGGGTGCGCGCGGCGGCCGACGCCTACGCGGCACGCCGGGCGACGGAAGGGCGGGAGCAGTGAGCCGCGAACGCGAAGCCGCCGGGGCGCAGACGCCCTGGGAGGTGTTCATCAGGCCGCGTCGTGGCCTCTCCCACCAGCATGTCGGGTCGGTCCACGGCGCGGACGCCGACATGGCCATCGCCAACGCCAGAGACCTCTACACCCGCCGGGGCGACCCGCTGTCGATCTGGGTGGTGCGTTCCGACGCGGTGCGTGCCTCGTCTCCCGGCGAGAAGGATCCCTTCTTCAGCAACGGAGCCGACAAGCCCTACCGGTATCCGCAGATGTACGTGCCGCTCAACGAGGCAGGCGACCATGGCGAGTGAACTCCCCGGCGCCGTCGCCGGGTCGCGGAACCAGGACATCGCCGAGTACGCCCTCAGGCTCGGTGACGACGCGCTGATCCTCTGTCAGCGACTGTGCGCGTGGGTGACCAACGCCCCCACCATCGAAGAGGATCTGGCACTGTCGAACATCGCCCTGGACCTGCTCGGCCACGCCCGGACCCTGCTGAGTCTCAGCGGCCGTTCGGACGGGACGGACCGCGGCGACGACGACCTCGCCTACCGCAGGACCGAGCGGGAGTTCCGCAACGCGCTGCTGCTGGAGCTGCCGGGCGGCGACTTCGCCGTCACCATCGCCCGGCAGCTGGCGTACACGCACTACATGAGTCTGCTCTACGCGGAACTGGCGGCCTCGGCCGATGAGGGGCTGGCGTCGTTCGCCTCCCGCGCGGTCAAGGAGGCGGAGTACCACCGCCTGCACGCCTCGCAGTGGACCGTACGGCTGGGCCTGGGCACCGAGGAGAGCCGTCGGCGGATGCAGGAGGGGCTGGAGCACATCTGGCCCTACGCGGCCGAGCTGTTCGAGGCCGACGACCTGACGGCCCGGCTCGACACCGACGGCACGGCGGTCGCCCCGGCCCGCCTCAGGGCCGCTTGGCGACGGGAGGTGGGCGAGATCCTGACGGAGGCGGGGCTCACCGTCCCGACGCCGTCCTGGCAGGCGACCGGCGGGCGGTCGGGACTCCACACCGAGGCGTTCGCCCCGCTGCTGGCCGAGTTCCAGTCGGTCTTCCGGCAGTATCCCGGAGGTGTCTGGTGAGCGCGGCCCTCCGGTTGGACCTCGGCCGGCTCCGGGCCCGGGTGGGGGCCGTACCGGACCCGGAACTGCCGATGATCACCCTGGCCGATCTGGGAGTGGTCCGTTCGGTGCGGGAGGGCGCGGACGGTGTCGTGGAGGTCGTCGTCACGCCGACCTACCTCGGTTGTCCGGCGCTCCCGGTGATGGAGGCCGACCTGCGGACCGTACTGGCGGAGTGCGGGCATCCCGACGGGCGGGTGACGTGGGTGCTCTCGCCCGCGTGGACCACCGACTGGATCAGCGAGGCGGGCCGCCGCAAGCTCGCCGACCACGGCATCGTGCCCCCCGGCGACGCCGGAGCACCGCTGACGGTCCGGCTCGGCCTCGGCCGTCCCTGCCCGCACTGCGGTTCCGTGGCGACCCGGCCGGTCGGCCCCTTCGGACCGACCGGATGCCAGACGGTCCTGGTGTGCACCGCCTGCCAGGAGTCCTTCCCCCACATGAAGGCGGTGTGACGGCGCCCATGAAGACGACCGAGCACGGCGCGGCGGCACCCACCGAGCGGGCGACCGGATGGCACCGGCTGCGGGTGGCGCGGGTGCGGCCGCTCACCGATGACGCGGTGGCCCTCACGCTGGACCTCCCGGACCGGCCGGCCGACACCTTCGCCCACCGGCCCGGTCAGCACGTGACCGTCCGGCACGTCCTGAACGGGACCGAGATCCGCCGTAGTTACTCGATCTGCCCGCCACCGTCCGAGCGGCGCGAACTGCGCCTGGTGGTCAAGCGCCTCGGCCCGGGCGGCTTCTCGGAGTACGCCACGACCGCGCTGACCGCCGGTGACACGCTCGATGTCGCGCCTCCGACCGGCGGTTTCGGGCTCGTGGAGCGCCCCGGGGCGCACCATGTGATGGTGGCCGCCGGCAGCGGCATCACCCCGCTGCTGAGCATGGCCACGGCGGCACTGCGGGACGACCCACGGTGCAGGGTGTCGCTGATCTATGCCAACCGTACGGCCCGTTCGGTGCTCCTCGCCGACGAACTGGCCGACCTCAAGGACGCCTACGTCGACCGGTTCCTGCCCCTGTACCTGCTGACCCGGGAGACCCGCGAGGCCGAGATGCTCTCCGGCCACATCGACACCACGAGGCTGCCGAGACTGCTCCGCGCGGTCGGCGCCGAGCCGGACGGCCACACGTACGCCTACCTCTGCGGGCCCTGGGGGATGGTCACGTCAGGGCGCGAGGCCCTGACCCGGTGGGGTGCCGACCCGGCACGGATACGCTGCGAACTCTTCTCCCTCGCCCCCCAGGAGCAGCCGTCACCACCGGCGGCCGAACTCCGCGGCCGCACCGCGCGGATCACCGCCTCCCTCGGCGGACGGACGGCGGTGACCGTCATGGAGGAGCAGGACCGGACGGTGCTGGACGCACTGCTGCGGGTCATGCCGGACACGCCGCACTCCTGCCGCGAGGGTCTGTGCGGAAGCTGTCGCGCCCGGGTGACCCGCGGAACCGTCACGACCGGCCACCAGTACGTGCTGGGGCCCGGAGAACTGGCGGCGGGTTACACCCTCGCCTGCCGCGCCCGCCCGGAGTCCGACGAGACGGGGCTGGACTTCGACCTCTGAGCAGTCGACAAGGCAACCGCACGGCCACTGCTCGCCGTATCCAACACGCCCATCAGTGCACGCTGTTGAGGAGACGCGATGACCGACACCACGTCACTGCCCTGCGATCCGGGGCCGGACGATCCGCTGGTGAACTTCCAGGGAAAGACCCCCTACGACGACTACGTCCACGCCTCGGTGCTGTCCTCCCTGCAGCAACCCCTGACCAACGACCCGAACGAGATGCCGTTCCTGGTCACGACCCAGGTGATGGAGCTGTGGCTCACCCTGCTCGTCCACGAGTGGCGGGCCGCCCAGGACGCGCTGGTCAAGGACGACCACGAGTGCGCCATGGAGGCCCTGCGCCGCAGCATCACCGCTCATCACGCCCTCAACGACTCCATCCGGCCGATCGCGAGGATGACCCCAGCCCAGTTCAACGGATTCCGCGAGGCGTTCGGCGCGGCGTCCGGCTTCCAGTCGGCGAAGTACCGGCAGATGGAGTTCTTGCTCGGCCACAAGTCCCGTTCGCTGATGAACCCGCAGCGTGCGGATCCCACGGCTTACGCCGAGCTGGAGGAACTGCTGAACCAGCCGTCGCTGTACGACTCGACGCTGGCCTACCTGCACCGCCGGGGCCTGCCCGTCCCGGAGCATGTCCTGGAACGCGACGTGACCGCCCCGTACGAGGCCGACCCGGACGTCGAGGAGGTCTGGCGGCAGATCTACGCCGGCCCGCAGAAGGACCCGCTGCTGGACCTGGGCGAGGCGCTGACCGACATCGCCGAGCTGGTTCTGCGCTGGCGTGGCGACCATCTGCTCGCCACCCGCCGGGCGATGGGCGCCAAGTCGGGCAGCGGCGGCTCCTCGGGCGTCGCCTGGCTGGAGGACCGAGCCGCCCGTTCCGTGTTCCCCGAGCTCTGGACGGTGCGCGGTCGTGTCTAGGCAGTTCTCCGAAGCCGCCCTCGAGGAAGAGCGCCGGGTGCTGGCCCTGAAACCCGTACTCGCGCCGGTCCACCGCTCCTACGGCGAACACCCCAGCCAGGTCTACGACCTGTGGCCGGCCGAGGACCCGGACGCCCCGCTGGTCATCCTGCTGCACGGTGGCTACTGGCGGTACAACCGGATGCATCTGACGCCCTTCGCCGCGTACCTGGCGGCGAACGGGTTCACCACCGCGCTGCCCGAGTTCCGGCGGTCCGGCGGCGACGGCGGCTATCCGGGCACCTTCGACGACATCGCCCTGGCGGTGGACACCATCCCCGCCGGCCGCCCCTACGTGCTGGCCGGCCACTGCTCCGGCGGCCACCTCGCCCTGTGGGCGGCCGCGCGCGGGCTGCTGCCCGCCGACTCGCCGTGGCACACAGGCGACCTGCCGACCGCGGTGCTCGCGCTGGCTCCCGTCACCGATCTCGCCGGGACGATCCGGGAGGACCTCAGCAACGGTGCGGCGCTGGAACTGCTGGGCGGCGCCGACCACGCCGAGTCCCGGATCCCGGTCACCGATCCGCTCACCCTGCTGCGGGAGAAGGGCTCGACCGGCGTGCCGACGGTGGTCCTGCACGGTGCCGCCGACGAAGAGGTGCCGTTGGAGCAGTTCAGCGACTACATGGCGGCGCACCCGGAGGCCGAACTGGTCGTCCTGCCGGAGACCGGCCACTACACCCTCATCGAGCCCGGCTCGCCGGCCGCCCGCGCGGTGACCGACGTCTTCGCCCGGCTGTCGCGCCACGAGAAGGGATGACCGGTGACCGTCCACGCCGAAACCGCACCCGCCCTCGAGGAACTGCGGACACGGGCGTCCGCACTCGACACCGCGGACCCGCTGGCAGCCCACCGGGAACGCTTCGCCCTTCCTGACGGAATCGTCTATCTGGACGGCAACTCGCTCGGTGCCCTGCCGGCCGCCGTACCGGGAGCGCTCGCGGATGTCGTCCACCGGCAGTGGGGTGACGGCCTGATCCGGTCCTGGAACGAGCACCGGTGGTGGCAGGCGCCGTCGCGGGTGGGGGACGTGATCGGACGGCTGCTCGGCGCGGCACCCGGGCAGACCGTGGCGGGCGACTCCACCACCGTGCAGCTGTTCAACGGCCTGACCGCGGCAGCGCGGCTGCGTCCCGGGCGGCGGCTGCTGCTGACCGACCCGGGACACTTCCCCACCGACCAGTACATCGCCGACTCGGTGGCCCGGCTGCTCGGCCTGGAGGTCCACCGGATCGCGGTGGACGGCCTGCCGCGGTTCCTCGCCGAACAGGGACACGAGGTGGCGGTGGCCGGCTACTCCCCGGTCGACTACCGCACCGGCGAGCTCCACGACATGGCTGCGACCACCCGTGCCGTACAGGAGGCCGGGGGACTGATGCTGTGGGATCTGTGCCACGCGGCCGGCGCGCTGCCCGTCCAACTGGACGAGCTGGGCGTCGACCTGGCGGTGGGCTGCGGTTACAAGTTCCTGTCCGGCGGACCGGGTGCCCCCGCCTTCCTCTACATCGCCCGGCGCCACCAGGCCGCCTTCGACCAGCCGCTCACCGGCTGGAACGGGCACGCGGATCCCTTCGGACTGAGCGGTGACTACACCCCTGCCCCGGGAGTGGAGCGGGCGCGGATCGGCACGCCGTCCATCCTCTCCCTGCTCGCCCTGGAGGCGGCCCTCACTGCCTTCGAGGGGACCGACATGGAGCAGATCCGGGCCAAGAGCCTGTCGCTGACCGGGTTCTTCATGGACTGCGCCGACACCCTGCTGGACGGTCTCGGCTTCACCGTGGTCACCCCACGGGAACCGCACCGGCGCGGCAGCCAGGTGGCTCTCCGGCACCCGGACGCGTATCCGCTGGTGCGCGCGCTCGCCGCCCGCGGCGTCATCGGCGACATGCGGGCTCCGGACCTGCTGCGGTTCGGCGTCAACGCCCTGTACGTCTCCCACCGCGACATGCTGACGGCCGTACGGCACCTGCGGGAGGCCGTGACCCACGGGGAGCACGGGGACCCGCGCTTCCGACAGCGTGCCGCCGTCACCTGACCGCCCGGCACCCGGCTCGCGCCGCGGACGGCGGACGTGATGTCCCGCGGCGCCGACGCGGGTGCCGAGTCGCGGGACCGGAGCGCGCGGGGACGAGGGACTCCTGTGCGGGGACGAGGGACTCCTGTGCGGGGAAGTGGGCCGGGCCCGTCAGGCGGACTGCTGGTGCCAGGCGTCGTGGAAGTTTCGCCGGGCCCGGTACAACCGGGAGCGGACCGTCCCGAGCGGCAGGGCGAGCGCGGTCGCCATCTCCTGCTCGTCCAGGCCGTAGAGCGCGCGGAGGGTGAGTACCTCGCGATGGTGGTCCGGCAGCCGGTCCAGGACGTCGCTGATGTGGACGGCGGCCATGGGATTGGTGTCCTGGACCAGGTCGGGCAGATCCTCGGCCGCGAAGTCACCCAGACGCCGGTGGGTGCGGATGGCTTCCCGTACCGCGATGGCGCGGACCCAGGCGTGGAAGGCATTGGGCTCGCGCAGTCCGTGGACGCCGCGGTAGATGGCGAGCATGGCCTCCTGCGCGGCATCGAGGCCGTGCCGTCGGGTGACCCGCTGACACAGCCGTACGACCAGCGGGGCAACATGCTGCAACAGCTCGTTCATCGCCTGACGGTCGCCGGCCTGAGCGCGTGGCAACAGGATGCTCACCTCCGGGACGTGGCCGTCGCGGAGGGCGATGACGTCGGCGCCGCGGGGCCCGGCGCCGGTCTCGGGCGTGCTGGACGTAAGGGTGCTGGACACGGGGCTCCCACGAGTGCGGCGGGCGGTTCGGGGGCTGGTTGTTCGGCCTTGACGACGTCCCTCAGCGTCCGCCGCCGTGGTCAGTGGCACGGCTCCGCGAGGCGCCCCCCAGGGCATCGGGCCGGTCCTGCTGGTGGTGCACCGCGCGATTCACCTTCTGACGTGTCCGGTGCGTTCGTGGCACCGTCGACTCGCCCGCGCGCTCGGAGAGACCACCCGGAGGGCTCACCGGCACAACGTCGTACGCCGGGTGAGCTCGGACCTCGGGATCTCTCATGCTTCGAGCCTGTCCAGACCAACTGGAATCTGCCTCGAGCCCCGGCTGAACGGACGGGCTGTCTCCCGGCTCCCGGAGGCCGAACCGGCCGCGCCCGGCCTCAAGCGGATCTCCGCCGAAGTGCGACCCGCCAGTGGTGTGATCCGGTCCGGGCCCTGTGCTCCCGGACCGACGGAGGTGTACGCGTGCGAATTCCGGGCGCCAGGCATTTCGGCTTCGCCGAGGGCGATCCGGCGCTGCAAAAACATCATGCTGGAGCACGGCAAGGAAACACTCAAGGCCAAAGCCGTGGGAAAGAAACTGTTCTGAGTCCCATCGGAGGAATTTCCATGTTTTCCCTGACCGAGGCGGTACTGGCCGGCGCGGACCCGGAGGAACTGCAACGGGAGAAAGTGCCGGACGAATACCTCGCCGCCCACCTTCGCAAGGAAGATGTGGGCATCTTCACGGGGGTGGAGGACAAGGACGTCCGGAAGTCGCTTCACGTGGGCATGGTGCCCATGCCGGAACTGGCCCCGGATGAAGTGCTGGTGGCCGTGATGGCCAGTTCCATCAACTACAACAGCGTCTGGTCGGCGATGTTCGAGCCGCTTCCGACGTTCTCCTTCCTGGAACGCCAGGGCAGGGACGGTGGCCACGCGGCCCGGCACGACCGGCCCTACCACGTCATCGGGTCCGACGCGGCCGGCGTCGTGGTCCGGTTGGGCTCCGGCACGCGCGGCTGGCGGGTGGGCGACCACGTCGTGGTCTCCTGCATGCAGGTCGACGACCAGGAGCCCATGACCCACGCCGACGGAGTGCTCGGCGGCGGCCAGCGCGCCTGGGGCTTCGAGACCAACTTCGGCGGGCTGGCGCACTACGCGGTGGTCCGGGCGAGCCAGCTGCTGCCCAAGCCGGCCCATCTGACCTGGGAGGAGGCGGCCGCCAACCTGCTGA
Organism: Streptomyces sp. DSM 40750; assembly: GCF_024612035.1. Lineage (GTDB taxonomy): Bacteria > Actinomycetota > Actinomycetes > Streptomycetales > Streptomycetaceae > Streptomyces. The sequence continues at coordinate 10,392,702 of NZ_CP102513.1, forward strand.
CCGCCGGGACGGCCTACCGGATGCTGATCAGTGACCGCGGCGCCCGGATCAAGCTCGGCGACGTCGTCCTGATCTGGGGAGCGGCCGGCGGCCTCGGCGCCTACGCCGTCCAACTGGTCAAGAACGCGGGCGGCATCCCGGTCGGTGTGGTCGGCTCGGAGGAGAAGGCGCGGCTGGTGCGGGACCTCGGCTGCGACGTGGTGGTCAACCGTGCGGAGATCGGCATGGGTGGCGACACCATGCCGGAGGACGCCATCACGCTCGGCAAGCGGCTGGGAAGCATCATCCGCCGGGAGACCGGCGAGGACCCGCACGTGGCCTTCGACTTCGTCGGACGTGCGACCTTCGGGATCTCGGTGTTCGTGGTGCGCCGCGGCGGCACGGTCGTCACCTGCGGATCGAGCACCGGCTATCAGCACCAGTACGACAACCGCTATCTCTGGATGAATCTGAAGCGCATCGTGGGCAGCCACGCCGCGAACCTCCAGGAGATGTGGGAGTGCAACCGGCTGTTCACGCTGGGGAAATTGGTTCCGGCGCTGTCCGAGGTCCATCCGCTGGAGGACATCGGTGAGGCCGTGCGTCTGGTGCAGCAGAACCGGCACGTCGGAAAAGTCGGAGTGCTCTGCCTGGCCCCCCGCGAGGGACTGGGCGTCACCGATCCCGAACTGCGGGCGAGGATCGGGGAGAAGCGGCTCAACCCGTTGCGGAATCCCGCCCGGACTTCCACCCGCGACGTGAGTCCCGCCTGACCCGGAATCCGAAATCAACCCGGAATACCGCCCGAAGGAGACATCGCCCCATGCTTTCCCACTCCATAGGAATCCTGAGCACAGGTTCGTATTTTCCGAAGCAGGAGGTGACCAACGCCGAGGTCGCCGAACGCGTCGGAGTGGAAACCGAATGGATCGAGCGCAAGACACAGATCAGGAGCCGGCGCTACGCGGCACCCGATGAGGCGACGTCCGACCTGGCCGCCCGCGCGGCTGCCGAGGCACTGGATCAGGCCGGCGTGTCGGCCGAGGACGTGGACTATCTGATCGTCTCCACCTCGACGGGGGACTCGCCGCAGCCCCCCACCGCCTGCCTGGTGCAGGACATCCTGGGCGCCGGTCGTGCCGCCTGCTTCGACATCAACGTGGTGTGCAGCGGCTTCGTCTACGCCCTCGCGCTCGCCCGTGCCCTGGTCGCCCAGCGGCCGGAAAGCCTTGTCCTGGTGGTCGCCGCCGATCTGTACTCCCGGTGCCTGGATTTCTCCGACCGCCGCACGGCGGTGCTGCTCGGTGACGCCGCCGGGGCCGCGCTCGTCGGCCGGACGGACGACGCGTACGGGTTCGTCGACTTCGAACTCACCAGCCATGGTGACGCCCAGCGGCTCATCCGGGTGGACGCGGGCGGCAGTCGGCTCCCGGCGTCCGCCGAGACCGTCGCCCGTGGTGACCACTTCTTCCGCATGGACGGGCGGGGTGTGCGGGACTTCGTGATGGAGAACTTTCCGCCCTTCGCCCGGCGCCTGGCCGACCGGACGGGCATCCCGCTCAGCGAGGTGCGGCACTTCGTTCCGCACCAGCCCAACGGTGTGCTGCTCTCCCAACTCGTCGAGGCCGGCGGCCTGGACCACGCGCACACCCACCGCACGCTGGAGCGCTACGGGAACACCGGGAGCGCCTCGGTCGCGGTCACCCTGGACGACGCCGCCCGCGCGGGACACCTGCGCCCGGGTGACCTGGTCATGCTGGGCAGCTTCGGCGGTGGCATGTCGATGGCGGCCGCCTATCTGCGCTGGGGGGCCGCCGCATGACGCCGACGTCACACCACGAGGAAGCGGCCGGCCGGGTGGAGCGGGTCGGCGTCGTCGGCTGCGGACTGATGGGCTCCGGCATCGCCGAACTGTCGGCGATGGCCGGGTACGACGTGCGGGTGGCGGTCTCCTCGCAGGACTCCCTCGCGGCCGGGCGCAGGCGCATCCTTGCCTCCCTCGACCGGGCGGTGCGCGCGGAGCGGGTCGGCGTGGCCGAGCGTGATGCCGCGCTGGGCCGGATCTCCTTCACCACCGACCTGATCGACCTGGCGGACCGTCAGCTGGTGATCGAGAGCATCGCCGAGGACAAGGCCGCCAAGGTCGACCTGTTCGCCCTGCTCGACAAGACGCTGGCGGATCCGGAGGCGATCCTGGCCTCCAACACCTCCTCCCTGTCCGTCACGGCCATGGCGAGCGCGACCAACCGGCCCGGGCAGGTCCTGGGCATGCACTTCTTCAGCCCGACGCAGCTCATCCCGCTCGTCGAGCTCATCTCCTCCCTGCACACGGCGGAGTCGGTGCTGGCCCGGGCCGACGAGTTCGTGACCGTGGGCCTCGGCAAGCAGGCCATCCGGTCGGCGGACCGTACCGGTTTCGTGGTGAACGCGCTGCTGGTGCCGTATCTGCTGTCCGCCATGCGCATGGTCGAGTCGGGCTTCGCCTCTGCCGAGACCATCGACAGCGGCATGACGCTGGGCTGCTCCCACCCCCTGGGCCCGCTCAAGCTCGCCGACCTGATCGGCCTGGACGTCCTGCACTCGGTGGCCGACGCCCTCTACGACGAGTTCAAGGAGGCGCTCTACGCCCCGCCGCCGCTGCTGACGCGCATGGTCGAAGGCGGGCTACTGGGCAAGAAGACGGGGCGAGGGTTCTACCGCTACGGGTGACCCGGACCCACTGGTGATCGACGGGGCACGGGAGCTCTCCGTGCCACCGGAAAGGAGACGATCCATGACGCAGGTCTCCTCCCCCGAGAGCCGGCTGACTCTCTACTGTCTGCCGCACGCCGGCGGCAGCGCACGGCCGTACGGCCGCCTGGAGGCGGCGGTGCCACGGGGAGTACGGGTGGTCCCGTTGGAACTGCCCGGCCACGGGAGGCGGCTGCGCGAGCGCCCGCTGCGGGACATGGGGCAGGTCGTGACCGAGGTGATCCGTCTGATGGGGGAGGGCCGGGGCCGGCCCTTCGCCCTGTTCGGCCACAGCTTCGGCGCACTCGTCGGCTACGAGACCACGCGGCGTCTGCGGCAGTTGGGCACACCGCCCGAACTGCTGCTCGTCTCCGGGCGGAACAGCGCCGCATGGCCGCTGTCCCACGAGCCCCTCCACCTGCTTCCGGATCCGTCGTTCGCGGCCGGGCTGAGCCGGATGGGGGGCATCCCGGAAGCCCTGCTCGCGGAGCCGGCGGTGCTGCGGGTGTACCTGCCGTCGCTCCGCGCCGACCTGCGGATGGTCGAGACCTACGCACATACGCACAGGGAGCCGCTGGAGGTGCCGATCGCCGCCTTCGCGGGACTCCAGGACCGGCTGACCGATCCGGCGGGCATGGCAGCCTGGGCCGAGCTCACCTCACGGCCCTTCGATCTGACGCTGCTGCGCGGGGGCCACTTCTTCCTCGACGAGCCGGAGTTCCGGACGGCCATGGAGTCCCGGCTGGGCCGGATCGGTCCACCGGCCGTCGCGGCGGCGACCGGGTCGGGCTCAACCGCGGGACCGGAGCATGGACGCGAACGGTCCCGCGTACCAGGAGGCACGACGGCAGAGCTCTCCGAGGAGGAGATATGAGGAGGAGAGACACGGCCGGATCAGCGCGTACGTGGAGAAGGAGTCTCTCGGCGGCAGTGGTGTGTCCGAACCGACCGCGGACACACCACTGCCGGAATGCGACGTTCCACCTCGATGAACAGGTGCCTCCTGCTGTCCTCCTTCATCCGCGCGGAACTCGGCGTGGACGTCCCGCCGACCCACATCACCGGCGAGAACTCCGCCACGCTCAGGACGATCACGGACATGGTTCTCGACCTGCCCAGCAGGTCGGCTTCCCCGAGAAGTGCGGCGCCGCCCGGACCTCCGCCGAGCGGCGGGACATCGACCCCATGGGATTCCGCGGGCTGACCCACGGTTTCGGGCGGCCGATGTCCTCGTGCTCCGAGGCCCACCAGGGCGGCCGGCGACCCGCATGCTGACAGGTGTCAGCGTCGCGCCGGTTTCGGGGACCCGGAGGCCCCGGTGGCAGCGCGCAGCCTCAGGCGGCGGTCGGCCGGTCGCTCAGCCGGGCCGCGGTGCGGCTGTGGGATGTGGCGAAGCTGCGGTGGTCGGTGATCTCCTCGCCGGAGAGCACCGCCTGGTGCAGCCGCCGCAGTCGTTCCGAGGGCTCCAGGCCCAGTTCCTTCACCAGGGCGGAGCGTAACCGCTGGTAGACCTCCAGGGCCCGCCACGAGCCGCCGGCCCGATAGAGGGCCGTCATGAGCTGCGCGCAGAACGTCTCGTGCATGGGGTGCCGGGCGGCCAGCACGGAGAGTTCCGGGACCACTTCGCCATGGCGGCCCAGTCTGAGGTCCGCGTCGATCCGCTGCTCCAGGACGGTCATCCGCTTCTCCTCCAGGCGGACGACGTCCAGCTCCAGCACTCGGCCCACCTTCACATCCACCAGGGCGGGCCCGAGCCAGAGCCCGAGGGCCTGGCTGAGGAGTTTGGAGGCCGTGCGGTCGTCACCCGCCTCGAGGGCTCCGCCTCCCAAGGCGGCCAGTTTCTCGAATTCCTGTGCGTCCAACCGCCCGGGCTGGGCCCGCAGGAGATACCCACCGTGCCGTGTCACCAGCACCTCCTTCGCATCGGCGTCGCACTCCAGGGTGGCGGAGAGCTTGCGGCGCAACTGCAGGATGTAGGTCTGCAGTGTCGTGGCGGCGCTGCGCGGCAGCTCCTCGCCCCAGATTTCCTCCATCAGGGTCGGCACGGTGACGACGCGATCAGCCTGCAGTGCCAGGAGCGCCAGGACCTGGCGGGGTTTGGTGGCACTGGGGACGAACGACGACTGTCGGTAGGTGGCGGTGAACGGCCCGAGAACCGTGATGCCCATCATCTGAGTCCTCTGCTGTCTTGCGGAACGTGCCCCGAAGACTGGCAGGGCCGTGCCATGAGGCCCAGTGCCCCACTCACGAGTCTGGACGTGAATATGTCATGTCATGGCTCAAGTGGGCCCCAGGTGCCGCTCTGTCCATCAGCCGGGCGAGCTTTGGTCACCTGTTGGACATCCCGTCCGTGAAAGCGTGACCTGTTCGCAACGGAAACCGGCCTCTTAAGTTTCAAGATCTTGCATTAAGGCTTCAAAGCCCGCCATCATGGCTCCATGAGCCTCCCCCCACTCAGTACCCCCGTTACTGCCATGGCGGAATTATCTTCGCGCGACACGGCGCAGGAGCAGGGGTCTTTATTCTTCACATGCCCGGGTGTGCCGCGGCCGGGCCGCTGGGGGCGTCGGCGTGCATATGCCATCGGTGACGCGTGCCACTTTCAGGTCCGCCGGGCGGTTGCCGTCCGTAGCCGTGGGGCATGGACCTCGCGTAACGAGCGGAATACCGGGACATCGGCGCTCGGGGGCTGCCGTGTCGAAGGCGGATGGAGGAAACCGAGAAGGAGGGCCGGGGGGCAACCTCGGCATTCACTTCTGTGCTTTTGTTTTGCCCTGAATACTGCATTTCCTCGCGAAAATCAACATGTCGTCGGCCCTCCTCGACGCGGCCGCTCCCGGGTGATCGGAAATGGCGACCGCCTGACGTGAGAGTGACATTCAGGGGGGCAAGCGGCGGTCGTCCTGACGTTCGATCAGTCACGAAGACGGGAAATCCCGCATCGCGCGACGCGTTTGAGGCATGGCCGCTGCCCACCACGAACGGCCGGCGCGAGGAGAACGACATCGTGAGTGCTGCCTGGGGCAATCGAAGGCACGTCGGCGTCTTACGCGAGACGTTACCCAGAGTGCTCGGGAGGCGGTGGACGGACGGACTGGACCGGCTGCCGGACCAAGACATCCCCACGCACTGGCTGACCCGGATCATCACCGTCGTTCCACTCGCGTGGATCGCCTTGCAGTGTCTGCTCGACGCGCTGGCCGAGCAGCCCCGACCCGCGCCCGTCATCGCTCTCCTGACGCTCGTGGTCGCCGCTCAGATGGCCGTCGTGACGGTGGGGACGCGGTGCCGGACGAACGGCCAACTGCTGGCGATCCTCTGTGCGCAGGCCGCGCTGACCTATCTGCCCATCCTTTGGTACGGCGCTCCCTGGGCCCGTATGACGGGGCCACTGGCCGCTTCGGTCCTGCTGGTCAACATGCGCGGGGTCTGGCTCGTCTGGTCTCTGGTCGTCGCCAGCTCCCTGGGCATCGCCTGGGCGGAGGTGCCGTTCCTCACGGCTGTCTCGTACGCCATGTACACGGTGTTGGCGGGATGGATGATCTGGGGATTCAGCAGACTCTCCAGTCTCGTCGCCGAGGTGCACGCCGAGCGGAGCGAACTGGCCAGGGCAGCGGTGACGCGGGAGCGGCTGCGCTTCTCGCGGGACCTCCACGACCTGTTGGGGGGCAGCATCTCCGCCGTCATCCTGAAGGGGGAGCTGGCCCATCGACTGGTTCCGGCCGAGGAACGCCGCGCCCGTCAGGAGATCGCGGCGGTGCTGGACATCTCGCGCCAGGCCCTCGCCGAGCTGCGTGTGGTGGCCAAGGGCTACCGGTACCCCATGTCGTTCGCGGCCGAGCAGGAGTCGGTGCGGTCGGTCCTGACCACGGCCGGGGTGGACGTGACCATGATGACCGAGCCCGACCGGCTGGACCCGGCGCTCGACGCCGTCCTGGCCATCGTGTTGAGGGAAGGAAGCACCAACATCCTCAAGCACAGCAATGCCGGAAACTGCCACGTCACGCTCACCGTGTCCCACGGAACCGCGCGGCTCGTCATGGTGAACGACGGCGTCGTCCCGTCCGCCACGGGGCAGCACGGTGGCCAGGGACTGGCCAATATCGGCGCCCGCCTGGCGGAGTTCGGCGGCCGGACGGAGGCGGGCGTCCACAAGGACGGTCTCTTCCATCTCGTCGCGGAGGCGCCACTCTGGCTCGCGGAGCCACCACTGCGGCTCACGGAGGTGCCACTGCGGCTCGCGGAGGCGCCACTGCCGCTTCCGAACTGTCGGGCGGCCGCTGTCGAAGCAACGGGGGGCAGGGAAAGTGCACCGGCGTGGGGCCGGAGCGCGCGGAACGAAAGTAAACGACCATGCACACCAGAATCCTGCTCGCCGAGGATGTCCCTATGGTCCGCGGAGCACTGGCCGCCCTCCTGGAGCTGGAGGCGGATCTGACCGTCGTGGCCTCAGTGAGCAGGGGGGACGACATCGTACCGACCGCTCTCGAGACCCGGCCCGACGTCGCGGTGCTCGACATCGATCTCCCCGGCACGGACGGGCTCACCGCGGCGACGGAACTCCATCAGAAGCTCCCCAGCTGCCGCACCCTGATCCTCACCTCCTTCGGCGGCCCGGGCATGCTGCGACGCGCACTGGCCGCGCAGGTGTCGGGGTACCTGCTCAAGGACGCCCCGCCCAGCCAGCTCGCCAGGTCGGTGCGTGCGGTCGCCGCCGGTCAGCGCGCCATCGACTCCGAGCTGCTGCTGGACGCCTGGAACTACCCGGAGAGTCCCCTCTCGGCCCGCGAGACGGAGGTCCTGCGGCAGACCGCCCGAGGTGCCGACGTCGGCGAGATAGCGAACGGCCTGTGCCTGTCCAAAGGGACCGTGCAGAACTACCTGACCTCCGTCGTCACCAAGCTCGGTGCCCGGAACCGCATCGACGCGGTCCGGATCGCCTACGACCAGGGCTGGTTGCCCTGAGCCGGGCGGCCGGCGCCGGAGTGCCCTTCGCGTGCTCCGGCGAGCCGGAGCGGTCAGATGCCCAGCAGCAGGCCGCCGCTCGCGTCCAGGCACTGGCCCGTCACCCAGCGGGCGTCGTCGCTCGCCAGGAAGGCGACCACGTCCGCGATGTCCTCGGGATTGCCCAGACGGTTGAACACGGAGGCGGACTCATAGCGCGCCCGCACCTCGGGCTGCTTGAGGGTCGGGTTGATCCCCGTTTCCGTGACACCGGGGGACACCGCGTTCACCGTGATCCCCCGCGGGCCGAGTTCCTTGGCCAGAGTGCGGGTGAGTACGTCTATCGCGCCCTTCGACATCGAGTAGGCGACGATCCAGGAGAAGGCGACGCGGGTGGCCAGTGAGGAGATGTTGATGATCCGGCCGCCCTCCCTCATCCGGCCGAGAGCCTGCTGGATGACGAAGAAGGGGGCCTTGGTGTTGACCGCGAAGACCCGGTCGTACTCCGCATCGGTCACCTTCGAGATCTCCACGGGGAGCGTGATGCCCGCGTTGTTGACCAGGATGTCCAGCCCAGGTCCGGAGCCGTGCCCGGCCAGCCCCTCGTCGAAGGCCGCCCAGAGCGTGGCGGCGTCCCCCGGCACGCCGAGTTCCGCGTGGACGGCGAAGGCGTGCCCGCCCGCCGAGGTGATCTGCTCGACCGTCTCCTTGGCGGCCACCGCGTCGTGGCCGTAGTGCACCGCGACAAGTGCGCCCTCGGCCGCCAGCCGTATCGAGACGGCTCTGCCGATACCCCGGCTGCCGCCTGTCACCAGTGCCGTCCTGCCGGAAAGCCTGTCCACTGTGGTCCCCATTCTCCGGCGCCCGCGGGCAGTACCCAGCGGCACGCGATCGGTACTCAGATGTCGAAGTCCAGCGTTGTCCCGTCCGACTCCGGACGCGCGCGGCAGGCCGGACGTATCCGGCCGCCGCCTCGGGCCCAGCGCGTACGGGCGGTCCATGGTGACGACCACGCTGATCAGCCTCGCCCGGCAGCTTCCGCACGGACCGGTCGCGAGCAGCGCCTCGAACTCCTCTTGCTCCTTGTCGAGGCGTTCCTCGCCGCCATGTTCCGCACCGAGCTGCCTGCCGCCCGCCGGACGACCGGCGTGGCGGCGTGCGGGACGTCGGACCGCCGATCTCCGAGAGCACTTCACCACTCCTTCGCCTGTCGGTCCTGCCGGGCGTCTTCCGAAGGACGGCTTCACTGAATGAGGAGTGCCGACGCGGCCTTCGCAATCCCCCCGCCCCGCGCGACAACGGCGTGATCAACGCCACACCGGCGGGGATCGCCGGTGCCCGCGGCGGGGCACCGGCGGTCACCACTGCCCGGGCGGCCGGCGCTCGTCGGCCCGGCCGCTCCGTCAGCTCTCCCCGGCTCGCAGGGCGGCCGCCACGACCTCACCGATCCGCGCGATCGGCTCCGGCTCGGTCATCTCGTAGTGGCCGCAGGGCACCTCGTGGTCCTCGACCACGCCGTCGACGTACGCACGCCACTCCTCGGGCTTGCCCGGGGCGTCCGAGGGGTCGTCCGATCCGCCGGCATCGGCCGCACCGCCGACGGCACTGAAGAACAGAACGTCACCGTGGAACACGTCGAGACCGAACTCGGGCGCGATACGCAGGTTGTTGCGCATGACACGGGCGATCGCGGCCGCCTCCTCGGCCGTCACCTCCGCGCCCGCGGCCGGGCCGGACGAGTCGAGCAGCCGCATCAGGTCGGCGACGCCGGCTGACGCGCCGTCGGGCGGATGGACACCGGTCAGCCTGGAGAGCAACGCCACCACCTGCCGCTCGGCCACCTCCGGGGACGGCGGGTGAAGATGCAGCAGCGGGGAGTCCAGCATGGCCAGCAGCTCCACCCGCTCGCCCTCGCCCTGCAGCGCGGTGGCCATGGCGTGGGCCACCATCCCGCCGTAGGACCAGCCGAGCAGCCGGTAGGGGCCCTCCGGCTGGATCTCGCGCAGCAGCCCCAGGTAGAAGGCGACCATGTCCTTCGCGTCGGTGGCGGGCGGTGAGACACCGTCCAGCCCGCGCGCCTGGATGGCGTAGACCGGCTGTTGCTCCCCGAGGTGGGCGAGCAGGCCGGCGTACCGCCAGCCGATGCCGCCTCCGGGGTGCAGGCAGAACAGCGGACGCCGATCGCCTCCGGTGCGCAGCGGGAGAACCGGGGCGAAGGCGTCCCGGCCGCCGCCGCGGCGGCCCGCGCGGTCCAGCAGCCCCGCGACGGTCGGGGAGGCCAGCACCGCCGTGCCCGGCACGTCGAGCACTCCCGCCCTGCGCAGCCGGCCGGCCAGAATCACCCCGCGCATGGAGTCGCCGCCCAGGTCGAAGAAGTTGTCGTGGACACCGATCGGCTCCACCCCCAGGACCTCCTGCCACTGCTCGGCGACCGCGCTTTCGAGGTCGCTGCGCGGTGCGAGGTACGAGGTCTGCAGGTACGGCCGGGGAGCCAGGGAGCGGGCCGACGGCCCGGCAGCCGACGCGGCCGCGGTCTCCGGAGCGTCCGCGGTGTCCACGGCGGACGGCAGGGCGCCGCCGGCCGAGGGGCGGGCGGAGACCCGCGGCGGGTCGATCCAGTGGCTCCGGCGGTCGAAGGCGTAGCCGGGCAGCGTCGCCCCCGGCCCGTGGTCCCGGGCCCCGCTCAGCGGCGCGAGGTCGGCCGGCACCCCGGCCGTCCACAACCGGGCGAGCGCCTCGCTGAACACCTGGACGTCGGACCGCGCGGACTTGGCGTGACGCATGGTGGCGACCGTGGTCGGCGCTGCCTCCCGCAGACACGCCTGCGTCAGCTTCGACAGGGTGTCTCCGGGGCCGACCTCCACCATCAGCGGCTCGCCGCGTCCCCACAGGGCCGCGACGCCGTCGGCGAAGCGCACGGTCTCGCGGAGCTGGTCGACCCAGTGCTGGACGCTGGTCGCCTGTGCGTCGGTGACCCAGGTGCCGGTGGTGTCGGTGACGTAGGGGATGTGGGGCGGCCGCAGGGTGACGCCGCGGACGGCCTCGGCGAACTCACCGAGAATCGGGTCGAGCATGTGCGAGTGGGCCGCGAGGGACAGCGTCAGCCGACGGTGCGGGACCTCCTCCGCCGCCAGCCGCCGCTCCAGCGCGGCCACCGCCTCCTCGCCGCCCGCGACCGTGCAGGCGTCCGGTCCGTTCACCACGCTGAGCGAGAGGCCGCCGGTGAGCCGGCGGCGCAGCTCCTCCTCGCCCAGGGCCACGCTGACGGTGGCGCCACCGGCCGCGACCATCAGCCGTGCGCGCTCCGCCACCAGCGGCAGCATGTCCTCCAGGTCCATGACCCCGGCGAGACAGGCCGCGGTGTACTCGCCGAGGGAGTGGCCGAGCAGGGCGTCCGGGCGGACCCCGCGCTCCATCAGCACGGTGGCCAGGGCGTACTCGGTGACGACCACCGACAGCAGCCCCGGCACGCCGGCGTCCGTGGTGCCGGCGCCGAACAGCGTGTCCCGCAGGTCCCGGCCCAGCACGGGTCGCAGGACCCCGGCGCAGTGGTCGACGACGTCGCGGTACGGGGCGCAGTCGCGGTACAGCTCCGCGCCCATGCCGGTGTACTGGGCGCCGCCACCGGGCAGCAGGAAGGCCACGGGCGGGGGCCGGTCCGCGCCCTTCGCGGGAGTGTCGGACAGCGGACGGCGCAGCGGTTCGACGGCGTCCCGGCCGCGCTCGGCGACGACCGCGGCCCGGTGGGGCATCGCGGCGCGGCGGGTACGCAGGGTGTGGGACACCTCGGCCAGGTCCAGGCCGGGGTGGTCCGACAGGTGCCGGGCGAGACTGTCGCACTGACCGCGCAGAGCCCCGGGGGTCCGGGCCGACAGCGGCAGTACCTGCCACCGTGCCCCGGGGGCGTCGTCCTCGGACACGGGCCGGTCCCGCTCCGGGGCTGTCGGCGCCTCTTCCAGGATGACGTGCGCGTTCGTACCGCCGATACCGAAGGCGCTGACGCCCGCGCGGCGCGGACCGCTCCCGGACCGCCACTCCTCCGGTCCGGTAGGCACCCGGAACGGGCTCCCGGCCAGGTCGATGAGCGGGTTCGGGCGCTGGAAGTTCGCGACCGGCGGGATCAGCCGGTGCTCCAGGACCAGCACCGCCTTGATGAACCCCGCCAGACCGGCCGCGGTCCCGAGGTGGCCGATGTTGGGCTTGACGGACCCGAGGGCGCAGTACTGCCTGCGGTCGGTGGTCTCCCGGAACACCCGGGTCAGCGCCTCCACCTCGATGGGGTCGCCGAGGTTCGTGCCCGTGCCGTGGGCCTCCAGGTAACCGATGGAGTCCGCGTCGACGCCGGCCAGCGTCTGGGCCAGGAGGATCGCCTCGCACTGCCCCTCGGTGCTGGGCGCGCTGAAACCCACCTTGCGACGGCCGTCGTTGTTGACCGCCGATCCCTTGACCACGGCTCTGATCCGGTCCCCGTCCGCCATGGCGTCCGCCAGGCGCTTGAGGACCACCACGCCCACACCGTCGCCCGACACGGTGCCCGCGGCCTCCGCGTCGAAGGCGCGGCAGCGGCCGTCCGGGGAGAACACACCGCCCGGGACATGGCGGTAGCCGAGCTTCGCCGAGGGGTTGACCGAGACCGCCCCGGCCACTGCGAGGTCGCAGGCGAAGTTCAGCAGGTCCTGACAGGCGGTGTGGATCGCCACCAGCCCGGTGGAGCACGCCGTCTGCAGCGACAGGCTCGGGCCCGTCAGCCCGAGTTCGTACGAGATCCTGGTGGCCAGGGTGCCGAGCGAGTTGGCGGCAGTGGTGTGGACCAGCTCCACCGAGCCGGGCTGTCCGGCGAACCTCGGGTACACGTGGGACGCGTAGTACCGGCTGTCCCCGGCGCCCGCGTAGACACCGATCGTCCGCCCCTCCCGGTCGGCCGCGTACCCCGCGGCCTCCAGCGCGTGGTAGGCGCACTCCAGCAGCAGCCGCTGCTGCGGGTCCACGATCGCGGCCTCGGCGGGGCTGTAGCCGAAGAAGGCCGCGTCGAACAGGTCGATCCCCTCGATGACCGAGGCCCTGCGCACCAGGGAGGGGTCCGCCAGGTCCGCCGGGTCCCCGCCGGCGGCGAGGAACTCCTCCTCGCCGACCGGGCGCACCGATTCCCTGCCGGCGGCGATGTTCTCCCAGAACTCCTCCACCGTGTCGGCTCCGGGGAAGCGCGCCGCGATGCCGATGACGGCGATGTCGTTGTCCGAGTACCCGTTCTCGTTCTCGTTCTCCGGCGTGTCAGTCATCGCCGTCATTCCCCTTGTTCGGCCGGATGGTCCTGTTCCGTGCGGCGCGCTGCCGCTGCGCCTGCTGCCGGGCGCGTGCCAGGGCCCCGCCCGGCGCGGCGGTCCCGCTCCCGGCCGGGACGCCCGCCGAGGAACCGTCACCGGGGGTTGCGCCGTCCACGGTCGCGGGGACGGTCACCCGGTCGGCGAGGTGCCGGGCCAGCGCCTTGACCGTGGGATGGCTGAACAGGTCCACGACGGTGAGGTCGCAGCCCAGTTCCTGGTTGACCTCGGTCATCGCACGGACCAGCAGCAGGGAGGTGCCCCCGAGGTCGAAGAAGCTGTCGTCGACACCCACCTGTTCACGGTCCAGGACCCGGCCCCAGATGCCGCACAGTCTGTCCTCCAGCGCCCGACGCCGGTCGGTGTCCGGGTGGGCGGGCGGGACGGCGGAACCGCCGGGCGATGCGCCGGTGGACGTCCCGGCCACCCGCAGGACCCACCGGTCGGCGGCCCCCGACAGCCGGGCGCCGTCCGCGGCGGCCCGGTGGAGCGCCCCGATGTCGGTGCCGTCGCGCAGCGCCACGCGGGCCGCCAGCCGGTGCACCGGGCGCGCCGGGCCCAGCAGGTGGCCGCGCACCCAGGGAGCGCCGCGATCGACGCCGATCAGGACGTGCGGCTCGTCCAGGCTCCGGGCGAGATCGAAGGAGCGCAGACCGGAGGTGTGCTCCAGGACCCGGTAGCCCCGCGCCTCGGTCAGCGCCCGCAGCCCGTAGCCCCGGCTCATGCCGATGTCGTCCCACATGCTCCAGGACAGGCTGTGGGCGGCCATCCCGCCCTGGCGGTGCTGGTACACCGCCAGGGCGTCGAGGAAGGCGTTGGCGGCGGCGTACGCGCCCGTCATGGAGCCGCCGAAGAAGCCGTTGACCGACGAGAAGGACACGAACGACGACGCCGAGCACTCCGCGGCCAGCCGGTGCAGCACCCAGCCGCCGGTGACCTTCGCGGCGAGCGCGGCACGCCAACGCTCCAGGTCGTACTCGGCGACGGGCCGCTGGTCGAACGCGCCCGCGAGGTGCACCACCCCTGCCAGGGGGGCCGACCATGCGGCGGCGGCCTTGTCCACCACGGCGCGCACCTGCGCGGGATCGGTGATGTCCGCGCACTCGTAACGCACCTCGCCGCGTTCGCGCAGCCTGCGGTACGCCTCGACCCGTCGGGCCGTCGGGCCTTCCTCCGCGGTCAGGCCGTCCCGGGTGTGCTCGGGCGGGAGCTCCGTGCGGCCGACCAGCAGCAGTCGGGTCCCCGGAGCCTTGAGCAGGTGCTCGGCGACCAGGGCGGCCACCCCGCCGAGTCCGCCGCTCATCAGCAGGAAGCCGTCGGCCGCGGCCGGTCGCCTGCGGGGCAGCGGGTCGGGCAACTGTGCCAGGCGGCGCACCCAGCGCTGTCCGTTCCGGTAGGCCACCTCGGCATCGGTCACCGGGCCGCCCGCCTCGGTGAGGATCAGCCTGGCGGCCTCGGCGTGGTCGGTCTCCGCGCGGTCGACGACCGGGAGGTCCAGTCGGCAGGCACCCAGCCAGGGCATCTCCTCCCGCAGACTCTTCAGCAGGCCGCCCGCGGCGGCATGGAGGCAGGAGGGGCGGTCCTCGGGCAGCACGTCCTGGGTCCCGCCGGTCACCAGGTGGAGGCTGACGGAGCGGTCCGGGGCGCCGCTCGACGACAGGGCCTTGGCCAGGCACACCAGGCTGTCGACGCCGTCCCGCTGGGCTTCCAGCAGGTCTTCGACACGCTCGGGCTCGCCACTCCCGGCGGTCAGCGCCCCCAGGTGGATCACCGCGTCCACCGGGCGGCCGTCCGTGGCCAGGCTCGCGAGGAGCGCCTCGTAGTCCCCGGGCCGGTCGACGCGGACGCGGTAGCGGGCCATGTCGTCGCGGTGGAACTCGTCGGCCGCGGTGACGACCGTGCACAGGGCACCGCCTCGCCACAGCTCCACGGCCACGGCCTCGGCCACCTGGGCGCCCAGCGTGTCGCGCCCGGCGAGCACCAGGGTGTGCCGTGCGGGGGGCGCCGTGCGGTGCGGGCGTTCGGCGCGCTGCCACACCGGGCGGAGGAACCAGTCCGGTACGGTCGCCGCGGTGCCCAGCAGCACCTCGGTGCGCCGTACGTCCTCGTCGAACTCACCCGCCTCGAAACGCCCCCGCAGCTGCGTCCGCTGGATCTTGCCGATCTCGGTCTTGGGGATGGTCTTCGGCTCCACCGGCACCAGGTAGGCGGGGGTGATCCCGATCTCCCGGGTCACCTTGCCGCGCACCGTGCGCAGCGCGTCGGCCAGGTCGGTGCCGGGGAGCACGTGGAGGAACAGGGCCAGTTCGTCGGTGTCCGCCGCCGGGTCCGGTCGCACCGCGCACGCGGCCGTGAACGACCGCTCCACGAACGGCAGTTCCTCCACGCAGGCCTCGATCTCGTGGCTGTAGTGGTTGACCCCGTTGATGATGATGACGTCCTTGGCCCGGCCGGTGATGTACAGCTCGCCGGAGCGCAGGAAGGCCAGGTCGCCGGTGTCGAACCAGCCGTCGGCGGTGAACGACTCGGCGTTCTTGGCCGGATTGTCGTGATATCCGGAGGTCACCGAGGTGCCGCGCACCTGGAAGTGCCCGACCGTGCCCTCCGGCACGACCTCGCCCTCGCCGTCCACGACCCGCATGGCGAACCCGGGGTAGGGCAGTCCGCAGCTGACGAAGTTGTCCTCGCCCGCGACCGGTTCGGCCGACAGCTCGGCGTCCGTCACCACCGAGCAGGTCTCGGACATCCCCCAGCCGGGGTGCACGACCGTCGGCGGCAGCCCGAACGGCGCGAGCACCTGGAGGAAACGACGGGCGGTGGCGGCCACCACGACCTCGCCGCAGTTCATCACCATGCGCATCGGCGACAGGTCCCACCGGCGGTCGCCCATCCGGTGCGCGTGCTCGGCGGGCAGACCGAAGGCGAAGTTGGGGGCCCAGGTGACGGTGACCCGGTGACGGTCCGCCAGGTCCATCCAGCGCAGCGGGTCCTGCAGCACCCACGACGTGGGCGCGTGGACCTGCCGGCAGCCCAGGAACACGTCCCTGAGGTGGAACATCACCACGCCGGTCACGTGGTCGAGCGGTATCCAGTTCAGCGACACGTCGTGTTCCGTCAGGCCGTTCACCTGAGCGGTGGCCGCGGACCGTGTGAGGACGCCTCGGTGATCGATCCGGACCGCCTTGGGCAGACCGGTGCTGCCGGAGGTGAGCAGCATGAGGATCAGGTCGTCGGGCCGCACCGGATGCCACTCGGTGTCGGCGGGTCCGGAGCGGAGCACGTCCACCGTGGTCAGCCGCGACTCCGTCCAGGCACGCCGGTCGGCGAGAGCGCGCAGCCCGTCCTCGTGACCGTCCGAGGTGACGATCCACGGGCGGCCCAGCATCCGCCAGACGCCTTCCAGCTTGTTCACCGCCGCGGAGTCCTCCCCGTAGGAGGGCGGGACGGTCAGCGGCACGGTGACGAACCCGCCGAGTATGCAGCCCCACAGGGCCGCCAGGAAGTCCTCGGTGTCGTCGCACTGGAGGATCACCTGGTCGCCGGGGCGCAGTCCCAGCCCGCGCAGCCCGCCCAGGACCCGGGACGCCTCCTCGGCGAGGCTCGCATAGCTACGGCGCACGGTGCTGCCGTCGGCCCGTACGTGCACCACCTCGGCGTGCGGGCCGCCGGCCGCTGCCCGGCGCAGGGCCTCTGCCCAGGTCCGCACGGCAGGCTCGGTCAGCGTGGGCCCCTCGCTGACCGAGGGGACCGCCTCCTGCCCGGTGGAACCGGACGCCGCCGCCCCGCCCCCCTCGGCCGCTGCGCCGGGGCGATCGGCCGGGCCGGAGGCGGCCGGCCCGGCGTGGAGTCGGCCCAGGGGCTCCGCGTCCTCCTCCAGCTCCACGCCGACGGCGTCCACACCGGGCACCTCCGCCAGCGCCCTCTGCCACTCCTCCGCCTGCTCCGTGCCGATCCTGGGGAGGTCCCGCAGCGCGGCGGCGTCGAGGGCCCCGTCCGCGGTGCGGGGCAGGTCGGAGACGGCCACGACCCGTGGTGCCCGCCCGTCCGGGACCGCACTCCGCAGCGCCCGCTCCGCCTGCCCGGCCGCGTTCGGCCGGGTGGGTACGGCCAGGACGGTCGGCCGCCCGGCGTCGCCGTCCTGCGGCGGCAGCACCAGGCACTCCCGGATGCCGCCCACCGCGAGCACCGACCGTTCCAGTGCCCGCAGGTCGAACGGTTCGTCCGCCGCCGTGGCCCGCGACGGCAGCGGGCCGGGGTCGGGCAGCCCGGTGATCCGCAGGTCCGGGTCGGCGGCCACGGCGGCGAGCGTCCGGTGCAGGGCGTCGGCCAGCCGACGCGCCGTTGCCTCGTCGAAGAGGTCGGTGCCGTACTCGACATGACACGTCAGTCCGCCGGGTGCCGCGTCGGCGCCCCGGCGCTCCGTGACCTCGACGAACAGGTCGAATTTCGCGGTGCCGGTCGCCGTGGGATGCAGAGGCGCCTCGTTGCCGCCGAGCCGTAGGACCGCCTCCGTGTTGTTCTGCAGGGCCAGCATCACCTGGAACAGCGGATGCCGGGCGGCCGCGCGGGGCGGGTTCAGCTCCTCCACCAGCCGGTCGAACGGCAGGTCCTGGTGGTCGTAGGCCGCCAGGTCGAAGGCCCGTACCCGGGCCAGCAGGTCGCGGAACGCGGGGTCGCCCGAGGTGTCGGCCCGCGTGACGAGAGTGTTGGTGACGACGCCGACCAGGTCGTCCAGGGCCGCTTCGGTGCGTCCCGCGACCGGGGTGCCGATGGGGATGTCGGTACCGCCGCCGCAGCGGGTGAGCAGGGCGGCGAGGGCACTCTGCAGGACCATGAACAGGCTGGCCCCGTCGGCGTCGGCCAGCCGCAGCAGGGCGCGGTGGAGGTCGGAGCCGATGTCGACGGTCAGGCCTCGGCCGCGCCGGCTGGGCACGGCCGGACGGCCCCTGTCGGCCGGGAGCGGGATCTCCTCCGGCAGGCCGGCCAGGGCTTCCTTCCAGAACGCCAGCTGCCCGCCCATCAGGGCGGCGGGATCCCGGAGCCCGTCGAGCAGCCGCTCCTGCCACAGCGCGTAGTCGGCGTACTGGACCACGGGCGCCGCCCAGTCGGGTGCCCTGCCCTCCAGGCGGGCCGTGTACGCCGTCGAGAGATCCTTGGCGAAAGGCACCAGCGACCACCCGTCGGCCGCGCTGTGATGCAGTACGAGGACCAGCGCACGGGTCCCGTCCCGGGGTCCGTACAGCCCTGCCCACAGGGGGATGTCCCGCGTCAGGTCGAACGGGCGGCGCAGCGCGGCCGCGACATACGCCTGAACCTCCTGAACGGGGCAGTCCACCACCTCCAGGTCCGGGCGCACGGTTCCTGGTTCGCGGATGTCCTGGTACGGAGTGCCGTCGGCCTGCGGCAGGAGGGTGCGCAGGCTCTCGTGCCGGTCGACGACGTCCGACAGGGCCGCCCGCAAAGCTTCGTCGACGACCGGTTGTTCCAGTCGCACGACCAGCGGCATGTTGTAGGTCGCGGCCGTGGTGTCGAGCTGGTTGAGGAACCACATGCCCTGCTGGGCGGAGGACAGCGCGATCCGGTCGCCCCGCTCGGCGGCTACGAGAGCCGGCCGCGCGGGGGCCGCCGTGGCGGACGGGACCGACAGCCGCGCGGCGATCCGGGCGGGGGTCGGTTCGGTGAAGATCGTCCTCAGGGACACCTCGGCGCCGGTGACGGCACGCAGCCTGGCCCCCAGTCTGGAGGCGAGCAGTGACTGGCCGCCGAGTTCGAAGAAGTCGTCGTCCGGACCGATCGCGCCCGTGGGCAACCCCAGCAGTTCCTCGAAGAGGCGGCGGACCTGGGCCTCGGCCTCGGTGGCCGCGGCGCTGCCCGGGGCCTCGGCGCCGGCGGCGGGCAGCGCCGTCCGGGCCGGTGTGCCGTCGGCGGTCAGCGGAAGTGCGTCCACCAGCACGCAGGCGCCGGGCACCATCTGCTCCGGCAGTACCTGGGCCAGGTGCGCGAGCAGCTCCGCGCGGGTGGGGCGGCGCCCCGGTCCCGGAACGGCGTAGGCGACGAGGTCCCGGCTGCCGGTGTCGTGCCTGTCCCGGGCGACGACGGCGGCCCGGGCGACGGCCGGATGCCGGACGAGTGCGGTCTCGATCTCCCCGGGCGCGACGCGGAATCCCCCGGTCCGCACCTGCTGGTCGGTCCGGCCGACGTACTCCAGGGTGCCGTCGGCGCACCGGCGGACGAGGTCGCCGGTGCGGTACATCCGCCGGCCCGTCCGTGCGAAGGGATCGGCGACGAACCGCTCGTCACCCGGTTCCGCGCGGCCCAGGTGGGCCCCGGCCACGTACAGTTCGCCCACCCAGCCGTGCGGCACCGGCCGGCGGCAGTGGTCGAGCACGTAGAGCCGCGCATCCGGCAGCGCGCTGCCCAGGACGCGGCGGTCCTGCCCGATCAGCTCGCGGTTCACCCGCTGGAAGGCGACCGGCCCCGTGGTCTCGGCGTCGCCGTACAAAGTGAGCAGGACCGGGGCGTCGTCGCCGTACCGCTCGATCCAGGGGCTCAGGTCGGCCGGTCGCGGTGCCTCGCACACGATGACGAGGTGACGCAGCGCGAGCGGGGGACCGCCCGGTCCGGAGCCGCGCGGGGCCGCCCGGTCGGCCCGGGCCAGCGCGGGCAGGGCGGAGGACGACTGGTGGAGGACGGTGACGCGCTCGCGACGCAGCAGGTCCAGCAGTTCCTCGGGCGACCGGGTGGTGTCGTGCTCCACGACGACCAGTCGGCCGCCGTGCAGCAGCGCCCCCCAGACCTCCCAGACGCCGAGAGGGGAGGCGCACGAGTGGAACAGCGCCCACGAGTCGTCCGGACCGGAGGCCATGTGCGCGGCGGCCGCCTCGAAGTGTCCGGTGAGGCTGCCGTGCGGGACGAGCACGCCCTTCGGGCTTCCCGTGGCGTCCGGGGCGTGGAGGACGTAGGCCTCGGCATCCGGCGTGAGCGGCGCACCACGGTCGGTGTCGGAGAGGTTCGCGGCGGAGCGTGCGGCCAACTCGCTGTCGGTGGCGGGGCTGCCCAGCACGACGGTGGGGACGTCGGTGCCGAAGAGCGCGCCGACCGCGCTCATGTCGGTCAGCACCAGCGCGGGCGCGCTCTCGTCGGCCTGCGCGCGCAGGCGCTCGGCGGGGTGCGCCGGGTCCAGCGGCAGGCAGGCGGCGCCGGACTTCAGCACCGCCAGCTGCCCGGTGACCAGGTCCGCGGAGCGGGGCAGCGCCATGGCCACGATCCGGCCGGGGCCCGCCCCGTGCGCGACCAGCAGCCGGGCCAGCCGGTTGGCGCGGACGTTGAGTTCCGCGTAGCTCAGGGCGTGGCCGTCGTGGGTGACGGCCGTCGCCTCGGGGGTGCGGGCGGCCTGGGCCTCGAAGCGCGCGGGCACGGTGGCGTCCGCCGCGGCCGGCACCGGCTCGGGGGACGCGTACGCCGGGTCCTCACCCGGCAGCAGCAGGTTCGTCCCGGCGACCGTGAGCCCCGGGTCGGCGTCGGCCAGCTGGTCCAGAAGGGCCAGGAACCGCTCCAGATGACCGGCGAGCACGTCCTCGCTGTAGAGGGCCGGGTTGGCGTCGAAGGTGAAGCCCAGGCCGGTGCCGTCGGCGCCGGGCCGTACGGTGATCAGCAGGTCGTCGACCGCGCCACCCGACAGGTGGTGCGGCGTCGCGGGGTGGTCGCCGAACCGCAGCCGGTGGGAGAAGGGGACCAGATTGACGAGCGGGCCGAAAAGCCGCCGGTCACCGCCGAGGAGCTTCACATCCCGGCGAAGGTCCTCTCCGCGGTACTGCTGGTGCTTGCGGACGGCGCGCAGTTCGGCGGCCGCCGCCGCGACCAGCTCTCCCACGGTGGTGTCCGGCCGCACCGACAGCCGCAGCGGAAGGTTGTTGGACACCGTGCCCGGGGTCCGCAGCGCGGCGGATCCGAGCCGGCTCATGGTGGTCACGCCGAGGATCACATCCTCGCCGGCCGTCACCCGGTGCGTGTACGCGGCGACGGCCGCGAACAGCAGTTCGGTCCTGCTCGCGCCCATCGTGGACGCGGCGGCCGAGAGCCTTTCGGCGGCGGACTCGGACAAGGCCGCCGTACGGCGCAGGAAGGCGGGCGACGGCGGCGCGGTGCCCTCGGCGAGAGTGACGGCCCCGGAATGGTCGGCGAAGCGCTCGGTCCAGTAGGCGCGGTCACGCTCGTACCGGTCCGAGACCCGGTAGGCGGCTTCCTCGTCCAGGAGTGTCCGGACGGGGGCGAACGACGCCTCGGGCGCCTCCTGGCAGGACGCCAGCGCGGTGTAGATCTCGGCGGCCCTGCGGAAGACGAGCAGGTAGCCGTAGCCGTCCAGGAGGATGTGATGGGCCCTCATGTACCACAGGTACCGGTCGTCGGCCGCCTTGAAGAGGGCATGGGTGAACAGCGGGCCCTCGCTCACCGGCACAGCGGTGGCGCGGTCGGCGCGCATCCATTCCTCGGCCGCCGCCGTGGGATCCGGCGCGGCACTCACGTCCCGCACGTGCAGAACCCAGTCGGCGGTGGGCGCCGGCGCGCAGCGCGGCCCCTCGGCCGTGTCGACGAAGCGCAGCCCCAGCGCCTCCGTCTCGGCGACGGTGCGGCGCAGTGCCGTCTCGAACAGGTCCGTGTCGACCGGTCCGTGGATCTCCAGGTACTCGCCCGTGTTGTAGGCCGGGCTCCGCGGGTCGAGTTGCTGCGCGTACCAGATGCCTCCCTGCGCTCCGGTCAGGCCCAGCAGCGCATGGTCCTTCGCGGCCCGCGCCGTAGGGGCTGTGGCATCGGTCGGCTCGGGAGCATTCCGCCGCGGCGATGCGGAAGCGTTGGATCCGTCTGCGTCTTGGAGCACGTTTATCATCCTCGTCAGACAAAGGGACAACGGCCTGCGCGGACTCGCACGCCGTGGAGCGATGGCACGGGGCCCCGGTCGGCTCAGTCAGACCGGTCCGGCGGACGGTGCCGCGAACCGACGCCGGCCGGGTCCGCTCGGTCCCGCGCGGCCTGCGGAATGCCACCGTCCATGGCGCTCACCACGCAGGCGAACGGGCCCGTCACGGACCGCCCCGCGGCCACCGCGTCGAGCCGGGTGAAGGGAAGGGGCGCCGACCGCCGACCGCCTCAGCCGGCGGGCGAGGGCGGCGAAGAGCGCGCCCACCGCCAGGGGCAGGGCGATGTCGCCGGTGGCCGTGGCAGCGAGCCACCGGGAGTGCGCGGGGTACTCATTCGGTCTCCTGAGTCGGAATGCTCGGGACGGCCAGCTTCCGCACCCCGACTAGAGCACCGGTCAAGAAACGGTGCAGGGCTCGGCCGAGGCAGGTACGCACCCGCCCGGCCGACGGCGCGAGCGCCGCGGACACCTCGAAGGCACGGTCGTCTCCAGGAAGACTCCAGGGCGGCTTGAGCACGCCTGTGACACGGTGAATTCGCCTCGCGCGCCGCAGGGCACGTCGCCGCGCATCGCAGAGAGCAGGGGGCCACTTTCCATGACCGCCCCACGCGTGGCCTGGCGCTCCCTGCCTCGTGGGGGCGCCCGACTCCCCTCACGGTTCCGCCGCTCCACCGCACGGCGGACGACGCCGAGGCGTCTGTCGTACGGACCACCCGTCGCCCGCGGACATCCCACCCCTGACCGACAGCCTGTACAGGCGACTGACAGGAGCCATGCCCACCATGACTGTCCCGCTGTTGTGCTTCCCCTTCGCCGGAGCAGGCGCGAGTTTCTTCACCCCTTGGCAGCGTTACGGCCTCAAGGCCACCCGGATTCATCCCGTCCAACTCCCCGGGCGGGAAAGGCGCCTTGACGACCCGCCCTTCCCGGATGTCTTCACCGCGGTCGAGTCGATGGCCGACGAACTCATCGCGGAGGCGGACCTGTCGCCGGGACCGGTGGCCCTGTTCGGCCACAGCTTCGGGGCGGTGCTCGCCTACGAGATGGCGCGTCACCTGCGCGAGAAGAAGGACATACCGGTGGCCCACCTCTTCGTCAGCGGTTCGGCCGGCCCCGGGACCAGGCGCGAGGCCCGTGCCACCGGGCTCCCGGACGAGGAGTTCCTGGCCCGGGTGCGTGAGTTCGCCGGATACGACCACCCGACCATGGCGGACCCGGAGCTGCTGGAACTTCTGCTGCCGACACTCCGCGCCGACGTGGAGATGCACGAGGCGTACGTCTCGACCGCGGACGACCCGCTCGACGCGCCCATCACGTCCTTGCGTGGCCTGGACGACACCCTGGTCTCGGGCGAGCAGGCGCAGCAGTGGGAACCGGTCACCCGGTCCGGGTTCCGTATGGAGGAACTGCCCGGCGGCCACATGTACCTGACCGAGTACCCGGGGCCGCTGCTCAAGCTCATCGACGACGAACTCAAGGCATGGGCATGAGTCCGCGCGGCATGAGTCTGCGCGGAAAGACGATCATCGTGACGGGCGCCGCCCGCGGCGTCGGCCGTGCCTGCGCCGAACTGCTCGCCTCCGCCGGCGCCGACCTGGTGCTGGTCGATGTCGCCGACGACCTCCCCCTCGTTCCGTACGCTCTCGGCACCGAGGGCCAGTTGGCCCACACGGAGAAGCTGTGCCGTGCGCACGGCGCCGCCGTGCTCAGCTGCCCGGCCGACGTCCGTGATCTCCGCGCGGTCGAGGCCGCCGTCGCCACGGCCGTCCAGCGCTTCGGACGCGTCGACGCCGTGGTGAACAACGCCGGCATCGCCGCCCCCTCGGGCAAGGCGGTCCACGAGATCGGCGAGGACGAGTGGAGCGTCATGCTGGACGTCGACCTCTCCGGCGCCTGGCGCATGACGCGGGCGGTCGGCGAGGTGATGGCACGGCAGCGCTCCGGCAGCATCGTCAACATCTCCTCCACCGCGGGGTTGGTCGGCTACCGCAACTTCGCCGCCTACGTCACGGCCAAGCACGGGCTGATCGGCCTGACCCGTGCTGCCGCCCTGGACTACGCGCCGTTGAAGGTACGCGTGAACGCGGTGTGCCCGGGGTCGGTACGGGACGACCCGGTGCTCGAAGGACGCATGCTCTCCGAGATCGCCAAGTCCCTGGACGTTCCCGTCTCCGAGCACGAGGAGATCTTCGTCCAGGCCCAGCCGACGAACGAGCTCGTCGAGGCGGGTGACGTCGCCGAAGCGGTGCTGTGGCTGGTCGGTGACGGCTCACGCGGGGTCACCGGCAGCGTGGTCACCGTCGACGGCGGATTCACGGCCAAGTAGCCACGGGCACGGCAGCACCGGGCCCGCACATGAGACAGCCCGCACATCAGACCCCGCACACCAGACAGGGAGCCCAGATGTCAGCGGTCCTGACCGCGTACGCGTCGTACGACGCACTCTCGCCCACCGAGCGCTCCAGGCCTCTCGACCATCACGCGATCGTCCTGAGCGGTGGTCCGCGAGTGGAGCCGGAGGTCCTCGCCGAGCGCCTGCGGGACGTCGTCGCCGGGTGCCCCGTGCCGGATGAGCGAGACCTCTGCTCAGTCGTACGGCATGGCGTCGAGGAACCCGGGATGGTGTGGCTGGAGCAGGTGCCGCACCGGTCGGACGACCCCCGGGCGGTGCGGAGACTGCACCGGGAGCTGCTGCGGCCGGTACCCCGCTTCGGTCCCGCGCCGGTGCGCCTCGTGGTCCTGCGCTGCGAGGACGGCGACCAGCTCGTCCTCACCGCGGCCCGGTGGTGTCTCGACCGGGCGTCCCTCACCTCGGTCGCCCGGGCTGTTGCCGGCGGTCCCGACAGCGGTGCGCGACGGCTGTGGTGGGATCTCCCGGCTGCGGGGCCGGACGAGGGGGCGGGCGTTTCGGAGGCAGCCACCGTCGCCGCGCCCGGCGCCGGGGGCGGTCCCGGCCGCCGTGCGGCGCACCGGTTCACGGTCCCCACGGCCCCGGCCGGACATCGCCCGGCGCCGGGCGAGCCGACGCTCCGCGCCGCGCAGCTGGCCGCCGTCACCTACACGGCGACGCGTTACCTGGACCGTGCCGAAGCGACCGTGGGCGTGGTGCGGCGCCGCCACCGGAGCGCCGCGGTCCTGGGCGCGGCGGAAGAAGCCGTGCCGCTGACGCTGACGGGGGCCGACACCACGGGCGAACTGCTCGCACAGGCGCGGACCGCCCTCGACGACCTCGCCCGATCCGGTGGTGCCCAGCAGGAGGCCCGGGGCGACCTCGAGCGCGGGGCGTCGCGGATCACTGTGGCATTCGACGAGGAGGGTCCGGGCCCCGGCCTCGGTTACGACGTGTCCTACTTCCCCGGCACGTGGCCCGGTACGGCCCTGGTCGTCCACTGGTTCGGCGAGGGCTCCGAGGGGCTGGAAGCGGTGTGCCTCTTCGACGAGAGCCGCCACGGCAGGAAGCTGGTCGAGCAGTTCTGCCGGCACCTTGCCGCGGTCCTCGGGCAACTTCTCCAACAGCCGCCCGCGACGCCTGTGGACCGCCTGCGGCTCCTGGACGACGACGAGGAGGCGTCGATCCGGGAACTGGCCGACGGCGGCCCGCTCCACGCCGGACACCGCTGTGTCCACCGTGCCTTCGAGGAGGTCGCCGCCGCTCAGCCGGACGCCGTGGCGGTCAGCCACAAGCGGGAGACGCTCACCTACCGGCAGCTGGACGCACGGGCCAACCGCTTCGCCCACGTGCTGCGGTCCCTCGGCGTGGAGTGCGGGGACCGGGTCGGGGTCTGCGTGGAACGCTCCACCGATCTGGTGGCGGTGCTCCTGGCCGTTCTGAAGGTCGGAGCGGCGTACGTCCCCATGGATGTCGGCTATCCGATGGAGCGGCTCGCCTACACGGCGAAGGACGCCGGCCTGCGGCTCGTGATCGGCCCCGAGGAGGCGTCGGATCCGGGCATCCCCGGAGTCCGCACGGTGTCCGTCGCCGACCTGGCGCTGCGCGCCGAGCCGGAACCGGACACCCCCGTGACCGACCGAACCGACCCCGGTCAGCCGGCCTACGTCATCTACACCTCCGGTACCACCGGCCATCCCAAGGGAGTGGTCGTTCCGCACCGGAACGTCAGCGCGCTCGTCGAAGCCACTCGCTCGGACTTCGCACTCTCGGCCCGCGACGTGTGGTCCCAGTTCCATTCGGTCGCGTTCGACTTCTCCGTGTGGGAGATCTGGGGCTGTCTGCTCACCGGCGGACGGCTGGTGATCGTCCCGTACTTCTCGGCCAGGTCACCGGAGTCGTTCCTCGAACTGCTGGTGTCGGAGAAGGTGACCGTCCTGAACCAGACACCTTCGGCGTTCGGCGAAGTCGTCCGGCTCAGCCGGCCCGTCGCGGCAGGCGGTGCGGACAGCGCTCCGGCGAACGGGACGGTGTCGGTGCGGCTGCTCATCTTCGGCGGAGAGGCGCTGGACCCCCGCGTCCTCAGGCCCTGCCTGGACGTGGACGGCTGGTCACAGTGCCGCTTCGTCAACATGTTCGGCATCACCGAGACCACGGTGCACGTCACGGCCCAGACCGTGACACGGACGGAGATACTGCACGGTGACCGGTCGGTGGGCCGTCCTCTGCCGGGCTGGAGCGTCTCCATCCGGGACAGCCGGGGCCGACTGCTCCCGCAGGGCGTACGGGGCGAGATCCACGTCGGCGGGGCCGGGGTGGCGCTCGGCTATCTCGATCGCCCGGAACTCACCGGCGAGCGCTTTCTCGAAGACCCGGTCACCGGCGACCGCATGTATCGCAGCGGTGACGCGGGCAGGCTTCTTCCCGATGGCCGCATCGAGCACCTGGGTCGGCTGGACAACCAGGTCAAGATACGCGGCTACCGTATCGAGACGGACGAGGTACGGGCCGTCCTGCTGGAGGACCCGGCGTTGTCCGACGCCGTGGTGATCCCCGGCCCCGACAATGCCGGCGGTCTCCGGCTCGACGCCTATCTGATATTCCGCGAAGGCGCGGGAACCGCGTACGGCACGGCGGAGGTGCTGGAACGCGCCGCCAAGGTCCTGCCGCATTACATGCTGCCCAGTACCTGGACACCGATATCCGAGATACCCCGCACGATCAACGGAAAACTGGACGTCGGCAAGCTCCCGGCACCGCGGCCGGCCACGCCCGGGAACGCCCGCCCCGCCGACAAGGTTTCCGGATCCGAAACGGAATCCGAAACAGGGCCCGAAACAGGGCCCGAAACAGCAGAACAGTCCGGCCTGCTCGCCCTGGTGTGTTCGACCTGGAGTGAGGCGTTCGGATTCACTGTCGGGCCCGACAACGACTTCTTCGGAATCGGCGGAAATTCCCTGCTCGCCACTCGCTTGTCGGCCGCCTTCCGGGAAAAGGGCCTGCCGCCCCTGCAGACCCGCGACATGTACCGGAATCCCACTCCGAGAGCGATCGCCGCACTGCTGGAGCGGTGACCGAATTCGGTGAGCGGCGCCTTGTGGAATCGGATTATCGAGAAAGGCTTTTTGCATGCGACGCGCGCTATGCCCCGTGGAAAACATCTACGTCGCCCAGCGAAGCAGGGCGATCCTCTCCTGTGCCCTGGACGGCCCCGTCGACCCGGTGGCCCTGTCCGCGGCGTTCGAGGCGGTCACGGCGGAACAGCCGCAGCTGCTGGCGCGCATCGTCCCGGACGGCGACGGCCACGCCCTCGAGCTCCTCCCGGAGGCCGAGCGACCCCGGCTGCTGATGCGTACCGGGGGCGAGGAGTCGTATGCGGAGGAGCTCAACACCCCGCTGACGGTGGGTGGTCCGCTGACCCGGGCGGTCCTCGTGACCGACCCCGACGAGGAGCGGCACACCCTGCTCCTGAGCATCGACCATGTCATCGCCGACGGACACAGCGCGGTCGCCCTGCTCAACCTGGTCTGGGACCGCTACCGGGAACTCATCGGCGGGACCGAGGCCCCGCGCCCGCCCGTGGCCGAATTCCCCGAGCCCATCAGCACGCTGCTGCCCCACTCGGACGCGGCCGAGACGGCGAAGCACCTGGAACAGCGTGTGGGGAAGGTCGGCCGCCACCCGGCCGAACTCGTCCCGTACGACGTGAAGGCGACGGAGGAAGCGCCCGAGGAGCCCCACCGCATCGAAGTCCAGCGGCTGCTCCTCGACACCGAACAGACCGCCCGGCTGCGTGAGCGGGCCCGCGCGGAAGGTCTGTCCGTGCACGGTCTGATCAGCGCCGCCCTGCTGCTCGCCGCCCGCCGGCGCCTGGACGGCACGGACCCGCGCCTCCTGGGCTGCCTGTCACCGGTCGATCTGCGCTCGCGTCTGTCCCCGCCGGTGCCCGCCGACCTCATGGTCGCCGCGGTCACCATGCATCTGCAGGTCCTGCCCGTCGGCGAGGAATCCGACGTACTGGAGCTGGCGCGTGAAGTCCGCGACGCTCTGCGGGACTTCATCGACCGCGGCGCCCATTTCCAGGAGATGCGGATCATGCCGTCGGCCCGCGAGCATCCGACACTCCACCTCGGCACGGTCATCGTCACCAACATGGGGGCCGTGTCCGGCCCGCGCCTCCCGGAGGGCACGCGCGTCACCGACGTACGGCTCGCGCCAGCCCGCGAGAACTACTTCCCGCAGGCCGGCCGCAGCCCGATCATGGCCTGTGTCGCGACGTTCGACGGCCGCCTCGCCATCGAGTTCCCGCACCACACCGCCTGCTTCAGCCGGCCGTTCATACGTGAGCTGGGCGATGAGGTCCACGCGAGCCTGCTCGCTCTCGCCAAGTCCGACGAGGAGCGACACCCCGCCGCCACCGCCTGACATGCGTATCCCCAGCCCGTTTGAGGGGCACGGCCTCGGCCGTGCCCCTCAAACGGCTCGTGATCAGGACAGCTTGATCGTGGGGCGGTAGAGGTCGAGCCAGACGGCCAGGTCGAGGACCCGCTCGATCGCGTCACGCCCGTCGCGCGTCATGGCCTCCGGCTTCCCGCGCACGGCCTCGGTGAGCGCCGCCCGGTCGAAGAACTCCACCGCGCGGTGGTCGTCCGACAGCAGCTCGCCGGCCTGGCGCTGCACCTCCCCGAGGTAGTTCAGCTCCTGGGTCAGCGGGAAACTCGCCTTGACCCGGTCCGCCACCGAGGCCGGCAGCGTGTCGCGCACGGCGGCGCGCAGCAGGCTCTTCTCCCGGCCGTCGAACGTCTTCATCGACCATGGCGTGTTGAAGACGTACTGCACCAGCCGGTGGTCGCAGATCGGAACCCGCACCTCCAGCCCGACCGCCATGCTGATCCGGTCCTTGCGGTCCAGCAACGTCCCGAGCCAGTTGGTCACATGGACGTAGCAGAACTCGCGCATACGACGCTCGTGCGCGTCCTCGCCGGGCAGGGACGGCACGCGCGCGACCGTGTCGGACCAGCGCTGCGCCAGGAAGCCCGGCAGGTCCAGGGTGTCGAGCGTCAGCTCCCGGTCGTACGTCCTGGCGGGCTGCGCGGCCGTCAGCCAGGGGAACATCGCGGTCTGCTGCACCGCGGGGATGTGGAACCACGGGTAGCCGCCGAACGTCTCGTCGGCGGACTCGCCGGACAGGGCCACCGTCGAATGCTCACGGATCGCCTTGAACAGCAGGTAGAGGGAGTTGTCGCCCTCGCCGAAGCCGAACGGAAGATCCTGGGCCGCGATCACGGCCCGGCGTACGTCGGGGTCGGCCAGCTTCCGGTGGTCCAGCCGGATGTCGCTGTGCAGCGTGCCGACGTGGTCCACGACCTCGTGTGCGAACGGAGCGTCCGGCGAGGTGCGGAACTCGTCCCCCCGGAAGTCGTCCGCGTCCTCGAAGTCGACCGTGAACGTCCTGGCCCGCCGGCCCTCTTCGGCCAGCTTCCGGGCGGCCAGGGCCGTCAGGGCGCTGGAGTCCAGACCGCCGGAGAGCAGCAGGCACAGCGGCACGTCCGCGACCAGCTGCCGGCTGACGCTGTCCTCCAGCAGCTCACGGACCCGGCGTACCGTCGTCTCCGTGTCGTCGCGGTGCTCCTCGACCTCCAGCCGCCAGTAGACCCGCTCACGCATCCCGCCCCGGTCGACGATCAGCATGGTGCCCGGCTTGACCTCCCGTATGCCCTTCCACGGGGTCCGGCCCGGTTCCTTGACGTACCCCATCATTTCCCGGAAGCCGTCCCGGTCCACCACGGCTTCCACGGCCGGGTGGGCGAGGACGGCCTTGGCCTCCGAGCCGAACAGGATGCCGTCCTCGGTCTCGTACACATGCAGCGGCTTGATGCCGAGCTGGTCGCGCAGCAGGATCAGGCGGTCCGTGCGGCCGTCCCAGATGCCCAGCGCGAACATGCCGAGGAGATGGTCGGCGACCTCTTCGCCCCACTCCAGGTAGCCGCGCAGGACGACCTCGGTGTCGCTGGAGGTGCGGAACGTGTGACCACGGCGCCGCAACTCGACGCGCAGCTCCCGGAAGTTGTAGGCCTCACCGCTGTACGTCATCACGACCGGGCCGTCCGGGGTGTCCACGGTCATGGGCTGGACACCACCCTCCAGGTCGATGACCGACAGCCGGCGGTGGCCCAGGGCGGCGTGCGGCGACACCCAGGTGCCCCCGGCGTCCGGGCCGCGGCAGACCATGGTGGCGGTCATCGCGTCCAGGGTGGGGCGTTCCTTCTCCAGGTCACGCTGGAAGGCGATCCAGCCGACGATCCCACACATGTGCGTCCTCTCCTGCTGATGCTTCGTTGGGTGGTGGTCCGGCTCGCGCGGGTGTCAGCGGTTGGCCGCCATATGGGCCGGCAGCCCGTCGATGTGGGAGCGGGCCGTCGGCTCCAGGACGACTCGCTTCAGCACGGGCTTCAGATACGACCACGGGCGATTCAGCTCGCCGGCCCACTGCCAGGTGAGCCGGGAGCCGTCCGGGGTGGACTCCACGACGTAGTCCTCCACGAGGTGCCGGAACATGTTGCGGGTGCTCGCGACGACGGTGAACGTCTTGCGGTGTCCCTCGTCCCAGCGGTAGAAGCGCTCGCGCAGGACGAAGCCGCCGAGCGTCTCGACCTCCCGGGTCGTGCCGACCCCGAACGGCCGGGGTGAGGTCCAGGTCAGCCGCTTCACGCCCTTCGTCCAGTGCGCCGGGCCGCTGTCGTCGGTCAGGGCCGCCCAGGTCTCCTCGGCCGGGTAGGGGACGTCGACGGAGCGCGTCAGGTAGAGGGACGCGGTGGTGAGGAGCGAGTCGTCGGCCTCTTCGACGGGGTACCAGCGGGTGGGCATCGGGGGTCGTCCTTCCGGAGTCCGCAGTCTGCGGGGGAGATGGCCAGGTCGGCGAGGGTCACCGGGTCAGGGACGCGAGGTGGGTACGGACCGCGTCGAGCGTGGTCCCGGCGTGCTCGGTGATCATCGTGAAGTGGTCGCCGGGCACGTCCACCTCGACGGGCGCGGGCCGGCCGGGCCAGTGCGCCTGCCAGCCGGACTCGGGGAACCCGGGTTCCGGCAGCGGTTCGGCCGCCCGGACCTGGAGGGCCGGGATGTCGAGGTCGGCCGGGCGCCAGCCCGCGAAGACCCGGGCGATGCCGCCCATCGCGGTCAGCACCGTGTCGTCCAGGAGGGCGGCGGCGCCTTCGGCGGGGGACTCGACCATCGAGCGGCCGATGTACTCCCCGATGCGCGGCAGTACGGGGCTGCCGGGCGCGTAGCTGTCCAGCAGGACCAGGGCCGCCGGACGCAGCTCTCGGCGCACCAGCTCCATGGCCACCGCGTTCGCGAGCCAGCCTCCGGCGGAGTGCCCGAGGAGTGCGAAGGGCGCGCCGGCCGTGCACCGTTCGACGTCGTCGGCGTGCAGCCGGACCAGCGCGTCGAGGTCCGCGGGCAGGGGTTCGCCCGCGACGAAGCCGGGCGCGGGCAGCACCCACATGTCGTGTCCGCCGCGCGCGCCGGCGGCGAGCCGGGCGTACTGATGGGCGCCGGACTTGCCCGCGAACGACGGGAAGCACACGAGTGCGGGTCCGTCACCGCCACGCGTGAGCCGCACCGGCGCGGGCCGCCGTACCATCCCGGTCTCGATGTCCGCCGTGTCGAACGTCTCCCGGAACCGGGCGGTGTCCTCCAGGAAGGTGGTGAACTCGGCGAAGCGACCGTCCTTCGCCGCCCGTGCGGCCAGCGAGGCGAGGACGCCCGCACCGGTGGACTCCGGACCGGCCGTCTCGGTCGTGCCGGCCGGGGAGTCCCCGGACTGGTCGCCCGGCGGGGGAAGCAGCGACGCGGTGACCAGCAGCGTGTGGAGGTGGGCGGCGAACCCGTCGAGCGTGGGGTGCTCGAAGAGGACCGTGGAAGGGAGCTGCGCTCCGGTGGCCGTCTGGAGGTGGGCGCGGATCTCGGCGGCCATGACGGACTCGATGCCCAGCTCCGGGAGGCTGAGCGCCTCCTCGACCTCGGTGGTGTCGGTGTGGCCGAGGGCCGTGGCGACCTGCTGGGCGACCAGGGTGCGCAGGACGTCCGCGCGGGCGTCGGCCGTGAGCGGCGCCAGGTGTTGGCGCAGCCGCGTCGCCGCGTCGTCGGCCGACCTCTCCTCGCCCGCGTCGCCGGCCGTCGCGCCCGCCGCCGGGAGCGTGCCGTCCGGCCAGAAACGGCGGCTCTGGAACGCGTACGTGGGGAGGTCCACATGGGTACCGGCCGGGACGTCCAGGACGGCGGACCAGTCGACCCGCACCCCGCGGACGTGCAGCCCGGCCAGCGCTTCGAGCGCGCCGTGCTGCTCAGGGTGGTCGCGCCGCAGCAGCGGCACCGCCTCGACGGCCGGGCCCGGGCGTTCGGCCGCCACGTCCTCGACGAGCGCCGTCAGCA
The DNA here is from genome assembly GCF_024612035.1 of Streptomyces sp. DSM 40750. GTDB lineage: Bacteria > Actinomycetota > Actinomycetes > Streptomycetales > Streptomycetaceae > Streptomyces. The sequence goes on from NZ_CP102513.1 coordinate 10,425,418, forward strand.
CACCGCCCGCGCCGGGCTCGACCACGGTCGCGACCCCGGCGTCCAGCAGGGCGCCCACAACGTCGCGGGCACCGGCTTCCTCGCGCAGCTGGCGCACCCAGTACTCGGCCGTGCTCGCCTCCTCGGCCGTGCCGCTCGACAGCAGGGCGATGCGCGGCGGCTGGAAGGCCAGTGTGCTCGCCAGCCGGCCGAACTCCGCCAGGGCGCCGTCGGTCAGGGCCGGACGGGATTCCCGCGACGACCGCTGCCGCTCGTCCTTGCCGGACGCCGCCCGCATCAGCCGCCCGCGCGCCGCCACCAGCCGGCAGGCGTCCTCGGCCGACAGCACGCCCGCCGCGTACGCGGCCGTCAGCTCGCCGACCGCGTGGCCGCCCAGCACGTCCGGTACCACGTCCCAGGACTGGAGCAGCCAGAAGGACGCGGCGCCGACGGCGAACAGAGCGGCCTGGGTGTACTCGGTCTCGTCCAGCAGGGCCGCCCGCGGGGTGTCGGCCTCGGCGAACAGCACCTCGCGCAGCCCGGGCCGGGCCGTGTCGCCCTCGGGGTTCAGCTCGCGGTCCAGCGCCTCGCACAGTTCGTCCAGCGCCCGCGCGAAGACCGGGTGCCGCTCGTACAACTCCCGGCCCATGCGGGGGAACTGGCTGCCCTCGCCGGGGAAGAGGAATCCGAGGCGTCCGGTGGCGGGCGTACCGCGCACCAGGCCGGGGGCCGACGCGCCCGACGCCAGGGCCGCGAGACCCGCCTCGAAGGCCGCCCGGCCGGTGCCGACGACCACCGCGCGGTGCGGCAGTGCGGCACGGGTGAGGGCCAGGGTGCCGGCCACGGCCGCCAGGTCCGTCCCGGGCCGCGCGGCCAGGTGTTCGTGCAGGCGCTCCGCCTGCGCCCGCAGGGCCGCCGCGCTGTGCGCCGACAGCAGCCACGGCAGGGTCCCCGGCGCTGTCGCGGACACCTCGGCCTGCGGTGTCCCCGGCCCCGTCGTGGACGCCTCGGCCTGCGGGAGCCCGACCTCCTGGGAAGGCTGCTCCGGAGTCTCCTGGGACGGCTGCTCCAGGATCACGTGCGCGTTCGTCCCGCTGATGCCGAACGCCGACACACCGGCGCGCCGCGGACCCCCGGTCTCCGGCCACGGGACCGCCTCGGACAGCAGCTCCATGGCACCCGCGGACCAGTCCACGTGCGGGGTCGGCTCGGTCAGATGCAGCATGCACGGCAGCACGCCGTGCTCCATCGCCTTCACCATCTTGATCACACCGGCCACACCGGCGGCGGCGGCCGTGTGCCCGATGTTGGACTTCACCGAGCCCACCCACAGCGGCCGGTCGGCGGCCCGGTCCTGCCCGTAGGTCTCCAGGAGCGCCTGTGCCTCGATCGGATCGCCGAGCGTGGTGCCGGTGCCGTGCGCCTCCACGGCGTCGACGTCGGCGGGGACGAGACCGGCGTTGGCGAGGGCCTGACGGATGACGCGTTGCTGGGAGGGGCCGTTGGGCGCGGACAGCCCGTTGCTCGCCCCGTCCTGGTTGGTGGCGCTGCCGCGGAGGACGGCCAGCACACGATGCCCCTTGCGCCGGGCGTCCGACAACCGCTCCAGCAGCAGCAGACCGATGCCCTCACCCCAGCTCGTACCGTCGGCGTCGGCCGAGAACGGCTTGCACCGGCCGTCCGGGGACAGTCCGCGCGTCCGGCTGAAGCCGATGAACGCCTCCGGCGTCGACAGCACGGTGGCACCGCCGGCCAGCGCCATCTCGCACTCGCCCGCCCGCAGCGACTGCGCCGCCAGGTGCAGCGCCACCAGCGACGACGAGCACGCGGTGTCCACGGTCACCGCCGGCCCCTCCAGGCCGAAGGTGTACGAGACCCTGCCGGACAGCACGCTCGCCGCGCTGCCCGTCATCAGGAAGGCCTCGACGCCCTGCCGCGCGGACGTCCCCGCCACCAGTTGCGGATAGTCCTGCCCGCTGATGCCCGCGAAAACGCCGGTACGGCTGCCGCGCAGGGTGGTCGGATCGATGCCGGCGCGCTCGAACAGCTCCCAGGAGGTCTCCAGGAGCAGCCGCTGCTGCGGGTCCATGGCGAGGGCCTCACGCGGGCTGATCCCGAAGAACGCCGCGTCGAAGCGGTCGGCGTCGTCGATGAAGCCGGCCTCGCGGGTGTACGTGTGGCCGACGCGCTCCGGGTCGGGGTCGTAGACCGACTCCACGTCCCAGCCGCGGTCCTTGGGGAAGAAGGAGATCGCGTCGGTGCCGTCCGCGACCAGCCGCCACAGGTCCTCAGGTCCCCGTACGCCTCCGGGATAGCGGCAGGCCATCGCGACGATCGCGATCGGGTCGCCGTCCACGGACGCGTCGGCGTGTGCCACCGCAGCACGGTCCCGGGTGCCGGAGAGCCGGTCGAGCAGATGCCCGGCGAGGGCCTGCGGTGTCGGGTAGTCGAAGACGACGGACGCCGACAGACGGGCGCCGGTCGCGGCGCGCAGCCGGTTGCGCAGTTCCACCGCGGTCATCGAGGCGTAGCCGAGGTCGTTGAAGGTGCGGTCGGGCGCTACGGGAGCCTCATTGCCCAGCACGGCCGTGGCCTGGTCCACCACCAGGTCCAGCACCAGCTGCTTCCGGTCGGCCTCGGGCAGTCCGGCCAGCCGACGCGCCAGGTCCATGCCCTCGGCGTCGCCCTCGGACTCCTGGCCGGCACCCGCCGACGCGAACGCGGGGACCGCGCCCAGGTGCGCGGGGACGATGTCAGCCGGCCGGGCGTCCACCCAGTAGCGCTTGCGCTGGAAGGGATAGGCCGGCAGGTCCAGGACCCGGCTGGGCGGTGTCGTGAACCCGCTCCAGTCGACGGGGAGGCCATGGGTGTGGGCCTGGGCGGCGGACATGAGGACACGGGGCCAGCCGCCCTCGTCGCGGCGGAGGGTGCCGGTGACGAAGATGTCCCGTTCCGCCTCCTCGGCGTTGGCCTCCAGGGCGAGGGTGAGGACGGGGTGGGGGCTGCACTCGATGAACGCCGTGTGGCCCTCCGCGAACGCCGTGCGCACCGCGTCGATGAGGCGGACGGGCCGGCGCAGGTTCGCGTACCAGTAGTCGGCGTCGAGCCCGGCCGTGTCGATGAGTTCGCCGGTGACCGTCGAGTAGAACGGGACCGTACTCGAACGGGGCGTGACGCCCGACAGGGCCCGGACGAGGTCGTCCCTGACCGGTTCGACGTACGGGGAGTGGGAGGCGTAGTCGGCGTCGACGCGGCGGGCGCGGATCTCCTTCTCCTCGCAGAGGGCGACGAGTTCGTCGAGGTCCCGCGGCTCTCCGGCGACGACGGTGGCCGCGGGGCCGTTGAGGACGGCGACGGACATCCGCCCCTGCCAGGGCGCGATCAGCTCCTCGGCCCGCTCCTCGGACACGGCCAGGGAGACCAGACCCCCCTGTCCGGAGCAGGCGAGCAGGACCTGGCTGCGCAGCGCGACGATCCTGGCGGCGTCCTCCAGGGGCAGTGCCCCGGCGACGACGGCTGCGGCGATCTCGCCCTGGGAGTGGCCGATGACGGCGGCGGGTTCGATGCCGAGGGAGCGCCACAGGGCGGCGAGGGAGACCATCACCGAGAACAGGGCGGGCTGCACGACGTCGGAACGGGAGATCCGCTTCCCGCCGCACAAAAGCTCGGTGAGGGACCAGTCGACGTACGGGGCGAGGGCGGCCTCGCAGTCGGCGATGGACCGGGCGAACACCTCGGAGGTCTTCAGCAGTTCGGTGGCCATGCCGACCCACTGCGAGCCCTGGCCCGGGAAGACGAACACCGGACGCTCGTACGCACCCTGCCCGGTGATGACGCCGGGAGCCGCGGCACCGGTGGCCAGCGCCTCGAGTCCGGCCAGGAGTTCGTCGCGGTCGGTGCCGAGGACCAGCGCGCGGTGGTCGAGAGCGGCTCGCTGGGTGAGGAGGGCGTGTGCGACCTCGCGTACGTCCGGCAGGTCGTCGAGGCGCGCGGCCAGGCGCTCGGCCCGGGCGCGGAGCGCGGTGGTGTCACGTGCGGAGAGGGCGAGAGGGACGATCGGCGCGATGGGCGGAGCGGGCTCGTCCGCTGTCTCCGGAATCCCGACGGGCGCCTGCTCCAGCACCACATGCGCGTTGGTGCCGCTGACGCCGAAGGAGGAGACGGCGGCGCGCCGGGGCCGGTCCGTGGTCGGCCACTCGCGCTGCTCGGTGAGCAGTTCCACCTTGCCCGCCGACCAGTCCACGTGCGGGGTGGGCGCGTCGATGTGGAGGGTCCTGGGCAGGATGCCGTGGCGTATCGCCATGATCATCTTGATGACGCCGCCGACACCGGCGGCGGCCTGCGTGTGCCCGACGTTGGACTTGAACGAGCCCAGCCACAAAGGCTCTTCGCGGTCCTGGCCGTACGTGGCGAGCAGCGCCTGCGCCTCGATCGGGTCGCCGAGCGTGGTGCCGGTGCCGTGCGCCTCCACCGCGTCCACGTCGGCGGGGGCGAGGCGGGCGTTGGCGAGGGCCTGCTGGATGACGCGCTGCTGGGAAGGCCCGCTGGGAGCGGTCAGGCCGTTGGAGGCACCGTCCTGGTTGACGGCGCTGCCTCGTACGACGGCCAGCACCCGGTGCCCGTTCCGGCGCGCGTCCGACAGACGTTCCAGTACGAGGACACCGGCGCCCTCACTGAAGCCCGTACCGTCCGCGGCGGCGGCGAAGGCCTTGCAGCGGCCGTCGGACGACACGCCGCGCTGGCGCGCCGTCGCGGTGAACATGCCGGGTCCGGCCATCACGGTCGCCCCGCCGGCCAGGGCCAGTTCGCTCTCGCCGCGCCGCAGCGACTGAACGGCCACGTGCAGGGCGGCCAGCGACGCCGAGCACGCCGTGTCGACGGTGAGAGCCGGGCCCTCAAGGCCGAAGAAGTACGACAGCCGTCCCGACAGGACGCTCGCGGCGAGGCCGCCGATCAGATAGCCCTCCAGCTCGGGGGCGCGCCGCACCAGCGCCGAGTAGTCCTGCTGGCCGGTGCCCATGAACACGCCCGTGCGGCTGCCCCGCAGCGTCGTCGGGTCGATACCGGCGTGCTCGAACGCCTCCCACGCGGTCTCCAGCAGCAGCCGCTGCTGCGGGTCCATGGCGAGGGCCTCGCGCGGGGCGATGTCGAAGAAACCGGCGTCGAAGTGGCCGGCCTCGTCGAGGAAGCCGCCCTCGCGGTTGTACGTCGTCCCCGGCACGTCGGGGTCCGGATCGTACAGCGACTCGAGGTCCCAGCCCCGGTCGGTCGGGAAGGAAGACATCGCGTCCCGGCCCTCCAGGACCAGCCGCCACAGCCCGTCCGCCGACTCCACACCGCCGGGGTACCGGCACGCCATGCCGACGACGGCGATCGGCTCGCCCTCGACGGACTCCAGCTCCGTCACCCGCGCGCGGGTCTGCCGGAGATCGGCCGTCACCTTCTTGAGGAAGTAACGGAGCTTGTCCTCGGTGGTCTCGCTGCTCGCCACGGTGGCGCTCTCCTCTCTGCTACGCACGGGTCAGGAGATCCCGAGTTCGTTGGTGATGAAGTCGAAGACCTCGTCGTCGTCGGCCGAGTCGAGGTGCAACGCCGCTGTCGCCGGCGGTGTGTCGGTGTTCGCCTCCGGTGGCGGGCCCCAGTCGGCGACGACCGCACGCAGCCGCGCGGCGATCCGGGCGCGGTCGGGGTGATCGGCCGCGACGCCGGCCAGGGAACGCTCCAGCCGGTCGAGTTCGGCCAGCACCGGCTCGGCCGACGGCACGTCGTCCCGCGGCAGCGCGCCGTCCACGTACCGGGCGAGAGCCTGTGCCGTCGGATGGTCGAAGACGAGGGTCGCGGGCAGCCGGAGCCCGGTGCCGGCGCCCAGCCGGTTGCGCAGCTCCACGGCCGTCAGCGAGTCGAAGCCCAGGTCGCTGAAGGCGCGCCCCGGTGCGACGGCGGAGCCGCCGGAGTGCCCGAGCACTTCGGCGACCGTGCGGCGCACCACATCGAGCAGGATCCGCTCCCGCTCCCGCGCGTCGACTCCGACGAGCCGTCGCCGCAGTTCGCCGGAGGCGTCCTCCCGTGCCGGTGCCCCGGCCGCTGCCGCCGGGGCCGAGGTGCGCACCAGCCCGCGCAGCAGCGCGGGAACGGAGTCGCCCGCGCCGCGCAGCGCGGCCGTGTCGAGGCGGACCGGCAACAGGGTGCGCGGCTGTGTCCCGTTTCCGGCGTGCGGGGCCGTCAGGACCGTGTCGAACAGTGCCAGTCCGTCCTCGGGAGACAGCGCGAGGACACCGGAGCGCCGCATGCGCCGCACAGCCGTGTCGTCCAGCCGGGCCGCCATGCCCGCGTCCCACGCGCCCCAGGCCAGGGAGACGGCCGGCAGCCCCAGGGACGCGCGGTGCTGCGCGAGGGCGTCGAGGAAGGCGTTGGCGGCCGCGTAGGAACTCTGGCCCGGGGCACCGAGCGTGGCCGTGGCGGAGGAGAACAGGACGAAGGCGGCCAGGTCCATGTCCCGGGTCAGTTCGTGCAGATGCCAGGCCGCGTCGAGCTTCGGGCGCAGCACGGCGTCCACGGTTTCGGGGCTCGGAGCGGCGAGCACGCCGTCGTCGACGACACCCGCCGCGTGGATCACCGCGGTCAGCGGGTGCGCGGCGGTAATCCGGTCCAGTACGGCCGACAGCGCGTCGCGGTCGGCCGCGTCGCACGCCTCCACGGTCACCTCCGCGCCCAGCGCGCCCAGCGCGTCGGCCAGCTCCCGGGCCCCGGCGGCGCGCGACCCGCCGCGACTCAGCAGGACCAGCCGGCGCACACCGTGTTCCGTCACGAGACGGCGGGCGACGAGGCCGCCGAGGGCGCCCGTGCCGCCCGTGACGAGGACCGTGCCTTCGGGACCGAGCCCCGTGACCGGTGCCGGACCGTCCGGGGCCGCCGCCCGGGTGCGCACGAGCCGAGGCGTCAGCAGCGTGCCGTCCCGCAGCGCGAGCTGCGGTTCGCCGGAGCCGAGCGCCGCGCGCCACAGGTCGCCGTCCCGCGCCGGGGCCCCGTCCACGTCCAGCAGGACGAACCGGTCGGGGTGTTCGGCCTGGGCGGCCCGCGTGAGCCCCCACACCAGCGCCTGCCGCAGCCCCCGTACGTCGTCGTCGGCGTCGACGGCCACCGCGTCCCGGGTCAGCACGACCAGCCGTGCCCCGGCGAGCCGTTCGTCCGCCGCCCAGGTCACGAGCACGGACCGCACCGCACGCTCGACGGCCCGAGCGGCCGCCGGGACGTCCGCGTCGGCGGGCACCGCCGCCGCGCAGTCCCACACCACCGCGCCGGGCACCGGCCGGCCGGCCGCCACGGCCGCCCCCAGCGCCGCCACGTCGGCGAACGTCTCGGCCGCCGGGCCGTCCGGCAGCGTGCCGTCGCCCATGGCGACGACATCCCGGACCGTCCCGGCGACGCCGGCGGCGGCCGGCGGCTGCCACGCGACGTGGAAGAGGCCGTCCGCGTGCCGGTGCCGGGAGGCGGCCCGCAACTGCTCGACGGAGACCGGCCGGATCCGCAGAGAGTCCACGGAGACCACCGGCGCACCGTCCGCGTCCGTCACCAGCACCGCCAGCCCGTCGTCGCCGGCCGGCGACAGACGCACCCGCAACGCCGCGGCGCGGGTGCGGTGCAGCCGTACGCCCTGCCAGGCGAACGGCAGCCGCACCTGGTCGCCGGTGGTGCCGACCAGGGCCGTGTGCAGGGCGGCGTCCAGCAGCGCGGGGTGTACGCCGTAGTGGGCCGCCTCCGCCCGGAAGGGTTCCGGCAACTCCACCTCGCCGAAGAGGTCCTGGCCCGAGCGCCACATCGTGCGCAGCCCCTGGAAGGACCTCCCGTACGTGAAGCCGGCGCGGGCGACCGAGTCGTAGAAGCCGGTGAGGTCCACCGGCTCGGCACCGGCGGGCGGCCACGCGCCCGTCGGGCCGCTGTCGGCCGGAGCCTCGGTGCCGGCATCCGACAGCACACCGTCGGCATGGCGCGTCCAGGGCGGCGCGGCGGCCTTGCCCTCCGCGGGTGCCGCGGACGCCGGCCGGGAGGCCACGGTGAACCGTCGGCGTCCGCCGCCGTCGTCCGGTCCGACGGTGAGCCGGATGTGGACCGCGTCGTCCTCGCCGAGAATCAGCGGGCTCTCCTGGACCAGCTCCTCCACCGTGCCGCAGCCGGCCAACCCGCCTGAGTGCAGGGCGAGTTCGAGGTACGCGGTGCCCGGGACCACGGTCGAGCCCAGCACCACGTGGTCGGCGAGCCAGCCCGGCGTACGGGAGGACAGCCGGCCGGTGAGGACCAGCCCGCCGTCGTCCGCCGGGGCGAGCACGGCACCGAGCAGCGGGTGCCCGGCCGGGTCCAGCCCCAGATCGCCCGGCTCGGCCGGCGCGGCCGGTCCGTCTGCGGAGGCGGACAGCCAGTAGCGCTCGCCCTGGAAGGCGTACGTCGGCAGCTCCAGCGGCAGGTGCCGCCCGGCCCCGGCCCCGGTGGCCGTGAGGTGCGCCCGCCAGTCCACGGTGACGCCCCGGACATGCGCCTCGGCCACGGCGGTGAGGACCGTGCGGACCTCGGAGCGGTTGCGGCGCAGCAGCGGCAGCGCGAGGACGTCGGCGCACTCCTCCTGGGGCAGTACGGCGGCGGCGCCCTCGCGGGTCATCGCGGAGAGCACCCCGTCCGGCCCCAGCTCCAGGAACGTGCGCACCCCGAGGCCCAGGAGCGTGCGCACGCCGTCGTGGAAACGCACCGCCTGGCGGACGTGCCGCACCCAGTAGTCGGCGGAGCGGATCTCCGCCGCCGTCACCAGGCGGCCGGTGACGTTCGAGACGACGGGGATCTGCGGCTCGCGCGGGGTCAGCGACGACAGGACCGTGCGGAAGGCGTCCAGCATGCCGTCCATGCGCGGCGAGTGGAACGCGTGGCTCACGGCCAGTTCCTTCGCCCGCCGTCCCCGGGCGCGCAGCGTTTCGGCCACCGTGCGCACCACGCCCTCGTCACCCGACACGACCACGGAGGCCGGGCCGTTGACCGCGGCGATGCCGGCCAGGTCGGTGTGGCCCGTGAGCAGTTCGGCGATCTCGTCCTCGGTGGCCTGGACGGCTGCCATCAGCCCGCCGGACGGCAGTTCCTGCATGAGCCGGCCGCGGGCCGCCACCGCGGTGACCGCGTCGTCGAGCGAGAAGACGCCCGCGACATGCGCGGCGGCCAGCTCGCCGACGGAGTGGCCCAGCAGATGGCCGGGGCGCAGCCCCCAGGACTCGACCAGCCGGTACAGGCTCACTTCGATGGCGAACAGCGCTGCCTGCGTCCACCGCGTACGGTTCAGCGGCGCCGCCTGCTCCGACCCCTCGTCGGCGAACAGCACCTCGCGCAGCCGCAGGTCCGCCCGCTCGGCGAACAGCGCGCAGATCCGGTCCAGGGACTCGGCGAACACCGGCTGGGCGGCGTACAACTCCCGGCCCATGGCGGCCCGTTGGGCGCCCTGGCCGGTGAACAGGAACGCCGGTCCGCCGCCGGGTGCCGCCGTGCCGGTGATGACCCGGCCGGGCTCGGCCGGACCGGCGCCGCGCAGCGCGTCCAGCCCCGCGAGCAGGTCGTCCCGACCGGTACCGACGATCACGGCCCGATGGGCGAGGCTCGCCCGCGCGGCGGCCAGCGGCAGGGCGAGCGCGGCCGGATCGAGGTCCGGGTGCGCGACGACCGCGTCGTGCAGCCGCTCGGCCTGGGCACGCAGGGCCCGCGGGTCGGCGGCGGACAACTGCCAGGGGACGAGCGCCGGGACGACGGGACCGGTCTCCTCGCCGGACGTGCCCTGCTCGTCGGCTTCCGAGGCGGTGTACTCCTCGGCGTACTCGTCGGCCTGCTCCAGGATGACGTGCGCGTTGGTGCCGCTGATCCCGAAGGACGACACCGCCGCGCGACGGGGCCGGCCCGCCACCGGCCACTCCCGCCGCTCGGACAGCAGCCGCACGGCCCCGCTCGACCAGTCGACGTGCGGGGTCGGCTCGTCCACGTGCAGGGTCGCGGGCAGGACGCCGTGCCGCATCGCCAGCACCGTCTTGATGACTCCGGCGACACCGGCCGCGTGCGAGGTGTGCCCGATGTTGGACTTCACCGAGCCCAGCCACAGCGGCTCCGCCCGGTTCTGCCCGTACGTGGCGAGCAGCGCCCGCGCCTCGATCGGGTCGCCCAGCCTCGTGCCGGTGCCGTGCGCCTCCACCGCGTCCACGTCGGCCGGGGTCAGGCGCGCGTCGGCGAGGGCCGCCCGGATCACCCGCTGCTGGGCGGGTCCGCTGGGCGCGGTCAGGCCGTTGGAGGCGCCGTCCTGGTTGACGGCGCTGCCGCGCATCACGGCCAGCACCCGGTGCCCGTGCCGCCGCGCGTCCGACAGCCGCTCCACCAGCAGCACCCCGACGCCCTCGCCCCAGGTCGTGCCGTCCGCGGCGGCGGCGAACGCCTTGACGCGGCCGTCGGGCGCGAGCCCGCGCTGCCTGTTGAACTCCACGAACAGAAAGGGCAGGGCCATCACGGACGCCCCGCCGACCAGCGCCAGCTCGCACTCGCCGTCCCGCAGCGACCGCGCCGCCAGATGCAGAGCGACCAGCGACGCCGAGCACGCCGTGTCGACGGTGATCGCCGGCCCCTCCAGCCCGAGGGTGTACGCGAGCCGGCCGGAGGCGACGCTGGTCGTCGTGCCGGTCAGCACATAGCCCTCGGTGCCCTCGGACGCGGTCCCCGTCCCGGGCCCGTAGCCGAGCTGCGCCGCACCGACGAAGACGCCCGTGCGGCTGCCGCGCAGCGACGTCGGGTCGATTCCGGCCCGCTCGACGGTCTCCCAGGACGTCTCCAGCAGCAGCCGCTGCTGCGGGTCCATGGCGAGGGCCTCACGCGGGCTGATACCGAAGAAGCCGGCGTCGAAGCGGCCGGCGTCCCGCAGGAACCCGCCGCCGCGCCCATGGCTGCGGCCCGGCCGGTCGGGGTCCGGGTCGTACAGCGACTCGACGTCCCAGCCGCGGTCCGACGGGAACGGCGTGATCGCGTCCCGCCCCTCGGCCAGCAGCTGCCAGTAGTCCTCGGGCGAGCACACGCCGCCCGGGAAGCGGCAGCTCATGGCGACGATGGCGATCGGCTCGTGGCGGGCCTCCACCAACTGCCGGTTCTGCTGCTGGAGGCGCTTGTTCTCCTTCACGGAGTGGCGCAGCGCCTCCATCATCCGTTCGCTCCGGTCGGTGGGACGATCGGCCCGGTCGCCGCCCGGCCCGCTCGTCCCGGCACCGTCCTCGGCCCGCGTGCCCGGCATCTCCCGCGTCACAGGGTTTCCTTCTCCGCTCATGGTCGCTCTTTCCGCAGTCCGTGCGCGGTCACTGCTCGCCCGCGCCGAGCGCCAGCCCGATGAGGTCGTCCGCGTCCAGGTCGTCGATGTCGTCGATGCCGTCCAGGTCGCCGTCCGCCGCGGGCGCCGGGCCGCCGGCCGCGTCCTCGGCCGGCCCTGCCAGCTCCAGCAGGGCCGCCAGCAGTCCGGACTCCCGCAACCGGGCCGGGGGGATCGTGGCGAGCAGTCGGCGCACGTCGTCGTCGGTGACGTCCGCCCGTGCCTGCGGCACCGGGTCGAGGTCCAGTTCGCTCAACAGGTGCTCGCCCAGGGTCGTCGCCGTCGGATGGTCGAAGATCAGCGTCGGCGGGAGCCGCAGACCGGTCGCCGTGTTCAGGCGGTTGCGCAGCTCCACCGCCGTCAGGGAGTCGAAGCCGAGCTCCTTGAACGCCTGGTCGAGGCCGATCGCCGCGCTCGTCCCGTGCCCGAGGACGAGGGCCGCCTGATCGCGCACGAGATCCAGCAGCATCCGGCCGCGCTCGGCGGCCGGGAGCACGGCCAGCCGGTCCCGCAGTCCCTGCCCGCCGGGCTGCGCACCCGCCGGGCCGGCCGCGGCCGCCACCGCCCGCCGGGCCGGGGCGCCGACCAGCTGCCGCAGCAGGGGATGGACGCTGCCCGACGCGCGGACCGCGCCGATGTCCAGCCGCATCGCCACCACCGGCGCCCGATCCGCGCTCAGCGCCGCGTCGAACAGGTCCAGCCCCTCGGCGTCGGTCAGCGCGCCCACCCCGACCCGGCGCAGCCGTGCCAGATCGTCGGCGTCCAGATGACCGGTCATCCCGCTCGCCCGCTCCCACAGGCCCCACGCCACCGACACACCGGGCAGACCCTGGGCCCTGCGCCGCTCCGCGAGGGCGTCGAGGAACACGTTGGCCGCCGCGTAGTTGCCCTGTCCGCGGGTGCCCAGCGTGCCCGACGCCGAGGAGAACAGGACGAAGGCGGCCAGATCCATGTCCCGGGTCAGCTCGTGCAGATGCCAGGCCGCGTCCACCTTGGGCCGCAGCACCGCGTCGACCCGCTCGGGCGTCAGCCTGCCGACCAACGCGTCGTCGAGGACCCCGGCCGCGTGCACGACACCGGTGAGCGGGTGCTCCCGCGGCACCTCGGCCAGGACGGCCGCGAGCGCCTCACGATCGGCACCGTCGCAGGCCGCGACGGTCACCTCCGCGCCCGCCGCGGCCAGTTCGGCACGCAGGGCGTCGGCGCCCTCGGCCGCGAGGCCACGGCGCCCGAGCAGCAGCAGATGCCGTACGCCGTGCTCGGCGACCAGCCGACGCGCCACCAGCCCGCCCAGCGCGCCCGTACCGCCGGTGACCAGCACCGTGCCGTTCGGGTCGAGCGCGGCCGGCGGCATGGTGAGCACCAGCTTGCCGACATGCCGGGCCTGGCTCATGAAGCGGAAGGCGTCCACGGCGCGCCGGATGTCCCAGGCCGACGTCGGGATCGGCCGCAGCACCCCGCCGCGGAACAGCGGCATCATCTCGGCCAGCATCCGGCCGACATGCTCGACGTCGGCCGAGACCAGGTCGTACCAGAGGTACGAGACGCCAGGGTGGTCGGCCGCGACGCGCTCCGCGTCACGGATGTCGGTCTTGCCCATCTCCAGGAACCGGCCGCCCCCGGAGGTGAGCAGCCGCAGCGACGCGTCGACGAACCCGCCCGCGAGCGAGTTCAGTACGACGTCCACCCCGCGCTCGCCGGCCGCCGCCCGGATCCGCTCCTCGAAGTCCAGCGACCTGGACGAGGCGATCCGCGTCTCGGGCACGCCCAGCGCGCGCAGCGTCTCCCACTTGGCGGGACTCGCCGTCGTGAACACCTCGGCGCCCAGATGCCGGGCCAGTTGCAGCGCGGCCAGGCCCACACCGCCGGTGGCCGCGTGGATCAGCACCGACTCACCGGCGCGCAGGCCCGCCAGATCGACCAGACCGAGGTACGCGGTCAGGAACGCGACCGGCACCGAGGCGCCCTCGGCGTACGTCCACTGCTCCGGCAGTGGCACCAGCAGCCGGTGGTCGACGACCGCGACCGGGCCGAAGGAGCCCCGGACCATGCCCATCACCCGGTCCCCGGGGGCCAGGTCCGTGACGTCCGGCGCCACCTCCAGGACCACCCCCGCGGCCTCGCCGCCCATGATGTTCTGGTCGACCACACCGAGGCCCAGCAGCACATCGCGGAAGTTGATGCCGGACGCCCGCACCGAGAGCCGCACGTGCCCCGGGGCGAGCGGCTCCGACGCCTTCGGGTACGGCAGCAGCGCGAGGTTCTCCAGCGTGCCCTTGCCCGCGGTGTCCAGCCGCCACGTCGAGCCGTCCGCCGGCGGCCGAAGCGTCCGCCCGGCCGAGGCCCGCACCAGCCCGGGCACCGACAACCGCCCGTCGCGCAGGGCGAGTTGCGGCTCACCGGACGCCAGGGCACGGCGCAGCGCGGCACGCGAGGACTCCCGCCCGTCCACATCCACCAGCACGAACCGGCCGGGGTACTCGGACCGCGCCGAGCGCAGCAGACCCCACAGGGGGGCGTGCACCAGATCCCGCGCACTCTCGCCGTCGCCCGCCGCGACAGCGCCTTGGGTGACCACGGCCAGCGTCCCCTCGGCGAACCGCTCGTCCGCCAGCCACCGCTGGACGAGGCCGAGCACGCGGTGCACCTCGGCACGTACGGCTCCGGCCGTGTCCGCCTCGGCCTGTGCCGCGGGGGGCGCGCAGGCCAGCATCACCGTCGCCGCGGGAGCGAGCGCCGCCAGAGCGTCGAGGTCGGCGCATGTCTCCAGGCCCAGGTCCAGGTCGTCCGAGCCGAGGACGATCACCCGGTCGGGCTCGGTGTCGGGGACGGGAAGGCCGGCCCAGTCCACCGCCAGCAGCGGGTCCCGATCCTCGGCGCGGGCGGCACCGAGCTGCTCCTCGCTCACCGCCCGGGTCACCAGCGACTCCACCTCGGCGACCGGAACTCCGCCCTGGTCCGCGACGGCCAGCGAGAGCCCGTCCTCGCCCCGGGAGGTGAGGCGTACACGCAGGGTGGTGGCACCGGTCGCGTACAGCGAGACGCCCGTCCACGAGAACGGCAACCGGACCGTGTCGACGCCCTCGGCGAGACCGGCGTGCAACGCCGCGTCGAGCAGGGCCGGGTGGATCCCGTAACCGCCGGCCGTGTCGTGCTGCTCCTGGGGGAGTACGACCTCGGCGAACAACTCGTCAGCACGCCGCCACAGCGCACGCAGCCCCTGGAACACCGGCCCGTAGCCGAGCCCGCTCTCGGCGAGCCGCGGGTACAGCCCGGACAGATCCACCGGCCGCGCACCGGCCGGAGGCCACTCGGCGAGGTCCCAGTCCGGCCGGGCGGCGCCCGGCGACACGAAACCGGTCGCATGGCGTTCCCAGGGCACATCGGCCGCCGCCCGCTCCGGCCGCGAGTGGACGGCCACCGGCCGCCGACCGCTGTCGTCGGCCCCGCCGACCATGACCTGAAGCCGCAGGACGCCGTCCTCGGGCAGGACGAGCGGCGCCTGGAGCGTCAGTTCCTCCAGCACCGTGCACCCGACCTGGTCGGCGGCGCGTACGGCGAGGTCCAGCAGTGCCGTTCCCGGCACGAGAGCCGTGCCCCATACGGTGTGATCGGCGAGCCACGGCTGCGCCTGCAGCGACAGCCTGCCGGTCAGCACCACCTCGTCGTCGGCGAGGGTGAGCGTGGCGCCGAGCAGGGGGTGTTCGGCGGGGTCGAGTCCGGCGGCGCGGACATCGGCGCCGGCGCTCGGCGAGGCGTCCAGCCAGTAGCTCCTGCGCTGGAAGGGGTAGGTGGGCAGGTCGGGGTCGCGGTCGCCGGTTCCGAGGAGGGCGAGCCAGTCGACGGGGAGGCCGTGGGTGTGGGCGTGGGCGGCGGAGGTGAGGAAGCGGGTCCAGCCGCCCTCGTCGCGGCGCAGGGAGCCGACGGTGAAGGCGTCGGCTCCTTCCAGGACATCGTCTACGGCGTGGGTGAGGACGGGGTGGGGGCCGCACTCGATGTAGGCGGTGTGGCCTGCGGCGCGTGCGGTGCGGAGGGCGTCGGTGAGGCGCACGGGTTGGCGGAGGTTGGTGTACCAGTAGCCGGCGTCGAGCTCGGCGGTGTCGATGAGTTCGCCGGTGACCGTGGAGTAGAAGGGGATCGTGCTCGTGCGGGGGGTGATGCCCACAAGGAGGCGGGCGAGGTCGTCCTCGATGGCCTCTACGTGCGAGGTGTGCGAGGCGTAGTCGACGTCGATCCGGCGGGCGCGGATCTCCCTCTCCTCGCAGTGGGCGAGGAGTTCGTCGAGTGCCTGTGCGGCGCCGGCGACGACGGTGGTGTGGGGGCTGTTGTGGGCGGCGACGCTGATCCGCTCGCGCCAGGGGGCGATGAGTTCGTCGGCCCGGTCGTGGGGGAGGGGGAGGGAGATCATGCCGCCGCGTCCGGCGAGCTTGAGGATGGCCCGGCTGCGCAGGGCGGCGACCTTGGCACCGTCCGCCAGGGGGAGTGCCCCGGCGACGACGGCCGCGGCGATCTCGCCCTGGGAGTGGCCGATGACGGCGGCGGGTTCGATGCCGAGGGAGCGCCACAGGGCGGCGAGGGAGACCATCACCGAGAAGAGGGCGGGCTGTACGACGTCCACCCGGGTCAACTGTTCACCGCCGCACAACAGCTCGGTGAGGGACCAGTCGACGTACGGGGCGAGGGCGGCCTCGCAGTCGGCGATGGACCGGGCGAACACCTCGGAGGTCTTCAGCAGTTCGGTGGCCATGCCGACCCACTGCGAGCCCTGGCCGGGAAAGACGAACACCGGACGTTCGAAGGCGCCCTGGCCGGAGACGACGCCGGGCGCTTCGGTTCCGGCCGCCAGCGCCCGCAGGCCGGCGAGCAGTTCGTCCCGGTCGGTGCCGAGGACCACGGCCCGGTGGCTGAACGTGGTGCGCCCCGTCAGCAGGGCGCGGGCGGTGGCGCGTACATCCGACGGGCCGTCGCCGAGATGCGCGGCCAGGCGCTCGGCCTGCGCGCGCAGCGCGGCGGTGTCGCGGGCGGAGAACACCAGCGGCACGACCGGCGCGGCAGGTTCGCCCGCCGCTTCCGGTGTCTCGTCGGGCGCCTGCTCCAGCACCACGTGCGCGTTGGTGCCACTGACACCGAAGGAGGACACGGCGGCGCGGCGGGGCCGACCCGTGGCGGGCCACTCCCGCTGCTCGGTCAGCAGCTCCACCTTGCCCGCCGACCAGTCCACGTGTGGGGTCGGCGCGTCCACGTGCAGCGTCCTGGGCAGCACGCCGTGGCGCATGGCCATGACCATCTTGATGACGCCGCCGACGCCGGCGGCGGCCTGCGCGTGCCCGATGTTGGACTTCAACGAGCCCAGCCACAGGGGCCGCCCGCGGTTCTGCCCGTACGTGGCGAGCAGCGCCTGCGCCTCGATCGGGTCGCCCAGCTTCGTGCCCGTCCCGTGCGCCTCCACCGCGTCCACGAGGTCGGGGGAGAGCCGGGCCCCGGCCAGCGCGGCCCGGATGACCCGCTGCTGGGAGGGACCGTTCGGCGCGGACAGGCTGCTCGTCGCGCCGTCCTGGTTGACCGCGGAGCCGCGGACGACGGCGAGGACCCGGTGGCCGGCCCGCCGCGCGTCCGACAGCCGTTCCACGACCAGCATGCCGGCGCCCTCGCTCCAGGTCGTGCCGTCGGCGGACGCCGCGAAGGACTTGATGCGCCCGTCGGCTGCCAGCCCGCCCAGTCGGCTGAAGCCCGCGAAGGTGACCGGCGTGGCCATCACGGTCACACCGCCCGCCAGCGCCATGGCGCACTCGCCGCGCCGTACCGCCTGCACGGCCAGGTGCAGGCCGACCAGCGACGACGAGCAGGCGGTGTCGACGGTGACCGCCGGCCCCTCCAGGCCCAGTGTGTAGGAGACCCGTCCGGAGGCGACGCTGCCCCAGTTGCCGCTGCTCAGGAAACCGGCGGCGTCCTCGTCCGCCTCGTCCGCGCGGGATGCGTAGTCGTGGTACATCAGCCCCGCGTACACGCCGACGCGGGTGCCGCGCAGCGTCGTCGGGTCGATGCCGGCGCGTTCGAACGCCTCCCACGACACCTCCAGCAGCAGCCGCTGCTGTGGGTCCATGGAGAGGGCCTCGCGCGGACTGACGCCGAAGAACGCCGGGTCGAAGTCGGCCGCACGGTCCAGGAAGCCGCCTTCCCAGGCGTGGGACGTACCGGGCAGCTCCCTGTCGGTGCCGTCGAACTCCCCGGCGGACCAGCCCCGTTCGGCCGGCACCGCGCCGATGGCGTCCCGGCCCTCCGTGACCAGCCGCCACAGCGACTCGGGGGAGTCGACGCCGCCGGGGTACCGGCAGGCCATTCCCACGATGGCGATGGGCTCGCTCTCGGCCTCCTCCAGCTCGGCCACCCGGCGCCGTGCCTCGCCCAGTTCGGCGGTGGCCCAGCGCAGGTGCTCGCGGAACTTCTCCACCTGCGACGGCGAGGCCGTCTGCGGCGAAGGCGACTGCTGCGACGGTGACGTCGATGACTGCGACACGTGAGCCCGCTCCTAAGGACGCTGGTGGTTCGACGGCGTTCCGCTGTCGGCGGAGCGCATCTGCTGGAGGACCTCGAAGAGTTCGTCGTCGGACGCCGAGGCGAGGTCCGCCGGCCGCGGTCCGTCGTCGTCCGTACCGGCGCGGTCGTCCGGTCCCGTGCCACCGGGCCAGCGGGACACGAGGTCGAGCAACCGGTGGGCGACCGTCTCCCTGGTCCGGGCGTCGGCGGTCTCGGCGAAGGAGGCCAGGAACGCCTCCAGCCGGTCCACCTCGGCCAGGGCCGACCCGGCCGAGGCTCCGTCGCCCGCCGCCCCGCCCAGCTCCGCGCACAGGTGGTCGGCGAGCGCGGCGGCGGTGGGGTGGTCGAAGATCAGAGTGCTGGGCAGATCGACGCCGGTGGCCGCGAGCAGCTTCTCCTGGAGGTCCAGGCTGCCCAGGGAGTCGACGCCCAGATCGGCGAAGCCCCGGTCCGGCTCGACGTCCTCGGCCGTCCCCTCGCCGAGCGCCATCGCCGTGTGCGTGCGGACCAGGTCGAGCAGGGCCCGCCTGCGCTCCGCCTCCGGCATCGCCCGCACCCGCTCCGCATAGGAGGACGCCGCTGCCCGGCCGGTCATCTCGGCGCCGGTGCCCGGCTGCCGCTCCGTCCCAGAAGCCGTGCCGGGAGCCGTACCCGGAGCCGCTCCGGAGCCGTCCACCAGCGAACGCATCAGCGGCGGGAGCAGACCGGAGGCCTTCCGCTTCTTCACCTGCGCCATGTCGAGCCGCAGCGCGACGAGCACCGGCTCCTCGACCGTCCCCGTCCTCAGGCGGGCGGTGTCGAAGAGAGCGAGAGCGTCCCCCGTGGCCAGGGCGCGCACACCGTCCCGGCCGATACGCGCCCAGTCCGCCTCCGTCAGGTCACCGGTCAGCGCGCTGCGTTCGACCCACGGCCCCCAGGCCAGCGACAGACCGGGCAGGCCCTGCGCGCGCCGGTATCCGGCGAGGGCGTCGAGGAAGACGTTCGCCGCCGCGTAGTTCGCCTGCCCGGCGGCGCCGAACGTGCCCGACATGGACGAGAACGTCACGAACTCGGCGAGGTCCAGCCCACGCGTCAACTCGTGCAGCCGCCAGGCGGCGTCCACCTTCGGCCGCAGTACGGCGCCCAGCCGGTCGCCGGTGAGCGAGGTCAGTGCCGCGTCGTCCGTCACGCCGGCGACGTGTACGACGGCGGTCAGCGGGTGCTCCTCGGGCACGCCGTCCAGCACCGCCGCCAGGGCGTCCGCATCGGCCGCGTCGCAGGCCACCACCGTGACCTCGGCCCCTTTCGCGGTCAGCTCCGCCGCCAACTCGCCTGCCCCGGGCGTCGCTTCGCCGCGCCGCCCGGTCAGGACCAGGCGCCGGGCGCCCCGGGCGACCAGATGCCGGGCCACCAGCCCGCCCAGGGTGCCGGTCCCCCCGGTGATCAGCACGGTGCCGTCGGGATCCAGGGCACGGGCCGGCGTCTCGCCGTTCCGCTCGTCGGGTGCTTCCGCGTACGGTGTTGCCGCCACCTCCGACAGGCGCGGCACCCACAGCCGCCCGTCCCGGACGGCGACCTCCGATTCCTCCCGGACGGCGGCCAGCGCCTGTGCGAACACCTCCGGCGCCGGCGCCTCGCCGTCGGCGAGGGACAACAGCCCGAACCGGCGCGGGTGCTCGGTGCGCGCGCTGCGGATCAGTCCGCGTACGGCGTCGCCGACGAGGCCGGCCTCGCCGTCCCGCTCCCGCACCACCGCCACCAGCCTGCTCGCGCCCAGCGCCGGCTCGGCGAGCCAGGACTGGAGCGTGGCCAGGACATCGCCGGTCGCCGCGCGCACGGCACCCGGGACATCCGTGACGTCGAGGTCCGCGGTGACCGGCAGCAGGCCCACGTCCGGCGCGGGTGCCCCGGCGGAGAGCGCCGAACCGAGGGCGGTGACACCGGCGTACCGGGCATCGACGGTCACCGGCAACGCGTCCGGCTCCCCGAGCGCGGCGACCACCTCGACGTCGCCCGGCAGGCCCGACCCGGAGTACGGCACCCACCGGGTGCGCAGCAGCGCGCCCGCGCCGGCCCCGCCGGCCGGTGCCCGGCCCAGGGACCTGAGGTGCAGCGCCGCCACCGATGCCACCGGCACGCCGGCCCCGTCGGCGACCTCCATGGACACCGACGCGCCGGTGCCGTCCGGGCCGGGTGCCGGACCGTCCACGAGCGCGAGCCGTACCCGCAGCACGCTCGGCCCGGCGGCACCCGTCGTCTTCACCTCGCGCCAGGCGTACGGCACCATCCGCCGCTCCAGCGCCTCGGGGTGCGCGGCGTGCCAGGCCTGGAGCGCTGCGTCGAGCAGCGCCGGGTGCAGCCCGTACCGCCCGGCCTCCGCTTGCGTCCCCTCCGGCAGGGCGACCTCGGCGAACACCTCGTCGCCGCGCCGCCACAACGCCCGCAGGCCCCGGAACGCGGGCCCGTACGCGATCCCGTGCTCCTCGGCCCGCCCGTGGAAGCCGCCGATGTCCACGCTCCGGGCGTGCGCGGGCGGCCAGGCGACCAGGTCGGACCGGCGTGCCGCCGTGTCCCCGCCGTCAGTGTCGAGGATTCCCGTCGCGTGGCGCGTCCATGGCTCGTCCGGACCGGGCCGGGAGGACAGAGTCAGGCGCCGACGGCCCGCGGCATCGGCGTCGGCCAGCCGGAGCCGGATCGCCCGGCTCGCGCGCGGATCGGCGGACAGTTCGAGCGGGCTGTGCAGGGTCAGCTCCGCCACCCGGTCGCAGCCGGCGAACGCCCCCGCCCACCGGGCCACTTCGAGCACCGCCGTGCCCGGCAACAGCACCGTGCCCGCCACCATGTGGTCGGCGAGCCACGGCTGAGTGGCCGTCGACAACCGTCCGGTGAACAACAGGCCGCCGTCCTCAGGGAGTTCCACGGTCGCACCGAGCAGCGGATGGTCCGCCGGCGCGAGCCCGGCCGCGGCCGCGTCGAGCGTGCGGGGCGCGTCGCGCAGCCAGTGCCGACGCCGCTGGAAGGCGTACGTCGGCAGGTCGGCCGGCGGGCGGCCCGCCAGGATCAGTTCGGGGAAGGCCGTGGGCCAGGCCACGGTCGTGTCGCACACGTGCAGCCGGGCCAGCTCGGGGAGCAGCCCGTCCGCACCGCTCGCCCCGCCCACCGGCGAGACGACGACCCGCGCCGTCTCCCCTTCCAGGGCCGCCGTGAGACGGGGAGCGACGGCCGAGGCGGCACCGACCTCCACGAACAGCGTATGACCGCGCGCTTTCAACGTACGTACGGCATCGTCGAGCGGGGTCGAGGACGTCCTCAGCAGTGGAATCCGGCCCGCGTCGGGTTCCACCCCGGTGCCGTGCGCCACCGCCTGCGCGCCCTCCTTGAGCGACATCGCGCCGGACACACAGGCCGCCGCGATCTCGCCGACGCCCTCACCGACCACCGCCGCCGGCTGCACGCCGTACTCCTCCCACACCCCGGCGAGCGCCACCAGCACCGCCCACCGCACGGTCGGTGCGGACCCCGGGAACGCACCGCCGCGCAGCGCGTGGTCGCCGACCTTGGCCAGCGCCCGCTGGCAGTGGGCCAGCCGCCGGGAGAACGTCGGCGAGCTCAGCACGAGCCGGGCCGCCCAGTCGATGTCCCGCGCCAGACCGTGGTCGGAGAGCACCAGCACGGTACGGCTGTCGGAGGTGACCCGGCCGTGGAACAGCCCGGGCGCCGGCCGCCCGTCAGCAAGGGCCGTCAGGCCCGCGAGCAGTCCGGCGGTGTCGGAGCCGAGGACCACCGCCCGGTGCTCGAACACCGACCGGCCTCGCGCCAGCCCGGCGCCCACCTCCGCACGCGTCAGCTCCGGATGCTCCGCCACATGGGCCGCCAGCCGCCCGGCCTGTGCCCGCAGGGCGTCGCCACTGCGCCCGGACAGCACCCACGGCACCCCGGTGGGCCAGGTCCGTATCTGGTCCGCTTCCGCCGGCGGTTCGGAATCGGCGATCCGCTCCGGCTGCTCCAGCACCACATGCGCGTTGGTGCCGCTGACGCCGAACGACGAGACGCCGGCCCGGCGCGGACGTCCCGTGTCCGGCCAGTCCCGGTCCTCGGTCAGCAGTTCGACCGCGCCTGCCGACCAGTCCACGTGCGGGCTCGGCGCGTCCACATGCAGGGTGCGCGGCAGCACGCCGTGCTCCATCGCCTTCACCATCTTGATCACGCCGGCCACACCGGCGGCGGCCTGCGGGTGCCCGATGTTCGACTTGACCGAGCCGAGCCACAGCGGCCGGCCGGCGGGGCGGTCCTGGCCGTAGGCGGCGATCAGGGCCTGTGCCTCGATGGGGTCACCCAGCTTCGTGCCGGTGCCGTGCGCCTCCACCGCGTCCACGTCGGCGGGCGCCAACCCCGCCCGCTCCAGGGCCTGCTGGATCACCCGGCGCTGCGCGGGTCCGCTGGGCGCGGTCAGTCCGCTGCTCGCACCGTCCTGGTTGACCGCGGAACCCCGGAGGACAGCGAGGATCCGCCGACCGCTGCGGCGCGCGTCCGACAGCCGCTCCAGCAGCAGCATCCCGACGCCCTCGCCGAGCGACGTGCCGTCCGCGGCGGCGGCGAACGGCTTGCACCTCGCGTCCGTGGCAAGCCCGCGCTGCCGGCTGAACTGCAACAGCCACAGCGGCGACCCGATCACCGTCACCCCGCCCGCCAGCGCCAGATCGCACTCGCCCGCCCGCATCGCCTGCGCGGCCTGGTGCAGGGCCACCAGCGACGAGGAGCAGGCCGTGTCGACGCTGATGGCCGGTCCCTCGAGGCCGAGCGTGTACGCGATCCGGCCGGACGCCACACTGCCCGTGCTGCCGTTGCCCAGGTAGCCCTCGAACTCGTTCGGGGAGTTGCGCAGCCGACCCGCGTAGTCCTGGGGGATGATGCCCGCGAACACACCGGTACGGCTGCCCCGCAGCGACGACGGGTCGATACCGGCCCGTTCGACGGCCTCCCAGGAGGTCTCCAGCAGGAGCCGCTGCTGCGGGTCGGTCGCCAGCGCCTCCCGGGTACTCATGCCGAAGAACGCCGGATCGAAGGCGGCCGGATCGTCCAGAAAGCCGCCTTCCCGGACGTAGACCGTGCCGTGCCGCGCCGGATCCGGGTCGTACAGGCCCTCGTCCCAGCCCCGGTCGGTGGGCAGCGGCGAGATGACGTCCCGGCCCTCCGCCACCAGTCGCCACAGATCCTCGGGGGACTCGACCCCGCCGGGGAAGCGACAGGCCATACCGATGATCGCGATCGGCTCGCGGGTCGATTCCTCGGTTTCCCGAAGCCGCTGCCGGGTGTCGCGGAGGTCGACGGTCAGCCGCTTCAACGTGTCGATGACCTTGCTGTCGCCGGTCGCGGCGTCGGCCGTCCCGTTCTTCGCACCGCTCGTCATAGGGCCGTGGCCTTTCGTGTTGCGTGGGGGAGCGTTCCGATGGCGTATGCGTCCGTGCGCGTCCCTACGACTGCGCACGAACAAGGGCGAATACGTATGAATGCGTATGAAATACGTACGAATGAACTCTGTGAATGAGTACGACCGGGCACAAGGGGGTCCGCGGCGGTTCGCGGCAGATTTCTGCTAGGTCATGACTTGCGCAGTTCGTTCTCGGCGAGGTCGAGCAACTCCTCCAAGGACACGTCGCCGAACTCCTCCTCGTCGTCCGGCGTCAGCCGGTCCAGCAGGTCGCGCAGCCGTGCCGCCACACGATCCCGCGCGGGAGCGCTCCCGGGGCCGTCGTCGCCGTCATGCAGCAGGCCGGAGGCGAGCAGTTCGGCTTCCAGGGCGTCGACTTGGGCGAGGACCGCCGATGCCGCGCCCTGGTCCGCGCCCCGCCCCGCCTGCTCCGTCCGGACGGCCAGCAACGCGCCGATGAGGTCCGCGACGGACGCGGGAGTCGGATGATCGAAGATCAGCGTCGTGGGCAGCCGCAGCCCGGTGGCCTCGCCCAGCCGGTTGCGCAGCTCCACGGCCCGCAGCGAGTCGAAGCCCGACTGCAGGAAGCCACGCTCCAGGGGGACCGCACCCGGGTCGTTGTGCCTCAGCACCATCGCCACCTGGGCTCGTACCAACTCCTCGACCGCATACGACCGTTCGCCCGCCGTGAGACCGGCGAGCGACGGCCCCCCGGTGCCGGCGCCCTGGGCCGGCGCACCACCGGTCGCCCCCGCACCCTCCGCCATGGCCGTCCCCTCGACGCCGAACGGATACGTCGGCAGGGCGATCCGCCGGCCGTCACGACCCCGGAAGAAGGCGGCCCAGTCGACGGCGATCCCGCGCACGTAGAGCTGCGCCATCGCCGTCAGCCACGCCGTGACCCCGTCCTCCCCCCGGCGCAGGGTGCCGACGACGGACGACGCCGCCCCGCTGCCCGCACCGATCTCCTCCAGCGTCTCCTGCACCCCGCCGAGCAGCACGGGATGCGGGCTGACCTCGAGAAACGTATGGTGACCTGCCGCCCACAAGGCACGTACGGCCGTCTCGAATCGGACCTCGGAGGTGAGGTTGCGGAGCCAGTACGCGCCGTCCAGACCGGTCGTCTCGAACTCGCCGCCGGTGAGGGAGGAGTAGAAGGGCACGGTGGCGGGGGCCGGTGTGATCGCCGCCGTACCGGTGAGGAACGCGGTGGAGTCGACGGTCAGGCCCGGCGTGTGCGCGGCGAGACCGAGGTCCAGCTTCTTGGCCGGTACGCCCTTGGCCGCGAGCATCTCGACGACTTCGGTCACGGCCGCGTGCTCCCCACCGAACAGCACGGAGCGCGGACCGTTCGTACCGGCGAAGTGGACCCGGCCGCGCAGGCGCTCGGCGTCGAGCAGGGGACGCAGTTCGTCGGGCGGCAGGGCCGCTGCGGCCAGTTCCCCCTCTCCGGCCGCCTCCGCCTGCATCCGGCTCCACAGGACGGCCACCCGGGCGGCCTCGTCCAGCGTCAGCGCACCCGCGACATGCGCGGCGGCGATCTCACCGAGGCTGGCGCCGACGGCGACCGCGGGCTCCACACCGCAGGAGCTCCACAGCGCGGACAGCGACACACTCACCGCGAACAGGACCGGTAGGACGACGTCCACGTCCTCCAGTGACGGTGCGTCAGGTTCACCGCGCAGTACATCGTGCAGCGACCAGGGAACGAGGGGTTCGAGAGCCCGCGCGCAGTCCTCCATCCGCGCACGGAACACGTCGGAGGCATCCAGCAGGTCGAGCGCCATGCCCCGCCACTGGGAGCCCAGCCCGGGGAAGACCTGCACCGCGGTTCCACCGCCCGCGACGCCCGCGCCGGGCGCCGTACGGAAGAGCAGCGGAGCGAACCCGCCCTCGGCGACCGCACGCAGCCCGCGCACCACCTCCGCCCGGTCGGTGGCGAGCAGCACGGCCCGCCGCCCGAGGCCGGTCGTACGGGTCGCCGCGAGCGACCATCCCAGGTCGGCCGGCGACAGATCGGGGTCGCCCTCGAAACGGGCGAGCAGGTCCCGGGCCAGCGCCGCCACGGCGGCGTCGCTCCGCCCCGACAGCACGAGCGGCACGAGCCGCGCGGCCGACGGCGCCGCCGCACCGCCGAGGCCGAGCGGCTCGTCGGACCCGAACGCCTCCGCCGGTGCGAGCACGCGTTCACCGGCCCGTACGGCGGTGGAGCCCCGCCGCAGGACCGCGACCGCGCCCGTGACGGAACCCGCCACCGCCACGTCGCACTCCTCCCGGCGAAGACGCTCGGCGGCCGACTCGACCGCCGCCCGCGCCGGCAGTTCCGCCCCGAGCGTCACCCGGGGGCCCCGCCCCCAGTGGAGATCGCCCCCGACGAGCGCCGCCAGTGCGTCCGGGCCTCCGGCGCTCCCGTCCCCCTCCCCGGCCTCCGCCCGCACGAGGAACACACCCACATCGGCGTCGCGCAGCGAACCGGGAACGATCCCGGCGTCCTCCAACGCGGCCCACACCAGGTGCAGCGCGCTGAGCCGCTCCCGGGACGCCCCGAGCACGGAGTCGCCGAAGAACGCCGCGACCCCGTCGGGCGCACAGCGCACCCGCACGCCGACCGGGCCGGCCCCTTCCGCCCGGCGCACGGCCTCGGGAGCCCCCTCCGGGGCCGCCAGGCCGACAATCACAATCGGCGGTTCCGCACTGTCCGCGTCGGTTTCATGGTCGGACTCGGGCCAAGGCAGTCTGCTCGTCACGGCGTAGTCGGCCTTCTCGTCACAGGTGTCGTGGTGCGTGTGGATCGGACGGTTCCGTCCTGAGCCGCTGTCGCCGGCTCTCGAACGCTCCGCCAACGCTTGCTTGATCGACAACACCCTGACGGTGACCGCTTGACCAGACCTTGAGACTGGCTCGATGCCCACCGGGCCGCTGAAGCGTCACCCGGCCGATCCGGCCGACCCCCGCGACAACTCATCCACCGCCTCGGACGCGAACCGCCCCGACATGTGCGACGAAACGGCGCCGTACAGCCCGACGCGCCAGATCTTGTAGGGACGCGCCGGTGACCGACCCGGGCGGGACAGCGGCAGCCGACGGCTCCGGCCACCTCACCCCACCCGAACGCGGGTTTCTCCCGTACCTACCGGACGAAAGGGCGGGCACGGCTCTGGATGCGGAACGCCCGCGCCCACCCTAGCCTGTTGTTACGCATGCTTATCGGCTCGTATGCGCGCCGCCAACGTGTCGGCTTCGGTCGGCGGCGTCAGTCATCACCGGACACGGGGGCACCTCCCCGGCATGGCCGACATCTTCCCCTCTTCAACCAGCTCCCGGCCCCCGCCCGTACGGCGTTGGGCGCCGCGATCCCGGCGTGGCAAGCCTCCGGCTACCTGTGAGGAGATGATCATGCGGATCAAGAGGGCAGAGACGGGCGAAATCGCGTCTCGTGGCAGGGTCCTGCAACGCCGATGGCTCGGGCGGGTCACGGTCGCGCTGGCGGTCGTCGGCGGCACGATGACCGTGGCCGCTCCAGCCGACTCCGCCGTGAACCAATTCGGCCCCCATACATGCAAACAGGGCTTCGTGTGGCGGGAGGCGTTCTCCGGCGACCTGGTGTGCGTGGACCCCCGTGTGCGTGAAGAGACGCGCAGGGAGAACGAGTTGGGGCCGTCGCGCAGGCAGCCCGGCGGTGGACCCTTTGGGCCCGACACCTGCGAGCAGGGCTTCGTCTGGCGCGAGGCCCGCCCCTCCGACCGCGTCTGCGTACCGCCCTTCAGCCGCGACCGGGCCCGCAGCGACAACGCGAGCGCGGTCATGCGGCTGGCCGACCCCTCGGCGATTCGCCGCGGCGGCGTTCAGATCGCCACGGTGCGGCATCAACTCGGCGGAGACCTCTACGCCAGTGGAAGTGGCCTGACCCCCAACGGACGAGTCCAGTTCTGGAGCGCGGCTCCCGGCCTGCCGGCCAGTCAACTGAGCACCGTGACGGCGAACTCCGGCGGTGGCCTGTACCGGAAATGGTTCTACGGGACGAACTGCCGAGTGCACGACCCGCGTGAGGAAACCGTCATCGTCCTGGACGCGGCCAGCGGCACCGTCACAACCGGCGGTACCACGCGCGTGCACCCGCGTTGCTAGCGGCCGCACGTCACCCCGCCGGCCGACGGCCGGGTGATATGGATCGACGAGTTCGGCCCTCTCGTCGCATGGTGAGAGTCGGACCTCACCGGCGATCAGATCGGGGCATCGCCGGTCAGCGAAGGCATGGCGCAGGGACGGAGGACCATGAGTGGACCTTCCAGGGCCGCCACCATGGCAAAGGGAAACCGGTCGACCTCAAGACAGAGTGCAACGTCATCAGGATGGACTCCTTGACGCACACCCTCGGCCAGCTCGGCGGCGGCGCGGGAATCGGCGGCGCGGCGGAGGAAATCAGCAGCATCCGTAGCGGCCTCCGTGGCTCTCCGAGCGATGTACTGAGCACACGCCAGATCTTCATCGGCCTGCCCGTCGTCGCCAGTGACCACGAACGTGACACTGTCACTCGTGCGCGTCCGCAAGAGCCGGGCCGTTGCCTCCGCCACCACGAAGCCGGCGCACAGCACCAGTGACGCCTCCTTGACCGCGAGGGCGCCTACCGTCCCTGCCGTGGTCTTCTGCACAACGGTCCGTCCGCCAAGGTCGACGGACCGCAGCAGGCCCGGAGAGTTGACCATGTCGAACCCGGGCGCGGGCGGACCGTCCTTGAGCGCCACCCAATCCGGGTGATGAGCCTTGAGCGTCAGGGCTTCGTCCAGCGACTCGGCAAGAACGATCTTTTCCGCCCCCCGGGCAAAGGCCCAGGCAGCCACGGTGAAAGCACGCATGACGTCGACTACGACCGCCACAGATGGGGCCTCGACCAGCTCGGAGATGCCAAGGAAACGAGCGTCCATCCGATCATGATCGTGCATGCCCGGCTCGCGGCACCCAGATGGTGATCCACGTCATATCGCACTTGATCGAGTCGAAGCCGGTGCCGTCCCAGGTGGTGAAGGCCGGCGCGATCGAGGCGAGGGCCGTCACTGACCCGAGGGCGAGGGGCGGGATCGTCGGCACGCCCGCCATCAGGCCCAGCGTGAGCCGGTCACGGCGGGTCAGCAGACGCTGGGGCCCTGCGGCTGACGCTTCTTCGGTGTCGCGGCGTCCGGAGGCGGCACGGCGGCCGCCTCCGGGGTTTTCGTGTCGTCTCGGAGCTCATGGTGTCGGTGCTCATCCGCTGCGGAAGCGGGCTCGGTCTCAGCCGGACGCGAAGATCGTCTTCTTCTGGCGCTCGATCGAGGACAGCAGGCTGTCGATCCCCTTGGGGTCGCGGATGAACTTCTGCAGCGCGGGCTGCATCACCGTAGAGGTGAAGTCCGGGCGGCTGTCACGGTCCATGAACTGGGTGAGATGCTTCGCACCGCTGATCATCTCGTACGCCTTCTTCTGTAGCGGCGTGTACGAGGAGGTGTCGGCCTTCGTGGAGGCGGCGATAAGGCTCGGGTCGGCCTTCAGGTAGATCTCCTCGGCCTCGGGGGTGCCCAGGAATTCGAGCAGTTTGACGGAGCCGGCGTGGTTCTTGGGCTTCTTGCTGAGCATGATGCCGTCGGTCGGCGCCTCCACGGTGTCCTGGCCGTACGCCGGGTCGATCTCGGGGAAGGCGAAGAAGTCGAGGTCGTCCAGGTCTGCCTTGTTGGTGAACTGCTGGGCCACGAACATGCCGAGCATATACATGCCGGCCTTCTTCGCCACCAGCGTCTGGGCGGCGTCCTGCCAAGTACGGCCGACCGCGCCCTCCTGGTGGTAGGGGAGGGTCTCGGCCCAGGTGTCGAAGACCTTGCGGACCTTCGCGTCGGTCCAGGAGGCCTTGCCCGCCATCAGCTCGACGTGGAAGTCGTAGCCGTTGAGGCGGAAGTTGATCTGGTCGAAGGAGCCCATCGCCGGCCAGGCGTCCTTGTCACCGTACGCGATCGGGACCAGCCCGTCCTTCTTCATCTGCTTGCACAGGGCGACGTACGCGTCCCACGTGGTGGGGACCTCGTAGCCGTACTGCTGGAAGACGCTCTTGCGGTAGAAGACCGCCCACGGGGACGTGGTCAGTGGCACCAAGTAGTACTTGCCGTCCTGCCCCTTGCTCAGATCGTGCATCGCACTGGGGAAGTTGCCCCCGATCGTCTTCCACACGTCGTCGATCGGGGCGGCCAGCCCCTTGGCCGCGAAGAACTGCATCCGGTAGCCGGCGAACCACTGGAACACGTCGTCCGGCGTGCCCTGCAGATAGGAGTTGATCTGCTCCTGGAACGTGTTGTGGTCCTTGGTGTTGATGTCGACCGCGATCCCGGACTGCTTGGTGAAGGCCGCGTAGACGTCGGCATACGCCTTCTTCGGGACGGCGTCGGACGCGTTGGAGCCGACGGTGACGGTCTGGGTGTCCGACGAGGCGGAACTGCCGCCGCAGGCACTCAGCAGAGGGATGCCGGCACCCAGGACCGCGGCTCCGCCGAGTCCGCGGAGCACGCTACGGCGGCTGGTACCAGGCATGGACTGACCGAGGGGCGAATGGTGCATTTCGACTCCTGAAAGGGCTGGCGGTGCCCAGGCTTGGCGCATCAGCCGGAAGGGGGTATGAGCGAGGGAGGGTCGTCGAGCGACCAGAACCCAACGCGATCGAACAAACATGATCGGTCGAACGCCAGGAAGCGTGAACGCCCCGTGGGCGCGCTGTCAAGACTCCGCGTCCGGCAATCCATGACGACCGCAGCCAGTGAGAGGCCGCACCCGCAGACCGCCGAACCAGGCCGACAGGGCTGCCCGTTACCGGGCTTTCCGCTGAACGCGTGCCACCTGACCAGCTTCGATCCATCCCGGGCGCGGATTCTTCGGGCCCGCGTGACGGCCTCCTCCGTGCAGCGCCTGCCTCGACCGACCGCCAACGCGGGCGCCAAAGGGCGTTGCGCGAACTCTTGACGAGCGGTCGGTGGATGCGTAGACATTGACCGCGCGATCAGACCGCGCGGTCATGTCACTGGCCTCGCTCGATGTAGGTACACGCCATGGGGAGACTTCATGACAGCAGGGGTGCAGCCCGGCTCAGGCTCCTCCGCGCCGCGCAGCGCGGACGTTGCCAGGCTGGCCGGCGTCTCACGCAAGACTGTCTCCCGGGTGCTCAACAACGAGCCGTACGTCTCCGACGAGGCCCGCCGACGCGTGCTCGCGTCCGCCGAGGCGCTCGGTTACCGGCTGAACCACGCCGCCAGGGCACTGGCCTCCGGCCGCACCCGCTCCATCGGTGTGGTCGCTCTGGGAACCGCCGGGTATGGAACCGCCTCCCTGCTCGTGGGCATTGAACAAGCCGTACGGGACGCTGGTTACGCGCTTCGCGTGGTCAACACACCGGACGGCGACCCGCAAAGCATCGCCGGCGCGCTGGAATCACTCCTCGAACAGGGCGTGGACGGCGTCGTCGTCTCCGAACCCAATGTCGAAGGTGAAGTCCCGCTCGGTGTCGACGTGCCGGTCCTCTTCCTCGGAGCACCACCCGCCTTCACTGCCGCCCGGACACTGACCATCGGTGTGGGCGCCCATCAGCTGGCGCGGGCGGCCACCGAACACCTGCTGGACCTGGGGCATTCGACTGTCCATCACCTCGCCGGGCCGCGACGGTGGTACGCCACCAAGGACCGTATCGAGGGATGGCGAGCGGCGCTGGTGGCACGAGGCGCGCATGAACCGCCCGTGCTGAACGGTGACTGGTCGGCGGCCTCCGGGTACGCCGCGGGTCGTGAGCTGGCCTCGGACAACGCGGTGACCGCCGTGTTCGCCGCGGGCGACGAGATGGCCATCGGCCTGATCCATGCCCTGCGGGAAGCCGGGTGCCGGGTGCCGGAGGACGTCAGCGTCGTCGGTTTCGACGGCAACCCGGTCTTCGCCTACGTCTCTCCTCCCCTCACCACCGTCCGTCAGCCCTTCGAGGCCGCTTCGCGGGAAGGAATCCGGCTTCTCCTCCACGCCATCGAGAAGCCCGACACCGAACTGCCACCGGCGAGTGACCTACCCGTCGAACTCGTCGTCCGCGGCTCGACCGCGCCTCCCCCCTCTTTCTGACCCCACCCCCCACCCCTCATGCCACCGCTCCGGCGTAGGCCGCCCGCCCGGGGCGCTCACACCTCCGCCATTCCGCGCTGTTCCACCGCGCCGCCTGCGCTCGCGAGCCGCGCCCGGCAGCGTCGCCCGGCCGTTCCCCGGGCGACGCGCCCAACGAACTCCGCCACGTCACTCCGGACCCCTTCCGGGGCGGCGGACACCGAAACACCCCTCCCGTCCCCGCTTGGAGCCGCACATGTCACAACCAGGCGCCAGAACCGGCGCCGCTCCATGCCCCCGTCCCACCACCCTCCCCACTCTCCTGTTCCTGCTCCTCGCCCTGATCGTCGCGGCGGCGACACTGATCCTGCCGGCCGCGGGCAGGGCAGACGCCATCTCCCGCCCCGCCCAAACCCTGTACACCCCGCCGCCGGACGCGCCCGCCCCCGGCTCGCTCTACCCGCGGGCGCTGCGTCTGCAGCACAACGGCTCGGCCAACGGCACCCTGCTCGCCACCTTCGAGCAGTGGACCAACAGCAAGCCGGTCTTCCCGATCTACCGCAGCACCGACAACGGCAGCTCCTGGACGAAGATCTCCGAGGTCGCCGACACGCAGAACGGCTGGGGCATGCGCTGGGAGCCCGAGCTGTTCGAGCTCCCCAAGGCCATGGGCGGCTTCCCCGCCGGGACCATCCTGGCCGCGGGTGACTCCGTCCCAGCCGACCGCGCGGCCACCAAGATCGATCTGTACGCAAGCACCGACCGCGGGCAGACCTGGAGCTTCGTCACCAACATCGCCACCGGCGGCCGGGCGGTATCCAGCAACGGCAACACCCCCGTCTGGGAGCCCTACTTCCTCGTCTCCGGCGACAAGCTCATCGTCTACTACTCCGACCAGCGCGACACCGCCCACGGCCAGGAGATCGTCCACCAGGTCTCCACGGACCTGCGCAACTGGGGCCCGGTCGTCGACGACGTGTCGATGCCGACCTACGCGGACCGGCCCGGCATGCCGGTGGTCACCCGGCTGCCCAACGGCAACCACGTGATGATCCACGAGTACTGCAACGCGCCCGAGGGCGGCTGCTCCGTGTACTACAAGATCTCCTCGGACCCCGAGGCGTTCGGCTCCGTCACCGGCCGGGTGCTGCGTGCGACCGACGGCACCATCCCCAGCGGGGCGCCCTTCGTCACCTGGCTGCCCACCGGCGGCCCGAACGGCACCCTCGCCGTCAGCGGCGACACCGTGGAAGACCTGTTCCTCAACACCCAGAACGGTGACCCGAACGCCTGGACCCGTATCCGCGCCAACGTCCCGCGCGGCTACAGCCGGGGCTTGCTCCCTCTGGCCGACGGGCACAGCCTGATGGTGTTCAGCGGGGGCCGCAACGGAGTGAGCACCCTCAACCCCATCCAGTACAGCACGATCGATCTGGGCGGCGGGATCTCCGACGGCGCCACCTACACCGCCTCCAACGCCCACAGCAACCTCAAGCTCACCATCGCGGGCGGCTCCACCACCAACGGCACCACCGCGACGCAGCAGACCACCACCGACGCCACCGACCAGCAGTGGCGCTTCGAGCGGCAGTCCTCCGGCTACTTCAAGATCCGCAATGCCGCCAGCGGCAAGGTCCTCGGAGTGGAGAACCAGTCCACCGCCAACGGCGCCAGGATCCTCCAGTGGGACGACAACGGCACCCTCGACCACGAATGGGCCGTCGCCCCCCACCCTGCCGGCGGCTACACCGTCACCAACCGCGTCACCGGCAAGAACCTCGAAATCCCGGGCGCCTCCACCACCACCGGCACCACCGCCGTCCAGTGGGAGAGCAACACCTGCGCCTGCCAGCGCTGGAACCTCACCCAGACCGCTCTGCCCCCGCTGGGCACCGGCCAGTACGTCCTCGTCAACAAGAACAGCGGCAAGTACCTCGACATCCCCGGCGCCTCCACCACCACCGGCACCGCGGCCAACCAGTGGCGCAACTCCGCCTGCGCCTGCCAGCTGTTCACCTTCCAGTCCGCCGGCAACGGAGCCTGGACCATCAAGAACGTCACCAGCAACCTCAACCTGGACGTCCGCAACTCCTCCGGCACCGCGGGCGCGGCCATCGTCCAGAACACCGCCTCCAGCGCCGACTCCCAGAAGTGGACCCTCACCGACGCGGGCAACGGCTACCACAGACTCCGCAACGTGAACAGCGCCCTCGTCGCCGGCATCGCCCAGTCCTCCACCGCCGACGGCGCCGCCGTCGTCCAGTGGAACAACCTCAACGTCGACGACCAGCTCTGGAAGATCGTACGCATCAACTGACCCGAGGAAAGGCGGCCACCGGTATCCCAACGGCTGGGCTCGCCGACCAGGCCGGCGAGCCCAGCCATCCCTGTTCCGTACCGCGTCGCGCCGACGAGACGGTTTCCTGCCGTGGGTGTCCCATGGCGTTCCGGACGGCACGGGCCGGTGTGACATCGGTTGTCAGCCAGCGGCCACCAGCCGGCGCGCGTCGCGCACATCCGAGAACCGCACCTCGTGTGATCACGGCGCCGCGGTCTTCGGTGTAACGCCGCGCCAAGAAAAGCCTTCTCCTTCACGTCTACAGAAGTGAGTTCTGGAATGACAGGTTTCCCCACCCGCCGACAGATGTTGAGCGGGACGGCTGGAGGAGTGCTGGCCTCGTTCGCGGGGATTCCGAAGGCCGGTGCCGCGTCTGCCGCTGCGACGTACACGGCGCCGAATCCGCGTGTTCGCATCGATCTCAACGCGGGGTGGCGATTCGTCAGGGCAGACGTCGCGGGGGCGGAAGCGCCTGGATTCGATGACTCCGGCTGGGCGCCGGTCAACACGCCCCACACGTGGAACGCCGTCGACGGTGCCGACGGCGGCAACAACTACTACCGCGGAGTGGGCTGGTACCGCCGCCATTACACCGTGCCGTCCGAACTGGCCGGGAAGAGGCTGTACCTGCAGTTCGCCGGGGTCAACCAGGTCGCCGACGTCTGGGTCAACGGCACGTATCTCGGGCAGCACAGAGGTGGATACTCCCGGTTCAGGTTCGGCGTCACCGCCGTGCTCATCCCCGGCGGGGACAACGTGATCGCGGTCAGGGTGACCAACGCCCGCGACACGAACATCGCGCCGGTGAGCGCGGACTACACCTTCGAGGGCGGTATCTACCGCAATGTGAGCCTGTGGGCCACCGACAACCTTCACGTGCGGATGGAAGATTACGCGGGCCCCGGCATCTACCTGCGGCAGAGTGATGTCACCGCCGCGTCGGCCACGGTGACCGTGACGACGAAGCTGTGGAACGACGGCAGCACCATGAGATCGGTGGTCGTTCGCAGCGTCATCGCCGACAAGAGCGGGACCGTCGTCGCGGAGACCAGCAGCACCGCGCAGGCCGTCGCCGCGGCCACCGGCGCGGAGATCCGGCAGACCGTCCGCATCGACAACCCACGCTTGTGGAACGGCCTGGCGGATCCCTACCTCCACAACGCCAGCGTCGAGATCCACGACGTCACCGCGGGCGCGGACAGGATCGCGGACGTGGTGACCGAACGCCTGGGCCTTCGCTCCGTAGCCGTGGACGCCGGCACCGGCTTCCACCTCAACGGCAGCCACCTCGGCCTGCACGGCGTCAATCTGCACCAGGAGCGGGCGGTCAAGGGCTGGGCGGTGACCGACGCCGATCACACACAGGACTTCGACCTCATCCGGGAGCTCGGCGCCAACGCCATCCGGATGGCGCACTACCAGCACGACCAGAAGGACTACGAACTCGCCGACGAACGCGGGCTGATCGTGTGGGCGGAGATCCCGCTGGTCAACTCCGTCACCGACGCGACCGCCTTCACCGCCGGCACCCAGAACCAACTGCGTGAGCTGATCCGGCAGAACTACAACCACCCGTCGATCGTCTTCTGGGGCATCGGCAACGAGCTGACCGATTACAACGGCACCGCTACGAACAGACTGCTCGCGTCGCTGGCCGGCATCATCGAGTCCGAGGACCCGGACCGGCTCTCCACCTACGCGGTGCGCGGCGAGGACCCCGACAACGCGCAGGCAGGGCTGCACACGCGGACCACGGGCTTCAACAAGTACTACGGCTGGTACTACGGTTCCAAGGACGGTGACCTTGGTGCATGGGCCGACAACCTGCACACGAACTCCCCGTCCCGCAGGATCGCCATGTCCGAGTACGGTGTCGGCGCCAACACCGCTCAGCACGCCCTCAACCCGCCAAAGCCCGCACCCGGTGGTTCCTGGCACCCGGAGGAGTACCAGGCGCTGTTCCACGAGGCGGCCTGGAAGCAGCTCGACGCCCGCCCGTACATCTGGGGCTCGTTCGTCTGGGCCATGTTCGACTTCGCCTCCGACGGCCGTAATGAAGGAGGCCGACCCGGAATCAACGACAAGGGCCTGGTCACCCGTGACCGGCAGATCCGCAAGGACGCCTTCTACTGGTACAAGGCCAACTGGGCGAGCACTCCCACCCTCCACATCACCAGCCGTCGCTGGACCCAGCGAACCGATGCCCTCACCGAGCTGAAGGTCTACTCCAACGCGGACAAGGTCACCGCCACCCTCAACGGCGCCTCCCTGGGGACCCGGAGCAGCAGCGACCGCATCTTCAGGTGGGCCGACATCACACTGAAGCCGGGGCGGAACACCGCGGCGGTGACCGCGACCATCAACGGCTCCACGTACACCGACAGCGTCGACTGGACTCTCGGCTGACTCACTCTCGGGTGACTCGACGTGGTCGCCCGAAGCGGCGCGGGGCACACGACCCGTCAATCGCTCACGCCACCGAGAACGAAGACGCTCTTGTGTCGCTCGTAGTAGAGACGCGGGCAGCAGCCTGTGGGGCATCCCCACCCGCCGAGGGTGGGGATGCCGAAGGCGTCGTGATGCGATCCGGAGGCCGTCGGGCCCGGCCGGTTCGGGGCCTGTTGGGGGTCAGGCGCCCGGGTGCAGACCGGGCCAGCCGGGTGTCGGGTCGCCCTTGACCTCGCCGAAGTAGAGGGCGAAGGTCTGCTTCAGCCGCTCGACCTGGTCCCGGTCCTCCATGAAGCGCGGGAACCCGTCCAGGTTGGCGTTCGGGTACTCCCAGATCGGCTTCAGGCCGGTGGGCGGCGCGATGTCCGTGCGCACCGACCAGCTGTTGGAGGTCTGACGCTCGGTGGACAGCTGCCAGTTGAGGTAGAGCTTGGCCGCCGTGGGGTTGGCGGCCTGCTTCAGGATCGCGATCCGCTGCCCCCACGCCATGAACGGGTGCCCGTCGGTCATCACCCAGCGGTTCGGGCTGGTGGCGAGCGGGCTGCCACCCGTGCCGACGCCGATGATCTTCTCCTTGTTGGTGACCGCGGTGCCGGGGGAGAAGGAGCCACGGGCGAACTGCGGCTGCTGGGCGGCGAAGTCGGCCACCCAATCCCAGCCGTAGGTCTGGGCGTAGAGGGCGAAGAGGTAGAGCACAGCGTCGTCGTCGTGCGGGTAGGAGGAGGCGACGGCGTTCTTCCAGCGTGGGTCGACGAGGTCCAGCGGCGTCTGTGGCGCGTCGGTCCCGGCCGCCGCCACGTCGTACAGGTAGCTGAAGGCGATGACCATGCCGGCCACCCAGGCACCGTCCGCGTCCCTGAACTTCTTGTGCAGCTTGCTGAAGCCGGCGGGCTTGTAGGGCAGCAGCCGCCCCTGGCGCTTCCAGCGGGTGAAGTCGTGCAGCGTCTGCAACTGCACCACGTCGGGGACCAGGGTGTCGGTCGCGAACTGGTTGTCCACGCGGACGTCGTGGTACTTGCTGTAGTCCACGATGAGGTTGAGGTCGATCTGCGGGAACCGCTGGCGGAAGGCGGCCCGGGCGCCGGCGCCGCTGCCCGAGTTGGCGAGGTCGCCGCCCGCGTAGATCACGAGCTTGCCGCCTTCGGCGATGGCGGCCCGGTACAGCTCGTCGAGGGTCCTGGTCTCCTCGGAGCCGGCGCCGCGCGCGGCTGCG
This sequence comes from Streptomyces sp. DSM 40750, assembly GCF_024612035.1. GTDB lineage: Bacteria > Actinomycetota > Actinomycetes > Streptomycetales > Streptomycetaceae > Streptomyces. Next base: position 10,462,802 of record NZ_CP102513.1, read on the forward strand.
GTCGGGGCGGCCGCGGCGGGGGACGCGGTGGCGGGGGACGCGGTGGCGCCGAGCGCGCCGAGGCCGAGCGCGGCGCCCGCTCCGGTGGCGAGGAGACGCCGTCGACTGGGAAGGCTGGTCACTGAGGTAACCCTTTCTGCGTGGGGGCAGGGAAGTTCCCGGCGTACGGGCGGCGGACCGCCTCGGCCGGGACGGCGGGGGTGGAAACGGCGAAGCCGGTGTTCCGGTACGGCGTGCTCATCAGGCCCATATCAACCCCGTGTCCTCTCGCCCTGGCGACCTTGGCGCCGATCTGGGCGGCGATCCGCATGCCGTGGTCGGGACAGCGTTTGATGAGGGTGCCGGTGAGGGCAGCACCGTCCGCGGCCCTGGCGCGTTCCTCCTCGAAGGTGGGAGGTAGTCGCGGGTGGCCGTGATGGCGGAGGCGTCGGCCGGGGTGCCGGGCAGGCGGTGGCCGGGGACGACCGGCTCCGGTTCGAGGGAGGCCAAGTCGTCCAGCAGGTCGATCCGGGCGGCCCGGTCGCCGGGGGCGGGGGTGTCGGCGACCCGGACGTATTCGTGCTGGAACGGCAGGACTTCGCCCAAAAACGCCTTTCGCTCGGCCTGCCACGGGTAGTGCCGGTCGGGCAGGCCGACGGGCCGCCCCTGAGCTCGAAGCGGTGACCCTCCAGGGTGAGTTCACCGGTCGGCGGGGCGAGGTCGACCAGGCGGGTGGGCAGGTTCGGGCCGAGCACCGCCCACGTCTTGGGCTTGCCCTCGGAGGAGTGCTCGATGTGCTCGAAGACGAGCGGGGTGGCGACGAAGACGGCCTCGGGGAAGGCGTTGGCGATCACTTCGGCGCCGAAGCGGAAGTCGAGGTCGCCGTGGCTGACGAAGACGGTGGTGAGCTTTGTGCCGGAATCGAGGATCTCGGCGCCTGAGCAGGTGGCGTTCGCGCGAGTGAGCCCGGCATCGACCGGCATCGCCCCCTGCTCGCCGGTGACGAGGGTGGCGGTCTTGTTCATGCTGCCGACCGGAAAGTCCAGGTCGAGGACGGTGACTTCGAGCGTGCTCATCGGGGCTCTTCGTTCTTCGCTCTTCGGTCGAGAATGGGGCTCGCTGGACGCAAGCGGTTGATCTGACAAGATGATATCTGACGAGTCAGATGTTCTCGTCGGGGGCGCACGCAGTGTGATGCGGGTCGCATGGGGTCTGCTGTTGCGCCTGCCGCTGGTCGGCAACTCATGACGAGCCGGCCGTCGGTGCGGCACGCCGGGCTGGGGCAGTGAGCCACGTCCGGCGGTGAGTCGCACGGGTGAGCGCCGGAGTCGGAGAAGTTGACGAAGCGTCAGATCAAGTGGACCGACCCCTCGGTGACCAAGGCGCTGACCACGCTGGGCGAGTCTTCGGCAGGCCCGATCTGATGGCCGGAGGCACGCGGGGCGGCTGCAGACAGACTTCCCCACCTCGGTCGGCCAGGTCTTAGAGGTCCTCACAAAGGCGTTGGACGTGGCGGTGGGTGATCAGACAGGTGGTGAGTCCGAGGAGGGCTTCGTGGATGTCGTCGCGTCGTTCCCAGCGGATACGCAGTCGGCGGAAGCCGTGCAGCCATGCGAGGGTGCGCTCGACCACGTAGCGGAAGATGCCCAGGCCGGAGCCGTGTGGGGAACCGGAGCGGTGCACTGCGTCATGCGGCGACCGTCCCCGGGCAAGGCCCGTTACGCATCGATGGTGCGCTTCGTGGCTGCTGAAGAGCGGTGGCCTGTTCGTCCAATGAACATGCCCTTTGAGGGTGACAGGGGTCACTTCTACGTTGTCGCTGCTCGGCGGGTCGGCCACCGCGCCGAGCGTCTGAGGTCCGGTCGAGCCTGCGGAAGCGTTCCGTACAGGCTCCTGGGGCGTTCGGCAGCGGTGTTGCCGGGATCGCCGAGAAAGAAGCACCCCTAGCACGGTCCGGCTGCGGACGCCGGTTCCGATGGCAGCGCTCTGCGCGCGAGGAGTCATCCATGGTTCAGACCGATACACCCAGTGCGGCAAGGGGAGAGGGTGGCAGATACACCCTGGGCCCAGGCACTCTGACGGCGGTGGTTCTCGCCGTGTGCCTTGCGCAGATAGCCCTTTCCGTCCCGTCGCTCATCAACGGGCTGATCCAGCAGGATCTCGCGCCGTCCTCGTCCCAACTGACGTGGATCACCGAGGCCTTCATGCTTCCCGTCGCCGCGTTGGGACTGGGCTTCGGCGTGTTCGGTGACCTCTTCGGCCGTAAGCGCCTGCTCATCGGGGGCGCCGCGCTCATTGTCGTGGGCTCGGCTCTCGCGGTCCTGGTGCCGGGTGAGGGATCCTCGACCGACGTTCGGGTGACGTGGCTGATCCTTGCCCAGGTCCTCAACGGCATCGGGGCCGCGGCCATCTTCCCGACGAGCCTCGCCATGGTGGCGGCCGGTACGCACACCACCGCCACCCGCGCGCGTGGCGTGGCGATCTGGGCCACCGCGCTCTCGGTCGGCGGCTTCCTCGGACCGCTGCTGGCAGGCGTCGCCGCCAAGATCGAACTCGGCTGGGCCGGGAACGCGAACTGGCGCTGGGCCTTCGTCGGCGTCCTTGTCATCGCTGTGGTGAGCGTGGTCCTGTCGCCGGCCCTCGCCCAGAACTCCGCCTCACCCGAGGGCCGCTCCATCGACTGGCCGGGTCAGATCACTGCCGCGCTCGGCCTGTTCGCTCTGATGTACGCCGTGATCCAGGGCTCCGAGAGTGGCTGGGGGACCCCGCAGATCGTCATCGCGTTCATCCTCGCGGCCGTCTTCCTCGTGCTGTTCGTCTTCGCGGAGAGCCGTGCGGCCGCGCCGCTCCTTCTCCTGAGCGTGTTCAGGAACCGGGCGTTCGCCATGAACTCGGTGGTCACCCTGATCGGTATGTTCGCGTTCCTCGTGATCATGTACGGCACCAGTATCCGCCTCACCATCATCCAGGGATTCAGCCCACTGCAGAGCTCCGTCGCCTACCTCTTCTTCGGAGGCATCGGCCTCGTACTGCTGCCCCTCACCTCCAAGCTGCTCGAGCGCTACAACCCCCGGTGGGTTCTCTTCTCAGTCCTGATCCTCATAGGCGCCAGCGGGTTGTGGTTCGCCGGTGTTCCGACGAGCACGCGGGCCCTGGGCGCCATCGTCGGGCCTCTGATTCTCGCCGGCGTCGGCTCGGCACTCGCCTTCGCCGCCATCAGCGCGGTCGCGGTCAACACGTTGCCCAACCACCTCGCCGGTATGGCGAGCGGTGTCACGAGCACGTTCCGGGACCTCGGGTTCGCCCTCGGCCCCGCGATCGCCGGTGCTCTCGCACTGGGCCGAGCCGCCGACGAGATCGCCCGCAAGTTGGCCGGCGATCCTGAACTGAAGCACGCCTACGAGGCATTCCAGGCCTCTGTCGCCCATGCTCCCGCGGATCAGAGACCGCAGCTCGAGGCGGCGGTGCACGCTGTGGAATCGGGCCCGCTCGGCGCCAACTCGGTGCCGGCCAACATCACACTGCCGGATGGTCAGGTGGTGCCCTTCAACCCACTCAAGGACGTCGCTTTCGACGCCCTCAGCAGCAGTTACTCCCTCGCATACGTGCTCGGTGGCGTGGCTGCTCTCGTGGCGGCGGCACTTGTTCTCATCGGCGCGCGCGGTGGCATGGACCAGGCTCATCTCGACGACGACCCGCACACCCTCGACGGCTGACCGCCTGACGAAGGCGCCGGCGCCGGGACACGGATGGCAGTCCGGTCAGGACAACCGGCCCGCCCGCCGCGACTCCACCTCCTCCTCAGGAGCAGCGGTCGCGGCGGGCCACGGCGTACAAGAGACGATGAGGAGCAGCGTCAACTCATGCTCCCCGACTGTGTGATCGTCCATGGCCCGGTCGGGACGTTCCATGAACGCGAGCGTTTCCTCAGCTACAACGCGTCCATGGGACCCCGTCGAGGCCGAGACCAGCGAAGTGACGTGTGGGGAGCGAGGGGGACGAGCCATCTTGACGTGTTTTCAGAAGATGCACATTCGCCGCGTGCCCGACCTGCCACCGCTCCTGGTTCAGGCCGTGGCCACGCGGGTGTTCTCGACCGACGAGGGATGGCGCCTCGGCCACATACAGCTCTCCCGGCGGCAACCGCCGGCATGACGCGCCGGTCTCCTCGCCCCGCGAAGGGTCACGAGGTGCGAATGGGAATACCAGGCCGCCAGCCGAGGCTCCTGGACAGTCCCAGTCCGCTCGCGACCAGCGAGGGAACGGCCGCTTGCAGTTTGATCGAGCCCGCGGCCACCACGACGGACAGAGCCGCGACGACCTTGCCGCGGCCGTCGACGATGCGCGTCGCGACCGACTCGGCCCCTTCGCTCAGCTCTTCCTTGACGACCACCGTTCCGGTCGAGCGGCAGGACGCCAGTTCGCGACGCAGCTCGGCCGGCTCCACGATCGTCTGGGGAGTGAAGCGCTGCAGCCTTCCCGCCAGCACCTCATCGATGAAGGCCGGACTGCTGTGGCTCAGAAGCACTTTGCCGACACCTGAGCAATGCAAGGGCAGAAGGCCGCCGACCTGCGATGTCAGACCGACGGCGTTGACCGCCGACAGCCGCTCGATGATCACGGCCTGGTCGCCCTGGAGGACGGCCAGCTGCACATGCTGGCGAAGAGCCGTGTACAGGTCCTCCACGAACGGCTGCGCCGCGCTGCGGAGCGTCTCGGCGCGCGGTGCGAGGGTCCCGAGGCGCCACAGCGGCAGGCCGATCACGAACCGGTTGTCGCTGGTGCGCTCCAGCGCGCCGGCCTCCACGAGTTCCAGCGTGAGACGCCTGGCGGTGGCATGCGGCATGCCGGTACGTCTGGCCAGGTCGGCGAGGCTCAGCTCGGTGTTGTGGGGGTCGAAGGAAAACAGCAGATCCCATAGTCGAGAGCTGACTGTGCGTCCTGGCTCGTTCGCACGAGGCATGGGCCTCTCCTTGATCATGTGTGACCGCGGTCACTCTAGCTTCTATGTTCGTTGGATGGATGAGGCTGTTCTCTCAGCGCGCACTTTGCCGAACTCTTGCAGGCAGCCAGTTACTACCTCGCTCGAGGTCCACGGGAGTGAAAGAGCATGATGAGTACGGGAGCAGGTCCGAAGATCGCGATCCTCGGTGGCGGCATCGGAGGCCTCGCCACCGCGGCTTTCCTTCGCGACAAGGGCTTCGACAGTGACGTCTACGAGCAGGCGACCGCCCTGACCGAAGTTGGTGCCGGCCTGGTGATCGCGCCCAACGCCGCCCGCCTCCTACGACGTCTCGGCGTGCTGGACCGGTTCATCAAGCGCGCGGTCCGGATGGAGATCGGCTGGGAGTTCCGGCGCTGGGAGAACGGCACCGTCCTCTCCGCGGAGAACCTGGAGAAGGAGTGTGTACGCCTGTACGGCGAGCACACCTACGCCGCCCACCGCGCCGACCTGCTGAACGCCCTGAGGTCGGCTGTCCCCGAGCACTCGATCCACCTCGGCAAGCGCTGCGTCTCGGTCGAGTTCGAAGGCGACCAGGCCGTTCTTCGGTTCGAGGACGGCGAGACGGTTCGCCCGGACATCCTCATCGGCGCCGACGGGGTCCACTCACGAGTGCGCAGCGCCATCGTCGGACCTACTCACGCCAGGGAGTCGGGCATCTGCGCCTTCCGTGCTCTCGTACCAGCGGAGAAGGCACCCGAATTCGCGAAGCGGCGCGCCCAGACCCTCTGGATCGGCCCCGACCACCACCTCGTGCACTACCCGGTCTCCGGCGCGGAGTACGTCAACCTCGTCGCCTTCGCCCCTGCCGGGGCCAACAGCGTCGAGTCGTGGACGGCCACCGCGACGCTCGGGGAACTGCTCGACGAGTTCGCAGGTTGGGATCCGCGTCTGGTGGAGTTGATCAGGTCGGCCGACACGCCGGGGCGGTGGGCGTTGCTCGACCGCGAGCCCCTCGACCACTGGAACCGTGGAAACGCGACCCTGCTGGGTGACGCGGCCCACCCGATGTTCCCGTTCTTCGCCCAAGGCGCTGCCCAGGCGATCGAGGACGGCGCCGTCCTGGCCCTCTGTCTTGCGGAGACCCCGGACAACCCGATCGCGGCGCTGGGGCGCTACGAAGAGCTCCGTCGACGCCGCACGGCACGTCTGCAGGAGGTGTCGCACGGAAGGTCTCACATCAACCACCTTCCGGACGGCCCTGAGCAGCAGGCGCGCGACCTGGCGTACTCGCAGGCCGACCCGCTCAGGACGAACGGCTGGATCTACGAGTACGACCCCGAGGTCGCTGTTTCGGCCTCGGTGTGAATGAGCCCCGGGAGGCACGTGTTAACCGCTCCGGGGCATATGGAGGCTCCGGACTGTCCCGAGTTGGGTGGAGTCGTTCAGGCTCCGCCCCGGACAGTCGATCGCGGTATTCGGCACCGGGGGCGTGGTGCTCGCGGTAATCCCTTTCAGCGACTTTGCCAGGGCGTGGGCGAAGACCAGTTCCGGGCGTGTGATCGAGGACGTACTCAGGATGCCGGTAAGCCCGACATCGCTTCCGCGAACAGTCCGCTCGACGGGGTCTCGATCTTTCGACGCCGAACAAGGCATTGACCGTCCAACGAACACAGCCGTTGTCGTAGCCCAGGCCACGCCCGAGACTCCCTACGGGCGGCCGAGATGCGGCCCTGTCCCCCAGTGACTTCTGTCGAATCCCTGAGTGCGTCCAGAGAGGCGGACCATCGAATGGCAACCGCAACCGGTAGTGGGCTCGTCGTGCGAACACTGCGACGAGCCGGCGTCAACGTGGCCTTCGGCCTGCCCGGAGCACACATCGACCCCATTCTCCAGGAGGCCCTGGACGCCAAGCTTCGGGTCGTCGACGTGCGCCACGAGATGAACGCCGGCCATGCGGCCGAGGGCTACGCACGGGTCACCGGGGACCTGGGTGTCGCCGTCGTCACGGCCGGTGGTGGCTTCACCAACGTCCTGACCTCCCTCACCAACGCCCATCTGGACCGGACCCCCGTGCTCTACATCGCGGGCTCCGGTCCTCTCGAGAGGGACGAGATCAACGACCAGCAGGCGGGATTCGACCAGGTCGCCATGGCAGCCCCGGTGACCAAGTTCGCGCACCGCGTCACCCGTGCCGACCTGATCCCTCGCCTGGTCGCCCAGGCGATCCGCACCGCGCAGTCGGAGCCCAAGGGCCCGGTGCTCCTCGACATTCCCTGGGACGTCCTGCGCCAGACGGTCGACGTCGACGAGGTCGAGGACTACCGCGTCGAGATCGACGGCACCGGCATCGCCCCCGCCGGTGGTGTCGACCGGATCCTCGAGGCGCTCAACGCCGCCCGGCGGCCGATCGCGCTGGTCGGCAAGTCCTTCGTCACCGCCGAGGCACGGGCACAGTTGCACGAGTTCGCCGCCCGTACCGGAGTGCCCCTCCTCTCCGACTGGGAGGGCCTCGGGGCGATCGTCGGCTCCGAGCAGCACGTCGGCCTCGTCCAGACCCTGGCCACCGTCCCCGAGGACGAGCGGCCCGACCTGGTCCTGCTGCTCGGGCTGCGCTTCGGAATGACGACCGGGTTCGGCACGGGCCAACTGCTCCCGAAGAGCGCGCGGATCTTCCAGATCGACCCCGACGGCCGTGAACTCGGCCGTCTGCAGGATGTCGAACTCGGCATCCAGGCCGACCCGATCGGCACGATCGGCCTGCTGAACGAGCGCCTGGGCGACAGCCCCGTACCCTCGGGGCGCGACGACTGGCTGGGGACCCTGCGGGACGTCTCGGCCGCCCGGCGGTCCGCGCTCGCCGCCGAGACCGAGAAGCACGAGGACGAAGCGATCCACCCGTACCTCGCGGTCCGCACGATCGCCGAGAGCGTTCCCGACGGGGCCACCGTGCTCGTCGACGGCGCACTGACCGAGCTGTGGCTCTCCGAGACGATCGCGCTCGCTCCACTGGCCCACTACCTCGGGCACGGCTACCTCAGTTCGATGGGGTGCAACTTCGGCGTGGCCCTGGGAGCGCAGTACGCGGCCCCCGACAAGGCGACGATCCTCGTCACCGGCGACGGCGCCGTCGGCTACAGCCTCGCCGAGTTCGACTCCCTCGTCCGGGCGGGACTTCCAGTCGTCGTGATCGTCCTCAACAACCAAGCCTGGGGCGCCACCCTGCACACCCAGCAGTTCTTCTACGGACAAGACCGCGTCACCAACAACCGCCTGGAGAACGGCTCCTACGGAGGCGTGGCACGAGCTCTCGGTGCGGACGGCGTCGACGTCACAGAGCTGGACCAGCTTCGCCCGGCGATCGAGGCCGCCCTCGCGGCCCGCCGGCCGACGTGCATCGACGTGCGCGTGAGCCTCGCACCCATTCCTCCGGAGGAGCGTGTCATGAATGGTGAAGCTCCGTTCGGCGGCGACGAGACCGACGCATGAGCCACCCTCCTGACCGACCACGAAGGAGCATCGTGCAGGACACGACTGACGTCGGACGTCGCGACCTGGCCGTCGGGGACCGGCGTAAGCGTTTCCTCGGTAAGACCTGCCTTGTCACCGGGGGCAGCAGAGGACTGGGCCTGGCAGCCGCACGGGCGTTCGCGCGCGAGGGCGCACGTGTGGTCATCATCGCGCGGGACCCGGGCCGGCTGAAGACCGCGAGCGAGCTGATCGGCGACGGCACGATCGCCGTCGCGGCCGACCTCTCCTCGCCGGCCGCCATCAAGACCGCGCTCACAGAGATCGCCGCGCAGGTCGACCGGATCGACGCCGCCTTCATCAACGCCGGGCATTCGGGCTTCAAGAGCCTCGACGACATGGACGAAGCCACGTGGGACATGGTGTTCGACATCAATGTCAAGGGCTCGTTCTTCGTCATGCAGGGCCTGAGGCCCTTGCTCGCGCCCGGCGGGGCCGTCGTCTTCTGCGGCTCGGTGGCCGGTCGGAGGGCCCGAGCGGGAGGCGCTGCCTACGGGGCCAGCAAGGCCGCACTCGAGCACCTGACACGCATCCTCGCCGACGAGGTCATCGGCGATGGAATCCGGGTCAACATAGTCATCCCGGGCGGCATGAACACCGACATCGCCGCACGCACGACGGGCCTTCCGCCCGGTGGCGGCGACGCCATGCGAGAGCGGATCAGGCTCGGCACTCCCATGCTCCGACTGGGAGAACCGGAGGAACTCGCCGACGCGGTGCTCTTCCTGGCCTCCTCCGAAGCCGGCTACATCACAGGTGCGGCCCTCCCGGTGGACGGCGGCGCCACCGGCTTCATCCGCTCGTCGGCATAGACGTCGGCCACTCCCGATCACCGACTGCGCCACAAGGCCCGAGCGAGACAAGCCACCAGAGGGGCCTTACGGCCGGCCGACCGAGTGCTCCGCACGCACGCACGCATGCACGCCCGCCTGCCGGCGATCGTCACGGCAGTGGCCGTCGCGCTGAATCAGCCGGACATCGCCGCCCGCAAGGTCCCACGCATCGACCGCAGTTCGTGATGCCGCCGCATATCGTCGACGGCCGGGTGGTGGCGCCGCCCGACATCGAGACCGCCCTCGGCACGGTCGCCGAGGCCTGCCTGCTCGGCGCCGGATGGCCGCCGCCCGGGTCGGCGGCCTGCAGCTTCCCCAGGTCGTCCTGACCGCCTCCTTCCTCTGGTTCCAGGCGGCCAACATCAGCACCCGGGCCTACGCCATGCTGACGGTCGCGAGCGGTAACCTGCTGCTCGCCCACGGCAGCGACGACCAGGTCGAAACCTACGTCCGCCCCATGGTCGACGGCCGCCACCACGGCACCATGTGCCTGTCCGAGCCGCAGGCGGGGTCCTCGCTCGCCGACATCAATTGCCGCGCCGAGCCTCGCGACGACGGCACCTTCCGGATCTTCGGCAACAAGATGTGGATCTCCGGCGGAGACCACGAGCCGGGGGAGAACATCGTCCACCTGGTGCCGGCGAGGATTCCCGGCGGCCCACCCCGGGGTGAAGGGCCTCTCGCTCTTCCTCGTCCCCAAGTACCTTGTGCGGCGTGCCGTGGTGGACGCCGCGCTCGGGGCACAGCTCACGCGCATGGCGCCGGCCGCACCCGGGAGCGAGGACCGGGACGTGGTGCGGCAGTTCGTCACGGAGTTCCACCGCATCAACGTCGGCGAACCGTACACGGCCCTGCTGCCGACGGATGAACTCGCACGGGACACCGAGCGGCTGGACCATCTCGACCAGCGTTACATCGAGCCGACGCCGACCCTCGTGGTGCCCAGCATCGAGAGACCGATGGCGTCCGGGCGCATGGCACGCGTCCCGATGGACGTCCTGTTCTTCGCCATGGTGCGAAACGACACACTCCGCGCCTGCCGTGCGGACCGAGGTGCTCATCTGCCACCCAGTCACCTCGGTGTGCGCCGACAACAGCACTGAACGTGCTGTTCAGGAAGGGCATGCCTCCTCGGTCCGAGCGGCAGGCACGGTCATGCGTCCGTGGGGGCGAGGACGATGTCGAAGCGCACCCGGCTCCATGTGCCGTCGATGACGCGGCCGTCGGGCGTCGGCGTGCCGGCGGGCTGCCGCTCGAAGCGCTTGATCAGTGAGTCCTTCACACCGAAGACGGTGTCCTTGCGACCGATCGGGTCGCCCTCGGGGAAGATGTGGGTCACCAGCGTGCGCGCCCCTTCGTGGGACACCATGAAGTGCAGGTGGCTGGCGCGCAGCGGTGAGCGGCCGACCGCGTCGAGCATCTTGCCGACGGGTCCGTCGTCGGGAATGGGATACGGCGTCGGGGTGAGGCCCCAGAAGCGGTAACTGCCGTCGGCCGCGGAGAAGAGGTGCGCCCGGCCGGCGCGCTTGCCGGCGTCGTACTGCACGTCGTAGAGCCCGTCCTCGTCGGCCTCCCAGACCTCGATCCGCGCGCCGGCGAGCGGGGTGCCGTCGGTGTCGGTGACGGTTCCCTCGACCCAGCAGGGCTCGCCGGGGGCACCGAAAGCCAGGTCATCGCCGAGCTCGATTCCCGGGGAGTCCTCGACGAAGAACGGCCCGAAGACGGTCGCCTCGGTGGCGCCCTTGTAGGCCTGGTTGTTGACGTTGATCGTCTGCATGCTCGCGCCGAGGGTGTCGGACAGCAGGATGAACTCCTGCCGGACCTCGTCGGTGATGTGGCCGGCCTTGGTGAGGAAGTCGATCGCCGTCCCCCACTCCTCCTCGGTCAGCCGGACCTCTCGGATGAAGGAGTGCAGGTGCTTGACCAGGGAGATCATGAGTTCCTGCAGCCGCGGGTCCTGGCAGGCGTCGAAGGAGGCCACGACGTTGTCGACGAGCTGCCGCTCGACCGCCTGCTGCTCCGGCGACACCTCGCGGTAGATCGTGCCGTGGGCACCGGCCTGGGCCGAGCCGGGGTTGACGTAGGTAGCCATGACGGCCTCCTTCAGTTGATCGGGTCGCCGGCCCACGCCGCCTTCAGCAGCGCGGTCAGGTTCTCGTCGGTGACGGGGGCCGGGTTGTCGGCCGGGATCGCCTGCGTGATCGGCCCCAGCGCCTTGGCGATGCCGTCCTCGGGCATGCCGTAGTCGCGCAGCGCCCTCGGCGCGTCCAGCACCTGGCGCAGGGCGGCCAGGCCGGCGCCCGCCTTCCGGGAGCCGAAGGCCTGGGCGACACGTGCCTCCGCCTCGGGGGCGTGCGGGGCGTTGAAGGCCAGCACGTAGGGCAGCACGACCGCGTGGGTCTGTGCGTGCGGGAGGTTGAACATGCCGCCGAGAACGTGGCAGATCTTGTGATGCATGCCCGAGCCGGCCGAGGCGAACGCGACAGCGGCGAGGTAGGCGCCGTACAGGGTCTGCTCGATGCCCTCGATGCTCGTCGAGTCGTCGGCCACCGCGGGCAGACCGGTCGCCAGTGCGCGGATCCCCTCCTGAGCCAGCGCCCGGTCGATCGGGTCGGCACGCGGCCCCCACAACGAGTCCACGCAGTGCGCCATCGCGTTCAGGCCGCTGGCCACGGTCATCTCGCCGGGCAGCGTGGTCAGCAGACCGGCGTCGTACACGACCGACGCGGGCAGCACCTCGTTGTCCACACCGGTGGTCTTGGTCTCACCTTCGGTCAGGCCCCACACGTTGGTAGCCTCGGAGCCGGCGTACGTGGTGGGTACCGCGACGATCGGCAGTCCGGTGGTCATCGCCACCGCCTTGGCCAGACCCGTGGTCGAGCCGCCGCCGACACTGACCAGGATGTCCGCGTCCGCGTCGGCCGCCGCCCGACGGGCTCGTCGCGCGACCTCGACCGGCACGTGCATCACGACCTCCTCGTGACACAGCACGACCGGGATCTCCTTGGCGATCGGGTCGGCCAGCTCCTTCTCGCGGTCCGACGCGATCAGCATGACTCTGGAACCGCCGAGCGCCTCGATCTCCGCCGCCACGGCGACGGGTGACTCCCCGGCCGCGAACACCACGCGCTGGGGAAGGGTCTCGTGGGTGAACCTCATCAGCCTTCCGCGAGCCATTGCTTGCCTTCCGAGTAGAGCTGCTGGACCGCTGTGCCGGTGAGGCCGGGAAGCCCGTCCTTCACCGTGAAACCCGCCTTGGTCTGCAGGTAGGCCAAGTGCCGGTAGCCGGTCGGAAACCGGTTCAGTAGCTCGGGGCCCAACGCCAGTGAGGCAGCGGGGTCTACGACGTCGAGCCGGTCCTTCTCGTAGATCGGCTGCCGACGCACGAGGGTCCAGCGCCCCTCGTAGCGGGAGAGGAAGTCGTAGAAGCGTCCGGTGCAGACGACATCGACCTCGACGCCGTCGATGCTCGCGCGCTGGTTGATCGTCATCTTCGTCTGAGCGATGGCCCGGTCACCGACGATGTCCGCGGTGTGGCCGCCCAGGAAGTGCAGGATGCTGACTCCGTTCTCGAAGCCTTCACGACTGGCCTTGATGAAGTCGGTGGCGCTTCCCTGGAACCAGGTGGCGCTCATCCAGCCGTCGCGTGGATGCCAGACCGTGGCGAAGCGGCTCCAGTCCCCGGCATCGCGCCACAGTGCCCAGTTCTCGATGAGCCGCTGGATTTCGTGGCGGTCGTTGTCGGCCTGCGACATTGTCAGATCTCCGATCTGCTCGGCTGAGAGGCCTCTTCAAGGGCCGGGGGGCGCGGCGCACGCCGTGTCACGTGCGCCGTACGACCTCGTCGCATCCTCAGATGGGGTAGTGGCGGGACCCCGACTGGATGGTGATCCAGCGCAACTCGGTGAACTCCTCCAGCGCGGCGCGGGACCCGAACCGACCCCAGCCGCTGGCCCCGACACCGCCGAACGGCATCTGGGGTTCGTCGTGCACGGTGGCGCCGTTGATGTGGCAGATGCCGGACCTGATCCGGCGAGCCACGTCGAGCGCGGCGGCCGCGTCCTTGCCGAAGACCGCGGCGGAGAGTCCGTACTCGGTGTCGTTGGCGACCGTGACGGCTTCGTCGGTCGAATCCACCTCGATGATCGAGACCACCGGTCCGAAGGTCTCCTCGGTGTAGATACGCATGTCCGGCGTGACCCCGCGCGCCACGGTGGGCTGCACGAACAGGCCGTCGGCCGTGCCACCGGTCAGGATCTGCGCACCCTTGTCACGGGCGTCCTCGATCAGCGCCATTACGTGGTCCCGGGCGCCGGCGTGGACCAGCGGACCGATCTGTGAGGCGGGATCGCTCGGAGGCCCGACGACGAGCTTGGCGGCACGCTCGGCCAGGCGGGAGGAGAGCTCGTCGGCGACCGTTCTGTCCACGATGACGCGCTCGGTCGACATGCAGATCTCGCCCTGGTTCATGAAGGCACCGAAGCTGGCCGCCGCGGCGGCCTCCTCCAGATCCGCGTCGGGAAGGACCAGGAAAGGCGCCTTGCCACCGAGTTCGAGCACTACACGGGTGAGATGGCGACCGCCGAGTTCGCCGATGATACGGCCGACCCGGCTGGATCCGGTGAAGTTCACGCGCGTCACGGCGCGGTGGGCGATCAGCGCCTCGACGACGCTCGGACCGTCCTCGGGTGCGTTGCTGATGAGGTTGACCGCTCCGGCGGGCACGCCCGCATCGTGCAGCACCTGGACGATGGCGGCCTGGGTGAGCGGGGTCTGCTCGGAGGACTTGAGCACCACGGTGTTGCCCCACACCAGCGGCCACACGATGGAGCGTACGCCGAGGATCAGTGGCGCGTTCCACGGTGCGATGCCGACGACGACGCCGACTGGCTGACGTACGCCGAGGGCGGTGAGGCCGGGCACGTCCGACGGGATGACCTCGCCGACGGCCGCGTACGCCTGGGCCGCCGCTTCGACGAGCATGCCCTTCGCGACGTGCACGTTGAAGCCGCACCAGGGGAGAGTGGCGCCCATCTCGCGGCTCATCGTGGCGACGATCTCGTCGGTGCGCTCGTCGAGCAGGACGGCCGCACGCTCCAGAACCGACCGCCGTGCGGCCGGCGGAAGACCCGACCACTCCTGAAGGGCGGCCGCCGCCGCGTCCACGGCGAGGTTGACGTCCTCGACGGAGGCTGCCGCGACCCGCGCGATCGGTTCACCGGTCAGGGCCTCGGTCGTCTCGTAGTAGCGGCCGTCCCTGGCCGCGACGTGCTCGCCCGCGATGAGGAGGTCGCTGGTCCGGACCGCGCCGGACGTGGGTGCCTCGGTCTCAGTGGCTGACATGTGTTGCCTCATTTCCACAACAGACAGCGGCGATCGCCGCATGAACCATGCCTGCGATCGCCGCACGAACCATGTATCTCGAACTCTCCATGACCGGCGGCACGCCCTGAACCCTCTTGTCCATTCATCGAACAGCGGCGTGATGGGCATGCCGTCGGCCTTCTTCCGGGAGGTCAGACCGGCGGAAACCGCCTGCCCATGACCATGTGCGCCAGGCGCCAGCCCTCCGCGGTCTCCTCCCAGACCTTCGTCACCACCTCCTGCATCGGGAACGGCGCGATGCTCTCGTCGAGGACGGTGTACATCTCGTGGAAGCACGTGGTGATCGCGGTGTTGCCACGCACCGTGATCTCGAGCTCCGTGGCCTTCGCGGAGACCGAGCGGCGGCGGGTCACATGGAAATGGGCCCAGGTCTCCCGGTCGTCGACCCTCCCGACCGGGCCGTGGACGACGCGGCTGTCCTCGAGCATGAGGGGGATCAACGCTTTCTCGCCCTCGACGAGAGCCACGAGCCATGAGGCCTCCAGCTGCTCGATCGCCTCGACGGCCTTGGTGGTTGCGGTGGACGTGGTTGTCATAGGTCCAACTCCAGAATCGGTGAGTGTGCTCGGGACGAGCACGTGGTGAACATGCCGTCGGCGCGTTCACGATCGGTCAGGATGTCGTCGCGGTGGTCGGGCTCTCCGGCGAGTACGCGCACGATGCACTCGCCGCAGATTCCCTGCTGGCAGGAGTAAGGGGCGTCGACACCGCCCGCGAGCAGGGCGTCGAGGACGCTCTCGCCGTCCTTGACCTCGTACTCGCCGCCGGTCTTGGCCAGCCGCACCCTGAACGTCCCGCCGGCCGTGTGCGCGGCGGCGTCCTCCACGGGTGCGAAGCGCTCCTTGTGGATCGCTTCGGCGGGCCATCCCGCTCCGAGTGCCATGGAGATCACGAAGTCCATGAAGCCCCCGGGGCCACAGACGTAGATCGCCGTGTCGGGGTCGGGCGGACCGAGGTCGGTGGCGGAGATGAAGCGCTGGTCGTCCGGGCCGTCGTCGAAGTGGAGCCGAACGCGGGGGTTCTGCTCCAACTCGTCGAGGAACGCCGAATCCGGCCGGCTTCGAGCGAAGTGGTGCAACGTGTACTCCGCGCCCCTGGCTTCGAGCTCGTGTGCCATGGCCAACAGGGGAGTGACGCCGATTCCGCCGGCCATCAGCAGATGGCGACGCGCCTGGTCCGAGACTCCGAACCTGTTGCGCGGACGGGAGATGCGCAGCCTGTCGCCCTCGCGAAGCCGGTGCATCCCCAGCGAGCCGCCGCGTGACGCCGTCTCGGCCAGCACCGCCAGCCGGTATCGGGCGCGGTCGTGCGGTGGCCCGCACAGGGAGTACTGGCGGACCAGCCCGGCGGCACCGTCCACCAGTACGTCGACATGGGCGCCGGCGGCGAACTCCGGGAGCTCGACGTCGTCGGGACTGACCAGTTCGAGCACCACGATCCGGGCAGTCGCGTCGCGCCGGGCGACCACGATGGTGTCGAGCCACTCGTTGTTCATGGTTCTGGCTCAGATGCCGGCGGCGGCCGGGGCGTCGGCGTTGTCGCCCGCGGGGCGCTTGCCGAGGGTGAAGAGGCCGGACTCGGTGCGGTGGACCACCGACGGGTCGCGGACGATGTTGATCGGGTCGCGCCCGGCCTCGACGTCGTCGGCCATCGAGAGAAGCATGCGACGCAGCATGACGACGCCGCGGTCACCGGTGGCCAGGGTCTCCTCGGAGTCCAGGGTGATCGCTCCCTGCGAGCCCTGGGCCTCCGCGTCACCGGGGAACTGCTGGCGCTCCTCGTCGGTCAGCTCGTGGTTCTGCTTCCCGTTCTGCGTGATGCCGATGACGAAGTGGACCATGCGCTCGGGATCGTTCGTGCGGATCGAGAAGAAGAGCCGGTGGCTGGTGTCGTCGGAGGGCACGACCCACAGCAACTGGTCCGGTCGCTGGTCGGGGGTGACCTTCACGAAGTTCGGCAGGCCGAAGACGTTGGGAAGGTGTTGCTCGACCGCGAAGCCGTACTCGGTGACCTCGCCGTCCTCGTCCTCCATCTCGAATCGCTGGGTGTACTTCAGTCCGTGGTCGGTGCGCTCGTACGTCACACGGTCGGCGATGAGGGCCGGGTCGAAGAAGTTCTCGGGGTAGCCGAAGGTGCCGGTGCCCAGCATCTGGTACCCGCTGTGCGTGGAGTGGAGCCAGGTGACGTGCGTCGGGTCGGCGGAGTTCTCGTAGATGTTGAGCCAGCTGAAGTCCGTCGGCATACCGAGGACCGCGGCGTGGGGGACGGGCCAGCTGGCGAAGTACGTCTCGTCCTCGGCGGGGTTCTCCAGCGCGTCGTAGCGGGGGAGTTCGGGCTTGAGCTCGGGCGGGCCCATGTAGACGAAGACCAGGCCGTAGCGCTCCGCGACCGGGTACCACGGCTGACGAGCGGCGTCGCGCCTGCGCCCCAGGCCCGGTTCGCATGCCTGCTCGATGCAGCGGCCCCGGACGTCGAACTTCCAGCCGTGGTAGCAGCAGCGGATGCCGTCGTCCTCGACCCGGCCGTAGAAGAGGCTGGCGCCACGGTGGGTGCAGCGCTCGATCACGACGCCGGGGTTGCCCTGCCCGTCCCGGAAGACGACCAGGTCCTCGCCCAGTACGCGGGTCTTCTGCGGCAGGGCACCGGCGACGAGCGTTTCCGAGCTGGCGATCGGGTGCCAGTAGCGGCGCAGCGCCTCGCCCATGGGCGTACCGGGACCGACCTCGCGCAGGCGGGCGTTGTACGAGGGTCTCGGGCGACCGTAGGCCGTGCCGGTGTCGACCTCTGAAGTGGTGGTCATCGTTCTGTCTCCCGTGCGGCTCGGGCGCACAGCCGGTGGCACGTGCAGGGTGGGGAATCACCTGCGAGGGCACCGTCATGCGCGACCCTCAAATAGGATTGGTGATTCACATTCGCATTTCCCTCGGGGTGCGTCAAGGGTTATGTCCAGGTGCTCGCTCGGTCGGTACGGAGCGGTTGCCCGACGGGAGGCGGCCTCGGCTGCGAGCCCGTCGAGCGCGGTGCCGTCCATGCGCGCCGCTCGCTCATCGGCCTGGTCGCGAGCTGACCAAGGCCCGGTAGCGCCAGGTGCGGTCCGGCATGAAGGCGGGCGGTGTATGGCCCTTGGCTGCCTTTACGCTGGGGCGGTGAGTACCGAACCGACACTCGACCTGCCGCCGGCGCAACAGGCGCGCAGCCGGCTGACTCAACAGCGGATCCTGGAGGCGGGCACAGCCCTCCTTGAAGAGGGTGGCACCGAAGCGCTCACGGTCGCGGCCGTCGCTTCCCGCGCGGGCGTCTCGGTGGGCAGCGTCTATCGGCGGTTCGGCGACAAGGACCGTCTGATCGCGGCTCTGCAGCACGACATGATCGATCAGTTTCGCGCTGACATCATTCGCCGCTTCACTCCGCTGCGCACGGATCCGACCGCGCTGGTCGCCTCCGCGGTCGCCGGACTCACCGAGACGTATCAAGCGCACGAGCGCCTGATGCGCGTCTTCTTGGCTGCGGGCGCGACCGACCCCGCAGTGGCTCGGGTCGGCTCCGAGGCCGCCATTGATGCCGACCGTGTCTTCCGGCAGTTCCTGGAGCCGATCGTGCCGATGATCGACGCGCCGGAGCCGGAGGTGCGCCTGGATGTCGTCTATCGCCTGATCTACGGGACCTGTCAGAACCGCGTGCTGTACGGCGAACTCTTCGAGTCCGACCGGCCCTTGACGTGGCGTCAGCTCACCGACGAGCTGGTGAACGTCGCCTGCCTGTACCTGCTCGGCACGCCTGCGCGGTGAACCTGACCCCCGATGTGAATGTGATCCTCCCTTCACATTCGCGTCGGGCAGCGACATACTGAGCGAGCTCCTGGCGCCTCCGGGATGGGTGAACGCCTGGAGGGCCCAAGAAATTCGCAGATGACGGCCGGTTGATGCCTCCTCGGACGTCAAGGGAAGGAACCGCTCCATGCGAGAGCCGCTCAGCTACGAGATCGCCCACGGCGCCGCACTCGCCGCTCTGGAAGCAGGAAGGGCCGAGGGGCACAAGGTGTGCGCCGTCGTGGTCAACCGAAGTGGTGTCACGAAGGTTCTCCTCAGTGACGACGGCGTGGGACTCCTCGGCGTGGAGACCGCGCGACGCAAGGCCTACACCTCGGCCGTGAGCGGTGTACCAACAGCCAAGTTCGCGGCCTTCGCCGCGTCCCCCCGGATGCAGGTGGCGCCTCCCCATCTGGTCGATTCCAACCTTCTGCCGGTCGCCGGCGGCGTGCCGATCGTGACGGCCGACGGGGAGGTCATCGGCGCCATCGGCGTGGGCGGGGCGGACGACACCACTGACGACCGCATCGCGCAGCAGGCTCGCGATTCTGTCGCGAAGATCGTCGCGTAGGCCTGACTCCTCGTCGGTACGGCGGCTTTGTCGAGCGTCGCTGCCGCCGTCGCGACCCCTGGGTATGGCTGATCTCTGTGCGCCGGTCCGCGTGCGTGACCTCGCATCGCGCGAACGCCTCTCCCGGATCGCCCCGGGGCGATGTGACGATGACGCTGCCCGCGCAGACGGGTGAGCCGGAGTTCACAGCCCAACCGCGTGTGCGTCGGGGGCCACGCCCAGGCCGGATGCGTGGTAACCACGACCCGCGCTTGTCCCATGAGGGGGCGGCTCTCCGTCGCCCTTCCGGTTACGGCCGATTGCGGATCGTCTGTCTGAACTCCGGCGGCGCCGACCCCGCGGCCTCGCGCCTTCCGACGCGCAGGCTATGGCCACGTGTCGGCGGATCGCCCGGGCGGCCCCGGCGAAGCGGCCATGGCTGTGCGTGAACAGCGACAGCGGCTGTTCAGCTCTTTGGGCGGCGCCGTCGCTCGGGAGTGTTCGATGGTCACGAGAAGCGGCAACGGTCAGTCAGTCAGCCAGTCGGCCAGTCGGCCAGTCGGCCAGTCAGCCAGTCAGCCGGACGGGCCGGCCTGACTGTGCGTTCGCTCCGGGAGGTGCTCCGGCGTCGCGGAGGCGGGGCAGTCGACCCCATGTGTGGGCGCCCGGTCAGCGTGAGGGGTCTCCACCGCGGTTACCGTCGCAGTGGTCGGGGGCGATGGCGGGCAGGATGCGCTGGCCGATGTGGGCGAGCTGTCTGACTTGCGCCTTGGTCAACGGGTCGAACACCAGGCGGCGCACTTCTGCGACATGGCCAGGTGCGGCGCTGACGATCTTCTCGAAACCTTCATCGGTCAGGGCGGCCAGGGTGTAGCGGCCGTTGGCAGGATCGGGGCGGCGATGGACGTACCCCTTGCGTTCGAGGCGGGCCACGACCTGCGAAAGACGAGAGAGTGAGCCCTCGGCGTACGCGGCGAGCGCGCTCATGCGCAGTTCCCGCTGCGGCGCCTCCGACAGTGCCGCCATCACCCCGTACTCGAAGTGCGTCAGCCCTTCGTCGCGCAGTTGCGTGTCGAGCGCGTGATCCAGGCGGCGCATGATGCCGACCAGGCCGAGCCAGGCGCGGCGCTCCTCCTCGTCAAGCCAGCGGGGCGCCTCGTCAGCGGGGGTGTTCGTCATGCCCTCTACTGTACGGACGCTTCACACTTTAAGTGAATCCCTCTCGTCATCACTTGAAGCTTGAAGTCATTGCCGCTACTTTTCAGTTAAAGCTTGAAGTGACTGCCCGGGTTTCCGAGCAGCATCGAAACCGTGAGGAGCCCCCATGAAGCTGCTCGTACTCGGCGCCACCGGCGCCACCGGGCGCCTCGTCGTCGACCAGGCCCTGGCCGCGGGCCACACCGTGCGCGCGCTCGTCCGCTCACCCCAGAAGCTGGAGGCCCGGCCCGGCCTTGACGTGGTTGCCGGGCAGGCCACCGACGCCGGTGACGTCACGCAGGCCATGTCGGGCGTCGGCGCGGTGATCAGTACGCTCGGCGCCACCGGCGGAAGCGTCATCACCGACGCCACCCGTGCCGTCATCTCCGGCGCCACCGCCACCGGCGTCACCCGGTTCGTGGAGCTGTCCTCCTTCGCCGTGCTGCGCGAGCGTCTGAGCGCACCCGCCAAGCTCATGTCCAGCACGGCCATGGGAGCCATGGTCAAGGACAAGGCGGCCGCCGAGGACGCGCTGCGCGCCAGCGACCTCGACTACACCCTCGTCCACGCCGTCCGCCTCACCAACGGCCCCGCCACCGGCGTCACCCAACTGCTGCCCGAGTCGGCCACCTTGCGCATGGGGGACACCATCAGCCGCGCCGACGTCGCCGCCTGGATGCTCGGCGCACTCACCGACACCACCACCAGCCGCCGCTCCGTCGTCATCGCCGGCTGACCCGGCCCGCTTCCTGCCTCGCCCTCACTCGATTCGGAGAAACACCATGAGCCACCAGCTCGCCGCCCGCCCGGCCCGCCCCAGCGGCCTGGTCGTCACCGGCGGCCTGATCGGCACGGCTGTCGTCGCCGTCGCCCTCAACGCCGTCGTCGCCGCGACAGCCCACGCCGCCGGCGCCTCGGACGATTTCGAGGCCCTCCAGCTGCCTGCCTATGCCTCCTTCACCGTCTTCGGCGTCCTGGCCGCCGCTGCCGCCTGGGCGATCATCCGCGCACGCTCCGCCCACCCGGCCCGGTTGCTGCGCACCCTCGTGCCCGTCGTCGTGATCGTCAGCCTGATCCCGGACATCATGGTCGGCGTCTCCGGCAGCCGGCCCGGCACCAGCTGGGGTGCCGTCATCGCCCTGATGGTCATGCACGTCGTTGTCGCCGCCGTCGCCGTCCCCGCCTACCAGCGGCTCCTCCCTCTCCCCGCCGCCCAGGACTGACCATGCCCACCGCCGGGACGCGGCTCGCCGCGCCCCGGCGCTCCTTGCGCGCTGTCCACCCCCGTGAACAAAGCCACGATCGAATGTGCGGCGCAGCCGGAGTCAACAGCTCCGAGCACTTGATGCAGGTGTGTCAGAACATCGCCTGGATGATCCCCACGGTGCGCGCCAGGTGCGGCTCGGAGCGGTCCGCGCGGTGGGCGACGGCCAGCTCGACGCGTGCGTCCGCCCCGGTCAGCGGTAGATAGGCGACGCCGTCGAGCGCCAGCGCGGTCACGGGATCGGGTACGACTGCGACGCCGAGGCCGCCGGCCACGAGCGTGACCAGCGTCGAGGTCTCGCCGACCTCGTGGCGGATGTGCGGCTCGACGCCGGCATCGCGCAGGAGACCCAGCACGACGTCGTACATCACCGACCGGCGGTCGGCGGAGTGCACGATCAGGTCGGCACCGGCCAGGTCCGCTGCCCGCAACCGTTTCCGACGGGCGAGGGGGTGGTCCACCGGTACGGCGACGACGAGCCGGTCCCGGCGCAGCGTGTGCACGGTGAGGGAGAGGTCGGCCGCCGGAGGGCGCAGCAGCGCGACGTCGATCGCGCCGGAGCGCAGCGCCTCGACCTGGTCCGGCGCGAGCATCTCCCCACGGAAGGAGAAGTCGACGCCGGGAAGCTCCTCCGTAAGCCGCCGCGAGAGCGCGGGCAGGAGGCTGTACGTCGCCGAGCCCACGCACCCGATCGCGAGGTGGCCCACTGAGCCGGCGGCGACGAGCCGTGCGTGGTGCGCGGCCTCGTCGATGTCGGCGAGGATCGCGCGCGCCCGCTCGAGGTAGGCCCGGCCGGCCTCGGTGAGGTCGACGCGGCGTGTGGTGCGGTGGAGCAGTTCGACGCCGAGCTCTGCTTCGAGCTGGCGGATCTGCGTGGAGAGGGGCGGTTGGGCCATGTGGAGCCGCTCGGCGGCGCGACCGAAGTGGCGCTCCTCGGCCACTGCCACGAAGTACCGCAGGTGACGCAGATCCATAGGTCGTCCGTATCAATCAGCTCGTATATGCGTACTTCAGAATATCGCGGCTCGGCATTAGCGTCGCTGCCATGAGTGCCTTCCTGTACGCCGCGACACGGACGCCGTTCGGCCGCTTCAACGGGGCGCTGGCCGGCGTCCGCCCCGACGACCTCGCCGCCGCCGCGATCACCTCGACGCTCGCCCGGGTGCCGCGCCTCGACCCCGCCGCGATCGACGACGTGGTGTGGGGCAACGCCAACGGCGCCGGTGAGGAGAACCGCAACGTCGGTCGCATGGCGGCGCTGCTCGCCGGGCTTCCGGTGAGCGTGCCCGGCACCACGGTCAACCGGCTGTGCGGTTCGAGCCTCGATGCGGCGATGATGGCCAGCCGGACGATCGAGTCCGGCGATGCCGAGGTGATGTTGACCGGCGGCGTGGAGTCGATGACGCGTGCGCCGTGGGTGCTGCCCAAGTCGGCGAAGCCGTTCCCGGTCGGCGACGTCACCGCGGTCTCGACCACGCTCGGCTGGCGGCTGGTCAACCCGCGGATGCCGAAGGAGTGGACCGTCAGCCTCGGCGAGGCCAACGAGCAGCTCCAGGAGCGCTTCGGGATCTCCCGCGAACGGCAGGACGAGTTCGCCGCCCGCTCCCACCGACTCGCCCACCAGGCATGGGAGTCGGGCTTCTACGACGACCTGGTGGTACCCGTCGAAGGTGTCGACCTGACCCGCGACGAGGGCATCCGAGCCGGATCCACACCGGAGGTCCTGGCCGGGCTCAAGCCGGTCTTCCGCACGCGGGAACAGGGCGGCACCATCACCGCGGGCAACGCCAGCCCCCTCAACGACGGTGCCTCCGCGGTGCTGTTGGGCAGTGAGGAGGCCGCGGCCACGATCGGGTCCGACCCGATCGCCCGTATCGCCGGCCGCGGTGTGATGGCGCTGGAGCCACAAGCCTTCGGCTACGCCCCCGTCGAGGCCGCGAACCGTGCGCTGGCGCGGGCCGGGATCGGTTGGGACCAGGTGGGCGCGGTCGAGCTCAACGAGGCCTTCGCCGTGCAGTCGCTCGCCTGCCTCGACGCGTGGAAGGTCGACCCCGGCATCGTCAACCAGAAGGGCGGCGCCATCGCGATCGGGCACCCGCTGGGCGCCTCGGGCGGCCGCATCCTCGCCACGCTGGCCAAGGTGCTGCGCGAGTCGAGGCAGCGCTACGGCGTCGCCGCGATCTGCATCGGGGTCGGTCAGGGCTTGGCCGTCGTACTCGAGAACTGCGATGTCACGGAGTCGGCCCAGTGAGCCGGGCGGAGATCGTCGAGAGCGCGGATGCCGCGGTCGCCGGGATCGAGGACGGCTCCACCGTTCTGGTCGGCGGCTTCGGCCTGGCGGGCATGCCGTTCGATCTGATCG
Source organism: Streptomyces sp. DSM 40750 (assembly GCF_024612035.1). Classification (GTDB taxonomy): domain Bacteria; phylum Actinomycetota; class Actinomycetes; order Streptomycetales; family Streptomycetaceae; genus Streptomyces. The sequence goes on from NZ_CP102513.1 coordinate 10,486,651, forward strand.
ACGCGCTCATCCGGCAGGGTGCGAAGGACCTCACGATCGTGTCCAACAACGCCGGTAACGGTGAGGTCGGGCTGGCCGCGCTGCTGGCCGCCGGCCGGGTGCGCAAGGTGCTCTGCTCCTTTCCGCGTCAGGCCGACTCCTGGGTCTTCGACGGCCTCTACCGCGAGGGGAAGATCGAGCTCGAAGTGGTGCCGCAGGGCAACCTCGCCGAGCGGATGCGCGCGGCCGGTGCCGGTATCGGCGCGTTCTACTGCCCGACCGCGGTCGGCACGCCGCTCGCCGAGGGCAAGGAGGTGCGTGAGATCGACGGTCGCGTGTATCTGCTGGAGTACCCGATCAAGGGCGACTACGCGCTGATCGGCGCGCACGTCGCGGACGCGATGGGCAACCTCGTCTACCGAAAGACGGCCCGCAACTTCGGACCGGTCATGGCCACGGCCGCGACGACGACCATCGTCCAGGTCGACGAGGTCGTCGAGCCCGGAACGCTCGACCCCGAGGCCGTCGTCACCCCGTCCATCTACGTCGACCGGGTCGTCCAGGTGGAGGCCCGCCACTACACCGTGCAGGGGGCCCGATGACCACCACGCCCATCACCACGCCAGCCACCACGTCGAGCGGCCAGGCGTACGCCGGGGCGCCGAGGAGCGCCGAACACCGGCTCTCGATGGACGAACTGGCCGCCGTCATCGCACGCGACATCCCGGCCGGATCCTTCGTCAACCTCGGTATCGGGCAGCCCACCAAGATCGCCGATCATCTGCCGGCCGACTCCGGGGTGGTGCTGCACACCGAGAACGGCATGCTCAACATGGGCCCGAAGGCCGAGGGCGACGCGGTCGACCCCGACCTGACCAATGCCGGGAAGGTCCCGGTGACCGAGCTGCCGGGGGCGGCGTACTTCCACCACGCCGACTCCTTCGCGATGATGCGCGGCGGGCACCTCGATGTCTGCGTCCTCGGGGCATACCAGGTCGCTTTCAACGGCGACCTCGCCAACTGGACCACCGGCAAGCCCGACGACATCCCTGCCGTCGGCGGCGCCATGGACCTCGCGATCGGCGCCAAGGACGTCTACGTGATGATGACGCTCTTCACCCGCTCCGGTGAGCCGAAGCTCGTGCCGCAGTGCACCTACCCGCTCACCGGCGTCGGCTGCGTCAGCCGCGTCTACACCGACTGCGGGGTCTTCGATGTCGGTCCCGACGGGGTACGGATCCGCGAGACGTACGGCGTCGGCGTCCACGAGCTGGCGGAGGGACTCGGCATCACGCTGACCTAGACCTAGACCTAGACCTAGACCTAGACCTAGACCTAGACCTGGACCGTGTCCTTGCTGACGTGGGCGTTGACCCGGTATGGGCGCCAGGGAGGGGCACGGGCACAGGGCGTATTTCCTGTGGGAAGTGGGATCGCTCCCCGCTCGCGGGACGGGAACCGGCCACGATCGGCACCACCGGCTCCCGCCCCACCTGGCCGGTCAGGCGCCGTGGCCCTCCAAGCTGAGCACCCGTAGTTCCGTGATCAGGCCGTCCGCATCGACGGTCACGCGCTCGACGCCGCCCTGGGACCCGAGTCGGCCATCGGTGGTGCGCCAGGCCGCTATGAAGCGGACCTCGATCGTTCCTTCGTCGAGCACCGTGGTGGTCCACACATGCTTGCTGTCGGCCATGTCCGAGTAGAAGCGTCGGTAGAACTCCGTGATGTCGGCCAGGCCGGTCACCGGAGGGAGTTCGCCGAACTGCACGCCGGCCTCCGGCGCGAACACCGATCCAAGATCCTGCAGTGCTGCCGGCTCGTGCACCGCACGGTCAACGAGCGTGATGTAGCGATCGACCACCGTCTCGGTCGTCCGAGTCATCGCATTGGCTCTTTCTCGTGAGGTGTCAGCCCATCAGGGCCTTGCCGAGCTTGGCGCCGACCGGGGTGGAGACGGCGCGGATCAAGGTGCTGCGGGCGATGCGGCCGAAGCGGTTGGCGGGCATGAAGAAGTGCCGCATGCGCAGGGCTTCCTTCTGGTAGCGGGTGACGAACGGGCGCAGTCGCTGTTCCCAGCTGCCCAGGGCCGTCGGCAGGTCGCCGTGTTCGGTGAGCAGGCGGGCCAGCAGTTCGGCGCCGGCGATGCCCATGCCGGTGCCCTGGCCGGAGTGGAGGGTCATGCACCAGGCGGAGTCGCCGAGCAGGAGCACCCGGCCCTGGCTCCAGCGGTTGAGGTGGATCTGGCTGACCTGGTCGAACAGGACGGACTCGGAGCGGTCCATCGCCTCCAGCATGGCGGGCACGACGTCCCCGCCGAAGCCGGCGAAGGCCTGGCGCAGGGCGTCGGAGGGCTTCTTGCGGATCTCGGCGGCGGGCCAGTCGGTGCGGTAGAGCAGGAAGGCGACCGGGGGGTGGTCGCGGTAGCTGTTGATCCAGGCGGAGCGGCCGGGGGCGGTGGCGACCGCGACGTCGCCGTCGCGCATGCCGGGCAGCGGGCCGTCCATGACGCAGGCGGCCACGACGTGGTCGAAGTCCTTGCGGTAGAGGTCTTCGGGGCCGAAGACCAGGGAGCGGACGGTGGAGTGGATGCCGTCGGCGCCGATGAGCAGGTCCGCGCTCTCCACGGACCCGTCGGTGAGGGTCACGGTCACCTGCTCGCGGTCCTGGGTGATGGCGGCGGGCCCGGTGCCGTAGCGGATCTCCACCAGGTCCTGGACCGCCTCGTACAGGACGCGCTCGAGATCGCTGCGCAGCAGCATCCGCATCGGGGTGCCGTTGACCTGTTCGGGAAAGGTCAGGCCGGGTGTGAGGCGACCGCGGGAGTCGACTTCGAACGCGCGCCCCTGCGGGTCGCGGCGGTCCGGGAGCGAGTCCAGGAGGCCGAGGCGTTCGGCGGCGGTGTAGCCGGGGCCGTTGAAGCGGACGAAGTAGCCGCCCGTGCGGCGTTCGGGGGCCCGCTCGATGATCAGGGGCTGCCAGCCGGCCCGGTGCAGGCTCAGAGCCGTGGCCAGACCCGAGATGCCGGATCCGACGATGAGGGCACGACGGGCGCCCTGTGGGGGGAGCGACGAAGAGGTCATGCCTCGACGATACCCTTGATCGATACTGGATGACCAGTTTCGAAATTTGGTCACGCCATGGGTGGGGTGGAATGCTGTGTTCATGACCCTGGATCGCCTGGCCGCTTCCCCGCAGGCCGACGACGAACGCGCCGAGCGCATCCTGGCCGCCGCGCGCGAACTGCTGTTGGCGTGGGGCTACAAGCGGGTCACCGTCGATGAGATCGCCCGCCGCGCCCGTATCGGCAAAGGCACCGTCTACCTGCACTGGAAGACGAAAGAGACGCTCTTCACCGAACTGCTGCGGCGCGAACTCCACAAGCAGCTCGGCACCCTCGCCGCCGACATCGAGAAGCACGCGTCCGCCGCACTGCCCAGCAGGCTGGTCCGGGAGGTGTTCCTGCAGCACAGCCGCAACCCCCTCGGCCGGGCCATCCATACCGGTAACAGCGAAGTCCTCGGCGCGCTCGCCATCACCGCGAACGGCCTTCCCGTCATCCAGGAACTCGGCTTCCACACCCTGCTCGCCCGCCTCGTCGACGTATGGCGCGCGCACGGGCTGGTAACCGTGACAGCACCGGCGGCGGACCAGATCTACACGATCGACGCGGTGCTGACCGGGTTCATGACGGGGGGCATCGCCGTCCCCCCGAGCGAGGAGTTCCCCCCGGACCACCGGGCGGACCTGCTCGGCCGCACGATCAAAGCAGCCCTCGAAACCTCCGCCGGGCCGGACGAGGTCACCCTCCGCGTAGCCGCTCGGGACGTTCTCGACGCCCTGGCCGCCGCCCAGGGCACGCTCGCCGAGGCCCGCTCGCGCTCGGCGGCCCGCTGAGCGGCACGGGCCCCCGCCGCCGGTCGGGCAGACCGGACGACGAGGGCACAGGGGCTGCGGCTCATCCCCGTGACCTACGGCAGGCCCGGCCCCGGAGAGACGCCTGAGGGGTGGGGCCTCCGGCGGCAGCGGCGCTGTGGCTACGCCAGGGGGGCGGGCCGTGTCCGGGTCCCCGCGCGTTCTGACCCTCCGCCGGGTGCTCAGCGCGGATGACATGAGAGGTCGTGTGGGCCAGGGCGTGGGGTGTCTCCGCTGCGGGACCGTGTCGCCACGACCTGGAAAGCCGACGGCCTTTTGTGGTGAACCCGGACCGGTGGCGGCAGGCCGTCCTCCGCCGCCACCGACCACCGGCCACCCACCGCCGACCACCGGCCACCCACGCCGGCCGCCGACCACCGACCGCCGGCCGCCGCCACCGACCACCCACCACCGGCCATCGGCCGCCGACCACCAGGCCCAGGGTTCTTCACCGCCTGGCCGGGCGCGCCGCCGCTCTCGGCGCGCCCGGCCAGGCGACCGTCACGCGCCCGGGTGGGAGAGCTCGATGTCGTGGCTCTGCACACCCGAGCCGTGCACGGTCAGACTGGTGGCCTTCGGCGGGTAGCCGGCCGCCATGACCGTGTACTCGCCGCCGTCCAGGTCGGTGAAGGCATAGCCGCCGTCCTCGCCGGTGGTCGCGGTGGCGACCACGTTGCCGGCCGCGTCGATGAGCGTGACCCGCGCGTCGTTCAGCGGCCTACCCGCGGCTTGGACCACGCCTTGCACCGGCAGGCCGGAGGACAGTTCGACCTCGGTCCTGGTGACACCCTGCGAGGCGATCTCGACGGGCAGCGCGACCGGCCGGTAGCCGGCCGAGGTCACCGCGAGGGTCAGCCGGCCGGGCATCAGTTCGGCGAAGCTGAAGGTGCCGTCCGTCTCGGTCAGCCCGGCGGCGAGCACGTCGCCGCGCACGTCGGCCGCGACCACCATGGCGCCGACGACCGGCTTCTTGCGGTCGGCCGACCTGACCCTGCCGACCAGACCGCTGGTGCCGGAGAGCAGGACGTCGTACGAGACCGGCTCGTCGCCGACCACCACCGTCGAGGCCTGCGGCTGGTAGCCCTCGGCGGAGGCGATGAGCACGTAGCTGCCCGCGCCCGGCGCATCCACCGTGTACGACCCGTCCGGGTGGGCCACCACGCGGCCCACCTGCCGCCCGCCCAGCGAGATCAGGGTGACGGCTGCCCGCGGCACGGATGCCGATTCGGCGCCGATGACGCGGCCGCTGACCGGGATGCCGCCGGAGGACCGGACCGCGGCAGCGGCACTCGCGGTCGCCGCCGGGGCGGACGAAGTGTCTGTGACGGGCGCGGCCGGAGCAGCGGCCGGGCTCGGCACCTTCTCGTCGTTCCCGGTGGTCGCGTTGTTCCCGTCCTCCCGGCCTCGAAGGCCGAACGCCGCGAGGGCGGCGCCCACGAGGGCGAGGACGCCGGTGACCAGGACGGCGGTGTGGACGCCGTTCATGAAGGCGGCGTGACTGCCCTCCACCACGGCCGCCCTGAGCTGTGCGGGCATCGCGTCGGAGACCGGGGCGACGCCCATCGCGACCGCGTCCTTCGCCTCCTCGAAGCGAGTGGCTGCCGAGTGGGGTACGCCGGCGTCGGTCAGTGAGTCGGTGAGTGTGGAGCCGACGCGGCTGCTGATGAGGGAGACGAGCACCGATGTGCCGAGCGCTCCGCCGACCTGGAGCGAGGTGGCCTGGAGGCCACCGGCGATGCCACCGTCCCTGACGGGGGCGTTGCCGACGATCGCGTCGGAGGACGCGGACATCACGATGCCGACGCCGAGGCCGAGCGCGACGAACGGCGGCCACAGGGTGGCGTACGACGAGTCGGCGCTCCACGCGAGCATCGTGAACGCGGCGCCGGCCTGGAGCACCATCCCCAGCGGCATGGTCAGGCGCGGGCCGAACTTCTCGGTGAGCTTCGCGCCGAGCGGCGAGGCCACCATGGAGGCGAGGCTGAGCGGCAGGGTGCGCACACCGGACTCGACGGGCGTGAAGCCGCGTACGTTCTGCAGGTACAGCATCACGAAGAAGATCGAGCCGAGCAGGACGAAGAAGTTCAGCGCGGTGACGAACGCACCGATGGTCAGGGCCGGGTTGCGGAACAGCCGCATGGGAAGAAGGGGGTGCGCGACGCGGGTCTCGTACCAGCCGAAGAGGACCAGGACGACGACACCGCCGACGATCGCGCCGAGCGTGCCGGCCGAAGTCCAGCCCCATGTCTCGCCCTTGACGACGCCGAAGACGACGGCGATCAGTCCGAGCGCGAGCAGTACGACGCCGGGCACGTCGAACTTCTCGCTCGCGGCCGCCTCGTTCCTGGACTGCGGCAGCACCACGAGGCCGAAGACGAGGGCGATGACGCCGATGGGGGCGTTGATGTAGAAGACGGACTCCCAGTTGACATGCTCGACGAGCAGTCCGCCGACGATCGGGCCGAGCGCGGTGGAGACGGACGAGATCATCGCCCAGATGCCGACCGCCATGCCGAACTTCTTCGGCGGGAACACGGCCCGCAGCAACGCGAGGGTGTTGGGCATGAGCATCGCACCGAAGAGGCCCTGCACGGCCCGGAAGGCGATGACGCCCTCGATCGAGCCGGCGAGGCCGATCGCGACGGACGCGACGGTGAATCCGACGACGCCGACGAGGTAGACCGTACGGCGCCCGAGGCGGTCGCCGAGCTTGCCGCCGAGGATGAGGGCGGCGGCGAGGGCGAGCAGGTAGGAGTTGGTGACCCACTGCAGTTCCGCGGTGGTGGCGTTCAGGTCGCGGGCGATCTCGGCATTGGCGATCGAGACGACGGAGCCGTCGAGGCCGACCATGAACAGGCCGAGCCCGACGGCGAGCAGCGTCAGCCAGGGGTTGGCGCGAAGACCGCGGGGGTGGGGGTCGGATACGGAAATGGGCGCTGTGGAAACAGCGGTGACAGACATGTGTGAGCCGTCCTCGGGACGTGCGGCGCGCGGCTGGGGCGCGTGGACATGTGCGGGGGAGCTGTGTATGCGAACAGCACACCCGGCCCCACCGCAGCAGCGGCAAGGGCAGCAGGCGTACGGGGAGAGTCCGACCGTTCAGGCGGAGTGGTCGCGCAGGCGCCGGGTGAGAGCCTCGAGGGCGCCGAGCGCCGAGCCGAGGGCGTCGCGGTCGCCGTCGGTGAGGGTACGCAGCGCCGCCGCGAACTGCGCCGCCGCGATGTTCTCGACCTCGCCGATGCGTTGACGGGCCTTGGCGGTGACGCACAGGTGCGCGACGCGCTTGTCGGTGTCGTCCTGGTGCCGTTCCAGCAGGCCCGCGTCGGTGAGGCGGGTGACCAGGGCGCTGACGTTGTTCGGCATCATCCGCAGTGCTTCGGCCGCCTTGTGGACGGTCGCGCCGTCGTGCTTGGCGACGTACTGAAGCAGGGCCAACTGCCGCTCGGGGAGCTTGGGGTAGGGAAGTTGCCGGTCGATGCTCTGCTTGAGGTACCGGTTCAGCGTGGGCAGGCACGCCACGAGGCCTGCGGCCACATGGTCGACGCCCTGGCTCAGGCGAGCCTCACTGATTCCGGTCACGGCAGCAAGTTACCTATGAGAAGAAACCTATGTCAAAATACTAATTGACGGCGGCTGAGTTGGCTCCTGGCGCCATGCCCGAGGCGGAGGCCGATGAACCGCGCCCGGTGGCGGCCCGCCGTGCGGCGGTTTCGGCTTTGCCTGGGCCTGGGCACGGGCACGGCGACGTAAGCATTCCGTCATCTCTCGCGGGGTTCATGACGCCTTCCTGGCCCGTTGAATGGGGAGTGACGGGAAGCTCTCTGGAAGACGGGACAGGCATGGGACGCGTACGGAAGGTGCTGGGCAGGCCGTTGGCCCTCGGCGTACTGGTGATGGCGGTCGTCGGCGCCGGCCTTGGGCTGTACTGGTTCCAGCCGTGGAAGCTGTGGCAGGACGAGACGGTGCGGGAGGCGCTGCCCGAGGTCGCGGGGACGTCCACTCCTCCCACGACGGCGCCGTCCCAGTCGGCGTCCCCGGCATCCGGGCCGGACACGCTGGCGAGCGGCGAGTTGATCAGCCACGAGCACACGACCTCGGGCACGGTGAAGCTCGTACGGCTCTCCGACGGCTCCCACGTCGTACGGCTGGAGAACCTCGACACCAGCAACGGCCCCGACCTGCGTGTGTGGCTGACCGACGCGCAGGTGTTGGAGGGCACCGCCGGCTGGCACGTCTTCGACGACGGCGAGTACGTCAGCCTCGGCAAGCTCAAGGGCAACAAGGGCAGCCAGAACTACACCGTGCCCGCCGACGTCGACCCTTCCCGCTACACCAGCGTCAGCATCTGGTGCGACCGCTTCGACGTGTCCTTCGGCGCCGCCCGGCTCGCCCGCACCTGACAGTGGTCCGGGCTCTGCCTGAATCCGGCATGCCGCGAGTGCCGGAACCGTCTCCGGATCCGCCGACGACCTCGGCATCGCCTGGTCGTCCGGCGCCGCCCGTCGCCCCGGCCTGTGCCCGGGACCGCATGGCCTGCCGGTGGAACCCTCCCCGAAGCAGGAACAGTAACCCGGCCAGTCCGGCCAGAAGTTGGAGTACCTGACGGGTGGTGGGCTCGTCGAGCGCCGGGTCGTTGATGGCGAAGAGGTCGAGGAGGGTGAGATAGGCGGCGTGCAGCGGGTGGTGGTCGGTCGTCACCCAGGTCGCCACGGCCAGCCCCGGCACGCAGCTGACGAGTCCGGCCAGCGACCAGCGCAGCCGAGCCGAGAACAACGAGGCCAACGGCAGCCCCCGTCCTGCGAGGCGGCCGGGTGGGGGAGCGGCCCCGGTGTGCGTGACGGCCTCCAGCGCCACCGTGCCGCGTCCGGTGGCGGCGGTCGCCGTCTCGTCGTCGGGCAGCAGCGTCGGCCCCTCCCGGCCGCTGGCGTCCGAACCCTCCGCGCCTGCCGGGTCGTTGGTGGTCGAGGACAGCGGGGCGAGCGTGCACAGCCCGGGGTCGGCGACCTCGCCGTGGCCCGGTGGGGTGCGCTCCACCGCGCGTAGCAGCCCGTAGGCCTGGACGACCTTGCTGGTGCCCGCGACCGCGGTGGCCGCGAGTGCGGGGCGGCCGTGTCCGCGTCCGACAGGACGGTGGTGGAGGTGTCCAGGGCGGCCGGGTCCAGGCCGGGGACGGCGAGGGCGGCGGCCTGCTCGAGGAGTTCCTCCAGGTGCTGCCCGAACTTGATCGGCACTGCTGGCGCCACGACCAGGACTGCGCGCCGTAGCCGCCCGCAAGTCTGAGGCTGTCGGCGCCACGACCAGGACTGCGCGCCGTAGCCGCCCGCAAGTCCGAGGTTGTCCGGGGCGGCTGGCGTGGGCCGTCCAGACATTGCCGGCGCCAGCCGTCCCGGAGCGACTTGCCTCCAGTCCGGGTGCTGGAGGCAAGTGTCTGGCAGTGGCTGCGCCGTGTGACCGTGAGCTGGTCTGATCGCGATCGTGGAGCACGATCAGAGCGTCGCGAACCCCAGCACCAGCGGCGCCACGGCAAAGAGCATGATGACGGCCGGGGTGCCGCTCCCCTTCTTGTCGCCTCCACGGACATGCGTGATCACGGCGCCCAGGAAGTACAGGACGACGCCGATCGCCGCCGCGATGCCCAACGGTCGGTAGGCGATGCCGGCGAGTAGCCCCAGCGCGCCCGCGATCTTGACGAGACCGAGCGGCAAGAACCAGCTGTCGGGCACCCCGAGCGCCTTGAGCCCCTCTGTGATCTTCGGGTCGCGGGTGATGTCGGGAACGGCAGAGAGGACCAGCACCAGGGACAGCACGACAGCGAGGACGACATAGGCGATGAACACGGAGAACTCCGGAGGGAGAAGGGGACCGTCGATCGGTCCGGGAATACAGAGCGGCAAGCGATGAGCCGCTGTCACGTGACTGCCTCGTGTCCGGGGCACTGTTGCGGGCATGGGCGAGGTGATCCTGGTGATGCCGAGTGGGAGCGGCCGCAGCCGTACCCACCGGTTCAGAATCGGGCGTTGTGGCGGTGGCGTTATCACCGGCAGGGCGAAGGGCCCCGCGCCGGAACCTTGGCGGAGCGCCGTCGACGGAAGCGCGGAGCCGGCCAGGCCTCGCTTTTACGTCGGCGGATCGTCAAGCCGGGCGTAGCGGAAGGGCGTTGACGGTGTGATCCGCCCAAATGCGACGGGTGGTTTCGGCCGGGTAGGGCGTGACGCGGGGTTCGGTGGCGATGAGGTGGTCCTTGGAGGCGAAGTAGGCGTAGAAGGTGCCGTTGGTCAGGCCGGCGTCCTTCATGAGCGTGGCGACTCCGGAGCCGTCGATGCCGTCGCGCTTGAGCCGGCGGCCGGCCGTCGCGATGATCCGCTGTCGTGTCTGCTGTTTGTGTTCTTTCGTGTACCGCACGGTGTGTTCCTCCGTCGCAGCCGGGGCTTGTGCCCCGGCTGCCGCTGGTCGGGTCAGTGTGCCGCGCCTGCGAGGAGAGCGGGGAAGTTGATCCTGGCGGTCTGGAGTTTCGGGTCGTGGGGGTCGGGGACCCCGCCGTCGGTGATGTACAGCTGGTCGCCGCGAACGGCGGTGGCGGAGGGTGAGGCGAGACCGTCCGTGCTGGTCAGGACGGGCTTGTAGGTGCCGTTGGGGTAGATGACCAGGATCCGGTCCGGGCCGTTGTTCGAGGAGGTGCCGTTCTGCGCGGCGAAGACCACGTCGGAGCGGGGGGTGAGGAAGCTGAGGTCGTCGATGTTGGGCAGGCCGCCGGCGACCTGGCGGATGGGGCCGGGCGTGCCGGTGGTGGTGACCGGTATGCGCAGCAGGGTGCCCTTGTTGAAGTTGCTGGCCCACAGGGCGCCGTTGTGGAATCTGAGCCCGTTGGCGCCGATCGGCAGGGCTTCGGTGGGCACCGGTGCGAGGGCGGTGTCGGTCAGCCACGGGGCCGGCGTTCCGCCCGTGACGGGAACGGACCAGATGATGCCCTTGAGGCTGTCGGCGATGTAGAGGGTGCGTCCGGCCGGGTCGATGGCGAGTCCGTTGGGGCCCGCGTCGGCGGGCAGCGCGGCGATGCGCTGAGGGGTGCCGTCCGCACGCAGCGTGTACACGCCGTTGCGGGCCGCGTTGCCGGGGGCCCACACGCTGTAGTAGACGGTGCCGTCACTGCCGCGGGTGTTGCCGCTGATCGCTTCGCCCACCTGTCCGGTGACGAGCACCGTGCGTTCTCCGGACGCGGAGATGCGCATCAGCTGCGGCCCGTGGGTGCGCTCGCACACCGCGCAGCTGCCGAGCATGGACAGGGTCACCGAGCCGTCGGGGTTGGCGGTGATGTTCTCGGGGATCTCGCCGGCGGCGTAGTCGAACTTTGCCGCGGTCCGTACGTCGGTGACCACGGATCCGCGATACGAGGGTGTCGTCCCCGCGGACGCGGACGGCGCCGAGACCAGGACGGCCGCCGTCGCGGTGACCGCCAACGCGATCCCGACGTTCCTCTTCACAAAACGCCGTGCGCTCGATGCACTGCGCCGGGCCGTGTGCTGGCGTTGCTGCTGCATGACTCTCCTCGGTAGATCAACGAGTGACTGATCAACGGACTTTCGGCGACATCAGAGAGGCCAGTGATGTCGGGTACAGCGGAGACATTCGGGCGGAATCGGCGCCGCGCCCTCGAAGCCGGACCGGGATGTCAGGTGGGCAGGCGGTTGGTCTTGCGGATCTGCTTGTCGAACGTTCCGGCGGGGACGAGGCGGCGCGCCGTGGTGACGCGTGAGGCCAGCGGGCCGGCGGTGTAGCGGAGCTTCGGCTTCTTGTCGGTGGCCGCGGTGACGATCGCTTTGGCGACGACGGCGGGGTCGTCGCCGTCCTCCATCGCCTCCGCGATCACCTCGTCGAAGACGCGCCGTCGCTCCGCGTACAGAGGCAGCGGGGTGTCGGGCTGCGCGGCGTTGGTGTCGAAGCTGGTCTTGGTGTAGGCGGGCTGGACGAGGAGGACCCGGACGCCGTGCTCGCGGACCTCGTGGTCCAGGGACTCGGAGTAGCCCTCGATGGCGTGCTTCGACGCGACGTAGAGGGCCATGAAGGGCTGGGGGGCGACCCCGAGGACGGACGAGATGTTGATGACGCGTCCGCCACCCTGGGCGCGCATGTGCCGGAGGACGGCCTTCGTCATACGGATGACACCGAGGACGTTGACGTTCAGGACGCTCTGGGCCTGGGCTACGGAGTTCTCCTCGACGGCGCCCGCCAAGCCGATACCCGCGTTGTTGACCAGGACGTCGATGCGTCCGAACCGGTCGATCACCTCTGCGACCACGGCGGTGGCCGAATCGTCACTGCCGACGTCGAGATCGAGGTACGTCACACCGGCTGGCGGGGTGAGTCCGGAGGTCTTGCGGCCGGTTCCGATCACCTCGAAACCCGCCGCGACGAAGGCGCGGGCCGTCTCCTTGCCGATCCCCGATGAGGCACCTGTCACGAGCGCCACCGGCCGAGTTGTCGCCATCACGTACTCCCTTACTTGACATTACGATCGTATGTCTTACGTTCGTACGACCATACGGTGGTCGTCCGTCGATGGCAAGTGGTCACGTCCGGCGATCCAAGAAATCGAGGCCCCGATCGGCTTGGCGGACGAGCGGGTCAGCCGACCGGCCGGGTGTGCAGCGCTGCTGGCCGAGGGCCGGGCGGGGCGGCATAACGTGCTGACGCGGCCGACGGTCGGGGCGGCGGTGTAGCGCAGCCTCGGTTTCGGGTCCGTGGCCGCTGCGGCGATATCGGCATCCGTCACAACGAGCCGAGCCACTGTCCTGCCGACGCTCCCGACCCCGGATCGCTGTCGCCGTGTCTTTCTCCTGCGGTGGTGCGCGAGTTCACCTGTTTCTTGCGAGGAGGCCCCGGTGTTCACGCCGGGGAGGAATCGCATCCGGGCGTTGCGACGCGGAGCGTGGCCGCATGCGGTTCAGGGCGCGGAGCGCCCGTAGGGCTGTCGGCATCACCGAGGTGATGCGAACGCGTGTGCCTGTGGTCGCTGGTCGGGGTGGTGGCTGTGGGATCGGGGCGTGTTTGTGCGGCTGTCGTACGTATGGTCCTTCGCAGGGTTGGGTTCGGGGCGGCGCGGTGTCCCGGCCGGGTGGCTGTGAGGGGGCGAGATGGTTCAGGTGGGGGCGGCTGCGGGGGCCGGGCATGCCCGTTACACCTACCGGCTGCGCGTGTCGTCCGCTGCCCGCACCGCCCTGGCGGCGGAGTGGGACCGGTGCCGCTGGGTGTGGAACGAATGCGTCGCCAAGTCCAGGGCCGTACACCTGCACAACAGGTCCACCGGCCAGAAGGCCACGTGCGGTCCGGCTCAGCTCGACCGGATGCTGACCGAGGCCCGCGCCCGTACGCCGTGGCTGCGTGAGGGCTCGTCGGTTGTCCAGCAGCAGGTCATCCGCGACTTCGGCCGCTCCCGCGCCAAGGCCCACAAGGACATCACAGAGCGCCTGCCCATGGCACGCTGGGCAGGGATGCCCGGGTGCAAGAGGAAGCGCGAGGCGCTGGCGACCCTCAACTACACCAAGCGCGGGTTCCGGCTGAAGGACGGCCGGCTGCATCTGGCGGGCGGCATCGTCCTGACCGTGGTGTGGTCGCGGGAGTTGCCGGCGGAGCCGTCCTCGGTGCGCGTGTACCAGGACAGCCTCGGGCATTGGTATGGCTCGTTCGTCGTCCCAGCCCGCATCCATCCCCTGCCGGAGACCGGCCGTGTACTTGGTGTCGACTGGGGCGTGAAGGAGACCGCGACCACTACGTCCGACGCGCACGACCTCCCCCACGCCGGGCACGGCAGGAAGGCCAAGGCGAAGCTGACCCGGTACGACCGGATGATGGCCCGCCGCAAGCCGAAGAAGGGCCGGCCCGGATCGAAGGGCTACCGCGAGGCGAAGAAACTGCGGGCGAAGGCGCACAAGAAGGTCGCCAGGCAGCGTCAGGACACCGGCCGCAAGTGGGCCAAGAAGGTGGTCCGCGACCACGACGCCATCGCTGTCGAGGACTTCCGTCCGAAGTTCCTCGCCAAAACCAGCATGGCCCGCAAGGCCGCCGACGCCGCCATCGGCGCCACCAAGGCCGCTCTGATCGAGATGGGCCGCAAGCACGGGCGGGACATCCGCCTTGTACACCCCGCGCACACCACGATGGACTGCGCGCACTGCGATGCGAGAGCCAAGCATCGCCTGCCGCTGGGTGAGCGTACCTACACCTGCAGCGCGTGCGGAGAGGTGTCCCCCCGGGACAAGAACTCCGCACGCGTCATGCTCGTCCGGGCTGGTCTCAACCCGGCTGGTGCTGATGGCGGAAGACCTCCTGGAGCGCAGCTCCAGGAGGCAGCCTGAGCCAGGAATCCCCTCCCTTCAGGGAGGGGAGGATTCAATGATCACGTCCGACGCTACGGAGGATGCGAGGAAAACGGATCCGTCACCGTGTCCGTCAAACATGACTTGGTGTCGTTGAACTCGGGTTGCCGGCAGTGCCTCCGGGCGACCGCAGCCCATTAGCTTTCAAGCAAATGGACCTGCGTGACCCGGGCATCGGCAAGACCACACTGCTGGAATATGTGGCCGAGTTCGCGGCGGCGGACTTCTTCGCCACCGGGAAGCGCAAGCGCAAGCCCGAGGCCGACCCGGCCGACGCGCGGCGCTGGCTGCGGCGGGCATCTCCTCCAACTCTTCGAGAGAGAACCTGAGATGGCGCCCGTCGGGGCCCGCCCCGCCGGGCTGGCGCGCGTACCAGGCCTCGCTCTCGCGGTTGCGTGCGATGTCCGAGGTCGTGCGGTAGTCCGCGATGGCGACCCGCCCGCCGGGCCTGAGCACCCGGTGCCTCTCAGCGATGACCGCGGCAGCCGTCTCGGCCAGTTTGTGCAGGACATACGTGCACAGCACCAAATCGAGCGAGGTGTCCGGTGCAGGCAACGGGGCCAACGCGCCGACCTCGGTCGTCACTTGCGGGGCGAGGCCTTCCCTGGCGGCCCGCTTCTCGAGGACATCGAGCAGCGGGCCGCTGCCGTCGACACAGTGGACGTTGCCGTCGGGCCCATCGCGCGGGCGGCGGGGACGGTGTGCGTAGCCAGTGCCCGCGCCGACATCGCGCGTCGCGCCGGTGGAGGACGCACAACTGGTCAGCGGATCCTGGCCGCCGGTCGCACTGTTGCCCCGTACGCCTTGCGGAGGCATTCGGTTTTTCCGGCCAGGAGTCGACGCGGTGTCGGACCATGCGGAGTGCCGTGCGGAAGCGAGGGGTGCCTTGCGGCTTTGGTGGGTGGGTCAGTTCGAAACCATGGCATGCTCATGTTCGACGCCCAGTAGCGCGAGGGCGTTGTGGATGCCCTGCTCAAGTAGTTCATCGGAGAGTCGCCGGTCGGCGAGGGCTCGGGAGAGCTGCAGCGTTCCGGCCATCATGGCGTAGGCGCTGAGCGTCCTGGTGCGGACCGAAAGTGGATCGTCGGGCGCCAGGCGGGCCGCGATGCCGTCCACGACGATCAGCACGCCGTCGGTGTACGCCTGCTTGGTCGGGTCCGCGCAGCGCGCGATCTCGTCGAGCAGGGCGGCGGAGGGGCAGCCGTCGCCGGGGTTGTCGCGCTGCTGGGCGGACAGGTACCACCGCACGATCTGTTCGACTCCGGCGCGACCGGACGCCGCCTGCGCGACGATGCTCGCGTTCTGCGCCTGTAGTTGGTCGGCGACCGTGGTGGCGACGAGGTTGTCCTTGGACGTGAAGTGGACGTAGAAGGCGCCGTTGGTCAGCCCCACGTCCTGCATGAGCGCTGAGATGCCTGATCCGTCGATGCCGTCCCGCTTGAACCGGCGGCCGGCCATCTCGATGATCCTCTGCCTGGTCGCCTGCTTGTGCTCATTCCCGTAGCGCACAACACGCTCCTTCGCTCGCCGGTGGGTCATTGGGTCTCCACCGGCTCCCCACTGTATGGTATTGCGAACGTAATCTAATAGCTCGACAGTACCGTCGGCCGCTCGACCGGGGGCGGGGTGTCGTGGGTCCGCCCTGCGCTGATTCTCGCGACGGGCAGCCCCGTTGCCCGCCTGGACTCATTCCGGTGGCGCGTCCCAGGCTTCCGTCTTCCGCGAGTGCCTGCTCGCACGCACGCCCTCCGCAGGGCTTAATATCACGAACGTAATTTAATGCCTTCGCTTGAAGGCACCAGCCTTCGTGCAGGGTGAGCCGTCGCGACGGCCGGCCTCGCTCGAACTCGCTGTAACCGGCGACGCGCAGGTCGCCAACGCGATCGAGCAGTTGGGGCGGTTCGACGACATGGTCGACAACCCCGGCATCGGCACATGGGACGTCGGCGGAGGGAACGACCTCCGGTACTCCCGGCTCGTATGCGACATCAACGCCTTCGACTTGCTGCGCAGGGGTCGACCCGAGGTCTCCCGCACCCGTCAACAAGAGAAGGACATCATGAGTACGTATCTGGCAGACAAGGTCGAGGACCTCACCGTCCAAGGGCCCTCCGCGCGGTTCACCTACCGGCGGATGGGGCCGCAGGGCGGCATCCCGCTGGTCCTGCTGAACCGCTTCCGCGGCACCATTGAAACCCGGAGTTCCTGGACCTCCTGGCCGCCGGCCACGACATGCCCGTGAGAGGCGGCCGGCTATCGGGCGGCCCCTCCGCTGTGGCGTACGGCCGCCTGTACACGTGACCGTGTACCTATCTGGACGGACGACCCTGAACCTCGACACCTGCGGCTGTAGTCGATGCGCCGGGCGATCGTCAGGCGTCGAAAACGCGGGCCTGGTAGCGACGCCAGGCGGGACGGGCGGTGAGGCGCAGCAGCAGACGGATGGGCGCAGGCGCCTTGACGAGTTGCTGCGCGATGATCTCCGGGTCACCGACCGCCATGAACAGGCCGAAGACCATGGGGGCCTTGGAGGGCGGCAGGCTTTTGAGGTTGCGTTCGGCGACCGCGTCCCACTCGGGCTGGGTGACGGTGCGTGCGGCGACCGGCAGGAGATGCTTCTCCTCGTCGCGCAGATGTTCCTCCAGCAGGACGAGGAGGTGCTCGACGCGGTCGGCCAGCCGACTGCGGGCCGCGCTGGTGGGGTTGACTCGCCAGGGCGGAATCAGGGCGGTGACCTCGTCGAGCATCCCGTGCACCGCCTCGTGCTGGGACTGCATCAGGCGCACCAGGGGAGCCAGTTCCCCGGGCACACGCTGCAGCAGCATGGGCCACAGCAACGCGTCCTCGCCCTCGTGATGGTGGACGAGCAGGCCGAGCATCAACTCCAGGTGGTCGGCGACCACACCGGCCCGTTTACGGTCACCGTCGTTGACCGCGCTCACCAGAGACGCACTGGAGCGCAAAGCACGACGGAACGCGTCATGTGCCATGACCATGTCGCGAACGTCGGTCAAGCCGGGGCCGTGCAGGGCGTCACCGGGCGTGGCCTTCTCAGTCATCAGTCGTCTCCTTCGCCGGGTTGTGCTGCTCGGGACGTCCTTCCGATGCAACGCTGCGGACGTGCCCGATGGGGGTTTCGTGGACGCCACCTGGATGTGGTCGGCCGGCCCGGTTCGGCTGCCTGCCCGGACGGTGCTCAAACGCGTGCGAAGCGGAACGAGCCGGTCCACGCCTCCTCGTCCGGGGGCCGCGTCGGCAGGCGGACGCGGCCCCCGGTGATCGGGGAGGTCGTCCGGTCCGCCTGCCGACGATGACGCGGAAGGACTCGGAACGGACCGTTACGCACGGCCGACCGTGCTCGTCGAGTCGGTCGAGTCGGTCGAGTCGGTCGAGTCGAGTCGGGACTGGTCTGGGCACAGCAGCCGGTGGTCATCCGTGCGGAGGACCACCGACGGTTTACGAGGGTTCTTCTGTTCACGCGCCGAGGTGCTTACGGAGCCACTGACCCATCTGCTGGATGGCCTGGTCCACCTCGGGTACGCGCCCGGCGCCCAGGACGAAGGAGTGCTGTCCCTCGGGCAGCGGGTGGACTTCGGAGGTGACCTTGAAGTCCGCGAGGCGGCGGCCGAGCTGGGCGCCGTCGTCGGCGAGGGTCTCGTACTCGCCGTAGTGGACGGTCGTGGGGGGCAGGCCGGTCAGGTCGGCGTTCACGATGCTGATCTGGGGGTCGGTGAAGTCCACCGCGGGGTCCTGCAGCCAGGCTCCGCGGAAGAGTTCGAGGGTGTTCCGGCTGAGCATCTTGTCGTTGTCTTCGTTCGCGTCCACCGACGCGTTCTGGATGGTGAGGTCGGTCCACGGCGAGACGCTGACGATCGCGCCCGGGGTCGCCTCGTTCTTCGCGAGCAGACGGAGCGGGAGCATCACCGCGAGGGTGCCGCCGATCGAGTGGCCCGTGCTGCCGATGTTCCGGGGCTCGTAGCCCTGCGAGAGCAGCCACCGGTAGGCCGTCTCGGCGTCGTCGAGCTGCGCCGGGTAGGGGTGCTCGGGTGCCAGGCGGAAGTCCACGACGAGGGAGCGGGCTCCGGCCGCCTTCGCGATGTGGCCCGCGGCCTTGCGGTCGGAGTGCATCGACGCGGCGACCGATCCGCCGAAGTGGAAGTGGAGCAGCGCCTTGTCGGGGTCGGCGCCCTCGGGGATCGCCCACAGGGCGGGTACGCCGCCCGCGTCCACCTCGGCATAGGTGACGCCTTCCGGCTCGGTCGACGCCTTGTGGTTCGAGTCGACGATGTCGCGGATGACGGCCAGGTCGAGGCCGGGTGTGGCCGCCCTCGCGTTCGTGCTCGCGAGGAACTCCGCGAACTGCTGTGCTTCCGCACTGATTCCCATGGTGATATTCCTTTCGGGTCGCTGCCGCGTCCGCTTGTCGCGCGCAGTCAGGTCGATGTGCTGTGGCGACGTCAGCCGGTCATCCGGGCATCCGGTTGGTCTTGCGGACCTGCTTGTCGAACGTCCCGGCGGGGACGAGGCGGCGCGCCGCGCTGACGCGTGAGGCGAGGGGGCCGGCGGTGTAGCGCAGCTTCGGCTTCTTGTCGGTGGCTGCCGTGACGATCACCTTGGCGACGACGGCAGGATCGTCGCCGTCCTTCATCGCATCCGCGATCATCTCGTCGAAGATGCGCCGTCGCTCCGCGTACAGAGGCAGTGGGGTGTCGGGCTGCGCGGCGTTGGTGTCGAAGCTGGTCTTGGTGTAGCCGGGCTCGACGAGGAGGACCCGGACGCCGTGCTCGCGGACCTCGTGGTCCAGGGACTCGGAGTAGCCCTCGATGGCGTGCTTCGCCGAGACGTAGAGGGCCATGAAGGGCTGGGGGATGAGCCCGAGGACGGACGAGACGTTGATGATGCGTCCCCCTCCCTGGGCGCGCATGTGCGGCAGGACGGCCTTCGTCATACGCATGACACCGAAGACGTTGATGTCGAAGACGCTCTGGGCCTGGGCGACGGAGTTCTCCTCGACGGCACCGGCTGAGCCGATACCGGCGTTGTTGACCAGGACGTCGATCCGCCCGAACCGGTCGATCACCTGCTCGACCACGGCGGTGGCGGATTCATCGCTCGCCACGTCAAGGTCGAGGTACGTCACTCCGGCGGGCGGGGTGAGTCCCGAGGTTCTCCGGCCGGTTCCGATTACCTCGAAACCCGCTGCGACGAGGGAGCGGGCCGTTGTCTTGCCGATACCCGATGACGCTCCCGTCACGAGTGCTACCGGCCGGGTTGTTGCCATCACAGGCTCCTTGCGTCATTGAATTACGATCGTTTGGCTTATGGTCGTAAGCGTATTTGCCAAGGGTGGCCGATGGCAAGTACTCACCTCCAGCGATCCGGGAATCCTGTGGTGAGGGTCTGGCCCCTGGCCGGGCCGGCGACTTCGTGGCGTCATCCGACACGGATGCGGCATCGGAGTGTCTCTGGTGTCCAAAACCCTGGGTCAGGGCCCGCCATCAGGTGCACCTTGGGTCGGGCTTGCAGCTGTGGATCAGTTCGGCGGACAGGATGGTGTCGAACGGCGATCTGCCGGCGCGGGCAAGGTGGATGAGTAGTGCGGTGCTGCCATTGGGCAAGGTGGCGGTGATATGGGTCTCGCGCGGCTGGGACAGACCGTCGCGGCTGTCGGGCCATGGGCTCAGGCGGTGCCAGGCGTTGACGAGTGGGGCCCGGTCGGTGTCGGTGAACCCGGTCGGGCCGTGCTCGGTGAGCACTTCGTCGAGCCTCATCCGGTGTAGTTCGTCCAGCGACCGCCAAGGCACTTCCGCCGTGCTGGAGTGTCAGAGTTGCTGGTTGGCGATGCCGATGTACTGCCCGAGGCGGTACTCGAAGTCGATGCCGGCCTTCTCGACGATGGCCTGCGTGCCGGCGGCACGGGTGAGGAACCCGGGGAGGGTGAGGGAGTGGGCGAACTCGCTGTAGGCGGCGATCAGATCCGCGTCCGGGGGCAGGGATGCTCGGTTGATCTGGGCTTTGGCCGAGGCGAGGGAGGCGCGGTCGAAGGAGGCGAGCCGGCCGACGATCGTGTCGACGAAGGCGTCGAGTTCACTGTCGGGGAGGGAACGGGTGGTCCAGCCCCAGCGTTCGGCGGTGTCGGCGTCGTAGTCGTCGCTGGTGAGGATGGCTTCCAGGGCGCGGTCGCGTCCGATGGCGCGGGGGAGGCGTTCGGTGCCGCCACCGCCGGGGAGTAGTCCGCTGCCCACCTCGGGCTGCCCGAAAATTGCTCTCTCCCGGCTGGCGTACCGCAGATCGAGGGCGAGGGCGAGTTCGTTCCCGCCACCGCGGGTGCGTCCGCGGATGGCCGCGATGGTGATGTAGGGCGCCTTGGAAAGCTTCAGGACCAGATCCGTCCATGCCGGCACCGCGTTCTCGTCCTCGGGGGCGGGGAAGTCGGCGGCGGCGGCCAGGTCGAAGTGGTTGTAGAAGAAGTCGGGGGTGGAGCTGTCGAACACCACGACCTGGATGTCCGGGTCGGTGGCCAGTTCCTCGACGATCTGGATGAGGCGCAGGACGGTCTCGCCGACGATGAGGTTGACGGGCGGGTTGGAGAACGTGATCTTCGCGACCTGGGGTGAGGTGCGCTCGTAGCGGATGGTGCTTTGCTCGCTCATGGTCCGGCTCCAGATGTGTGAGGGATATCGGATGGCGACGGGGCGTCAGTGGGGCGGGGACGCCTGGGGCGGATGGGTTACCGAGCAGGTCCGGTGGTCTTGCTTCCGGCCGTTGCCGCTCACTCCTGGTAGCGCGGGAGGATCTCGCCGTTCTTGACATAGGTGAGGGCGGCGGCGACGTCGTAGGCGTGGATCGCTGAGACCAGCGGTGCCAGCTGGTCGGACAGGTCCTGGATCACCTTGCCGGTGAAGAAGGCGTCCCGTGCTGCGGTGTCGGCGAACCCGAGGATGAGGGAGGCGTGGAAGCGCTGGTCGTGGGGGTTGTCGTGGGCGACGTTCGGGGTGTCCCAGAGCTTTTCGATCCAGGGCAGGAACGTCTGCGTGCGCAGCTCCTTCAGCACTCCGGTGCCGGCGAGTGCGGGGACGAGCTGGTTCTTGATGAACTTCCGGAACTCACCTGCGTTGGCCCCGTTTCTGCGGCGCAGGTAGACCATGACGCGGGCACCGACCTTTTCTTCCGGGCCTGCGACGTCATACCAGCGGGATGAGTTCGGCGGGCCTGCGTAGAGCAGGGTGCGGCGGAACACGTTGATCTCGTCCTCGTAGGCCAGCTTCGTCTGCTTACGCCCCTGCGAGGGCGCAAGCGCCGATCGGAAGGTGACTTCCGCGACGCCGTCGATCTTCCGGTCGACGGGGATCGAGGTCTCCACTCCGCCGGTCGCCGGCCACCGGCCCGGGTTGTCCTCGGAGAGGTGGATCTGGCGGTACTCCTCCAGGCCCGGGGTGGCGGAGATGATCCCTGAGTGCGGGCCCTTCCAGTAGTCCATGCCGGTCTGGCGGGGCTGGTCGGTGCGCACCCACAACAGGATCGAGGAGGTGAAGTGCTTCTTCACGTCCAGTTGCACGGCGGCCGGTGGCATGCTCATGGTGTTGCCTTTCTCTTCCTGGTCAGGTGGTGGTCATCAGGCGAGGAACTCGACCGCGACCGGGGCGAACTCGTCGTAGTACTGGAAGACGCCGCCGTGGCCGGAGTCGGGGTAGATGATCAGCTCGCTGTTCCTGATGCGCCGGTGCAGGTCCTCGGAGAGGATCGAGGGGACCATGCGGTCGTTGTCGCCGTTGGCGATCAGCGTGGGATGGGTGATCTTCGACAGGTCGTCGGGGGTGGAGAGCCCCCACTTCTTGATCGCCTTCAGCTGCGTCTGGAACGCCTTGACCTTGATCTTCGCGTCGCGGTCGACGGTGCGCTCGTTGAGCCGGTTGACGAACGCGCGCGCGGCGGCCTTGCCGGCGGAGTCGCGGTTGAAGAACAGGAACTCCTTGGGGTCCGAACGGGTCAAGGTGGCGCGCAGCGTGTCCCAGTACGTGGTGGCGACCACCTTTTCGATGTCCTTGCCGCCCTTGGGCCCGGTGCCGGTGAGGACGAGTTTGCGGACGAGTTCGGGGTGCTTCACCACCAGGGCCTGGGCGACGAAGCCGCCGAGGGAGAAGGAGAAGATGTCGATCTTGTCGAACCCGAGCGCCGAGATGAAGGCGTAGGCGTCGTCGGCCATGGCCTCGACGCTGTCCGGCACCTGGCCGGTGGAGGCTCCGACACCGCGGTTGTCGAAGGCGATGACGTGACGGCCCTTGGCGATGGGATCGATGATGCGCGGGTCCCAGTTGTCCAGGGTCGCGGCGAGGTGGACGAAGAAGACGACGGGGATGCCGCCCTTGGGCCCCAGCTCGCGGTAGGCGTAGGTGACGCCGCCGGTGGTGATGGTGCGGGCCGGGGCATGCGCGTAGGAGGTGATGACGGGTTCGTTCGGTGTGGCGTTGGTGCTCATGGTGGCTTCTCCTTGCTTGTTTTGTTTCGGTGCGGTTGGGGCCGCCCGTCGCGGTCGGGCGGGATCAGCGGTTGCCGGTGATGACTTGCTTGCCGCGGACGCCACCATGGGACAGGGGTTGTGCGACCACCCCGTCCGAGCCCGGACTCGCCGATCACGAGCGCCATTACCGGGAGGGCGACCCTTATTGGCTTACGATCGTAATGTTATCCGGGTGACCGAGAGACCGCAAGCGAGTTCCGAGGTGGGATCGCGTGGCGGCCTACTGGTCGAGCACCGGCGCACGCCGTCGGCCGGGAACGTCACGGCGGAGAACGGGGCGCAG
This sequence comes from Streptomyces sp. DSM 40750, assembly GCF_024612035.1. GTDB lineage: Bacteria > Actinomycetota > Actinomycetes > Streptomycetales > Streptomycetaceae > Streptomyces. The sequence goes on from NZ_CP102513.1 coordinate 10,509,719, forward strand.
CGTGTGCGGCAGCGAGCGCGCCGCGTCGGCGATGACGAACACTTGACGATCACCCGGAAGGCCATCACCACCCTCGCGGACCGCCTCCCGGCCGAGACCACCGCGCCCGACACCTGCCCGAGTACCCGGACTGTCCCCGCGTCCTCGCCGTCTTCAACGAGGTCACCGGCCCCCTCCGGCCCCGTGGTGTGTGAGAAGCCCTCGGGCATGAACTGCCGCCGAAGAACATCGAAGGCACCCGCGCCAAACTGAAACGCCTAGTCAGGCTCGACGTCCTCACCGAGGCCGACGTCGGCGGCTTCTCCAGGAAGCGGTAGCCGCCCGAAACCCGCGACCGGCGCCCTGCCCCAACGTCACCGAGAAACGGACATCACCCTATGAACCGCCCACTGGGTGGGCGTGGAAGCTCTCCTCCGGCAGGGAGCTTCCAGGCATTTCAGGCCGTACGCGTTGGTGACAGATGCGGCAAAGCATGCTGAAACAGCCGGCGCGAATCAACATCAAACGCCCACTGAGATCTTGGTGATTGCTTCACGGTCGACAGTCGGCCGGCCGGTTGAGTGCGCGGAGTTGTCCGTCGAAGTCCCGGGCGGGAACGACATGGCGGAGCGTGCTGATGCCTCCGGCTTGTCGGACCGACGGCGTAGGGCGGTTTCGCGAATGCGCTGATCACGTTTCCGACGCTACTGATGAAGGGATGGCAGCGGATCCGTCACCGTATCGGTCATGGAACTGCCAAATCTGGTGGAACGCGGGGTACCAGGAGTGACTCGGGCGGCAGCTGGCCCTTACGGTTTCAAGTAAATGGACCTATACGGACGGCGCCAGGAGCAGGCAGCCCTCGACCGGATCCTCGACGGTGCCCGTCAGGGATCCGGAGCGACCATGATGTTGTGGGGTGAACCCGGCATCGGCAAGACCGCCCTGCTCGAATACGTGGGCGAGTCAGCCGCTGCGGACTTCACCGTCCTGCGATGCGCGGGTACTCGTCTTGAGTCGGGGCTCGCCTTCGCCGCTCTGCACGAATTGCTGTGGCCGGTGACGCAGCGGATCGGCACGCTCCCGGAGCCGCAGGCCAACGCCCTGAACGGGGCGCTCGGTACCAGCAGCGACGTGGCGGACCGGTTCCTGATCGGCGTGGCCGTACTGACGCTCGTCGGCGAGCTGGCCGAGGAACGGCCGGTGCTCATCATCGCCGACGACGCCCAATGGCTCGACGAGCCATCCGCACAGTGCCTGGCCTTCGTCGCGCGCCGGCTGCGCAACGAACCCGTGGTCATGCTCCTCACCGGACACGACGACCCCGTCGACGGCCCCTGGGAGAAGCTGGCGGCCATGGAGGTGCGGGAGCTGGGCGACGAGGACGCCCGGCTCCTCGCCCGTGCCGTCGCTCCGCACGCGGGCGAGTCAGTGATCCGCCGCACGGTCCGCGCGGCAGCCGGAAATCCCCTCGCACTCCAGGAGCTGCCCACATCCGTGGCGGCCGGCGACATCTCGGCGCACCCTCTTGCCGATGAGCAGATCGCCGTCGGGCCACGCCTGCGCCGTGCCTTCCGCGCCCGGATCGAGAGGCTGTCCGCGCCTGCCCGCACCGCGCTCCTTCTCGCCGCCGCCGATGACCGTAGTGACCGCAACACCGTGCGCCAGGCCGGGCTTGTGCTCGGCCTCGACGCCATCGCGTGGGACGAGGCGCTGCACTCGGGCCTGCTCACCACGCGCTCGGCCGGGCGGATCTGTTTCCGCCACCAACTGATGGAGGCCGTGGTCTACGAGGACGCGCAGCCCGCGAACCGCCAGGCCGTTCATCATGCGCTCGCCGCCGTACTGACCGGTGAGAACGCCGACGAGCTGCGCCCCTGGCACCTCGCCGCGGCTTTGGAAGCCGTGGGCCGACCCGACGAGGAGGTGGCCCGGCTCCTGGAAGAGTCGGCCCACCGGTCCTGGGCGCGCGGTGGCTGTGCCACGGCGGCCCGTGCCCTGCGGCGTGCGGCGAAGTTGTCCCCCTCGACGGACGACGCGGCGAGACGACTGGCTCACGGGGCGAGGGCGGCCTGGGAGGCCGGCCAGGTCGACGTGGCGCGGGGCATGCTGGAGCGGGCCGAAGGGTTTTCCTCCGCTTCCACGGTCGCGGATCTCAGCGAGGGGTTGCGCGGGCTGATCGAGTTCGCGCACGGCGATCTGGAAACCGCCTGCCGTCAGCTGACCCGGGACATGGGGCGGGTGGCCGATCCCGGGCAGGCGTTAAAGCTCGGCAGCATGGCGCTGCGGGCGGCGTGGGCGGCCAGTCATGGCGCACTGCAGCGCGAGGCGCTCCAACGGCTCGAGCGGCGGCTCCCGCAAGGGAACTTCCCGCACGCCGATCTGCTGCCGTTGCTGCGCCAATGGTGGACGCAGGAACCGGGCGGCGGCGCCGATGACCGCGACCAGATCGTGGCCCCCGTCGCTGACATCCTCACCCGGCTCAGCGGCAGTTCCTGGCTCCTGATGCCACCGGCACCGCTGGCGGTGGCCTGGGGCATCGAGTCCGCCCTGCAGGAGGCGCTCCGCCGCGAGACCGACACGCTGCGGCACACGGACCAGGTCACCGCCCTGACCCAGGCCCTGGCCCAGACCGTGGCGCTCGACATCGCGCAGGGCTCCTGGATCTCGGCCACGGCGAACGCCCTTGAGGGGCTCCACATGGCTGAGGGGACCGGCGACGACATCTTGGCGGCGCAGTGCCGCGCCAGTCTCGGATGGCTGGCCGCCGCGCGAGGCGATGAGCGGACCGTCGCAGACTGCGCCGCCCGGACCATCGAGGTATGGGTGCCGCGTGGGATGCGCGTCTTCAGCGCCGGCGCGGAGTGGAACCTCGGTATGTCGGCGCTCTTCGCAGGCCGGGCCGAGGAGGCGCTGCACCGCCTGGTCCGGCTGACCGAGCACAGGCACCACGCGGCGAACGCCACCGTCGCGGTGCTCGCCGCGCCGGACACCGCCGAGGCCGCCCTCCAGGCCGGGCAGCGGGCGACGGCCGAGGAACAGGCGCGGCTGCTGCGGCGGTGGGCCGAACGGACCGAGGCGGCGTGGGCGATCTCCGCGACGCACCTGGTCCATGCCCTGCTGGCGTCGGGGGTGGATGCGGAGAAGCAGTTCCGGCTTGCGCTGGATGTTCCCGGAGCCGAGTCGCGGCCCTTCAACTACGCCCGCACGCGCCTGCTGTACGGCGAGTGGCTGAGGCGGGCCCGCCGCCGTACCGACGCCCGGATACAGCTGGCCGAAGCCGCGGAAACCTTCCAGCGACTCGACGCGGCGCCCCTGCTTGCCCGCACCCGGGCCGAACAGGAACTGACCGGGCAGCATCTGCGCCGCGACTCCGCACCGGCCCGGGACACCGCAGCCATCTTCACGCCGCAGGAGTTGAGAGTCGCACGGCTTGCCGCGCAGGGGCTCACCAACCGGGAGATCGGGGCACAGCTGCTGATCAGTCCTCGTACGGTGAGTCATCACCTGGCCAACGTGTTCCCCAAGCTCGGTATCGCCTCGCGCGCCGACCTCGCGCGCATCGACTTCGGGGACGGGCTGCATCTGATCGGCTGACCGGCCGTCTTCGGGGATGGACCGGGCGGCCCGCTGACGCCCGGCGCTGGGTAGAGCTCGTCGTCATTCACACCCGGGGTGCCCCACGATGCGGTGATGCCCCGGCCGGTGGCGGCCGCACCTCCTTGGGCACCACCGCCAGATGCCTGCAGCAACCGGTACGGCGGTTTCGAGCGCCGGTGCCGCACATGCGGTCGGCTCGGTGGGCGGCGTGGGCGGCGTGGGCGGCTTGGGCGGCGAAGCAGTCGCCGTCCGCCAGGTAGGACGCCTGCCATTGGCTCGTTGCCGTGGGAAAACCCCTCAGGTCCGATGCCGGACGTCGAAGTGCGCGGAGTGCGCGGTCAGCTTGCCGAGCAACTCGATGAGGGTCTGCTGCTCGTCCTCGCTGAGGGCGCCCGCCCACTCCTGTTCACGTGCGTTGTGTGCCTGGAAGGCGGTGGTGATCGCCTGCAGGCCGGCCTCGGTGAGGCCGAGTTGGACCGCGCGCCCGTCGTAGGAGGCGCGCTCCTTGCTCACCAGGCCGTCCCGTTCCAGCGTGTTCACCAGCGCCGACACGGCGGCTCGGCTCATGCCGGACAGCTCCGCGACCTTCTTCGCCTCGACCGGGCCCGACAGCCAGATGGCGAACAGTACTCGGAAGCCGGGCCATGACCAGCCGCGAGGCCTGTGTACGGCGGATTCGAGGTCGTAGACGAGCATGTTGGCCGCGCGGTGGAGGGTGAGCACCAGCCGCATGGCGAGCGGGTCGATGCCGGGGAGTTCCCGCGAGGCCCGGTCGATGGCGTGATCGATGAACGACCAGAAGTGCAGGTGGTCGGCATCCAGCGGTTCCGGTTCCTGGGTCACAGTCGGAGTCTAGGTCGGGCGGCATCACGGGCCGCACTCGGGAAGCGGGCACACGTCGGCACCCTGTCCAGGTTTCCGGATCGTAAAAAACCTTCGCCCGAGGGCTTCCCTCCAGATGCCGACAGGGGTACGGTCCCCAATTAATCAAAGCATTGATTATATGCCCTGAGCAGTAGTTGTTCTGCTTTGTCCCCTGGGTCTGTCAGGGGGCAGGTCTCCTCCCGGCCGTGCGTCCCGATGTGCGGCCGGGTAGCCCAGGCCGTTCCTCCTTCTCCGTCGACGGGGACGGTCCGGCGGGCGATCGATCCCAAGGAGCCTCGTATGCCCGAAGCACTCGCTCCCCCCAGTCCCGGCGCGCTGCGTGCCTGCATGTCCCGCTTCGCCACCGGCGTCACGGTGGTGTCCTACGCGACCGACAGCGGTCCGCGGGGCGCCACCATGAACTCCTTCACGTCCGTGTCCGCCGAACCGCCGCTGGTCCTGGTCAGCGTCGCCCGCCGGGCCCGCTGCCACGACCAACCGGCCGACGGGCCCTTCTGCGTGAACATCCTCGGTGCCGAACAGGAGCAGTTGGCCCGGCTGTTCGCCGGGGCCCGGAGCACCGCGGAGCCCCGCTGGGCGGAGGGCGCGCGCGTCCCCCGGCTGGCCGACCCGCTCGCCTGGGTGGAGTGCGAGCCCTGGCGCGCGTACGACGGCGGCGACCACACCCTGGTTCTCGGCCGCGTCACCGACCTCGGTCACCGCGACGGCGACGCCCTGACCTACGCCTGGAGCCGTTTCGCGTCCACGACCGAGTCGACCGACGGCATCGAGCACCTCTTCTGAAGCTCTTCCGCCCGTCCCCGCCCCCTCTCAAGCCCCAGCCCACTCCCCAGGAGAACGACCATGGCCGCACGCACCGGCAAGGAATACCTGGAGCGCCTCGCCGCCTCCCGCCCGACCGTCCACATCCAGGGCGAGACGCTCACCGGAGGAATCCAGGAGCACCCCGCTTTCCGCAACGTGGTGCGGACCTACGCCGAGCTGTACGACCTCCAGCACAGCGACGAACACAAGGACGTCCTCACCTACACCTCACCCACGTCCGGCGAGCCGGTCGGCACGTCCTTCCTCACCCCGAAGACCCCGAACGATCTGGTCAAGCGCCGTAAGGCGTTCAAGGTGTGGGCCGACCACAGCAACGGCATGCTCGGCCGCACCGGCGACTACATGAACAGCTCCCTGATGGCGCTCGCCTCGGCCGCCGACTGGTTCGCCCAGGCCGACCCCGCCTTCGGCGAGAACATCCGCCGCTACTACGAGAAGGCCCGCGAAGAGGACCTGCTGTGCACCCACACGCTGATCCCGCCGCAGGTCAACCGGGCCGTGGCCGGTACCCAGCAGGCCGGCGGCAAGCTGGCCGCGCGGATCGTGAGGGAGGACGACAACGGCGTCGTCATCAGCGGGGCGCGCATGCTCGCGACGATCGCCCCGTTCGCCGACGAGATGCTGGTGTTCCCCTCGACCGTGCTGCGCGGCACCCCCGAGGACAAGCCGTACTCGTACGCCTTCGCCATCCCCAACGACACCCCCGGCCTGCGCTACATCGCCCGCGAACCGCTGGACTACGACCGCCCCCGGCACGACCACCCCCTCGCCTCCCGCTTCGAGGAGTCGGACTGTGTGGTCGTCTTCGACGACGTGCACGTGCCCTTCGAGCGCTGCTTCGCCCTCGGCGACGCCGAGCTGTGCAACGGCTTCTACTCCCAGACGTCCTCCGTGGTGCACATGACCCACCAGGTCGTCACCCGCACCACCGCCAAGACCGAGTACATCCTCGGCCTGGTGACACTGCTCACCGAGGCCATCGGCATCGAGCAGTTCCAGCACGTCCAGGAGGACGTCGCCGAGATCATCACCACCCTGGAGACGCTGCGCGCCTTCCTGCGCGCCGCCGAGGCGGACGCCGAGGTCAACGAGTACGGGGTCCTCACCCCGGCTTTCGCCCCGTTGAACGCCGCCCGCAACCTCTACCCCAAGCTCTACCAGCGCTTCCCGCAGATCCTGCGCAAGCTCGGCGCCTCCGGCCTGATGGCCACCCCGACCGAACTCGACATCCAGGGGCCCGGCGCCGCCGACATCGAGGCCTACCTCCAGTCGGCCACCCTCACCGGCCCCGAGCGTGTGAAGCTCTTCCGCCTGGTGTGGGACACCTGCATCTCCGCGTTCTCCAGCCGCCAGGCGCTGTACGAGTACTACTTCTTCGGCGACCCCGTGCGGATGGCCGGCGCGTACGTGAAGAGCTACGACCGCGAGCCGTACAAGGCCAGGGTCCAGGCCTTCCTCGACCGCGCCTGAGCCCGGACGGACGACATGACGCACCCGCTCGGGAACTCCCCGTCGAAGATCATCGCTCTGCATCTCAACTACCCCAGCCGCGCCAAGGAGCGCGGCCGGATCCCCGCCCATCCGTCGTACTTCCTCAAGCCACCCTCGTCGTTGGCCGGCACCAAGGAGGCACTCGTCCGCCCCGAGGGATGCGAACTCCTCGGCTTCGAAGGCGAGATCGCCCTCGTCATCGGCTCGCGCGCGCAGCGAGTGAGGCCCGAGGACGGCTGGCAGTACGTGCGATGGGTGACCGCCGCCAACGACGCGGGTGTGTACGACCTGCGCTACGCCGATCGCGGCTCCAACCTCCGCTCCAAGGGCGGAGACGGCTTCACGCCGATCGGGCCGCGACTGCTGGACGCACGCCAACTCGACCCGGCCGCCCTGCGGTTGCAGACCTGGGTCAACGGCGAACTGGTCCAGGACGACACCACGGACACGCTGCTGTTCCCGTTCGGCGAGTTGATCGCGGACCTGTCGAGGCAGGTCACCCTGGAGCCGGGGGACGTCATCCTCACCGGCACGCCGGCCGGGGCCTCCGTGGTGGCCCCTGGTGACGTGGTCGAGGTCGAGGTGACCGGAAACGGGCTGTCCACCGGCCGCCTCCGCAATCCCGTCGCCGCCGGGCCCGCGCTGGACCCGTACGGGGCGATGCCCAAGGCCGATCCGGCGGAGCGGGAGGCCGCGTACGGGACGGCGTACACTCCTGCGTCCCTGCTGGACAAGCGGTTCGAGGAGGGGCTGCGCTCGGTCGCCGTCGCCACCCTCAGCGCACAGCTCCGTGCCCGCGGTCTGCCGCACATGTCCATCGACGGCGTCCGCCCCACGCTGCCGGACCGGACCATGGTCGGCGTCGCGCACACCCTGCGCTATCTGCCGCTGCGCGAGGACCTGTTCAAGAAGTACGGCAACGGCATGAACGCCCAGAAGCGGGCGATCGAGGAGCTGAGGCCGGGCCACGTGCTCGTCATGGACGCACGCCGCGACACCTCCGCCGGGACCCTCGGCGACATCCTCGCGCTGCGTGCCCAGACGCGTGGTGCGGCCGGCGTCGTCACCGACGGCGGCCTGCGGGACAGCGCCGCGGTCACCGAACTCGGCCTGCCCGTCTACCACGGTGGGGAGCACCCCTCCGTCCTGGGACGCCGCCACGTCCCGTGGGACTCGGGCGTGCCCATCGCGTGCGGCGGCGCGCTGGTGCAGCCGGGCGACCTGATCGTCGGTGACGCGGACGGTGTCGTGGTCGTGCCACCCGAGCTGGCCGAGGAGCTGATCGCCGACTGCCGGGAGCAGGAGCTGCGAGAGCGCTTCATCACCGAGCAGGTGCGTGCCGGGCACAGCGTCGACGGGCTGTATCCCCTCGGTCCCGACTGGCACGAACCGTTCGAGCAGTGGCGCCGCAGCCACGCCCCTTCGCAAGAGTCGCAAGGAGAAACCGCATGAAGTTCCGCAGTGATCCCGCCACCATCCGCGGATCCATCGCCCCGGTCGTCACCCCGTTCACCGACGAGGGCGCCGTCGACCACGACAGCCTGCGCTCTCTGATCCGCTTCCAGCTGGAGTCCGGTTCGCACGGCATCTCGCTCGGCGGCTCCACCGGCGAGCCCAGCGCACAGACCGTCGCCGAGCGGATCGCCGCCATGCGTACGGCCGTCGAGGAGACCGGCGACCGGGTGCCCTTCCTGCCCGGCACCGGCTCGCACAAGCTGAACGAGACCCTGGAGCTGACGGCCGCCGCCCAGGACCTGGGAGCGGACGCGGCCCTGGTGATCACCCCCTACTACGCGCGCCCCACCCAGGAGGCGCTGTACCAGTGGTATGCGACCGTCGCACGGGAGTTCCCGGACCTGCCGATCGTCGCGTACAACGTGCCCTCGCGCACGGCCGTCGACATTGCCCCCGAGACGGTGAGGCGGCTGTTCACCGACTTCGACAACTTCGTCGGAGTCAAGGAGACCACCAAGGACTTCGAGCACTTCTCCCGTGTGCTGCACGCCTGCGGCCGCTCGCTGCTGGTGTGGTCCGGCATCGAACTCCTCTGCCTGCCGCTGCTCGCCCTGGGGGGCGCCGGCTTCGTCAGCGCCGTGGCCAACCTGGCGCCGACCGCCGTGGCAAGGATGTACGAGCTGTGGGAGTCGGGGGACTTCGACGGCGCACGCGACCTGCACTACCGCCTGCACCCGCTGGTGGACCTGCTGTTCGTGGAGACCAACCCGGCCCCGGCGAAGTGGGTCCTCGCCCAGCAGGGACGGATCGCCTCGCCTCACGTACGGCCGCCGCTCATCACGCCCACCGCCCCGGGCCTGGCCCGCATCCGCACCCTCCTCGCCGAGGGCGGGGACCTGACGCAGCAGCTCGGAACCCAGCAGAACGGAGCCGACAAGTGAGCACCGCCCCCGAGGGCCTGCCCTCGACCATCCGGCACTGGATCGGTGGCGAACTCGTCGACGCGGCCGACGGCCGCACCTTCGACGTCACCGACCCGGTGTCCAACACCACCTACACACAGGCCGCACGTGGTGCGCAGGACGACGTCCAGCGGGCCGTCGAGGCAGCGCAGGCCGCCTTCCCCGGCTGGTCGTCCACAGCCAACCGCGAACGCGCTCGCGTCCTGTACCGCATCGCCGACGCCGTCGAGGCCCGCCACGACCGCCTCGCCGCCTTCGAGTCGTACGACTCCGGGCTGCCGATCACCCAGGCCCGTGGCCAGGCGCGGCGCGCCGCCGAGAACTTCCGCTACTTCGCCGACGTCATCGTGGCCCTCGGCGAGGAGGCGTTCCGGCAGGGCGACGACCAGTTCAGCTACGTGGTGCGCACACCGGTGGGGGTCGCTGGCCTGATCACTCCCTGGAACACCCCGTTCATGCTGGAGAGCTGGAAGCTCGCACCCGCGCTGGCGTCCGGCTGCACGCTGATCCTCAAGCCGGCCGAGTGGACCCCGCTGTCCGCGTCGCTGTGGCCGGAGATCTTCGAAGAGGCAGGCGTGCCCGCCGGGGTGGTGAACATCGTCCACGGCATCGGCGAGGAGGCCGGCCAGGCCCTCGTCGACCACCCGGACGTGCCGCTGATCTCCTTCACCGGCTCCTCCGACACGGGCCGGCACATCATCCGGTCCTCCGCCGAGCACCTGAAGACGGTGTCGATGGAGCTGGGCGGCAAGTCCCCGGTCGTCGTCTTCGCCGACGCCGACATCGAGGCAGCCCTGGACTCCGTGGTCTTCGGCGTGTTCTCGCTCAACGGCGAACGCTGCACGGCGGGTTCCCGGGTGCTCGTCGAGCGCCCGCTGTACGAGGAGTTCACCCGCCGCCTCGCCGAGCGAGCCGAGCGGGTCAGGGTCGGCCTGCCCTCCGACCCCGCCACCGAGGTGGGGGCGCTGGTCCACACGGAGCACTACGAGCGCGTCCTGAACTACGTCGCGATCGGCAAGAAGGAGGCCCGGCTGGTGGCGGGCGGCGCCCGCCCGGACCACCTCATCGAGGGCAACTACCTCCAGCCGACCGTGTTCGCCGACGTCGAGCGTGACGCCCGTATCTTCCAGGAGGAGATCTTCGGCCCGGTCGTGGCTGCCGCGTCCTTCGACGACGAGACCGAGGCCATCGAGCTCGCCAACGCCACCCAGTTCGGCCTGGCCGCCTACATCTGGACCTCGAACCTCAAGCGCGGCCACCGCATCGCGCACGCCGTCGAGTCCGGCATGGTCTGGATCAACTCCCACAACGTCCGGGACCTGCGCACGCCTTTCGGCGGCGTCAAGGCGTCGGGCGTAGGCCGCGAGGGCGGGGCTCACTCCATCGACTTCTACACCGAGTCCAAGATCGTCCACGTCGCCCTCGGTGACGTCCACACCCCACGATTCGGAGCCGTTCGATGACTGGAACAGCCGCACCGGACGTCGTCCGCTCCGCCTACGCCCAGCTCGCCGTCACCGACCTGGCCAAAGCCCGCTGGTTCTGGGTGGACATGCTCGGATTCCACGTCCAGTACGAGGACGCCGACTCCCTCTACCTGCGCGGGACCGATGAGCTCACCCATCACTCGCTCGTGCTGCGCAAGGGTGAGATCGCCGCTCTCGACCACATCTCCTACCGCGTCCGCACCCCTGAGGACGTCGACAAGGCGGAGAAGTTCTTCGCCGGACTCGGCTGCCCGGTCAAGCGGTTGAAGAAGGGTGAGGGCACGGTCGGAGTCGGAGACGCCGTACGCGTCGTCGACCCGCTCGGCTTCCCGGTCGAGTTCTTCCACGAGATCGAGCGTGGTGAGCGCCTCATCCAGCGCTACGACCTCCACCGCGGCGCCCAGATCGCCCGCCTCGACCACTTCAACATCTGCACCCCCGACATACCCGCCGCCTACGCCCACTACCAGTCCCTCGGCTTCGGCTGCTCGGAGACCATCGAGGGCGACGAGCACGAGCTGTACGCGGCCTGGATGTACCGCAAGCAGACCGTCCACGACGTCGCCTTCACTGGTGGCGCGGGTCCCCGCCTGCACCACCTCGGCGTGGCGACCCACGAGTCCCACCAGGTGCTGCGCACCGCCGACATCTTCGGCGCGCTGCACGAGGAGAAGCACATCGAGCGCGGGCCCGGCCGACACGGTGTCTCCAACGCCTTCTACGTCTACCTGCGCGATCCCGACGGCCACCGGGTGGAGATCTACACCTCCGACTACTACACCGGCGACCCGGACCACGAGACGTACCGGTGGAACGTCAACGACGACCGCCGCCGCGACTTCTGGGGCAACGCGGTGATCGAGTCCTGGTACAAGGAGGCCACCCCGGTTCTCGACCTCGACGGACGGCAGCAGCCGGTGAGCAGCTCCTTGCTGGACGAGTCCGCCGTCCAGATCGGGGCAGATGGACTCGGCTGACCGCGTGGAACGGCTCCGGTGCCGGGTGCGGCACCGGAGCGGCCGGCACGGCGGGGTCAGAGCGTGAATCCGGCCCCGTTGGCCGCCGGAACCGGCATTCTCCCTGGTCAGCAGCAGTGACTCGACCTCGGAACCGGTCGGTGGCTGTGTCGACTGCCGCGTATCCTGTAAAGGATCAAGGAGCCGTCCAAGGCTTCGACTTTGTTGGGACAACTGCCCGACTCAACCGTTGTGGGATGAGCGTTCGGGCACGCGCCGAGATTGTCCACGTTGGAGAAGCGAGGGGGCGCCATGTCCGAGCCGGCGGCACCGACCACGGCGGTCGCCCGACCTGCCAAGAGGCTCTCGGCAAGCCGTGAGCGGACCATCCTGCGAGCCGTCTACGAGATACTCGCTGAGTCCGGTTACCAGGGACTGCACTACGAGGCAGTGGCGACCCGCGCCAGGACGAGCAAAGCCACGCTGTACCGGCACTGGCCCACCAAGGCGGAACTGGTGACCACGGCCATGAGCTTGCGCCCGGCCGAAGACCTGCAGGTGCCGGACACCGGCACGCTGCGCGGCGACCTCCTGGCATACCTCCAGTTGCTCGCCGAGTGGATGGGGGGCGAGCCAGGCGCCGTGATCAGCGGTCTTTTCGTCACCATGCGCAATGATGCTGAGCTCGCGGCGCTGCTGCGCCCCTTGCTGATCCCCGCTGTACCGCCCGTCCGGGCTGTCTGCGAGCGCGCAGAACGGCGTGGAGAACTCGCCCTGGACCAGGACGTGCGATTCATCGACGAGCTCTGTGCACCGGCCCTGTTCATGCGCCACGCTCTGCTCGGCCTGCCTCTGGATGCGGAGTTCGTCGAGTATCTGGTCGACGGCGTTGCCATGCCGCTGCTGACCCGCGCCACGTGACGCGGACTGTCGTCCCGGTCTGCTCCGGCGGCCCTGCGGCTGCCAGAAAGGATGTCTGGGAGAGCAGTAGCCGACAGCTCCCCCGTCGCGATTTAGAAGCCGTTGATCTTGCGAGCCAATGCACGGGCGAGGACCGGTGAGAAGTCCATCCGACGGAACCCTGCGGCCTGATTCGGGGTGAGCCGTTCGAAGGTCGGGCGCGCCAGCGGTTGAACCCGCTCCCGGAACTGTGCGTCGCCTTCATCACGGTGGACGAGAAGCTCGCGCCGGAGTGCTGTTCAAGTCCGCGGTCGGCACCGTCGTCGCCATGGCGACGACGGTGCCGACCGCGGTGAAGCCCTCGCCGGGCTCTTCCTCGTCTCCTATCTGGGCCTCGCCCTGCCCGCGATCGGCCTCGGCATCGCCACCCGCTACACCGCCGTGACCACCGCGATGACGTGGTTCACCGGTGTCCTGCTCGCCCTGCTCACCACGGCCGGTGTGCTCGCGCGCCGCCGCGGCGGCACTGGCTGAGCACACCGCTCGCCGCCGGGGTGCGGCGCCGCCGCGCCGGCCGACTCGACTGTCCGGCGATGTCGCGGAGTTGCGCCAGGTCCAGACCATTGACGTGTACACCGCTTCCGGTTAGCGTCTGCGCACACGCTTTCCAGGACCAGCCCCCGTGCCCCACCGCAGTGTTCGGCAAGCCTCGGGAGTTCTTCCATGCGCGCCAAGCGATCATTGTTCACCGCACTTCTGCTGAGTTTTCTGACAACGATGTCAGTCGTTCAGGTCGCTCCGACCGCTTCCGCGGCGGCGGAGGCGGCGGTGTGCAACAAGTACTGCGACGCGCGGGACCCGGCCCTCAGCAGCCAGGACCGCAAACCCGTCACCGCCACGCTCTTCTCGCGCACGTTCGTGCTGCACTTCAACGACGCCGACGCCATGGGCTGGGCGTCCATAGGCAACGGCAGCCCCGGGGACGAGGTGTGGATGGACCGGTCGTTCGACGGCGGTCGCACCTGGTCCTCGGGCAGCAGGATCGGCGCCACCACGATCCCGGCGGGCCAGAGCGGCTGGCGAACCATGATGTATAACGTCGACGACTGGGCGAACCACGGCGTCGGCGCCCTGCGCGCCTGCGGCAAGGCCGCCGACCGCACCGACATCGTCTGCACGCCCTGGGCCCGCTCCACCTGGAACGCCGCCGACCGGCGCACCGCGGCGGCCACCGCGCAGATGCAGTTCTACGACTACGGCACCGGCCTGTTCGACACCACCGGCTGGTGGAACTCCGCCAACGCGCTGCATGCCGTCATCGACAACGCCCGGGTGACCGGCATGCGGAGCTACGCCTACGCCATCGGCCGCACCTACGACCTGCAGGTCAACGCCCATGCGGGGCAGTTCCGCAATGACTACATCGACGACACCGGATGGTGGGGCCTGACCTGGATCGCGGCCTACGACCTGACCGGCGACCCCCGCTACCTGGCCACGGCCCGGGCCGACGCGGACTACATGGCCTCCTACTGGGACAACACGTGCGGCGGCGGGGTGTGGTGGAGCACCGCGAAGACGGTGAAGAACGCCATCCCCAACTCCCTCTACATCGAACTCAACGCCGCCCTGCACAACCGCATCCCGGGCGACACCACATACCTTCAGCGCGCGAAGGCGGACTGGACCTGGTTCCAGGGCACCGGCATGATCAACTCCGACCAGACGGTGGGCGACGGCATCAGCCTGAGTACGTGCAAGAACGGCAACAGTACGGTCTGGTCGTACAACCAGGGTCAACTGGTCGGCGGTCTGACCGAGCTGTACAAGGCCACGGGCGACTCCTCCGTACTCACCGCGGCCCGTCGGATCGCCGACGCCAACACCACATCCAGCAGACTCAACACCTCGGTGGGCATCCTCAAGGACCCCTGCGAGAGCGGTGACTGCGGTGCCGACGGGCCCTCTTTCAAGGGCGCCGACGTACGCGGCCTGGCGAAGCTCAACGCGGTCCTGTCCGACCGCCCCTACACGGCGTACCTCAGGAAGCAGGCCGCACAGGCCTACGCGTCCGACCGCAACGCGCTCGGCCAGTACGGCCTGCGCTGGTACGGCCCCCTGGACAAGACCGACGCCGCCCGCCAGCAGAGTGCCCTCGATCTGATGAACGCCGCCTCCTGACCCCCACCAGCCGCCCGTGCCGCAAGAGGAGGAGAACCATGTCCGTCCCTCCACCGCAGACCTCCACCCGCGCGCCGCGGCATGCGAACCCGGCGCCTGAAGCGGTGGGCGTCCGCCGCAGCCCTCGCGGCCGATGGGGTCCTCCTGGTGCTCGTGCCGGCAGGACCGGGTTCCGCCACCTGTCCGCTGGGCGGACTTTGACGGCGACGGACGAGCCGGCTAGGTCCTGCTCAGCTCCGGTGGCGTGGTGTCGGTGTGCGGCAACGCCGAGTACGTCCTCGGGGGCGACACGACCGACGCCGCCACCGTCTACGCCTGGCAGGGCGAGGGCGGCCACGGTGCCTTCAACGACCTTGGGCGTCGCCATCGGCTGACCACTCGCTCACTCGTCCGGTCACGCCGCCGGTCCGTCCTCCTCCCCGCTCTCCCACAGCCCTGCACCAAGGACCAAATAAGGAGAACGATGTGTCCATCTCTGTGACGCGAAGGACGCTGGCCGCCATGCTGGCAGCCCTGGCCATCGGTCTGGGTATCACCTGGACGGGTACCGGCAGCCAGGCACAGGCCGCCGTGCCGACCACCATCCCCCTGACGATCAGCAACAACTCGGGGCGCGGTGACCAGGTCTACGTCTACAACATCGGCACCCTGCTCACCACCGGCCAGCAGGGCTGGGCCGACGCGAACGGCGTGTTCCACGCATGGCCCGCCGGCGGCAACCCGCCGACCGACGCGCCCGACGCGTCGATCGCCGGACCGGCCAACGGCCAGACCATGACACTCCGGATGCCGAAGTTCTCCGGCCGCGTCTACTTCTCCTACGGCCAGAAGCTCGTCTTCAAGCTGACCACCGGCGGCCTCGTGCAGCCCGCGGTGCAGAACCCGTCCGACCCCAACAGGAACATCCTGTTCAACTGGACCGAGTACACCCTCAACGACTCCGGCCTGTGGATCAACAGCACCCAGGTCGACATGTTCTCCGCGCCGTACGCGGTCGGCGTGAAGGCCGCCAACGGCACTGTGAAGAACACCGGCCACCTGAAGCCCGGCGGCTACAACGGCTTCTTCAATGCGCTGCGCGGCCAGCCGGGCGGCTGGGCGAACCTCATCCAGACCCGTTCCGACGGCACGGTTCTACGGGCCCTGGCACCCGGGCACGGCATCGCGGCGGGCGCGATGTCGGCGAGCGTGATGGACGACTACATCAACCGCGTGTGGCAGAAGTACAGCACTTCGACCTTGACGGTCACGCCCTTCGGCGATCAGCCGAACACCAAGTACTACGGGCGGGTCTCCGGCAGCGTCATGAACTTCACCAACACCTCCGGTGCCGTCGTCACCACCTTCCAGAAGCCGGACGCCGACAGCATCTTCGGCTGCTACAAGCGTCTGGACGCCCCGAACGACCTGGTACGCGGCCCGATCTCCCGCACCCTGTGCGCAGGCTTCAACCGCTCGACGCTCCTGACGAACCCCAACCAGCCCGACCCCAGCAGCTCCGGCTTCTACGCGGACGTCGTCACGAACCACTACGCCCGGAAGATCCACGCGCAGATGGCCGACGGCAAGGCGTACGCCTTCGCGTTCGACGACGTGGGCAACCACGAGTCGCTCGTGCACGACGGCGATCCGCAGCAGGCGTACATCACCCTCGACCCCTTCAACTGACCCCGGGATCCGGTCCTCCAGGACCGGCGGGATCGGCAGTTGCCACCACCTGGTGTGCCAGGTGGCCGCACGGGTGCTCTCCTCCCCGGCGGGGCGGCGTCCACGAGCAACTCCTCGCCACGCCCGGTCGGCCCTTGCACCGGCTGTGCTGTCCAGCGAGACGGCTCGCTGGACAGCACAGCGATATCAGGCCGATCTGCGCTGAAGGCTGCCACTCCCGCTCGACCGCCAAGCGCTTGCGTGCGCGGGGTGACGGCCAGTCGTCGGCTAAAGGAGCAGCCGTGGCCATGTGACGGTCAAGATCATGCGTGGAGGCCGGCAAGTGGCACGTTCGGCGGCGCGGTGCTGCCCCACGCGCGCCGGCGCGGCGGCCAGAGCGCCCTGCCGGCCACCCGCGCCCGGCCGGCACCGGAACCGGGCTGTCGCCTACTCATCGCCGAGACCGGTGCCGAGAGCGGTGCGGAACCGGTGTCGAGACCCACAACTCGTCCCTGCACAGCAGGCTCCGCCTCGGGTTCCAGGTGACCTGCGAACGTTGCAACTGGAACTGGCACCTCGCGGATGACGTTTCATTGACCTGACCGGCTGCGGATGGCCTCCTTCTTGGCGCGGTTGCCGCTGGTGCTCATCGAGCACCAGCGGCGGGACCGTCCGCGGCTGGTGTTCCACTGCTTGTCCACCGGAGGCCCGCAGTAGGAGCCCGGCACTGAAATCGCACCTCGACCCACGCATGACGACGCGCAGCCCCAGGTGCCCGATCTGCCCGCTCGACGCCTGCGCCGCCGATGTGGTGCCGGGGCCAGGGCGGCCTCGTGCTGCAGCGTTTCGACCGGGACTACGCGTGCTTTCCGGTTGGTGACGGGCACCGTGCCCGCTTGCCGTGGCGTCCGCGTGGACGTGCTGTCGCAGTAACAGAACTGGTTCCCGGACGAGACACGGTGCCGCCAGGCTGGCCTCATCGCGCATGGCCCCTGTCGACGGGGCGTATGCCAGCCCACGGCGCCGGGCCCACGGACGGGTCCGAGGCCGACCGTGCCCGCGGATCTCTGTGTGTCCGCGGTGGGGGTGCAGGGGCGGTGACTGCACCTCGTAGGACTCGGAGAACACCACTCCGACGTACTCAGGAGTACTTGCCGCGATGACTGACATCACGACGCGTGCGGTGCCGCACACGACGCCTCAATCGACGTATGGCCTCGCCGAACTCGACAAGGAATCCCGCATGGGCGGGACCGGAACCGATGTTTCATCGGCGAGTTCGAGGCTGCGCAGGGTGTGGGGCATGGTCAGGGCGGCATCCGCGATGATCACCGCGTCGCGGGCGTCGGTCTTGCCCTCGCCCGGTAGAGGTCGGCGATTCGGCGCATCGTCAGCCCTGGCAGGTAGGCGACCTCGCAGCCCGCATCCCGGGCCACCGCCAGGGGCAGGGCACCGATCGAGGCGGGCTGGTCCACCACGACCAGGACCTGGCCGCACTTCGCGGTCAGCTTCTCCAGCATCGCGCGGAGCTTGGGCTCGCTGTTGGGTAATCGAGGCGCGCTTCGGGCCGCTGCGGCAGTTCACCATCGCCAACTCCCACCACGCCAACCACACCGTGCAGACGGGGCCCTACACGCCTACCTCCGCTGACGCAACGCCAACGCCCGTCACCGCGACGTCCTGGCCGCTGAACGCAAGGAACGCGCCCGCATCCGAAGCGAGAAAGGCATCCGCTGGGGCGGACGCTCTCTCAAAGCCGCAGCCTGACCGCAACCCGGCGAACCTGCGCGGTCACAGCACTATCCCGGGGTGGTCATGTCTACGCTGGCGGCGTGACATTGGTGTGGGTGACGGGTAATTCAGGGAGTGGTAAGTCCACGGTCTGCGGGGTGTTGCGAGCGCGTGGCTACGTCGCGCTCGACGCCGACGAGGACGGCTTCAGTCGCTGGATCGACCGGGCTGAGGGCGAAATTGTGGTGGATCCCCCGGATCCGGTTCCTGGGGGCTGGCTCGACCGATACGGGTGGGCGATCGTCCGTGAGCGCGTTGAGACCCTCGTCGAGGAGTCTCGTTTCCGAATCGCGTTCTTGTGCGGGTCGGCGGAGAACGAGGCAGACGTCCGCGATCTTTTCCACCTCATCGTGTGCCTGGTGATCGACGAGGACACCCTCCGCCACCGACTCGCGACCCGCACTACGAACACATTCGGGCAACACCCCGAAGAGCTCGCAGCGGCCCTGCAGTGGAACCCTCGGATGCGAGCGATCTACGAAAGCCATGGCGCGACGATCATCGATGCATCCAAGCCGGTGACCGAGGTGGTGGACAGCGTGATCGACGCAGTTCAGGGGCTGACAGGCTCCACCCAATAAGTAGAAGTAGTACACCGCATCACTCATCGGCAGCCCAACCGCCATGACCCCCGACCCCGCGAACCTAATTCGTTCTCAGCGGCCCACACAGAGCGGCTGTCGCTCCAGCGGGAGCGGGAGGTGTTGTTCCCTTCAAGGCTGTCTCCGCCGAAGATTTCTGGCCCCGTCATGGCGACACACGCCTCATGACCTGCGCTGTACCAAAGCGCCAACTATTTCGCTGATTCTGCGGCTCCGGCCGCTGAAGAAACTTGGCATCAGTGCAGGTCGTGAACGTGGCCTGGTGCCAACTAGCGAGCCCGGTCACACTGATGCGACGAGGGTTTTTGCCCAGTCGGGCGTCAGGCGGGTGCCGTCCGGGAGTGTGACAGGGGGCCGGTCGGGGGCCCGGCTTGATCGCCGGGCCCCGCTGCTGGTCCTGTCAGGCCTTTGTGGTGAAGGGGCCGCCTACTCGACGAGCTCCCAGTCCTGCGAGCCGTCCGTGACCGCGTTCTGCAAAGTCAGCTGCGCTCCGGCGGACGCTCCGGTCAAGTACAGACTTGTGTTCTTGACGGACTGGAGTCTGTAGAACCCGTCGTCGGTCTTGATGAGGTTCCAGCTGCCGGTGGCGCTGTTGTCGACCCACTGCCCGATCTTCTGGCCGGCCGTCGCGCTGCCCGTCCAGATGGCCGCCGCGCGTCCGCCCGCCTTGTTCAGCAGCGTTTTGCCGCCGTTGGGCTCGGTGACGACGTGCCAGAACTGGGTGTCCGGGTTCGACGCCGATCCCGGCGCCTCCAGAACGACGTCGGGAACATCGCCGTTGCCGAGGTTCGCGTCGTTGGTGTTGTTCCCTGTGCCGATCACCTGGTCGGTCTTCCGGTTCACCAACTGGTAGTAGGCGCCGTCCGAGTGGCCGAGATCGACCTCGGCGAACTTGAGCGTCGAGGTGCCTTGGTTGTTGAGAATCACGAGGCGGCCGGTGCCCTCGACGTACTGCAGGTTGCGGCTGTAGCCGCCCTGAGATGTCGTCTGGTACTCCTTCCACGTACCGTCGCTGCGGCCGCTCTCGTTGACCCAGACGTTGCCGCTGCCGGCGGCGTTGTAGACCAGGCGCCCTCCCGGAAGCCTGATGATCACCGGACTGCCGTTTCTGGCGAGCGGACGGGAACCGGAGTCGACCGGCAACGACGCTACGTCCGTGCCGGTGGCGGAGCCCTTGTAGAACTCCAGTGGGCTGTCGGCGATCACGTACCTGGTGTTTGCCCCACCGCCCCAGTACTCGAAGGGGAGCATCCACTTGCCGTCCGTCGTCCGGACCACGTTCGTCATGCCGGGCCGACCGCCGCCGATCTCCTTCTTGCCGCCGCCCATGTCCTGGGTCAGGCCCGCGAGGTCCACGACGGGATCGCTCCAGTTCGCGCTGCGGCCGTCCCAGGTCTTGTGGACGAGGATCTGCCCGAGGGAATCCTTGGCGGTGTCGTTCGCCGGGTCCAGTGTCGGGACGCCGGTGGTCGCGTTGAAGCCGAGGTAGTCGTTCTCGTCGGAGTAGTAGCAGACGAGCTTGCCCTTGTGGACCATCAGGTACGGCTCCCAGAGGGGATCGACCTGCTTGTTCGTGTTGGCGTCGGCGATGTTCTGCCCGGTCGCGCCCGCGCTGCCGCCCTGCCAGCCGCCTGTCGCGACGACGTTCTGGATCTTCCACGTCGCACCTTCGTCGGTGCTGGAGTACAGGGCGATCGCAAGGTCCTTGCGGTCGCCGTCGTTGGACGGGGTCCAGTTCGGGTCGGCCGCCTTGTGCTCCTTGTAGTAGTAGTCGTCGCCCGACACCACGGTCGCGAGGAGCAGCGTGCCCTGCTTCAGGTCCCCGACGTCCTGCGGAAGCGTGTAGAGATACGGGTTGGTCCAGTTGCTCGTGTACTTCGCGTACTTGGAGTCGCTGGAGATGTACGCGGGCGCCTTGACCTCTGACAGCGGCTGCCACGTCGTTCCGTGGTCGTCGCTCTTGTAGACCGGGAGCGTCTGCTTGTCGGCGCTGCCCGTCTCCGTCACGACCGTCGACTTCTCGAAGGCCGCGACCAGACGTCCGCTCGGCAACTGCGCCGACTTCGGGTAGATCGCGCAGTTGCCCCGCCCCTTCAGACACGGTTCGCTGCCGAGCTGGTACAGAGTCCCGCCCGTCGGGTTGTACGCCTGCGCACCGGACGCGGGTATGGCCAGCAACGCGGACGCTGCGGCGAAGGTTCCCAGCGCCTTTCCTAGCCTTCTTCTCTGCATGTCTCCTCCTTCTGGGGATGACCACGGTGATGCCCGGGTTCTTCGGCCACCGGCGTGGTGGCCTGCTGTGTGGGTCCGCGCGGCAAGCTGCTCACGTAGCCGGACGGGCGGGGATCGGAGTGCGGATGGCGGGGGCCGGATGCTCAGCCGATGCGAAGCACTGTTCCGGCCCTGTCAGGAGGGCGTGCCCGCTTCGGGGGCCGGTGCCGGGGCCGTGCCGGTGTCGGCGGAGACGAGTACGCGTACGTCCCATGGGCCCAGGTCCAGGCTGGTGCCGGCCGGTACCGGAGCGTCGGTCAGAGCGTCGGACAGGTCCACCGGGGTCTGGGCGCGTGCGGGTTCCCAGCTCCAGTTGTGCACGATGTGGACACGGCGTCCGTCGGGGGAAGTGCCGGTCGTCGCGGTGACGGATGCGGGGAGCCCCTGCCATCCGCTGCGCGTGGCCGGAGCCATCCAGGTGGCCAGTGTCCGGGCGAGGTCGCGGCCGGGCACGGTGCCGACGCATGTGACGCGACCGGCGCCGTGGCGGCGGGTGGTGACGGCCGGCCAGCGCCCGAAGTGCGGGTGAACGTACGACGCCAGCACGTCGGCGTCAACGACCGTGAAACCCTCGGCCCAGTGCGTCGCGGTCGCGTCCGTGGGCACCTCCAGCGGGCCGCCGGGCACGGCACGGACCGGGACGTCGTGATGGAGGTTGCTGAACTCGTCGTAGTGGACACCCGCGGCCTCGGCGAGACGCCCGGGGGCCGGTTCGTGTCGGGCGCGGGCCTCATGGTCGGCGTACGCGGTGCGCGGGCCGAGCACGAGGTGGCCGCCCGCTTCCGCGTAGGCCGCGAGCCAGTCGACCGTGGCGTCGTCGACGATGTACAGGGCCGGGGCGACGAGGACCGGATGGCGTCGCACGGCCTCCTCGGGTGTCATGCCCTCCCGCTTACCGCTCGGGTCGTGCAACTGCCGGGCATGGACGATGCGCACCTGGCGGCCGGCGTCGAAGGCGCCGCGGTAGAAGGGGTCGAAGATGCGGTGGTAGGCGGCGGGGTCCGGTTCGCCATCGGGCGTCGCGAGCGGTGGGTACTTCTGCATGAGCCACTTGCTGGGCATGGAGTAGACCATCGTGATGTCGGCGTCCGGCTCGATGCCGGCGACGAGCGGGCCCGCCTTGTCGAACTCGGCTCCCAGACGCGCCACTTCGGCGTAGGTGCGGCCGGGTTGGCCGCTGTGCGGGAGGACGCCGCCCCAGTAGGTCTCCGCGCCGAAGCGCAGCGTCTGCCACTGCCAGTACTCGATCATCCGGGCGCCGCGTGCGACGTGCGCCCACGCGGTCTGCCGCCACTGGCCGTCGTATCCGGGGCGGTTGTCCCAGGGGAAGCCGATGGAGCTCGCGTTGGTCTCGGTGGCAAGGAACGGCTCCTGGCGGGAGGAGAACATCCAGTCGGCGGTCTGGTACATCGACCACACCCCGGTGGTCTTCCACTTCTGCTCGTGCTCGTCGGGGGTCGGGTCGGGCAGCAGCAGGCCGTCCTGCATGTCGTAGTAGGGGTTGCCGGAGGCGATGTCGAGGCGGTCGGACATCTCGTCGTCCTCCACCCCCTGGCGGGTGTAGGAGATGCAGGTGGTGACGAACTGTTCGGAGTGGGCGTACTCGCGGACGAGGTCGGCCTGCCAGCCGATGAACTCGGTGACCTGGCGGGACTGGAACTCCCGCCAGGCGACGTCGTACTGGGGCTGCTCGTTCCCGTCCGGCGTCCACAGGTCGGCCCAGGTGGAGAGGCGGTGCGACCAGTAGACCAGGCCCCATTCGCGGTTGAGGGTCTCGACGTCGCCGTACTTGTCGCGCAGGTGGTCGACGAAGCGCTGGAAGACACCGCGGTTGTGGAAGAGGTGCAGCCCCGGCTCGTTGTCCACCTGCCAGCCGATGACCGCCGGGTGGTCGGCGTAGCGGGCGGCCATCTTGCGGATGATGCGCTCGGCGTGGAAGCGGAAGGCGGGGTGGGTGAAGTCGACCTCCTGGCGGGCGCCCCAGCTGATGCGCTCGCCGGTGCGCCGCTCGCCCGTGATCTCCGGGTACTGACGGGCCAGCCACTGAGGCACGGCATATGTAGGAGTGCCGATGATGACGGAGATGCCGCGTTCGTGGGCGCCGTCCAGGACGGGCTGGAGCCAGTCGAGGTCGAACTTTCCGTTCTCCGGCTCCCAGGTCGACCAGACCGACTCGCCGACCCGGATCACGTTGAAGTTCGCTTCGACCATCAGGTCGAGGTCGGTCTTCAGCTGTTCGTCGGGCCGCAGCTCGGGATCGTAGGCGGGCGTGTACTCGTGGTAGTACGCGGCGCCGAAGAGGACGCGGGCGGGGAGAACCGCCATGAGGGAACCTCCGAGGAGTCGATGGGGGTGGCCTGTGGGCAGGTGGTGGTGGAGCAGGGCATCACTGCTTGACGCCACCGGTGGCCAGACCGCTCTGCCAGTACCGCTGCAGGAGCAGGAAGGCGATGACGAGCGGGATGATGGAGATGAGAGAGCCGGTCACGACGAGGGCGAGCATGTTGCTGTTCGCGCCGGCCCCGCCGCCGACGGCCTGGGACGCCCAGGAGGAGAGCCCGACCGTGACGGGGTACAGGCGCGGGTCATTGAGCATGATCAGCGGGAGGAAGTAGTTGTTCCAGGTCGCGACGAGCGTGAAGAGCACGACGGTCACCAGGCCGGGGGCCAGCAGCCGCAGAGCGATCGTGACGAAGATCCGCAGCTCACCCGCTCCGTCGATGCGCGCGGCCTCCAGGATGCTGTCCGGTACGGCGTCCTGGGCGTAGATGCGCATGAGGTAGAGGCCGAACGGGCTGACGAGCGAGGGCAGGACGATGGCCCAGGGGGTGTTGACCAGGTCCACCTTCGCGAAGAGCAGATAGGTCGGGATGGCCAGGGCGGTGGTCGGGACCATGATGGCGCCGAGCACCACGGCGAAGGCGGCGTTGTTGCCCCGGAACCGGTACTTGGCGAACCCGTAGCCGGCGGCGGCGGCGAGGAGCGCGGCCCCGAGCGCACTGCCGACGGAGTACAGGACCGTGTTGAGCAGCCAGTGCAGGAAGACCCCGTCGTCGTGTGTCAGGGTTTCCCGGATGTTCTCGAGCAGCTGCGGTGAGCGGGAGAACCACAGACCGAAGCTGGTGAACAGGTCCTGGGTGCTCTTGGTCGATGCGACGGCGAGCCAGAACAGCGGCAGCAGGAAGTAGGCCAGGACGGCCACCATGACGATGGTCAGCGGCGTGCTGCGGCGCCCGGCCGGCCGCCGGCGGCGCCGGTGTGCGGTGCGCGGTGCGCCGGTCGCGGTGGCGCCCACCGTCCGCCGGGACGTGGCCGGGGGAGTCGTGGTCGTCATGAGGTCCTCCTGCGGTTCGCGGTGAACAGGACGGCGTAGGAGAAGATCACGATGACCAGGCCGAGGAGGAAGGACACCGCGGCCGCGTAGTTGACCTGCTGGCCGGTGAAGGCGAGGGAGTACGCGTAGAGATTCGCCGTGTAGGAACTGTCGATGACGTCGGGTGCGACCGCTTGGAGCAGCTTCGGCTCGTTGAACAGCTGGAAGCTGCCGATCACGGAGAACAGCAGGGTGAGCAGGAGCGCCGGCCGCAGGGCGGGGAGTTTGACGGACCACGCGGTCCGCCAGGCGCCGGCGCCGTCCATCGCGGCGGCCTCGTACAGCTCCTGGGGGATGGTGCGCAGGGCCGCGTACAGGATGATCATGTTGTAGCCGACGAATTCCCAGGTCACGATGTTCGCCAGGCTGCTCAACATCCAGCCGTCGCTGAGGAAGTGGGGGAGGGGCAGGCCGAGCTTGTCACTCAGCTGGGCGAACGGCCCGAAGTCCGGCCCGTAGAGGTAGCCCCACATGAGGGTCGCGACGACGCTAGGGACGGCGTAGGGGACGAAGATGCCCAGGCGGATCACCCGTGCGAGCCGCAGCAGACCGCTGTCGAGCGCTAGCGCGAAGACCAGTGCCAGCAGCAGCATCAGCGGTACCTGGATCACGAAGAACGTCGCGACCCGCAGGACCCCTTCCCTGAGAAGCGGGTCCTTCAGCGCCGTCACGTAGTTGTCCAGCCCGACGAACGCGGTCCCGCCGATGAGCCTCTCCTGGAACAGGCTGAGGTAGGCGGCGTAGCCGAGCGGAGTGAGGAACATCAGCAGGAACAGCACCATGAAGGGTGCGACGAACAGCGGACCTGCCGCACCATGACGCAGGCCACCGAGCCGGTGACGCTTCGGCCCCACTCGGCGCGGGTCCTCGGTGGACGCCGCGGTCGTGGCAGTCATCATCGGGCCTTTCTGGGAGAGAGGGACTGGCCGGCGGCGGGTGCCGTGCCCCGCCGGGGGAGCGGCGGAGCACGGCACCCGCCGGACCTCACGGAGCCTGGACGGTGAAGCCCTGGTTCTTGGCGTAGGTGGTGAGCCGTGTCTGCCACGAGTCGAGCGCGGCGACGGAGTCCTTCTTCTTGGCGAGGGACCTGCCGACGGTCTCGGTCCAGTCGGTGACGGCCTGGTCGAGGAACGGCGGCCACTGGAAGTCGGGGCTGACCGTCTCGCCGATCTCGGCGAACAGACGGTTGACCTTCTGGCCGCCGAAGAAGGCGGACGCGTCATCGGTGAACTCGGGGTCCGCGAGCAGTTGCTTCGTCGCCGGGAAGAAGGACTGCTTGGTGTTGAACAGCTTCGTGCTTTCCGGGTCGCTGTTGAGGAACTGGGCGAACACCGCCGCCGCGATCGGGTTCTTGGTCACCTTCGTGACCGCGCTGGTCGAGCCGCCCCAGTTGCCCGAGCTCGGCTTGGAGGCGTCCCACTGCGGCAACGGGGCGGCCCGCCACTTGCCTGAGGTGGCCTTGGCCGCACCGGAGAGGAAGGCCGGCCCCCAGGCCGCGGTGATCCACGTGGCGTACTTGCCCTTGTTGAGCGCGGAGTACCACGCGTCGGTCCAGCCCGGCTCGACTCCGATGACCCCTTCCTGCGCGAGGCCGCCCCAGTAGGCCGCGAGTTTCTCGGAGATGGCGTCGTTGACGCTGATGGAGACGTTGCCCTTGCCGGAGGTCGCGTAGGGCTTGGCCCCCGCCTGCCACAGCAGACCGTGCCACGCGGCGGCCTCGTTCGCGGCCAGGTTGGTCATGTAGACGTCGGGGTCGGCCTTGTGCAGCTTGCGCGCCGCGGCTGCGAAGTCGTCCCAGGTCTTCGGCGGCTCGATGCCGTGCTCGTCGAAGATGTCCGCCCGGTACAGCATGCCCAGCGGACCGGTGTCCTGCGGGATCGCCCATACTTCGCCCTTGGGGCCGCTGACCTGGCCCCACGTCCACTCGACGAACGTGTCCTTCAGCTTGGACGCGCCGTACGGGCCCAGGTCCAGAAGACTGTCCGTGATGGTGAACGTCGGAATGGCCTGGTACTCCATCTGCGCCACGTCCGGGGCGCCCTTGCCGGCCTTGATCGCCGTGCGCAGCTTCGTGTAGTGCTGCACGCCCTGGCCCGCGTTGACGACCTTGACCTTGATGGCCGGGTACTTCTTCTCGAAGAGCGCGACCTCCTGGTCGATGTCCGGGACCCACGTCCAGAACGTCAGCTCGGTCGGCGTCTTCATCGCCTTGTCGATGTCGGCCTGGCTGACCTCCTTGTCGGAGGAGGCGGAGCCGCTGCCGCCGCTGCCGCCGCAGGCGGAGAGCGTGGCTCCCAGCGACACCGCTCCCGCGGCGGTGAGGAAGAGCCGGCGGCTCATTTGGGAAGGGCTGGGGGTTGCGTTGAATCTGCGCATGGTGAACTCCCGCCAATGGCTGAGTGAGTGGCACGCCGGGCGAAGGCGTGCGGAACAAGGGGGGTGACGAGGGGAAAGGGGGCTCGAACGTGACGGCCAGGACATCAAGGTCGACTTGGCGCAGGTGCACGTCCTCGCGGACTTCACCCGGCGGGCGTTCCACCTGCTGTCGACATGGCCGCCGTGGGCCGGGGGAAGGACGGGGTGGAGCGGCGAACCGTCGCGGCGAGATCACTTAGTTGCGGCCGCGTGAAAAGGAGCAGGTGAATCGCCCGCGTAACGGGGTGGACGCGAACTGCGTGGGCGCCGTCAGTGAAGACACGAGGTGAGCAGGGGCCGGTACGGCGGTTCGCCCCGCCATCACGTGCCCAGCGGTGAAGACAGTGCTCGGCCTGATCTGCCCTGGTCAGTTATGGGCGTTCGTACCTCCGTTCAGGGGTGGACTGCGCCGACCCCGACTCGAACGAGAGGCGGTACGCCGACCAGGACGTGCTTGCCGGGTCGGTGGGGGCGCGGTCGAGGCGCGCACCACGAGGTCGATCGGTGGATCACTCGCCGGCAAGGGATCTGCCTGCGGGTTCTCGATGGTGTGCACGAGGCGCTTGAGTCCCTCCTGTGCCACGGCGTCGAAGGGTTGGCGAACCGTGGTGAGAGGAGGAGTCACATAGGCGGCGACGGGGATGTCGTCGAAACCGACGACGCTGACGTCCTCCGGCACGCGCAGGCCGGCCTCCGTCAGTGCGCGGATGAGGCCGATCGCCATGTCGTCGTTGGCGGCGAACACCGCGGTCAGGTTGCCGTCGGAGGCCAGTTCACGGCCCGCCGCGTAGCCGGACGAGGCCGACCAGTCGCCCTCGACGACGGGCGGCACCGTTCTGTCGTGCTCTGTGAGCGCCGCCCGCCAGCCCTCCAGACGGTCCTGGGCGGCGTACCACCGTTGCGGACCGGCGAGGTGGTGGACGGTGTCGTGCCCCAGCTCCAGCAGGTGTTCGGTGGCCGTGTGCGCCATCAGGTCGGCGCCGACGCCGGCGGCCAGCGCCTTCGGTGCGGGGAACGGCGGCGCGCCGAGGACGAGGACGGGCACGTCGAGTCGGGCTGAGAGGTCTCCGTCGTAGCCGTCGTCGATCGGCTCAGAGATGACGATGCCGTCCACGCCCTGATCGAGGAGCGAGTCCACGGCACCGGCGACTCCCGCCGGGTCGCCTTCCATGGTGTTGACCACGCGGAGGGTGTACCCCGTGTCGCGTACGGCGCGCTCGACTCCCATGATCAGCGAGGCTGGTCCGTACAGGGCGGTCCCCAGCGTTACCACGCCGATGGACCGTGTACGTCCCGAGGCCAGCGCCCGGGCGGCGCTGTTCAGCCGGTAGCCGAGTTCCTCGGCGGCGTCGAGGACGCGTCGGCGCACATCGGCGGAGACGTACGGCTCGTCGTTGAAGACCCGGGACACCGTCTTCTGCGAGACGCCCGCCAGCCGGGCCACGTCCACGCTGCGCGGTGCGCCGGAACTCCCGCCCCGTCTTGCCTCTCGCGTCATGGTGCCTCCCGACGATCGTGATCCGAGCCCGATGCTCTTGGTCGGCATTCGTCTGATTGCGATGCCATGTCTGCGCAGTCATACGGGCCCGGTGATGCCGGTCGGGCTCCGTCTGACTGCGCTGCCATGTCTACGCAGTCATAAGACGTCCGTCAAGAGTTCGGAACACATCCGTAACCTCATGCGAAGTCAGGGCAGGGTAGGAAGTCAGGGCAGGCTGGGGCGCGGACTGGCCGCGCGGCAGGGAGCGGCGTTTCTTGGGCAGTTTGCGCGGACGGGCTCGGCGCTGGGAGTTTCCCTCCAGGCGCACACGTCCGACCTGGATCGACTCGACCGGCGGCCCTTGCGGGCCGGCGGGGTAGGCATCCTGGGACGAGGCCGGCCGCCGAGGTGTGGCAGGCCCGTTCAACGTGACCGGCGAGCATGCTTTGGATCTTGACGGACGCACCTGAGGCGCGATGAGCGGGTCCGAAGATCGGTGTGAGGCGCTGATGAGCGACGGAGAGCCCTCGGAGCCCGGGCTGGCGATTCTCACCGAGTTCGGTCGGCGATGCGCCTGATCCCAACTCCCCGTCCCGCAAGGCATGGACGTCGGCGGACCGTTGGCGCACTGCCGTAGTCCGGGCTCCTTGGGCCAGCACTGTGTCAGCGGCCGGGCCGCAAGCGATCGTCTACGCTCGGCGGTCCCGTCCGTCGAGGCGTAGACGTCAACAGTGCCCTCCGCGACGTGCCCGAGGCGGGCAGCCGCTCCTGACGGCCCGCATGGGTTTCCGGTACCGGCCAGGCATGACGGGGGCGTCCGCAGGCTGATCGGATGGTGGTCAGACCTTGGGGTTTCTGCCGCAGTGATTCCTGGGAATGCCGATCCATGATCTCGTCCCGGTGGGTTCGCACGGACCACGTGGGCCAACCGCCCATGCCGTCGGGGTGGGCGTGGCCCGCCGCTGTCGCCTGCTGGACGTAGAAGTCGGGCAGGAGGTGGGCGTGGACGTCGATGAGGCCGGAGGACATGGCAAGGGGATCCCTTCTGTCGGGTCTTGTGCGGAGGCCGGGTGCCGGGGCTCGGCTCACTCCACCTGCTCGCGTCCGGCCAGCCGCACCTCTTCGCTGTCCAGGGCGGCTTGAAGCCGACGCAGCACGGTGTCGTCGATCTCTCGCTCGTCGCGAAGGCGGACGACGGTTGCGCGCTTGTGCGCGATCAGGGCGAGGCGGAGGTCGGTGTAGTGGCGGTTGTGCAGCAGGGCGGGATCGTCGTCGGTGCCCGCGCCTCTGGCCCGTACGGTTGCCAGGTGGGCCTCGTACTCCTGGCGCAGCCACTCCATGACCTTCGGGGTGGTGCCCAGTTCGGCAGCGAGTTGCGGCAGCGCTGTGATGGCCTCCTCGGTTGCCATGGTCTCGGCGAGGACGTGCTCGTCGTCGACGGAGGTGTCGCGCGGCAGCCGGGCCCAGCGCACCACGCCCGGCAGCAGCAGTCCCTGCACCACGAGGGTCACCACGATGACGCCGGAGGTGACGAAGACGATGAAGGCGCGGTCGGGGAAGGGCTCACCCGAGTCGAGGGCCTCCGGTACGGAGAGGGCCACGGCGAGCGACACCGCGCCGCGGAAGCCCGCGAACCCACTCACGACACGGGCCCGGTGACTCATTCTTCGCAACCGCTGCTCGGGACGCCGGTCGATCACGCGGATCAGGTAGGCGGAGGAGAACAGGAACGCGAACCGGACCGCGACCAGCACCGCGCTGACCACTCCGATCGCGATCAGGGCATCTCTGACGTCGGATCGGCCCAAGTGACGGAGCGCGTACTGGAGTTCCACTCCGACCAGGACGAAGAGCGCGCCGTTGATGATGAACGTGGCCAGGGGCCAGAAGGCCAGTGCCTGGCGGCGGTGCTCGGCACGGATGAGACTTGGTGCCACCTGAGCCATGATCAACCCGCTCACGACGACCGCGAGGACACCGGAGGCGTGGATCAGTTCGGCGAGCAGATATGCCGTGAACGGGGCCAGGATCATGACGAGATTGCCGAGCAGGGGATCGTCCAGGCGGCGTCGCAGGTTCATGTTGATCCAGGCGACCGCCACACCCACCGCGGCCCCGCCGCCGTACGCCAGGAGGAACAGCGCTCCGACGTGCGGCAGGGTGAGGTGCTCCTCGCCGACGGTGATACCGACCGCCAGACCGTAGATGACCAGCGCGGTGCCGTCGTTGACGAGGCTTTCCGCACGTAGCACGGTGATCTGACGGCGCGGCAGGGAGCCGGCCAGAGCGCCGACCGCTGTGGCATCGGTGGGAGCCACGGCCGCGCCCAGCGCCCACGCCGGTCCCCAAGCCAGTCCGAGCGCGTGCCCTGCCACCGCCACGGCCCCTGCGGTGAGGATCACCAGGACCGTGCTGAGCAGGACGATGCCGCGCAGGTTCGTACGGATCTCCCGCATGGACGTGGTCAGGCTCTCCCAGTACAACAGCACAGGAAGGAAAAGCAACAACACCACTTCGGGCGGGAGTTGGGTCTGGCGGACGGCCGGGACGAGGCCGAGAAGCGCGCCCACGACGAGCAGCACGACGGGTGGCGCGACGCGGAAGCGCTGCCCGAGGACGTTGCCCAGCAGCACCGCCACACCCAGGGCGACGACGAGTTCGAGACCGAGCATGGCGCTTACTCCTGTGCGGGACCGGATGTCGGTGGGGGCGCAGCGGCTTCCACCGCGATCGCCATGTTCATCGGGGGACCAGCCGCAGTGTTGTCGAACGTGCGGCGACCATGGGGTTGACGTACGCGCCGCCGAAGCGGTCGTACCTGGTGCGGTACGCGGTGTCGACGCGGTCGTTGATCTCGGACTCCGCCACCTCGACGAAGGTGACGTCCTTGTCGACGCCGCCGGAGCGGATG
Source organism: Streptomyces sp. DSM 40750 (assembly GCF_024612035.1). Classification (GTDB taxonomy): domain Bacteria; phylum Actinomycetota; class Actinomycetes; order Streptomycetales; family Streptomycetaceae; genus Streptomyces. Next base: position 10,540,930 of record NZ_CP102513.1, read on the forward strand.
TGCCCCTCGTGGCTCGCGCGCCACCAGCCGCCGTCCGTACCGCGGAAGGAACGGACGTACAGGTCCTCACCGTCGCGGACGACCCAGATCGGCACCGGTCCGGAGAGTATGCGAACGGAGTCGCTGTTGCGTGTGTAGGGCCGGAAGACGTGGTCAGGGGGAGTGGTGGTGAGCGGTTCGCCGACGAAAGCGGGAGGCGTACCGGCCAGCGGGCGCGGTCCCCCGCTGGTTGGTGCCGGCGCGCGCCCACCACCGCGGGGGCTTCAGGTCATGGACGCAGCAGTGCCTTGATGGCGCGCCGCTCGTCCATGGCCTTGTAACCTTCGGCGACCTCGTCCAGGGGCAGGGTGAGGTCGAAGACCTTGCCCGGGTTGATACGGCCGCTGAAGACGCGCTCGATGAGGTCGGGAAGGTAGGCCCGCACGGGGGCGGGGCCACCACGCAGCCCGACGTGGGAGAAGAAGAGCTGCTGGCCGTCGATCCGCACGTCGTGCGGCATGCCGACGAAGCCGACGTTGCCGCCGGGTCGGGTGGACAGCAGGGCCTGCTGCATCGACTCCTGCGTGCCCACGCACTCCAGCACCGAGTCGGCGCCGATACCGCTCGTCAGCTCCTTCACGCGGGCGACGCCTTCCTCGCCGCGCTCGGTGACGATGTCGGTCGCGCCGAACTCCAGGGCCAGCTTCTGCCGGGACTCGTGTCGGCTCATCGCGATGACGCGTTCGGCGCCCAGTTCCTTCGCGGCGATGACGCCGCACAGGCCGACGGCTCCGTCACCGACGACCACGGCCGTCGACCCGGGCTTGACCTCGGCCGCCCTGGCGGCGTACCAGCCGGTGCCCATGACGTCGGACAGGGTCAGCAGATCCGGGATCAGCTCCTCGGCCGGCTGCTCCGGGGTGGCGACCAGGGTGCCGTCGGCGAGGGGGACGCGGACGTACTCGGCCTGGCAGCCGTTGGGGAAGTCACGGTGCTGACAGGAGGTGTGGTAGCCGGCCCGGCAGATCGGGCAGCTGTTGTCGGAGGCGATGAAGGAGCCGATGACGAACTGGCCGGGCCGGACGGTCGTGACGTCGCGGCCGACCTCCTCGACGATGCCGACGTACTCGTGGCCGATCGGCTGCGGCTCCCTGACCGGGTTGATGCCCCGGTAGCTCCACAGGTCGGAGCCGCACACGCAGGTGGCGACGGTACGGATGACCGCGTCCGTGGGCGCCACGATCTTCGGCTCGGGGGCGTTCTCCACCCGGATGTCCCCGGGGCCGTGAATGATGGTTGCTCGCATGATGCTTCCCAGGTCTTGTCGGGTGCGTGGTGTGTCAGGGACGGGTACGGGTTCCCTTGGCGGTGCCGCCGCCGGACGGTGCGGCGCGGTACGTGGGGGGCGAGTCCGCGCTGTGGGTGGGGTGCGGGCGGTGAGCAGAGGTCTCAGCCGGACTGTTCGGCCATGCCCACCAACTCCCTGAGCTGGGTCATCGCGGTCATGGCGTTGGGCCATCCGGCGTAGGAGGCCAGATATCCAGACATACCGAATATCGCTGACGTTCGGAAAACAATGACGGACCCGAGGCCGGCAACCCCGCCTCTTCGGGTGAATGCTCTCCGAGGGCAGGTCCTGGTCGCCGGCCGCGGCATCGACCCTGCCACCATCGTACGAACCCGCAAAGGGGAGAATTCCGTCCTGGGAATGACTTGTCCAGGGGAGGAATCCTTACCCCCCCCTCGTGAAGACTGAGCGGTGCGAGACTGGCCGTCATGACCGGCGACGGCCATCTGAACGAGCTGGGAGAATTCATCAAAGCGCGGAGGGCCGAACTGAGTCCGCGCACCGTCGGCCTGCCCGACACCGGTGGCTCCCGGCGTGTGGCCGGCCTGCGCCGGTAGGAGGTCGCCCTGCTCGCCGCCATCAGCACCGACTACTACACGAGGCTGGAGCAGGGCCGCATCCAGCCGTCCGTGCCGGTGCTGGCGGCTCTCGCCCAAGTCCTCCATCTGGGCAACGACCAGCGTGACCACCTGTTCGAGCTGGCCGGCCGGCAGACGGCACGACCCCGCCGCACCAAGCCGCGCAGAAGGCGCAGCCACAGTTGCGCCGCCTGCTCGACGACCTCATTGCGACCCCCGGCATGGTGTTCGTTCGGCCGCCGTATGGACATCCTGGCGTGGAACGCTCTGGCAGTCGCTCTGCTCACCGACTTCGAGCGGGTTCCGGAGAAGAAGGGCAACTACGACCCGGCTGCTTTTCACCGACCCCGGCTTCCGGGAGCTTAGCCTCGGCTGGAGGACGGTCGCCCGGAGTTGCGTCGCCCAACTACGCATGGAGGCCGCCAGGAGCCCTGGCGCCCCCGAGTCGACCGCTTTCGTGGGCGAGCTGTCGGTGGCCGACGGGTCATCCGCGAGCGGGGCAAGCAGCGAAACCGGAGATTTACGCGACGGTGTCGGACGCTGTCCGCTTCTGGTCCGCGGCCCAGGAGGACAGGAGGCGCAGCCCGTCGTGGGACGGGGAACCGGGTTCGGCGTTCCACACGATGATGTGCTGGTCGGGGTCCGTGCCACACGTGAGCGTGTTCCAGTCAAGTGTCAGCTCGCCCACCACCGGGTGACGGAGCTTCTTGATGCCCTTGCCCCGCATCGCGACGTCATGCGCCGTCCACCACTCCCGGAACTGCGCGTCACGGGCGGAGAGCTCCTCGACCAGCGCGGTGAGGCGCTGGTCGCCGGGGTAGCGCGCGCTCTCCATGCGCAGCTGGGCGATGGCCAACCGGGTGACCTCCTCCCAGTCGGCGTACAGCTCGCGCATCCAGGGTTCGGTGAACAGCAGCCGGACGAACACGCGCTCCTGCTCCGGGTAGCGTCCGAAATCGGCCCACAGGGCGGCGGCGAGCTGGTTCCAGCCCAGGATGTCGGTGCGCCGGCCGATGACGAAGGCCGGGGAGGCGGTGAGATCGTCCAGCATGCGCTGCAACTGCCTATCCACCTGCTGGCGGTCGCCTGACGCAGTCGGCCGCACTCGCTCTTTCGCCGCGAGGTCGAAGAGGTAGGTGCGCTGGTCGTCGTTCAGGCGGAGCGACTGGGCGATTTCGTTCAGGAGGGGGGCCGACGCCTGGAGACGGCCCTGCTCGATTCGCGTGTAGTACTCGGTGCTGATCGAGGCGAGAAGGGCCACTTCCTCACGGCGCAGACCGCTCACACGCCGCCGTTGCCCTCCGCGGAGTCCGACCTCGGAAGGACTGACCTCGGCACGGCGGGCCTTGAGGAACTCACCCAGCTCGTTCAGATGAGGGTTGCGATTCATGATTTGCAGCCTGGCACAAATGCTCGGCGGTTGTGAGGGGGGAAGTCCTGCCCATGTCGGCTCGGCTCGTGTGTGAGATTTGTATCGGTTTCGACCCATACGGCAGCAGGCGGAAGCGGAAGAGGACTCGGCGGCCCGGAGTACGTACCGGGCCGCCGAGAGATCACACAGCTGTGGCGTCAGCCCAGTGCCTTGACGAGCTCCTGGGCAAGCGGGACCGCCGAGCCCGGGTTCTGGCCGGTGTACAGGGTGCGGTCGGTCTCGACGTGTGGGGCGAACGGCTCGGTCTCGCGGTAGTCCGCGCCGAGTTCGTTGACGAGACGGTCCTGCAGCAGCCACTTCGCGCGGTCCGCGAGGCCGTTCAGCTTCTCCTCGGCGTTGGAGAGGCCGGTCAGACGGTAGCCGGCGAACGGGGACGTCCCGTCGGGACCGATGGTGGCAAGCAGCGCCGCGGGGCCGTGGCACACCAGCGACACCGGCTTGCCCGAAGCGAGCCACTCGGTGAGCAGCCTGCCGGACTCGGCGTTGTCGGGCAGGTCTTCCATCGGGCCCCAGCCGCCGGGGTAGAAGACAGCCACGTAATCGTTGATGTCCACGTCCTCGATGCGCATCGGGCGCGCCAGCTCGGTTGCCTCGCGCAGGGCGGTGCGCATGCGCTGCGCGCCTTCCTCGCCGCCGTTGAACTCCGCGGTGAGGCTGAGCGCGTCCGCTGTGGGCGGTACACCGCCGGGTGTCGCCGCCGCGATCGCGAATCCGGCCTCCTTGAAGACCTGGTACGGGCCGATGGCTTCCTCGGCCCAGAAGCCGGTCGGCTGCCGGGTTCCGTCTGCCAGCGTCCAGTGGTCGGACGCGGTGATCACGAAGAGGATCTTCGCCATGGGTGGGTCTCCCTGGGGTGGTCTCAGCCCTTGAGGGCTTCCTGGAGGATGTGGCTGTCGGCGGCCTGCCGCATGCTGACGGCCTGGCCGTCACGGACGGTCCACAGGTGGATGAACCGGACGTCGGCCTTGTCCCCGGTCTTGGTCTCGGCGTGGTAGTGCCCGAACACGAAGACGTGGCCTTCGTCGTCCGCGTAGAACTCCTCGGGCCCCGCGCCGAAGGACGCGATGTTCGGCATCGGCGTGCCGAAGAAGTCCTTCGCCACGCTGTCCCAGCCGTGGTAGACGCCGCTGTTCGGAAAGCCCGGGGTGATGTCCCAGACGAAGTCCGGGGCCATGACCTCCTTGGTGACCTCGGGCGCCATTCGGGATGCGTAGACCCGGCGGATGAGGGCGAGGTCGGGGGAGTCGGACATGACGTGCTCCTTGCGGGGACGGGGGGAATCGGATACGGGAGAAGAAGGCCTTGTGATCAGGCGGGGAGGGCGGCCCGCCCGGCTCGGAAGATCGCGGCCTGGCGCGCGACGCGCGCACCCAGGTGCTCCGCGGTGGCGATGTCCGACTTGTGGACCGCTTCCGGTCCGGCATCGGTCGGGCTCTGGGCGCCGGCGCCCATGAAGAAGCCCAGCCGGTTGATGTCGTCCTCGCTGCCCGTGGTGGAATCCCAGCCCGGCAGCAGACCCAGGCTGATCCAGTGCATGCCGTGCTGGGCGGCCAAGGTGGCGAAATAGCCCAGGGTGGACGACTTGTCGCCGCTCTTGGCACCGGAGTTGGTGAAGCCCGCGGCGAGCTTGTCCACCCAGACATGGGAGAACCAGCGCCTGCTGCTGGCCTCGGCGAACGCGTGGAAGGCCGCGGAGGCGGTACCCATGTACGTGGCGGCACCGAAGATGATCGCGTCGGCGGCGTCCAGCCGCGCCCACTGCTCGTCGGTGATGGTGTCGACGGAAATCGAGACCACCTCGGCGCCGGCTCCCGCTGCGCCACGCGCCACGGCTTCGGCGACGACCGCAGTGTGGCCGTAGCCCGAATGGAAGGCAATGGCGATTGTGGGGCGGCCGGAATGGGGCATGGTGATCGGTCTCCTCGAATGTATTTGCTCAGTTCGTGACCAAGCTTTGCACCGGAAGAGCGCGCTGTGAGGGGGAAGAAAATTTCCCCTCCCTACCGTTCTCCAGGTAAGCGGTTCTCCCCTTCGGGGGCTGCGGAAAGGTGCGACCGCGGGAATTGACCTGCGTGCCGGTTACGGGGGCGGGGCACGGTTGCTGTGCAACCGGCTGTCGGTCTTCGCCGGAGACTTCTGCCTGGCCCTCGCCGAGCGCATCGCCGCCGACCGGTAGGGCCCCGGCAGGCGGGAGTGCCTCTCCGGCTGCGTGCCGAGCAAGCCAGTTGCGCGCTGCGCTGGTCCAGCGGGGCAGTACGAGCGTACGAAGATGCCCTGGCGGAGGGCGGGCACCACCGCTGCCCTCCGCCAGGGCATCGCTTCGGTTCCTGCGCCTGGATGGATGACCTCGAACCGTGCCGAAGCAGTACCCGGCTCAGTGGTCGTGGCCCCAGGTCTCGGCGGTACTAAAGGACAGCAAAGAACTCCACCATTTTAGTGATCGCTTGATCCACGTACTCGGGCACGTCGTACATCGCGATATGAGTCGCACCTTCGACGACGAACAACTCCTTCGGCCCCTTGGAAAGCTCGTACGCCTGGTCGCTGAACACCTTTGTGTCTGCCTTGCTCCCTACGACGAGGAGCATCGGTTGGGTCAGCAATGTTGGAATTTGGTCGAACGCCGAGAAGGCGAACATCTTGTCCATGCTGGTCAGCAGGAAGCGGCCCTTGGAATTGGGATGTCGACCTCGGGGCGTCCTGTAGTAGTCGTATCCTTCACGCAGGAGGTCCGGTGTGTTTTCGTCGATCTCCTCCAGCGTTTCTGGAACAAACGTGGCGTAGAGAGGTGTGCCTCCCCTCGCTTCCGCCGTGCGCTGTTTGGCAACCATCTCCAGCGTGCCGATCTGCTCGGCCACCGGGGACATATGTCCCAGAAAGCCTCTGGAACCTTCGCCCATGGGAGCTGCGCTGACGGTGGCTACTGCCTTGAAGCGGCGTTCGGTCTGTGCTGCGCTGATTGCGTAGCCGCCCCCGGCGCAAATGCCAAAAACTCCTATTCGTTCGGAGTCGACGAACGGAAGAGTGGTAAGAAAGTCGGCTGCGCAGCGGGCGTCTTCCACTCTGGTCGCCGGGTCTTCCAAGAGGCGAGGTTCGCCGCCGCTCTCTCCCTGGTATGAGGAGTCATAAACCACGGTAACAAATCCCTGCGCAGCGAGCCTCTTGGCGTAGGCTCCGATGGTCTGTTCCTTTACTCCCCCAGCCGGATGAACGCCGACGAGGGCCGGAAATTTCTCGTCTTCCCTGAAGTTGTCCGGCAGGTGAAGGTGTCCCGAAATTTCTACTGCCTTGTTCCTGAAGGAAACAGTTTTGACCATGGTTCTTGCCCTTTTCTCGGCCTTGGTCCGCCACCGGGCGGTCCTTCCGCCATAATTCGCCGAAGCCGAGATGCTGTCTACTCATGGTGAGGGGGAAGAAACTTTCCCCTGGATGTCAGTCTCGGGGTAAGTGATTCGCCCCTGAAAGGGAGGCGCGGGCCTCCATAGAGAACTGCCGAGGGCCTCGATCATGGGATGGCAGGGCGGTGGGCTGGTCGGGGGCCGAGGTGCGCAGCCCGGCGAGGACCAGGTCGAGGTACCGCAGGTGGAGCGCGGTGGCACGTTCACCGGCGACGGGGATCCGTGCACTGAGGTGTTCGAGCAGCAACGGGATGTCGGCAGAGGTGAAGTAGGCCCGCAGTCCCCCTGCCCGGTGCGCGCCTCCCACCAGGTCATGACCTAGTGACGGGCAGCAGCGGCTTCGTGAAGCGGGTAGCTGCCGGCGGAGGCGCAGCCGCCCAGCTTCGGTCAGCAGACCGAGGCGGCTGTGTCCCCCTGCCACAGGCAGGGGGACACAGCCATGTCTATGCGAGCGGTGCCCGGCGCGCTGCTTGCGCAGAGCGTGCCGCCACTCTCTCGGCAAGAACCTTTCATGCCGTCAGGCCGGTTCAGCTCGCTGTCGAGTACAACGCGCGCGCAGCGGGCGGGCCGACGACGTTGTGGTGATGCTGCCGCTTCCCTTGAGGGAGTCAGTCGTCCGCGGCCCAGGGACTACACGGGGCCACATGTCGTGTGCGTGGCGAACGGCAGCCCGGATCGGGGAGCGGTCATCATTCGCCTTCGCAGACGCCCTCGACAGCGAACTTCTGGTACAGATGCGGGTAGGCCACGGTGCCGGCAGGGTAGCGCTCCAGGTGCGAGGCGAACTCCGGCGTGCCGAGGGCTGCACGGAGGTGCTCGGTGGATTTCCAGACCGCGACGTTGGTGAAAAGCCGGCTGCCGCCGATGCCCCGGTACAGCTGCACCGAAAGAAGGCTCCCCGACTTCTTCATGTACTCCGCGTCGTCCGCCCAGGCGGCCACCACCTCATCCTCCTTGCCTTCCGGGGCGACAAACGTGTTGATAATGGTGACCGGGCCGGCCTTCTCCTTCTGCTGGTCGCGGAATTGGGTGGACTCGTCGAGGTGGCCGAAACTAAGCATGATTTCTCCATGAACTCGAGAGGGGAAGTGGGTCTACGAACCCACAGAGATTCAAGTGATCCGGGACCGGGAGGTGGCCGATGTCCACCGCCAGGGAGTGTTAGTGAGAAGTGATCAACGGGCGGTCCGGGTGAGGGGCTAGCCGTGGGCCAGCCGCTGTTCGCCGCGTGGCCCCACCCATGGTGTGCTTTCAGGCGTTGTGATTGCCGAGGAAGTCGGTGATGAGCTGCAGCCATTCCTCGGTCCGCTCGAGCATCGGCAGGTGGCCGGTGGCGATGTCCACGAGTTGCGCGCCGGGGATGGTCTCGGCGAGGTGGCGGTGCAGGGCGGTGGAGGTGAGCCGGTCGTCGGTGGTCGAGATGACCAGGGTCGGGACCTTGATGGCGGCGAGGTCGTCCCGGACATCGACCTGGCCGACAAGGTCGGTCTGTTCGGAGCTGCCGTCGGCCGCGGTGGCGGCGACGTAGCCGAGGGTCTGCCGCAGTTGCTCGGTCGGCATGGACTCCAGCGCCTGGGTGCCGAGGGCCATCAGGAGCTGGAACTCGGCGAGCAGCTCGCGGTCGCCGGACGCGGCGATCTTGCTCCAGACCGAGGAGGCGAGAGCGAGCCGGTTGTCGCGGTGCGGGAAGGCGGCGGTCAGGACGAGTGCGGTGACGCGCTGGGGGTGGCGGGCGGCGGCTCGGATGGCGACCGGGCCGCCGAGGGAGAAGCCGGACACGGCGAAGCGGTCGAGGCCCTCGGCGTCGGCGGCGGCGATGAGCTGGTCGGCGAGGTCGTCGACGGACAGCGGGGCGGTGGAGCGGGGGGTGTCGCCGCTGCCGGGGTAGTCGATGCCGACGACGGTGTGGCGGGCGGCGAGAGCTTCCAGGACGGGGCCGTAGGTGCCGGCCAGGCTGCTGCCGGCACCGTGGGCGAGGAGTAGGCCGGGGCCGGAACCGAGGCGCGTACGGGCGAACGTGGGTGCGAGCAGGTTGCGAGGTGACATGGTCATCCGCCTTTCGAATATGCACGTCACGCAAGAATCATCCAGTGCGTGTGATTACTCTCAAAGGTTTATCACACGCCATGTATGATTCGGATCGAGTTGTGACCTCAATCACACTCGATGTATGATTTGCCGGTAGGGTGGCGGCATGAAGCAGCCCCTCCATCGCCGTCTGCCGACCCCGGGCAACCCGCGCGTGCAGCGCACCCGCAACCGCGTGCTGGCCGTCGCGCGAGAACTGCTGCCTCAGGTCGGACCGGCCGGCCTGACCTATGCCCTGCTGGCCGAGCGGGCAGAGGTCACCCGCCAGACCCTCTACCGGCACTGGCCCACCCGAGCCGCGCTGCTCTTCGACCTCGTCCTCGAAGGCCCCGACCTCGGCACCTATCCCGAACCGGGCAGCGACGTGGGCGCCGTGGCCACCGCCTGGCTGAAGAGCCTGCGCGCCGGGGTCAGCGTGCCGGCCGTGCGAACCGCGGCTCTGGCCATCACCGCCCAGGCCGACCACGACCCCGACAGTGCTCGGGCACTCGTCCGCATCGGCGAAGACCGCTACGCCGGTTTCAACAGGCTGCTGGCGCCTTCGGGCGTCGAGATCAGCGAAGACGAGTTCACCCTGCTGTACGGGCCCGTCCTCGCACGGCTCTTCCTCGACCGCGGCCAGGTCACCGACGCCTTCATCGACGCCGTCGTGACCCAGTGGCTCACCATGCTGCGGCGTGCCGACACACCGCAGGACTCCCAGCAGTAGTCGAGCCACGCCGTCCCGCTGCCGAGCGCTACCGCACACCCTGCATGGCCGCCGTCAAGCGCCCGCGTCCGCACGTGGAGCGCCGCCAGTACTCCTGGACGTGCTCGCCGACGTCGGTTGGCCCAGCCGGTGTGGTCGACCACCGACCTGAGCGAGGCCCTGCACCGGAACAAGCAGGACAACATCCGCATTGTTGAATCGCCGCTTCACCTGCACCCGGTCACGGCGGACGCACCCAAGAGCTGACCCACCTACTCCTGACGGACCGTCTGAATAACACCTGAGTCCGGAAGAAGCAGGAGACCGCTGCAGGCAGTGGGCGCCAGCCCGGCGATTGGCTTCATGGAAGCTTCATGCGCTCCGTGGTACGTGCTTTATGAGGCGGCTGTTGTCTGGCGGTCATGCACGTACTCCTCGTCCCGCCGGTGGACAGCGTTGATCACCCTGCTGTTCGGCACCTGACTACGGCGGTTGACACCGCGCTGTCCGGTTCCGTTGTGATCGGCGCGTTCCTTCGTCCGGATTCGGCCAGGCGGGTGGACTCCGTTGGGCAGGCGGTCGGTGATGACGTGCTGCATGAAGGAACCGCCGGCTAGTTCACGGTGTGGAGCCGGCTGCCGGCCGGCGCGGCCACGTCGGCGCTGTGGGGTTCCCACGCATGAGTGCCGGATCGATCTGCCGGCGGCGACTGGCCCGGCCGAGGAGCGCCTTACCCGCTTGCGCTCCCCGATCGGCCTGGACCGCGCGCACACCCGCGCGTGGAGGCAGCGGTCTCCCTCACGGCGGGGACCATCGCCGTCCCGCGCAGGCCCTGCCCGGCCTGGCGACGGCGCCGTGACGCACCCACATACGACCTGACTCGCACACAGAATGAAGAGGGCAACTGGCAATGAACCTGCTACGGAACATCTCGCGTCGAAGGATGATCGAAGGGGCATCGGCCGCAGCGCTTGTCACGGCGGCGGCGGCCACGGTGCCGGCCGCCATGGCTGCTCCGGAGGCGGCACCGTCCGGCCCGGGGCTGCCGAAGGGCAACTGGCGTATCGACACCCACGCGCACTACGCACCCGACGTGTACAACGACTACCTGAAGCGCTATGGCTTGCTCGGCGCCATTACCGGGGCGTACGGTCCGTGGTCGGTCGATCGGCACCTGGCCTTCATGGACCAGTACCGGATTCAGGCCAGCGTCCTGTCGTTCGGCGACCTCCAGGTCACCGTCGGCCCGATCGACGACCGGCGTGCCACCGCCCGCGCGGTCAACGACTACGCCCGCGACCTCGTGCAGACCCGTGGTGACCGGTTCGGAATCTTCGCGGTCACTCCGATGCCCGACATCGAGGGCTCGGTGGCCGAGGTGGACCGCGCGCTCGGCGAACTGGATCTCGACGGCATCTGTCTGCTCACCAACTACAAAGGCACCTACCTGGGGGACCCTTCATTCGCGCCTCTGTACGAGATCCTCAATGACCGCGGTGCCTACGTCTACGTCCACCCGACGGGTCCGGAGGCGAACCCGGCTCCGAAGCTCTGCTTCGGCCCCGACATCCCGGCCGGGAACAACGTCTTCGAGTACACCTTCGACGCGACCCGTGCGATGACGAGCCTGATCTACAACGGTGTGTTGCGGGACTACCCGAACATCCGCTGGCACTTCACGCACTGCGGCGGGGCGCTGCCGTTCCTGGCCTACCGGCTCGCGACCCGGCACTCGGCCTTCCCGCCGTTCAACGAAGTGCTGCCGGAAGGCCCCCTCACCTACATCTCGCGGATGTACTTCGACGACGCACAGGCGTTCACCGCCGCGCAGTTGCAGCCGCTGTCGTCGCTGGTGCCCGCCGACCACATCATGTTCGGCAGCGACTGGCCGGCGACCCGCCACCTCTACGCGGCCGACAACGTCGAGACGATGCCCTTCCTCAAGGGCAGCCTGCCGCTTCTCAAGGCAGGCGATCCCGAACCGACCGTGGACGAGATCTACAGCCGGCGCCAGCGGATCGCTCTCGAGCGGACCAACGCCCTTGAGCAGTTCCCGAAGCTGCGGGCGCGTATACGCCGCGCCGGCTCGCGCTGAGCCGCGACCGCACGCCAAGCCCGCCGTCCCGCCCCGCCGCCCGCCGCCCCGCCGACGAGGCGCGGGCGGCGCTCTAGGCAAGGGTCAGCGCCGGCCGACGGAAGGGCCACCGACGGAATGAACGGCGTGAGCGCGACGCTGTGCGGCACGCTCGGCGGCCTGACCCTGGCCGGCCTCGCGGGCTTCCGGCCGGCCCAGAGTGCCCTGGCCGCCGGCCCGCCGGAGTCACGCTCGCCTGTCGCCTACGCCCGCTGCGACATCTTCTGCATGCCCGGCACCGCGGAGCGCGGTCACCATGGATGCCATGGCCGCGGGCGAGCCCGTCGTCGCGGCCGACGCGATGGCCCTGCCGCACCTGGTCCACCCCGGCCGCAACGGCTACCTCTTCCCGACCGGTGACGTGCGCGCCCCCGCCGACCGCCTCATGGAGCTGCTCGACGACCCGGGCGGCACGGCGTCGGATGGGCGAGGCCGGGAGATCGCCACCGGCCACGACATCCACCGTACGCTGGCCGCGTTCGAGGCCTTCTCCCTCCATGCCGCCGGTCACCCGCGGCCACGACGGCCCTCCCCTTCCCACTTCGGCGATGGAAAGCGAGCACGATGAGTACGCAGCGCGTTCTGGTCGTCGATGACGAACCCAAGATCCGCATGACCGTGCGCGGCTACCTGGAGGCGGACGGGTTCCACGTCGTCGAAGCCGCGGACGGACCGTCCGCCCTGCAGTCCGTCACCCGCGACCGGCCGGACCTCGTGGTGCTCGATGTGATGCTCCCCGGGCTGGACGGATTCCAGGTCCTGCGCCGCATCCGGGAGGCGAGCCAGATCCCGGTGATCATGCTCACCGCCCGGGACGAGGAGGTCGACCGGCTGATCGGCTTCACCACCGGCAGCGACGACTACGTCACCAAGCCGTTCAGCCCCCGCGAACTGGCCCTGCGCGTGCGCGCCATCCTGCGGCGCACCGACAGCCGCCCCGAGGCGGCCCACGAGGACGACATGCTGCGCTTCGACGGACTGACTGTCGATCCCGGGACACGGACCGTCCTCGTCGACGCCGACCGGACGGTGGAGCTGTCCGCCCTCGACTTCGATCTGCTGCTCGCGCTGGCCCGGGCCCCTGGGCGGGTCTTCACCCGGCGCGGACTGCTGACCCAAGTATGGGGCGAGGACTTCTTCGGTGACGAGCGCGTCGTGGACGTACACATCCGCACTCTGCGGCGCGCGCTGGGCGACGACGCGAGCACACCCCGGTTCGTAGGTACCGTCCGCACCATCGGTTACCGGTTCATCGGGCGCCCCGCCTAGCGGCCAGGAAGGACACCGACCCATGCTTCCCGCCGGCTTCCCGGCCTGCCACAGGGGTCGTGCGCGGCTGCGCCGAATCCAGGAGCGGCTGTCGCTCCGCAACCGGCTGGTGCTCTCGCACGTCATGGTGCTCCTCCTGGCCCTGCTGGCCATGGCGGCAATCAGCGCGCTGATCGAGGTGTGGCTCGGGTTCGACGACGTCGAAGGCGACGTGGTCCTGCAGATCGGCCTCCTGTTCGGAGTGGCCGCGGCCTTCCCGGCGTCCGTCGCCCTGTCCCGGTTTCTGCTGCGTCCGCTCGACCGGGTGCGCGCAGCCACGCGCCGGCTCGCCGAGGGGCACTACGACGACATCCTCGAACTCCCCAGCGAGCCGGGCCTGGCAGCGCTGGTCGAAGACGTCAACACACTGGCGGCAGCCCTCGCCGACACCCAACGCCGCCGCGCCCGCCTGATCTCCGAGGTCGCCCACGAGATGCGCACCCCCATCACCCTCCTACGCGGCCAGATCGAGGGCATGGCCGACGGCATCTTCATCCCCGATGAGGCGATGTTCGCCTCCCTCGCCGACGACCTTCACCGGCTGCAGCGCCTGGCGGGCGACCTCTCCAGCCTGTCCCGGTCGGAGGAGGCCGCCTTCGATCTTCACCGCAAGCCCACCGACGTGGCCACGCTGGCGCGGGCCACGGCCGAGCGACTGCGCCCCCAGTACGACGACCAGAGGGTGACCCTCGCGGTGGACGCAGGCACACCCGTCGTCGCCTTCTGCGACCCGGACCGGATCACCCAGGTCCTGGTGAACCTGCTCGGCAACGCACTGGCCGCATGCGATCGGTACGGACAGGTGGCGCTGTCCGTGCACACCGGACCGTCTCCCGTGCACCGCGTGATCGTCCGCGTCACGGACGACGGCATCGGCATCGCCGAACACGACCTCGAACGCATCTTCCACCGCTTCGAACGCCTTGATCATCCCGGCCGACCCGCTGCCGTCGGCGGCAGCGGCATCGGCCTGACCATCGCGCGGGGCATCGCCCGAGCCCACGGCGGAGACATCACCGCGCAATCCGCCGGGCTGGGCAAGGGAGCAACGTTCACCTTGCGCCTACCGCAGGAACCCGCCCCCGAGGGCGGCATGCCTCAGGTCTCCCGCTGACTCCATCGACACATCGACCTCGGAGCGGCGGTGACGAGCAGGTCGCGGCCGTGAAGGACGCCGAGCAGTGCGCTCGATGCGCGTCGCCGAGTTCGGAGACGGCGAGGGCCCGTGCGGCTGCCGCGGCGCGTGACACGGTCGGCGTCCCGGGAATCGCCCGGTCCGCGGACTGCCCGACGTTGCCGCTCCCTTCGGAGGTTCGGGCGGAACACGGCGTGCACACGGTCCGGCGCCCGCTGTCGGCGTACGCCGATGCGGATGTGGCGCCCTGGGACCGGTCAGGCGAACGCCAGCCGGATGTGCCCGGCGCCGTGTTCGCGCTCCTGCCCGTCGGGCAGGACAGTTGGTGTACTGCCTCGCAGCAGCCCGCCGTGCAGCGTCACTGCCTCTCCGCCGCGACGCTCATTTTGACGCTCCGCGGCACGGCAGATCTCAATCGCGCAGCGTCTCACAGTGAGACTCCTCCCTCGGATGCCCTCCGGCATGCTCAGGACGACGCGCCAAGGCGGAGCGTGACGAGTGGGGGGGGGACATGGCGAAACAGTCGTGGGGGCACCGAGAACGGCTGCTGGCCATGGGCGGGTTCGGGGTCCTGCTGGCGGTGTGCGGTGTGGTGGCGACGGTGGCGGGTGCCCCGGCCGGTCCCGGAGTCGCCCTCACGGGTGCCGTACTCGGCTGTTGGGAGGCGTGCGGCCTGTGGCTGGGGAACGCCTGGACCCAGGGAGCGAGGAAGGGCACACGACGCTGACGGCGTCCACCCGCCGGACCGGGCCCTGTCGGCGTCACGTCACTTCCCGGTGTCACGTCACCTTCCGGTGTCACGTCACCTTCCGGTGTCACGTCACCTTCCGGCGTCACCCCTTCTCCGGCCCCAGCCGGATCCCGAACGCCGTGATCTTGCGGTAGATCGTCGCCCGGGAGATCCCCAGCGCCTTCGCCGCCTTCGCCTTGTCTCCGCCGTGGTCGAGGAGGGACTGGACGATCAGGTCGCGTTCCGTGGACTCCCAGGCGGACAAGGGGTGTTGAGCCTGGGAGAGAAGGGACGGCGGGAGGTCGGACTCCTCGATCAAGGGGCCCGAACGGTGCGCCTGCGCGTAGCGGAGCGAGCCGTCGAGTTGGCGGACGTTCCCTGGCCAAGGCGCCCGGGACAGGGCCCGCAACGCGTCGTCCGTACACCGGACGCCTCCGCTGTCGCCACCATGCCGGGCCAGCAGGCAGGCCACGAGCGCGGGGATGTCGGCCGTACGGTGTCGCAGCGGCGGGACGGTGACCTCGGCCCCGAACCGCGCCCGCACCGCGGCGACGGGATCCGCCTGCCGAGACGCGGCCACCCTGTCGGCATCCGGCAGCGCTTCGGCACCCGCGCCGGGCAGCCTGGGCCGGTCATGGGTGAGCAGCGCGGCCACCCAGCCGGAGCGCCCGGCCGTGGTGCGCAGCACCCCGTCGAGCTGTCCGAGTACGTGCGCGGACAGCAGATCGAGATGCCGGAGCACCACCGTGCCGCGGTCCTCGGCGAGATCCTGGAAGACGGCTCGCAGCCACGGCGCCGCGCCGCCCCTCGCGTCCGCCGCGTCGTGCACGCCGATCGGCGCCGCGGGCGCCACATGCCGGTGCACGGCCCGGACCAGCGCCTGTTTGCCGGTGCCCGCTTCCCCCTCCACCAGCGTCCAGCGTCCGTGCTCGCAGTGGCGGATCAACTGGCTGATGACGCCACGGAACACGGGGCTCGAACCGCTGATGCCGGCCAACCGCGGCGGACGGACCACGGGGTGCCGGCCGGACTCGTCCCGCTCCGCGACCAGCCGCAGTTCGATGAGATACGCGGCCGGATGTCCGCCGGGCTCATCACCCTCCACCTGGCGGCCCCTCAGCTGCACGGTTCGCCCGTCGCTGAGGAGCATCCGCTGCTCGCGCAGCCCGGACGGATCGGCGGCGAGTTCCCGCAGCCGCCGGTGGTCGGCCGGGCCGAGCATCTCCGTCGCGGCCGCGTCGGCGAGCAGCAATCCGTCGGTGAGCGTGACCAGCGCCCTGCGCGAACTCTGACGGGACGTCAAGAAGGCGCGCAGTGCCGCCCGTTCGCGTTCCGAACCGATGTCGAGCAGCCGCTCCTCGATGTCGGCGGCGGCCTCCTGGACCAGCGCCACCATCAGCGGCGAGGCGGTGTGCTGCCAGGACGTCAGATCGATCAGGCCGAGCACCCGACCACTGACCGGGTTGCGGATGGGCGCCGCCGCGCACGACACCCGCTGCAGCCGTTCGGAGAAGTGCTCCGAGCCGAAGACCTGTGCCGTACGGCCGTCCTCGGCCGCGGTGCCGATGCCGTTCGTGCCCACGTACTCCTCGGCGTAGCTGAAGCCGGGCGCGAGGCTGATGTCGTCGAGATGCCGGTGCAGCGCCCGGTCGCCGGTCCTGCGCTCACGCACGCGCCCCTTGGAGTCCGTCAGGATGAGGCACATCGGGGTGCCCTGGAGCGCGTCGGAGAGCCGGTCGAGGACGGGGCGGGCGGCCGTGGCGAGCCGGGAGTGCGGGTCGAAGTCTGCGTTGTAGGGGGCCTGGATGCGGTCGGCGTCCACGCCGAAGAAGCGGGAGCGCTGCCAGGAGTCGAGGATGGGCGGGCGCACCGCGGAGGACGAGAAGTCCCCGCCCTCCAGGAACCGGGCCCGCTCACGGACGGGGTTGAGGTGCGGGATGCGACGATCCAGGCCGAGCGCGGAGACGGTGGGCGACGGCCTCGGCGTCTCCAGGGGTTCCACGGATTCCACAGGTTCCATCGGCTCTGCGCCTTCTGCCGTGCAATGACTCTCGGGGTTCCGGTATGTCCGGCACGTTAAGTCCGGGAGTGCGGTGGTGGCCATACCCGGGATGTGGCGCCCGTCTCAACTTGAGACGCGCGGCTGCCGCACCCGACCCCACGATGGGCGACGCCCCGGTCACCGACGGCAGTGCGCCGCCACGAGCGCCGGGCGAACGAGGTCCCTTCCCTCCGGTCCCGGCTGTGCCGGAGCCCGGGGGAGCCCCATCGCTGCCGAGTCAGCCGGAGGAGTATCACCCGTGAGCCGACAGAGCCTGAGCAAGGCGCACAAGAAGATCACCGAGTTGTCGTGGGATCCGACGTTCGCGACACCGGCCAACCGCTTCGCCACCGACTACCGTTTCGACAAGGCCCCCAAGAAGGACCCGCTCAAGCAGGTCCTGCGCTCCTACTTCCCGATGGAGGAGGAGAAGGACAACCGGGTCTACGGCGCGATGGACGGCGCGATCCGCGGCAACATGTTCCGCCAGGTCCAGGAGCGCTGGATGGAGTGGCAGAAGCTGTTCCTGTCCATCATCCCCTTCCCCGAGATCAGCGCGGCCCGCGCGATGCCGATGGCGATCGGCGCGGTGCCCAACCCGGAGCTGCACAACGGGCTCGCGGTGCAGATGATCGACGAGGTACGTCACTCGACGATCCAGATGAACCTCAAGCGCCTCTACATGAACCACTACATCGACCCCGCCGGGTTCGACATCTCCGAAAAGGCGTTCGCCAACTGCTACGCGGGCACCATCGGCCGGCAGTTCGGCGAGGGGTTCATCACCGGCGACGCGATCACCGCCTCCAACGTCTACCTGACGCTGGTCGCCGAGACCGCCTTCACCAACACCCTGTTCGTGGCGATGCCCGCCGAGGCCGCCGCCAACGGCGACTACCTGCTGCCCACCGTCTTCCACTCGGTCCAGTCGGACGAGTCCCGGCACATCTCCAACGGCTACTCGATCCTGCTGATGGCGCTGGCCGACGAGGACAACCGGCAGCTCCTGGAGCGCGACCTGCGCTACGCCTGGTGGAACAACCACTGCGTGGTGGACGCCGCCATCGGCACGTTCATCGAGTACGGCAGCAAGGACCGCCGCAAGGACCGCGACAGCTACGCCGAGATGTGGCGCCGCTGGATCTACGACGACTACTACCGGTCGTACCTGATCCCGCTGGAGAAGTACGGCCTGAAGATCCCGCACGACCTCGTGGAGAAGGCGTGGGACCGGATCTGGAACCAGGGCTACGTCCACAAGACCGCCCAGTTCTTCGCCACCGGCTGGCCGGTGAACTTCTGGCGCGTCGACGGCATGACCGACGACGACTTCGAGTGGTTCGAGTCCAAGTACCCGGGCTGGTACGCGGAGTACGGCGCCTGGTGGGAGGCGTACAACCGGATGCGGCATCCCGGTGCCAACAAGCCGATCACCTTCGAGGACGTCGGCTACCAGTACCCGCACCGCTGCTGGTCCTGCATGGTGCCCTGCCTGGTCCGGCAGGACATGGTGGTCGACAAGGTCGACGGTCAGTGGCGCACGTACTGCTCCGAGACCTGCGCGTGGACCGACACCACCGCGTTCCGGCCCGAGTACGAGGGCCGCCCCACCCCGTCGATGGGACGCCTCACCGGCAAGCGTGAGTGGGAGAGCTGCTACCACGGGCAGGACCTCGCCGACATCGTCAAGGACCTCGGCTATGTCCGCGACGACGGCAAGACGCTGATCCCGCAGCCGCATCTGGACCTCGACGACCCGAAGAAGCTGTGGACGCTCGACGACATCCGCGGCAACACACTCATCAGCCCCAACATGGCGCTCAACGAGATGTCCGACGAGGAGCGCGAGGCGCACGTCGCGGACTACCGCAGCCGCAGCAACATCACACCGTCGAGGCCTTGACCGAACCACAGGCAGGGGCGGCGACGAACCCGTCGCGGGGTCGCCGCCCCGGAAGGCTGGTCCTTGTGGGCGACAAGCACCGCATCCGATTCGAACCGGTCGGCATCGAGATCGAGGCCGACGAGGACGAGACCGTACTGGACGCCGCGTTCCGCCAGGGCGTCAATCTCATGCACGGCTGCAAGGAGGGCCAGTGCTCGTCCTGCAAGTCCTTTCTGCTCGACGGCGACCAGCAGATGGAGCGCTACTCCACCTTCGCGCTCGCCGACTACGAGAGCGAGGAGGGATACGTCCTGCTGTGCCGCGTGCACGCCTACGGCGACCTCCACGTCGAACTCATCAACTACGACGAGGAGATGCTCCTCTCCGGCATACCGCCACGGGAGGCCCGCACCACCGTCGCCGCGGTACAGCCCCTCACCCACGACATCGTCCGGCTCGGCCTGGTGATCGACCCGCCTGACGAACTGCCGTACCGCACCGGGCAGTACCTGGACATCCAGGTGCCCGGCACCGACCAGTGGCGGTCGTTCTCCATGGCGGGGCTGCCCGCCGAAGGGCCCGGCGGCGAACTGGAGTTCATCATCAGGCGCTACCCCGGCGGACTGTTCTCCGGGCTGCTCGGCGGCGCCCTGAACCCGGGAGACCCGCTCACGGTCAAGGGGCCCTACGGCACCTGCGTGATGCGGGACGCACCGGACCGTGACCTGATCCTGCTCGCGGGCGGCGCCGGCATGGCGCCGATCCTGGCCCAGCTGCGTGGCCTGGCCGCCACCGGCAGCGCCCGCCGCACCCGGTTCTACTACGGGGCGCGCACCCAGCGGGACCTGTTCGCGCTCGACGAGATCGCCGAACTCGGTCGCGGCCTCAGCGACTTCGCCTTCGTACCGGCCCTGTCCGAGGACGGAGCGGGCGCGTACGAGCAGGGGCTGATCACCGACGTCGTCGACCGGCACGAGGGCGATCTGTCGCAGGCCGACGCCTACCTGTGCGGCCCACCGCCGATGTGCGACGCCGCTTTCGGGCTGCTCACCGCCAAGGGCATGCCCGAGGAGCGGATCTTCCTGGACAAGTTCACCACGTCCACCGACACCTGACCCGCGGCACACACCTGATCCGCGCGCACACCCGACCTGGGCACACACCCGACCCTCCTGACCCATGCGAGGAGCCGTACGCATGACCACTCAAGCCGACAAGCCGGCCAAGGCCGAACGCAGCTTCCCCAAACCGCAGTTCACCGACGCCGAGGCGGGAGCCCTCGTCTTCCCGAGCTCCACCAGCCGCGCCTTCTCCTACTACAAGCCGCAGAAGATGCGGGCCAGCATGTACGAGGACGTCACCTTCGACGTCCAGCCCGACCCGGAGCGCCACCTGCTGCAGGGCTGGATCTACGGCTTCGCCGACGGCTCCTCGGGCTACCCGCAGGACTGGACCGCCCTCAAGTCCTCGGACTGGCACCGCTTCCTCGACCCCAACGAGGAGTGGGAGCAGACGATCTACCGCAACAACGC
The DNA here is from genome assembly GCF_024612035.1 of Streptomyces sp. DSM 40750. GTDB lineage: Bacteria > Actinomycetota > Actinomycetes > Streptomycetales > Streptomycetaceae > Streptomyces. Next base: position 10,561,206 of record NZ_CP102513.1, read on the forward strand.
CAACGTCGTGCGGCAGGTCCAGCAGAACCTCGCGAACGCTCGCAAGGCCGAGGCGTACGGGCAGTGGACCCGTGCCTGGCGTACCTTCGTCGAGCGGCACGTCGGCGCGTGGATGCACGCGGAACAGGGCCTGGGCATGCACGTGTTCGTCGCGATCCAGCGCTCCGCGCCCACCAACATGCTCAACAACGCGCTCGCGGTGAACAGCGTCCACAAACTCCGCTTCGCCCAGGACCTCGCGCTGTACAACCTGGACATCGAGGAGCAGCTCGACGGCTTCGACGGCTCCGCCCACCGGGACGTGTGGCAGTCGGACCCCGCCTGGCAGGGCGTGCGGGAGAACACCGAACGGCTCACCGCCGTACAGGACTGGGCCGAGGCCCTGTTCGCCACGAACCTCGTCTTCGAGCCCCTCGTCGGCGAGCTGTTCCGCAGTCACCTCGTTCTGCAGATCGCCGCCCGCAACGGTGACTACACCACCCCGACCGTGATGGGCGCCGGCGAGAACGACTACGACCGCGACCTGCGCTACACCCGATCCCTGTTCACCCTCCTGCTCGGCGACGCCGCCCACGGCGCCGGCAACAAGCAGGTCGTCCAGGAGTGGTTGGAGCGCTGGGCGCCGGTGAGCCTCGACGCCGCACGCCGGCTGCAGCCGCTGTGGTCGCAGCCCGCCGAGAAGCCCGTCCGCTTCGAGGACAGTCTCGACCGCGCCAAGGAGCGCTTCGCCCGCCTCATCGAGGACCTGGGCCTTGAGGCACCCGCCGACCGTACGAGCGAGAGGACCGCCAAGTGACCACCGCCCCGCAGCCGTTCAGCGCCGACCGCACCTCGTCGAACATGTGCGGCGTGACGCTGATGAACAACCAGAACGGCCATGTCGTCGCCGATGTGATGCGCGCCAAGGAGAACGTCAGTGTCACCGACTACCCGTCGATGATCCGCGTCGACGGCGAGCGGGTGCTCACCTTCGACTTCGACGAGATCTCAGGCGCCCTCGGCTTCGACTTCGACGTGTCCGACTTCGAGGAGATCATGTCCACCCACTACGGGCGCATGGTCCACCTCGACGACCGCACGGTGCTCTTCGCCAACCCCGAGGACGCCGCCGAATACATCGACTTCGACCTCAGTCCCGTCGACTGACGCCCGGGAGGAGCAGCCATGTACCGCAAGGACGGCGTCGACTACTTCATCGTCGACGGACACATCCACTTCTGGGACGCCAGCGAGGAGAACACCGCCAACAAGTACGGCGAGGGCTTCATCCGCTGCTTCTACGACTACCAGCGCAACCTCAGCCCCCAGGAGTGGGTGTGGCCGCTGGAGAAGTTCCGCAAGTACAGCGAACAGGACCTGATGCACGACCTGTTCGAGACCGGCTACGTCGACTGGGGCATCTTCCAGCCCACGTACCTCAACGAGTTCTACCGCAGCGGCTTCAACACCACCGAGCGTAACGGTCAGTTGGCCCGTAAGTTCCCCGACCGGCTCATCGCCAACGGCTCTTTCGACCCGCGGGAGGGCGAGGCCGGCCTGGAGCGGCTGCGGAAGCTGCACGCCGAGTGGAACCTGCGGGGCGTCAAGCTCTACACCGCCGAATGGCGCGGCTCCTCCAAGGGCTGGAAGCTGAGCGACCCCGAGACACAGGACTACCTGGCGCTGTGCCAGGAACTCGGCATCCGCAACATCCACGTCCACAAGGGCCCCACCATCTGGCCGCTGAACCGGGACGCCTTCGACGTCGCCGACATCGACCACGCGGCCAGCGCCTTCCCCGGCCTGAACTTCGTCGTGGAGCACTCCGGGCTGCCCCGTCTCGACGACTTCTGCTGGATCGCCACCCAGGAACCCAACGTGTACGCGGGCCTGTCCGTGGTCATGCCGTTCATCCACTCCCGCCCCCGCTACTTCGGCCAGATCATCGGCGAGCTGCTGTACTGGCTCGACGAGGACCGGATCGTGTTCGGCAGCGACTACGCGATCTGGAGCCCGAAGTGGCTGATCGAGAAGTTCGTCGACTTCCAGATCCCCGAGGACCTCCAGTCCGAGTACGGCGTCCTCACCACCGACGCCAAGCGCAAGATCCTCGGCCTCAACCACGCGCGCCTGTACGACCTCAAGGTCCCGGGGAGTGCCCAACTGCCCGCCGCCGCAGCGGTGGCGGCATGACCGCCGTCACCGAGGCGGTCGACCGGGTCACCGCCGTCAACACGGCCCTGGCGGCGGTGCTCGACCCGGAACTCGACCGCCCCATCACCGAACTCGGCTTCGTCAGCTCCGTCAGTGTCGGCGCCGACGGCTCGGTGGAGGCCAGACTCCGGTTGCCCACCTACTTCTGCGCTCCCAACTTCGCCTGGCTGATGGTGGAGGACGCCCGGCGCGAACTGGCCCGGCTGTCCTGGGCGGGGGAGTGCACGGTCGTCCTGGAGGACCACTTCGCCTCCGAGGAGATCAACCAGGGCGTGGGAGGCGAGAAGTCGTTCTCCGAGGCGTTCCCGGGGCTCGCCGACCCCGACCGCATGCAGGAGCTGCGCGCCGTCTTCCTGCGCAAAGGGCACCTGGCGGCCCAGACCCGCCTCGGCAAGCGGCTGCTGGAGCGTGGCTGGACCCACCGGCAACTGGCCGACGCGGTCCTGGGCGACCTGCCCGAGCGCCTGACGGTGACGCTGCGCCGCCGACGCGCCCTGCTCGGCCTCCGGGCGGATGTGTCGGCGCCGCTGTTCACCGACAACGAGGGGCGCGCCGTGCCCGCCGCAGGTCTGGAGCGGCACCTGCTCATGGGTCGTACGGCCGGTGTCGGTATCGGCGCCAACACCGAGTTCTGCGAGGGCCTGCTGGCCACTCGCTACGGGCCCGCCGGCTGGACAGAAGTCAGTAGCAGAAGGGAGGAAGCGTCATGAAAGCCGTACGACTGCACCAGTACGACCACCAGCCCGAGCTCGACGAGGTGCCCGACCCGGTGATCTCCTCACCGCTGGACGTGATCGTGAAGATCGGCGGCGCCGGCGTGTGCCGTACCGACCTGCACATCATCGAGGGCCAGTGGGAGGCCAAGAGCGGGGTGAGCCTGCCGTACGTCCAGGGGCACGAGAACGCGGGCTGGGTCGCGGAGGTCGGATCCGCCGTCACCTCGGTCGCTCCCGGCGACCCGGTGATCCTGCATCCGCTCGTCACCTGCGGACTGTGCGCCGCCTGCCGGCGCGGTGACGACGTGCACTGCGCGGCGAGCGCCTTCCCCGGCATCGACGCGGACGGCGGGTTCGCCGAGTACCTGCGCACCAACGCCCGCGCGGTCGTCCCGCTCGCCCCGGGCCTCGCCCCGGCCGACGTGGCCGCGCTGGCCGACGCGGGCCTGACGGCGTACCACGCGGCGAAGAAGGCGGCCCGCACGCTCGCTCCGGGCGCCAAGGCCGTGGTGATCGGTGCGGGCGGGCTCGGACACATCGGCATCCAGGTGCTGCGGGCGCTCACCCCCGCCGAGCTGATCGTCGTCGACCGGTCGGCGCAGGCACTGAAGCTCGCCGAGACGCTCGGCGCGCACCACACCGTCGTCGCCGACGGCAGCCAGGTCGACCAGGTCGCCGCGCTCACCGGAGGGCAGGGCGCCGAGGCCGTGCTCGACTTCGTCGGCGAGGGCGGCGCCCTGGAGGACGGTGTACGGATGCTGCGCCGGGCCGGCGACTACTACGTGATCGGTTACGGCGGAACCCTGTCCGTGCCGACCATCGACATCATCTCCACCGAGATCAACTTCATCGGAAACCTGGTCGGCTCCTACACCGACCTGGTGGAACTGATGGACCTCGCGGCACGCGGACTGGTCACCCTCCACACCGTCACCTACCCGCTGGACGACTTCGACCGGGCCCTGGACGACCTGAATCAGGGCCGGGTGCGCGGACGCGCCGTCCTCGTGCCCTGAATCAGTACCCCGAGCAGGTGGCGGCGGCCGATCCGTGGACCTTCGTTCGTGAGGGTCGGCGCACCACGGATACCGCACGCCTGGCCGCCGCCACCGCCGTACACCTGCCGCATCGCGTACGCACCTGCCCGAGCCGTACCGAAGGGACGACACCGCCATGGCGAAGGAACTGCGCTTCAATGCCGAAGCGCGCGCACTGCTGGAGAGCGGGGTGAACGCGCTGGCCGACGCCGTGCGTGTCACCCTCGGTCCGAAGGGCCGTAACGCGGTCCTGGAGAAGCTGACCGGGCCGCCCACCATCACCAACGACGGCGTCACCATCGCCCGCGAGATCCAGCTCAAGAACCCCTTCGCCAACATGGGCGCCCAGCTCGTGAAGGAGGTGGCCACCCGCACCAACGGGGACGTCGGCGACGGCACCACCACCGCCACCGTGCTCGCCCAGGCGATCGTCCGCGAGGGGCTGAGGGCGGTCAACGACGGTGCCAATCCGGTGCTGTTGAAGAACGGCATCGAGGCCGCCGTGGCGGCCGCCGTCGACTCCCTGACCACCCAGTCGCGACCGGTCCGCACCGACGGCGAACTCGTCCGGGTGGCCGCCCTGTCCGCCAACAACGACCCCGCCATCGGCGAGGCCATCGCCCAGGCCGTGGCCCGCGTCGGCCGCACCGGCGTCGTGACGGTGGAGGAGTCGTCCGCCTTCGGAATCAGCGTCGAGTACGCCGAGGGCCTTGAGTTCGACAGCGGCTGGATCTCCCCGTACATGGTCACCGACCAAGGACGCATGGAAGCCGTCCTGGAGAACCCGTACCTCCTCTACTGCGACACCAAGATCACCAAGGTGCAGGAGCTGATGCCCGTCCTTGAGCTGGTGATGCGCACCGGCTCCCCGCTGGTCGTCATCGCCGAGAACGTCGACGGGCCCGCGCTCGGCATGCTCGTCACCAACGCGGCGCACGGCACCTTCCGTTCACTCGCGGTACGCGCCCCCGGCTTCGGCTTCCGGCGCATCGCCGAACTGGAGGACATGGCCGCGCTCACCGGTGGCCGGGTCATCACCGGCACCGCGGGCCGCACCCTGGAGAGCGCCACCCTCGACGACCTGGGACGCGCCGAGAAGGTCATCGCCACCGAACGCTCCACCGCCGTCCTCGGCGGGGCCGGCGGCGACGAGCGGGTGGCCGAACGCATCGAGAACCTCAAGACCGAGCTGGAGCGCGCCACCAACGAGCACGACCGGGACAAGCTCGGCGAACGCATCGCGAAACTCTCCGGCGGCGTCGCCGTCATCCGCGTCGGCGCCGCGAGCGGCGTCGAGCTCAAGGAGAAGCAGATGCGCCTGGAGGACTCGCTCGCCGCCACCCGGGCGGCGGCCGAGGAGGGCGTGGTGGCGGGCGGCGGCGCGGCGCTGCTGCACGCCCGGGCCGACATCGCCGCCCTCGACGGGCCCGAACCCGGCCGGGGCGACGAGGACGCCGCGGTGGGCCGCGCCATCGTCGCCAAGGCGCTCGCCGAACCGCTGCGCTGGATCGCCATCAACGCCGGTCTCGACCCCGACGAGGCGGAGGCCAAGGTGGCCACGCTGCCCGTCGGCAGCGGCCTGGACGCCCTGCGCGGCGACTACGCCGACCTGCACCAGCGCGGGATCATCGACCCGGTCAAGGTCACCCGCAGCGCGCTGCTCAGCGCCGCGTCCATCGCCGCCCTGCTGCTCACCACCGAGACGCTGATCGTCGAGGAGATCATCGGCAATCCCGGCTCCATCCACTCCCCGGAGATCGGCGACCTAGCCGAGGGACTGCCGCGGCCGTCCAACATCCCGTAGCCAGAGGCGTGTTGGGTGTTGGGCGTTTGGTGGCGGGCGGGCGCAACGCCCGTTCCGCCACCAAACCCGGTCCTCAGCCGGATCATCCTCTCCAGCGTGGTGGTGGCGCTCAACGTGGGACTGCCGGCGAGCGTGTTCGCGGGCTGAGCGTCCCTTTTTCGTGTTCCAAGGAGCCGTCTCAAGGAGCATTGAATGATCTTCATCGCCGTACGATTCACCGTCCGCCCGGAATACCGCGACCAGTGGCTCGACCGCGTGGCCGACTTCACCGCCGCCACCCGGGCCGAGCCCGGCAACCTCTTCTTCGAGTGGTCCGTCGACACCGCCGCCCCGGGCCGCTTCGTCCTCCTGGAGGCGTTCGCCTCCCAGGAGGCGGGCGTCGAACACGTCGACTCCGACCACTTCAAGGCGGCGATGGCCTGGATGCCGGACGTGGTGGCTGTGACGCCCGACATCATCAACGTCGAGACGGAGGGGCGGGGATGGTCGCGGATGGCGGAGATCACGCCACGGAAGTGACCCCGCCGGGCCGCGGCGTTCCCGCGCTGACCGGTCGGTTCGGCCGGCCCCCGCAGGGAGCGTCCGGTGCCTGATGAACCAGTCTCTTGCCACCTCTGTCCAGGGGAGCCACACATGCCGAAGAGATTCGCCCGCAGCGCCTGGATCGCCTGTGCGACGACGATGGTGTTCCTGCTGGCCGCGTGCGGGATCGGGAACGCGAGTACGGGCCGTGCCGAGCGGCCGGTCGTCCTGACGACGTTCACGGTCCTGGCCGACATCGCCTCCCACGTCGCGGGAGACCACCTCCGGGTGGAGTCCATCACCAAGGCCGGTGCGGAGATCCACGGGTACGAGCCCACACCGGACGACATCAAGAAGGCGGCCGGAGCGGATCTGATCATCGACAACGGCCTGCACCTGGAAGCGTGGTTCGGGCAGTTCGTGGCCGAAATCGACGTGCCGCACGCGGTGGTCAGCGAAGGAGTCACGCCGATCGACATCGCCGAGGACGCCTACCGGGGGCGGGCCAATCCGCACGCGTGGATGTCACCGCTGAACGTGCGGATCTACGTGGACAACATGGTGAAGGCGTTCAGCGACCTGGACCCGGACAACACGGCCGCGTTCAAGGCCAACGGCACGCGCTACAAGCGACAGCTGCAACGGCTTCATGACGAACTGGTGGGTGCGCTGAGCCGCCTGCCGGACAACGAACGTGCACTGGTCACCTGTGAGGGCGCCTTCTCCTACCTGGCACGCGACGCGGGCCTGACCGAACGGTACATCTGGGCCGTCAACGCCGAGCAACAGGCCACTCCGCAGCAGATCACCCGCACGATCGACTTCGTCGAACAGCACAAGGTCCCCGCGGTGTTCTGCGAGTCCACCGTGTCCGACGCCCCGATGCGCCAGGTCGCCTCGGCCAGCGGCGCGCGATTCGGCGGTGTGCTCTACGTCGACTCGCTTTCCGGACCGGACGGTCCCGTGCCCACCTACCTCGACCTGATCCGCCACGACGCGGACACCATCGTCACCGCGCTGACCGGGACCGCCCGATGAGCACGCCGGCGATCCACGTCGACCAGGCCACGGTCCGTTACGGCGACGTCGTCGCACTCGACCGTGTCACTCTGTCGCTGGCCGCCGGACGGGTGTGCGGGCTCGTGGGGATGAACGGCTCGGGCAAGTCGACACTGTTCAAGACCATCATGGGTTCCCTGAAGCCGGACAGCGGCACAGTGCGCGTCAACGGCGGCCCGCCCGCACGGGCACGCAAGTCCGGAGCGATCGGCTACGTACCCCAGAGCGAGGACGTGGACTGGGCGTTCCCGTTGTCGGTACGGGACGTCGTGTTGACCGGCCGCTACGGACACATGGGCTTCACCCGGCGCCCGCGTCGCGCCGACCACGAGGCTGTGGACCACGCCCTGGAGCGAGTACAGCTCACCGACCTCGCCGACCGCCAGATCGGGCGGCTCTCCGGCGGCCAGCGCAAACGCGCGTTCGTCGCCCGCGGAATCGCCCAGGGGGCCGGCATCCTGCTGCTGGACGAGCCCTTCGCCGGTGTGGACAAGGGCTCGGAGGCCACCATCACCCGTCTGCTGCGCGAACTGGCCCGCGACGGGTCCGCCGTCCTGGTGTCCACCCACGACCTGCACGCTCTTCCCCGCCTCGCCGACGAGGCGGTCCTGCTCATGCGCACGGTCCTCGTGCACGGCTCACCGGACGAGGTCCTCCGGCCCGACAACCTCGCGCGGGCGTTCGGTCTGGACGTGCTTCGGCGAGAGGAGACGGTGTGACCTTCTACGAGTTCCTCCTGGAACCCCTCACGTACAGCTTCATGGTCCGGGCCCTCGCGGCCACGCTCGTCGCGGCCGTGGTCTGCGCGGTGCTGTCCTGCTGGCTGGTACTCATCGGCTGGTCGCTCATGGGCGACGCCGTCTCCCACGCCGTGCTGCCCGGCGTGGTGCTGGCCTACATCCTCGGTGTGCCGTTCGCGTTGGGCGCACTCGTCTTCGGCGTGCTGGCCGTCGCGCTCATCGGTGTGGTCCGGGACACCAGCCGGGTCAAGGAGGACGCGGCGATCGGCATCGTGTTCACCACCCTGTTCGCGCTCGGTCTCGTGCTGATCTCGGTCACCCCCAGCCAGACGGACCTCAACCACATCATCTTCGGCAGCCTGCTCGGCGTCGACAGCGCCGACCTGATCCAGATCGCCGCCCTCGGCGCGGTCACCCTCGCCGTGCTGATCCTCAAACGCCGCGACTTCACCCTCTACGCCTTCGACCCGACCCATGCGCAGGCCATCGGCCTGTCCCCTCGTCTGCTCGGCGCGGCCCTGCTCGGACTGCTCGCCTTCACCTGCGTCGTGGCTCTCCAGGTCGCCGGTGTCATCCTGGTCGTGGCCATGCTGGTCATCCCAGGCGCGACCGCCTACCTGCTGACCGACCGATTCCAGCGCATGCTGCTGATCGCACCGGTCTTCTCCACTGCCGCGGCCGTCACCGGCCTGTACCTGAGTTACTACCTCGACACCGCCTCCGGCGGCATGATCGTCCTGGTCCAGGGCACCGCGTTCGCCCTCGTGTACCTCTTCGCCCCGCGCCACGGACTCATCGGCAACCGGATCATCGGACGCCGACGCCGACATCAGCAGGCACACACGTGAACGCCCCGGCGACCATGGTCTCCCTGGCCGCTGTCGATTGCCGCCCCTATCCGCTCACCGGCTGAGGACCACGCCCAGTACGCCTGGCCGACCCAACCCTACGAACGGCTCGATCAACCCGGTCCGCACATCCGCGCGGTCCACCCGGCCCGGCACAGACCGGTCAAGGTGACCGTCCGGTCAAGGTGGCGGTGCCTCACTCGACCTGTGCGAGGAGGCGGTTCCGTCGGTGCTACACAGGCGTGATCATGTAGTGGGTGACAGGGAAGAAGTTCATATTGTGGTCGCCTTTGGTCGCGGACTGGCCGGGGTTCAGCCCGGGGCCCATCTCAATCCGACAGTCGGCGTCGACGTAGAACCTCATGACGTAGCCGGAATTCGCGTTGTTCCGCGCCCCGCCTACCTTCTCGAGTACCGGGATGTCCGTGCAGGTGGTCGCGTCGGAGTACAAAGTGGCGCTGCCACCCGTCATGTCCCACACCTCGTACGCGGTCCCGATGGCGACGGGCTCGCTGTGTTCGTCGGCGCCGGCGGGGGTGGCGACTGCGAGGGCGAGCGCGGCGGGGACGGCTGCGAGCGTGGCGGCTCTCTTGATCTTCTGTAGCACTGTGATCCTTTTGTGGGGGTCGGCCGACCGCGTCCGTCGTTGGGCGTGCGTGGTTGTGCGGCCTGGTTCGAGTGTGTGTGGACGGCGATTCCCCGCCCGGTGGGTGGTTGGAAGTCCCACTCGACGCGTGTGAGTGGCCCACGGAAGCGGACGCCTGTCCGGTACTGCGGGTTACCGTAATGGACGGCTGTCCGGTCCTGCAAGGGTCGAGTTCGAGGTGAACTGGAGCGACAGGCAGGCGAGTTGAGTGGAGCGGCCGGCGCTGATGGGGTGGCGGGTTTGTCGGTGGAGGTGGGTTCACGACTCAGCCCCTTGCTAACCGGACTGCCGTCCGCTACGTTCTCCGGAGTAGCGGACTACAGTCCGCTTAGCGGCACCAAAGCGCCGGATACGGCAAGCCCCATGGCCGACTGCCAGCCGTCGTGCCCACCAACGCGCCGGTACGTGACCGGCGTACGCCACCACCACCTGCCCATCCGACCTGATCGCGTTCTGTCCGCGGAGGCATCAAGTGCTTGACATCGCCCAAGAGTTGAGACCGTGGCTCGATGGCGGCCGGGAGTTCGCCGTGGCCACCGTTGTCGGCGTCAGCGGCAGCGCGCCACGCGGACTCGGGGCGGCCATGGCGGTCGACCGCGAAGGCACCGTCATCGGATCGGTCTCCGGCGGTTGTGTGGAAGGAGCCGTTTATGACCTTTGCAGGCAAGCGATCGAAGACGGCAGGTCGATAGTCGAACGGTTCGGCTACAGCGACGAGGATGCCTTCGCCGTCGGCCTCACCTGCGGCGGGATCATCGACATCCTGGTCACGCCGGTCACCGCCGACACGCCGGTCAGGGCGGTGTTCCGGTCCGCCCTGACCGGTGCTGTCCGCGACGAACCGGCAGCCCTCACACAGGTGGTCCGCGGCCCGGCCGAGCTCCTGGGCAAGAGCCTGCTCGTTCGTCCCGACGGCACGTATGAGGGATCGCACGGAGACGACCACGCCACGCTGGACCGGACCGCGGCCGCCCGGGCGCACGCCCTGCTGGAAGCCGGCCGCACCGGCACGGTCGAGATCTCCGCGAGCGCAGCGAGATGGGGCCCCCCGGACGGAGTCCGGAAGAGGATCCCACTGCCCCGGCGGCCTCACGCTGCTCGTCGCGGTGAACACGCCTCCTCCCCGCATGATCGTGTTCGGGGCGATCGACTTCGCGGCGGCACTGGTCCGGGTCGGCAAGTTCCTCGGCTACCACGTCACCGTGTGCGACGCCCGCCCCGTCTTCGCCACCCGGGCCCGCTTCCCGGACGCCGACGACATCGTCGTCGACTGGCCTCACCGCTACCTCCAGCGCACACCGACCGACGCACGCACCGTCCTGTGCGTCCTCACCCACGACGCCAAGTTCGACGTGCCTCTGCTGCAGGAGGCCCTGCGGATGCCGGTCGCCTACGTCGGCGCCATGGGCTCGCGCCGCACCCACACCGACCGCGAGCGCAGGTTGCGCGAAGCCGGCCTGGACGAGCAGGAGTTGGCCCGGCTCAGGTCACCGATCGGCCTCGACCTCGGCGCCCGCACGCCCGAAGGGACCGCCCTGTCCATCGCGGCGGAGATCATCGCCATCCGAGACGGCGGCACGGGCGTCCCCCTGACCGACGCCCAGATGCCCATCCACCGCGACGCAGGTCAGCCGGCCGTACTGCGGACCGTGCTGGGAGTCGCCTGAAGGTCATGCCCGGTGCGTCGCATGCAGGGCAACCGAGCCTCTCCGGACCTTCGGGTGCGGAGACCACCAAGACCTATCCATACATGCGCAGATCAATCTGGAGACTTTCATGAAGTCCCGCACTCTCAGCCGCCGTGTCACCGTTCTCGGCGTCGGTGTCCTCACCACAGCCGCACTGACCGTGGGCGCCACAGCCTTCGCCGGTACCGGGACCCCCGCGAAGTCGTCCGCCGCGGTGGCCTCGCCGGCCTCCCAGGCCGCCAAGGAAGCGCGCAACAAGCGGGTCGCGCTCGCCTTCGTGGACCTGGCCCTCAACAAGAAGCAGCCGAAGAAGGCCGCCGACCTTTACTTGCGGGACCCCTACATTCAGCACAACCCCCAGATCACCAACGGCAAGAAGGCGTTCGTCACCTGGGCGACGAACTTCATCAAGGCGGTACCGGACGTGAAGGTGGACTTCAAGCGGGTCCTCGCCGACGGCGACCTTGTGGTGATCCACAGCCGGTTGACCACCTCGGCGACGGATCGTGGCACCGCGGTTGCCGACATCGTCCGGTTCAAGAACGGCAAGATCGTCGAGCACTGGGACGTCCTCCAGGCGGTGCCCGAGACCTCGGCCAACGGCAACACCATGTTCTGAACACGCAGGGGCCCGCACACGATGGCGCCGCGCCGCGCGGGTCCTGTCCAACTCGGCGTGCTGCGTCCGGGGGAGTCGTAGTGCCGAGGATCGGTCCGCCGCGCTCAGCGGCACTCCTGGCCGCCGGTTCCCGTCCGGGCCTCCGGCGACAACCGCCCTTTGCCCGGCGCCCGCCAACGGAACAGCAGACCGCCTGAGCAACGGGCACACGGGGCACCCTCGCGGGGGCACGGCCACCGGTAAGCCCCTGACAACCACCAGTACCCCAACGAGGGAGAGTGGACATGTCCACCGAACTTCCCGACTCAGTTGTATTCCCATCCGCCGAGCCCTCCTCGGCGCCGACCCGACGTACCTTCATCGCGACGACCACTGTCGTCGGAGGGGCTGCCCTGGCCGGCGGCCTGGTCGCGGGGCCGCCCGCCCTCGGTATCGAGGAAGCGGCGGCCGTCGAGGCACCGCCCGGCAGTCGCGTTTCCCTGACGGTCAACGGCGTCCGGCGCACCGTCACGGTCGACAACCGCACCTCGCTGCTGGACCTGCTGCGCGAGCACCTGGACCTGACTGGTTCCAAGAAGGGCTGCAACGCCGGTGCCTGCGGCGCCTGTACCGTCCTGGTCGACGGACGCCGGGTCAATTCCTGTCTGACGCTGGCGGTGCGGCTGGAGGGCGCCGAGGTCACCACGATCGAGGGCCTGGAGAAGGGTGAGCGGCTCCACCCACTGCAGCAGGCGTTCATCGACCAGGACGCCTACCAGTGCGGCTTCTGCACCCCCGGCCAGATCGTGTCCGGTGCCGCGTGCATCCAGGAGGGCCACACCGGCTCCGCCGAGGAGATCCGGGAGTGGATGAGCGGCAACCTCTGCCGCTGCGGCTGCTACGTCAAGATCGTGCGCGCGGTCGAGCAGACCGCCCGCGGGAAATGAGGCCCGGTCATGCATCCCTTCACCTACACCAAGGTCTCCGACACCCGTGGGGCACTCGACGCCGGCCGACGCGGCGGCCGCTACATCGCGGGCGGCACCACCCTTGTGGACCTGATGCGCGAGACCGTCGAACGCCCCGGCACGCTGGTCGACATCAGCACCCTGCCCTTGCACGAGGTGACGGCCACCGAACGCGGCGGCCTGCGGATCGGCGCGCTGGTACGGATGGCCGAGGCCGCCGCCCACCCCAAGGTACGCACCCTGTATCCCGTCATTTCCGAGGCACTGGAGCTGAGCGCGTCGCCCCAACTGCGGAACATGGCCACGATCGGCGGCAACATCATGCAGCGCACCCGGTGCACGTACTTCCGTGACGTGACCGCCGCCTGCAACAAGCGCGATCCGGGCTCCGGCTGTGCGGCCCGCGACGGATTCAACCGCACCCACGCGATCCTCGGCACGTCCGAGTCCTGCGTGGCCACGCACCCCTCCGATGCCGCCGTGGCCTTCGCGGCGCTGGAGGCGAGCGTGCGCCTGCTGGGCCCGGACGGCGGGCGCACCGTCCCGTTCGCCGACTTCCTGCTGCGGCCCGGCAGCACCCCGAACAACGAACAGGCCCTGCGGAAGGGTGAGTTGATCACCGCCGTGGAAATCCCGGCCCACGCGCGCCCGCTCAAATCCGGCTATCTGAAGGTGCGAGACCGGCAGTCGTACGAATTCGCCCTCACCTCGGCGGCCGTCGCACTGCACATCCGCGGTGGCGTGATCCGCGAGGCGAAGGTGGCCGCCGGAGGCGTGGGCACCGTGCCCTGGAAGCTGACCGCTGTCGAACAGCGGCTCATCGGTGAGCGGCCCTCGAAGGCCCTGTGGGCCGAGGCGGCCGAGCGGGCGGCGGACGGGGCCAGCCCCCTTCAGCACAACCGCTTCAAGGTCGAGTTGCTCAAACGCACCGTCGAACGGCAACTGCGCGCCGTAGGAGGCACCAAGTGAGCCAGCCACAGGCAGCCGTCGGCGCGTCGGTGCCCCGGGTCGACGCACGGCTGAGGGTCACCGGGCGAACGAAGTTCGCCGGAGACAACAGCCCCGACGGGGTCGTCCACGCGGTCATCGTCGACAGCAGTGTCGGCCGTGGCCGTGTCACCGGCGTCGACGCCCGCGCCGCCCTCGCCCAGACCGGCGTCCTGAAGGTGATCAGCCACCTCAACGCGCCCAAGCTCCCGCCCCGCACGGGGTGGTGGCCGCCGCCCGGGGCGCTGCGCCCCTTCCAGGACGACCGCGTCCGGTTCTTCGGGCATCCCGTCGCGGTCGTGGTGGCGACCACGCTGGAGGTGGCACAGCACGCCGCGAGCCTGGTGGAGGTCTCCTACGACGCCGAGCCGGTCTCGACCGACATGGGCACCGCCGACTCTGCGGGTGATCCCGAGACGTATGCCCGCGGAGACGCGGACGGGGCCTTGGGGGCCGCCGCCGTCAAGCTGGACCTGGCGTACCGGATGGCCCGCAACCACCACAACCCGATGGAACCGGCCGGCACCGTCGCCCGCTGGGACGGTGACAAGCTCACCATCTGGGAGAAGACCAACTGGGTGGCCGGCGCCATGATGACCATGGCCAGTGAGTTCGGCATGCCGCAGGACAAGATCCGCGTCATCGCGCCGGTCGTCGGCGGCGGCTTCGGCAGCGCCGGCCGGACCTGGGTGCACACCGTCATCGCGGCCCTGGCGGCCCGCGAGGTGAAGCGCCCCGTGAAACTCCTGCTCACCCGCCGGCAGACGTACTTCGGCGTGGGATTCCGGCCCGCATACGAGTACGGACTGCGGCTGGGCAGCGACCGGCGGGGCCGCCTGAGCGCGTCGGTGCACGACGTCCGCGCCGAGACCTCCAGCTACGAAACGCACAGCGAAGGCGTTCTCGAACCCGGCCGGATGCTCTACAGCACGCCCAACGTCCGCCAGGAGTACGGGCACGTACCGCTGGACGTGAACACGCCGACGTTCATGCGCGGCCCCGGCTACGCCAGCGGCGCCTTCCCCGTCGAGTCGGCGATGGACGAACTCGCCCACGAACTGGGCCTGGACCCGATCGAGCTGCGGCTGCGCAACGAGCCCGCCGCCGACGAGTCCACCGGGCTGCCGTTCTCCACCCGCCGCCTGCGCGACTGCTACCGCGTGGGCGCCCGCGAGTTCGGCTGGCACCGGCGCAACCCCAAGCCGCGCTCGACGCGCGACGGTGACTGGCTCATCGGTATGGGGATGGCTGCCGGTGTCTACGACACCGAGCGCAGCGCGGCCCAGGCCTCGGTCCGGCTCGACGCCGACGGCACCGCCCTGCTGCAGTCCGCCACCAGCGACATGGGCCCCGGCACGGCCACGTCCATGACCCAGGTCGCCGCCGACGCCCTCGGCCTGACCATGCGCCAGGTGACCTTCCGGCTCGGCGACTCCCTCATGCCCCCGGCCCCCGTCCACGCCGCCTCGCAGACCATGGCCAGTGTCGGCTCCGCCGTCCAGGACGGCTGCGACAAACTGCGCAAGCAGGCCATCACCCTGGCGGTGAAGGACGAAGGATCACCGCTGCACGGCGTCGACCCCGCCGACGTCGTGGTACGCGGCGGCCGGCTGCACGTCAAGGACAACCCCGCGCGCGGGGAGACCTACCAGCGGCTCTTGGCCCGCAACAACCGCACCCACCTCGAAACGCTCGGCTCGTACGCCGGGGCGCCCGAATCGGGGAAGTTCTCCTTCTACGCCTACGCCGCGACCTTCGCGGAAGTAGCCGTCGACGCCCGCCTCGGCCTGGTAAGGGTCCGGCGCATGGTCGGTGTGTACGACGCCGCCCGGATCATCAGCCCGAGACTCGCCGACAGCCAGGCCATCGGGGCCATGATCGGCGGCATCGGCCAGGCCCTGCTGGAGCACACGGTCACCGACCACCGCGACGGCCGGATCGTCAACGCCAACCTCGCCGACTACCTCGTGCCGACCCACGCCGACATTCCCAAGGACCTGAAGGCGTTCTTCATCGAGGGGGAGGACTACGAGGCCGACCCGATCGGCGTCAAGGGACTCGGTGAGATCGTCATCGTCGGAGTGGCGCCCGCCATCGCCAACGCGGTCTTCAACGCCACCGGCCGCCGGATCCGCGAACTGCCCATCACCCCCGAAGCCCTGCTCTGAACGCCCGGGTGGCCGGTCCAGCCGCCGGTCACCCAGGAGTTCCCACCAGCGTCCGGCGGCTTACGACCCCCCACCCGCCGGGCATCAGGGCCGCCGCCGAGTCATCCTCCCCCGGGACACGGCGGCGGCCCGCCCAAGCAGCCCGCCTCCGACGTCGACGACCGTGAACCAGACTTCGCAGCGGTTGATCGACCACGGTCATGGCGGGGCGTCCAAATCGGCGAGCCGGGCCAGTGTGAGGCCGTCGAACGCGACCACCACGAACTGGGCGCCTATGACGGCCCGTTGGGCCTGACACGTCGGCTCATGCGGGCCGCGGGCCGGTGCGCGTCAGCGCGGGACGCGCGACCGAAGCCCTCGCTAAGCGGACTGCTGTCCACTAGGTTCCACCCCACGACCGGACGGTTGTCCGGTTGAGTTATCCGTAAGGGGGTGGCCGCATACGGCGTGAACGCCGGTGGCGTTCGCGGCCGGCGCCGAGGGGCGGCGTCAGGCGGTCCCCTTGACGCCGGCCCTTGACCGCGAGTCGAACGGCCGCGCCGTCAGTCTTCGGGTGATCCCGGAAGGCTCTCGGCATCCAAGGGGGCGTGAGCGACGTCGGGCGTCCTCGGGCGCCATGACCGCGGCCCCACGTTGGCGGGATTCGATACGTCGCTTTCGCCCCTTCGCGTCACAGGTCACTTCCACCATCGCCAGTCCTTCCGAGACAACGGAGACGCACCATGAATCTGCCCCGTCGAAACGTGCTGACCGGGGCGGCCGCCGCCGCGGCCGCTGTCACTTTCAGTGGATCAGCGGCAATCGCGGCCTCCGGCGGAAGTCGACCAACCGGCCCAGCACATTCGGCTTCAGAAATGGGCCGTGGCATGTCGAAGGGCCGCATCCTGATCCGCAACGGCCACGTCATCGACACCGAGCCCCAGCCGGTCGCCCATGCCCACACCGACGTCCTGATCGAGGGGGGCAAGATCACCGCCGTCGGGCGCAACCTCCGCTCCAAGGGCGCCATGGTCATCGATGCCACCGACCGCATCGTGCTCCCGGGCTTCGTGGACACCCACCGGCACGTGTGGCACTCGGCGCTGCGCAGCGCGGCCATCGACATCGATCTCGGCGCCTACTTCCGCCTTCTGGGGCAAGTCGGCCCGAAGTTCCGGCCGCAGGACGTGCGCATCGCGACCCTGGCCGGCGCGCTGGAGTGCCTCGACGCCGGCATCACCACCCAACTGGACTTCGCGCACATCGCGTACTCGCCCGAACTGGCGAACGCCGCCGTCGACGCACTGAAGGAGGCGGGGCTGCGCGCGGTCTTCGCCTACGGCACCCCGGTCAACGTCACCGCGGGCGGGAAGCTCGCCGACGTCCGCCGGATCCGCGAGCGTCTGGCCGACGACAACGCGCTCGTCACCATGGCATACGCCCCGCTCGGCCCCCTGTCCACCCCGATGGAGACAGTGGCCAGGGACTGGCGCATAGCCGACGAGCTGGACCTGCCGCTGACGATCCACCTCGCCAGCAGCCCCAACAACGAACAGCCGATTTTCGCCCTGCGCGAGGCCGGCCTGCTCCGCGAGAAGACCCTCTACGTCCACGCCAACGGCATCGGCGACGACGAGCTGAAGCTGATCGCCGACTCGGGCGCCACCGCCTCGGCCACGCCCGGCGACGAGGCCGGCCGCCTACGGCGCGCCGGTATCACCACCGGCACCGGCATCGACACCGTCGCCTTCGCCCCCGGCGACATGTTCTCCACGATGCGGGCAGCACACCTCGCCGGCCAGATCGCCGAAGACCCCCAGCTGACCGCCAAGGACGTCCTGCGGATGGCCACCCTGGACGGCGCCGCCGCGATGGGGCTGGCCGACCGCACCGGCTCACTGCGCCCCGGCAAGCAGGCCGACGTCATCCTGCTCCGCCTGGACGACCTCAACATGCTCACCGCCGAGCGCGACCCCATCGGGGCCGTGGTCACGGAGGCGCAGCCACACAACGTGGACACGGTCCTCGTGGCAGGCAAGGTCGTGAAGGCCGGGGGCCGACTGGTCCACGCCGATCTCCGCCGTACCGCCCGGGCCCTGCGCGCCACCGCGGCCGCGATCAGCGGTCGCTGACCGGAACCACGGCCTCCGGCCCTGGCAGCTGTCCGCGAGCCTCTGCGAGGAAGGGCCTCACGCATGTCATCGAGGAACCCCCTTCGCCGCACATGGAATTGAGCAGGACCTCTTGCCCGCTGACCGCAACTCGGCAGCAGTCCCATGCCTTTCGTCTGCCGACGTGCCGTGCCGCAGAGCGCGCGGAAGGGCTGTCGTGGCTGTTGCCGACGCCGAGTAAGGGCCTCGGACTCACAGAAACCATGGATGAGGGGATGACTGGCTGGTGAAGGGACACACCATGCGCGTGAGCGGCCTGCTGCACTACGGCCTGCAATTGCCCGACCTGGCGCGGGGCAAGGACTTCTACACGGACTTCGGCCTCAGTTCGGCCGAGCGCGGCAATCAGTTGGTCGTGCGCTGCGACGGCCGGGACCAGGACCAGACGGTGCTGGTCGAGGGCCCTGACAAACGGCTGCACCACGTTGCTTTCGCCGCGCCGGTCGGCTCGCTGCCCGAGTTGCAGCGTCACCTGGAGTCGCTGGGTACCGCGCTGCAGGACGCTCCGGCCGAGGGTCTTCAGGGTGGTCTGTGGTTCAGGGATCCGGACGGCAACGCGGTGAACGTGCGGGAGCAGGAACTGGCCCCGCCGCGCCTCGTCATACGGCCGAAGCAAAACCTTGCCGGTGACTACCAGCGGGTGGACGAGGCACTCTGGCTGACCGCGAACACCCCGCCGCGCCCGCGCAGGCTGGGTCACATGCTGCTTTTCTCCTCGGACATCAACCGTTCTCAGGAGTTCTACGAGCGCACGCTCGGGCTGCGACTGTCCGACAAGATCCCAGGCGCGGCCGTGTTCATGAACGCGGGACCCGGCGACCACCACGTGTTCGGCTTCGTCCGGAGCAGTCATCCGGGTCTGCATCACTCCAGCTGGGAGGTCGGCAACCTCGACGAGCTGATGGTCGGTGCCCAGACCATGGCGGACAGGGGGCACCGGATCGGCTGGGGGCTGGGACGTCATTTCCCGGGTTCCAACCTCTTCCACTACATGCGTGACCCGTGGGGCAGCTGGATCGAGTACTTCATCGACATGGACCAGATCACCGAGAACTGGCAGGCACGGGAGTGGGGTTGGGACGATGCGAAGGCCACTCCCGAGCGGCCGGCAGTGTGGTGCCCGGTGGTACCGGAGGCGTTCATGCACAATCTCGAACCGAAGCCGGAATGAAGCGCACCCGCTCTCGAAAAGAGCTCTGATGAGTTGCCGTCATGTCCTGGTGAAACTTGGGCGTCAAGGCCAGGTACTTGGAGGCGAGGATCTGCGGCAGGCGCGACAACTGGCCATGGGCCTCGGTGGGGATGGGCCTTTGAACGCTTCCGAGTAGTGGCTGAGGGGGGCCATCTCGCCGAGGGTGCCATTGGTGGAGATGGCCCCGACACCCGCCTCGACGAGCGCTCGGGTCGCCCGCTCGGTCTCGGCCAGGTCGACGGCGAAGGGCGCGTCCGGCTGGGCGGCGTCCTCGGTCGATCAGTCCGGCCGACTGGCGCTGGTGCAGACCCAGTTGTTCGAGCAGCTTCGGGTTCTCGATGATCAACAGGCGTGCCGTTTCCGGGCCGGTGTTGTGGTTGCGGTGCCACACGCCGAGTTCGGGGCGGCGATACCGCTCACCTGAGGTGAAAGCTTTCTGTGAAGCTATCGCGCTAGTGACCTATAGTGTAGAAGTGACAGCGACATCAGATCCCGTGGACGCGTGGATGCAGGCGTGGCGTACGGAGCTGCCCGAGGTCGTGTTTCCCTCGTCGGAGCTGAGCAAGCGGATCATGTTCCTCTCCGCGGCCCTGGACCGCGTGACGCGGCGCGATCTGACTGAACTCGGGCTGACGGTCGCTGAGTTCGACGTGCTGGTGACGTTGCGCAGAGCCGGTGAGCCGTACCGAATGAAGCCGAACCAGTTGGCCCGCTCCCTGATGCTTTCCACCGGCGGTACCACCAACGTCACCCACCGTCTGGTGGCCCGCGGCGCCGTTGAGCGGGAGGGCGACCCGGCTGACGCCCGAAGTACCTGGATACGGCTGACGCCGGATGGCATCGCGCTCGCCGAGCGCGCGGTCCTCGCCATGTCGGCCGAGCATGACGCCTTCTTCGAGGGTGTGCCGGCAGAAATCGTCGATGCCGCGACCGCCGCACTTCGGGACCTCATCACCGCCTGCCCGGGCCTGCTCCCCCGTGGCTCCGCGGCGCGGGACGCCCGAGCCCAGGGCCGAGTCTGAGGATCGCCGCATCATCGGCGTGCGCGTGCGCGCGGGCGCGTCGAAGGGGCTGTATGAGTCGCTACGGCGGGGACGTTGACGTCGCCGCCGTCACGCACAGTGACACCGGTGTCGAGAGGCTCCGGGGCCTCGATGAAGGATCCGGCCCGCGCTCGGGAACACCCGTGGGAGGCAGTCGGCATGATCTCGACTTTCGCCCATCTTGCGGGGAGCCCCGCGCGTGAACGCACGGGGCTCCCCGGTCTGAACTTCGGGTTGTGCGCAGGGCCCGTCCCAGCGCTCGAATGCGTCGGTGTGAGTCGTTCACGCGGACTTCAGGTGTGCGACGCCCTGCCCGTTCCTGGCGGTTTTCAGCGACGCCGCAGGCCGCCGTCGACGAGGTGGATCTGGCCGGTGATGAACGAGGCGTCGTCGGAGGCGAGGAACGCGACGAGGTTTGGCGACGTCTTCGGGGGCCTGCTGTCGCTTCAGGTTCTGAATGTCGACGTAGTGGGCGAAGGCCTCCTCGGAGAGGTGGGTCAGGGTGGCAGGCGTGGGGACGACGCTCGGAGCGAGGGCGTTGACCGTGGTGTCGTAAGGTGCCAGGTCCGTGGCCAGCGCATGGGTGAAGCCGTTGATGGCGCCCTTGGCGGAGACATAGGCGAGGAAGGCCGGCGGGGCTTCCCAGTAGCTCGACGAGGACATGCTGATCACCCGCCCATGGGAAGACCTTTTGAGGTCCTCGACGAAGGCCTTCGTGACCAGGAACGCGCCGGTGACGTTGATCGAGAACAGGTTCGTCCACTGTTCGAGCGACGTGTCCTCCAGGACGGCCAGCAAGGGGATGGCCGCGTTGTTGACGACTATGTCGACCTCGCCCAGCTCCGCGTGGACCCGTTCGGCGAACGAGTTCACCGACTCCTGGTCGGAGACTGTCGCCCTTCGCGCTGAAGAAGCGTCGGCCGTTCGCCTCGACGATCGCCTGGTTTTCCTCTGCGGGGTTGACGTCGAGGACCGCTATGTCGGCGAGCCTTCCTCAGACAGCTTCTGCACGATCGCGCGGCCGATTCCGGCGGCGCCGCCCGTCACGACGGCGATCCGGCCGTCCAGTTTCTTCGCCATGATGTTCGTTCCTTTTCATGTGGGTGTGAGGGTGATGCGGGTTCTGGGAGACGCGCGCGAGGGGATGGTCTGGACTCGCGAGCGAACTCCGTGTGCTTGCAACCCCCTCCGGGCCGGGAGTTGCGTGGACACTTCGATCGGCTGCGCAACCGACAGGGCGTACTGGTCTGCGAATGCCGGTGAAGCAGGCGCGGAAAAGCCGTCCGGATCCGGCGACGTTCGATCAGTGCCGACCGGACCGCCGCTTACGGGACAGTTCCGCCTGCGAGATGGTCGGGCCGCGGGTCAGTGATCATTGACGGTGGCGGCGGTGGCGCGCAGGGAACGGACGGCCTGGGTGAGGTCGCCGTGGAGGAGCTTGCCGTTGGCCTTCACGACTTGTCCGGCCACGAGGACGGTGTCGACGTTGTCGGGGTTCGCGGCCGTGACCACAGCGGCGATCGGGTCGCGTTCGGTGGTGAGCATGTTGAGGTCGTTCAGGCGCAGCAGGATCACGTCGGCCTGCTTGCCGGGGCGCAGTGAGCCGGTGCGGTCGGCCAGACCCAGGGCGGCGGCACCGTCGAGCGTGGCCATCTTCAGGACGTCCCCCACGGTCAGCGGGGGGTTGTCGGCGATCTGGCTGGCCAGCAGCGCCGCGCGCATCACGGAGAACATGTCGCCGGGCAGCGAGGAGACCGCGTCGACGCCGAGGCCGACGGTGACGCCGGCGCTGCGCAGTCGGCCGGCCACGGGCGCGCCTACGCGCATCTGGGCCTCTGTGGCAGGTGTGACCGAGGCGGTGCCGCCGGACTCGGCGATCAGCTTCAGTTCGTCGTCGTCGAGCGAGTTCCCGTGCACGTACAGGGTGTTGCCGCGGAGCAGGCCGTTCTCGCGCAGGGCGGTGATCGGCCGGGCGGCGACGGGACCGCTGCTGACGTGGATGGTCAGGGGGAGACCCAGGTCATCGGCCAGGTGCCAGTCGGCGGTCACGGTCTCGATCGGTGAGAACGACGGCCCGGCCGGGGCCAGCGACATGGTGACCAGGGCCTGGTCGTCGGACAGGCGCTCGCTGCGGATCCGGCGTATGTCGGCGGGGTGCTGGTCGCCGTGGAACGGGAAGCCGTAGCCGAACACGGTGCGCAGCCCCGACGTGTGGAGGGCGTCGATGGCCGCGTCGGCGTGCTCGGGGGTGTGCAGCGCGTGCGAGTAGTCGATCAGGGTGGTGATGCCGGCGTCCAAGGCGTCCAGCGCGCCGACCAGGGTCGCGGCGTGGATGTCCTGCGGCCGGAACCGCGGACCGTACTGCCCCAGGACCAGGCCCATGTATGCGCCCAGGTCCAGGTCCGCGGCCCCGGCGCGCACCGCCGTCTGCCACAGATGCCGGTGGGTGTCGACGAACCCCGGCAGCACGATCCGGTCGGTGGCGTCGATCACGGTAGCGCCGTCCGCCGACAGCCCTGGCCCCACCTCGATGATCCGGTCGCCCTCGATCAGGACATCAGTGCCGGGCCGGACGACCGGCGCGGGATCGGTGTCGATGACGTACCCGTTGCGCAGCAGGAATCGGGACTCGGCCATGGCCGCATCTTCCTCTCATAGAAAAGCTTTCTAGAAAGCTACCTTGAAAGCAACGTGCTGGCAACAGCCTTCCTCGTCGGGACGGGCGAAACGGTCGTGAGCCTCGGCGGCGTGGGGGACCGAGCGGTGTGCTCGCTGGTCCAGTTGATTCGATTCCGGCGGGCTCGTGCCCCGTGGACGGCATCATGACGGGGCCGTTCCGCCCGGACGACGCCCCGGCAACCGCCCCCACCGCGGCCGGGATGTGCAGCCGGGTCGGCTGGGTGGCACCACTCCGGCGACCCTCACGACACGGAGGTGGAAGCCGCCGGGTATAAGGCTGACCTGGCGATGGTGATGTGGTCGTAGGACCGGACACCGGAGGACACCGGGCCCAAGGCGGCATCGGCCCCGATCAGGCGGGACCTCCACCACGTCGAACCGAACCTCGACGCCTGACCCGCTTCGGGCCGGGCGAAGCTCTGCTCACCTGCGGGTCAGGCCCAACTCGCCTGCGCGCATGCCGGCCTGGAAGCGTGAGTCCGCGCCCAGGGCGACGAGGAGCTCGGCGACCCTGCGGCGGTAGGTGCGCAGCGACATGCCCAGTGCGCGCGCGGCCGTCACGTCGGTCATGCCGGAGCCCAGTGCGTACAGCACCTCGCGGGCTTTCATGTCGATCCGGGGCCGGTCGGGGTCGAAGAAGGCCGCCAAGTCGGTGGCCGACTCCCACGCGGCTTCGAACAGCGCGTACACCCCGCTGACCAGGGCGGGTTCGGCGCTCATCGTGTACGTACGGTGACGCCGACCGTGAGCGGACGGGGCCGGGGGAGTGGGGTCGGTGAGGAACATGGTTCGCCGGTCGATGAAGACCGTTCCCTGGGGCAATGGGGTGGTGGTGATCCGCACCTGGATGCCGTGGGCGGCCATCTCCCGCAGTATCTCCCGGTCGTGCTCGTCGCCGAGTACGGCGGGACTGTACAGCTTGCGGGCCTGACGTGCTCCATCACGTCGTATCCGCAGGCGGGCGGACTCGCGGGCGCCGGGCCAGGTGTCGAGGTCGCGTGCGGCGCTGACCCATTCCGCGTCAAACAACTCCACCAAGGGCTTGATCCGGGCGCGGAGCTCAAGATCACCTCTGATGGCCATGTGCTGTGGCATGCGTTCATTGTGCCTCTGGCAGCAAGGTGCCACGGCCTCGTCAGCGGGTTCCGGGCCATGCAGGCTGTGCCCATGAGCAATGAATTCCGCCTCGGCGGCGACCTGGCCGTCAACCGTCTCGGCTTCGGCACCATGCGCCTGCCGTCCAAGGAGGGCATGGGCGGTCCCGCCCGCGACCCCGAGACCGGCCGTGCCGTGCTGCGCCGCGCCGTCGAGCTGGGCGTCAACCACATCGACACCGCCGACTTCTACTTCAGCGCCGGTGGTGCGGTACGCGCGAACACCCTGATGCGCGAGGCCCTCCATCCCTACGCGTCCGACCTGGTCATCGCCACCAAGGTGGGCCCCGTCATCCGCGACGGCGGACTCCACCACGCCACCCCGGCCGACATGCGTGGCAATGTCGAGGCCAACCTCGAAGGCCTGGGCGTGGACCGCCTCGACCTGGTCTACCTGCGCATCGGCCCCATGGAGCCCCCGCGCGGTGAGTCCCTCGCCGCCCGCTTCGAGGCCCTCGCGGCGCTGCGCGAGGAGGGTCTGATCCGTCACCTCGGCGTCAGTAACGTCGACGCCGACCATCTCGCGGAGGCCCGCGCGATCGCCCCGGTCGTGGCAGTGCAGAACGAGTTCCACGCCGCCAAGCGCAACGACGTGGAACTGCTGGCCGCCTGCGAGGAGGCCGGCATCGCGTTCGTGCCCTTCTTCCCGCTCGGTGGCGGCCGGGAACTCGACGACGAGCGGCTGGCCAAGGTCGCTGCCCGGCACGGCGCCACCGTGTCGCAGATCGGCCTGGCCTGGCTGCTGGCCTCCTCCCCGGTGACCCTGGCCATCCCGGGCACGGGCTCCCTCTCGCACTTGGAGGACAACATGGCCGCCGCCGGGATCACCCTCAGCGAAGAAGACCTCGCCGACCTCTCGTGACCCCCGGGGGCTGTCGAAACGCCTCAAGGAGAACCGTCCCACGAGCATCGTCGTGATGACGGGCGCGACCGCCGGAAACGGTATGGACGCGGCCCGTCATCTCGCCGGCCGACCCGCGGTTCCCAAACACCGACCGGGGCGCGGTGCCGGTGAGTACGAGGCGACCTTGTCAACCATCTCGTCCACTGCCTGTTGGCGCGACTCTCCTGCTCGCCGTGGCAGACAGCGGACGGCTCCCCGCGGATCGAGCGACAGGGCCGGGTCGTGTGTGGCGACCCGGCGGAAGGCGCCCAGGCGGGTGCCCTGCTGTTGTCCTCGTTCGGCGACTGCCAGCCTGATGCTGCGTTCTCAAGCGAAGGACTGCGCCAAGCCGTGGTCATCGTTCTTGCCGTCATCGCAGTCGCCGTTCCGGCGGCGTTCGTCACGCTCCACTGGTACGCGTGGCGCCGTCTCATACGCGAAACCTCGCTCCCGCGCTCCGTCCACCGGAGAGTCGGGAACGCCGTCTTCGTGGCCGGGCCGGTGCTCACGATCGGTGGGCTGGCGGGCGGATCGGCGGGAGTCCCGTTCGTCCTCCAGCGCGTCATCGCCTGGCCCGGAGACCTGTGGCTGGTCCTCTTCCTGTATCTGCTGTTGGCGCTGCCGGCAGGCGACTCAAGGGAAACTCACGGTGGCCCAGGGGCTCCCACACGCAGACCATCCATCACAAGGTCCAGGAGCAGACCGGACTGGGTCCGCCAGTCGCTGTGGCTGTCCATCTGCCAGATGCCGGCTATGGCGAGGACGAAGACGTCGGTGGTCGCGTTCGGCCGGATGGTGCCGGCCTCGCGGTTGGTGTTGATCAGGAGTTCGATCGCGTCCATGACCAGGGAGTATTCAGGCTTCGCCGGGCCTCCCGTCGCGCTGATCGCCTGGCGTAGTGCGTCGGCCAGACCGGCCCTGGCCATGGCGAAGTCGGCGAGCCGGCTCATCCACTCGCGCAGGGCCTCGTCGGGTTTCCCGCTCATCAGGAGCTGGGGCGCACTGTCGGCGAGATGCTGCACCTCGCGGTGGTGGACCTCGAGGACGAGCGTCTCGCGGTTGGGAAAGTGGCGGTACATCGTCCCTTGCCCGACTCCCGCCTTTTTGGCGATCAGGCTGAGTGGGGCGTCCGCGAACAGTGACAGCTCGGCCAGTGCCACCTTGAGGATGCGCTCGCGATTGCGCTGTGCGTCCGAGCGCTGAGGTGGCTCGCTCTTCGGTTCCACTCGTCCTCCTCCCGGGCATGCCCGGCCTTCCTGGTTGCCAGTCGGATAGTCGTCCACTACTCGCCAGCACCAGGCGATCGTCCGTTTAGGTGACGCCATAACCGGCGACTCGCTCAAACACCACGCGGACTCGGGGCGGCCCTTGCCGTCAACCGCGACGGCAACGCCATCGGATCGGTCTCTGGTGGTTGCATCGAAGACCCGGACCCGACGCACCCGTCAAAACCAAGGGCACCGGCGAGACCGGAATCGCGGGCGCGGCGGCGTGCACTCGCCATATACAGGCCGGTACGCCCCCGTCCGTCCGTGCCTTGACGACCTGACCGCCTGCCGGCCGCATGCCATCGGCGGCTCTCCTCGACTGAGGCTGGCGTTATGGTGGACCTAAGCGGAGCTGTGTCCGTTACCCGGAAACGTATCGGACAGCTATCCGGTTATCAAGGGGTTGTGGGCGTGAGCCCAGAAGGAGGGGGAGTGGCGTCCAGGAGCGGTGGGCCTCAGCGCTCGGATGCGCAGCGCAATCGGGAGCGGATTCTGAAGGTGGCGCTGGCGGAGTTGTCTCGTGCCGCGGATGTCCCGCTAAGTCTGATCGCGAAGAAGGCGGGGGTTGGGCAGGGCACGTTCTATCGCAACTTCCCCAACCGTGAGGCGCTCGTCCTGGAGGTCTACAGCCACGAGGTGCGACTGCTCACCGATGCTGCGGCGGAGCTGCTCGAAACCCGGAAGCCCGACCAGGCGCTGCGTGAATGGATGGACCAGCTTGCTCGCTTCGCCGTCGCCAAGGTCGGCCTGTCGGACGTCATGCGTCAGATCGTCGGTACGGCGGAGGGCTCTGCGCAGCCGGGATACGCCCCGGTGGTCGAGGCGATCGAGGCTTTGGTCTCGGCCAATCACGAGGCCGGCACCATCCGTCCGGGGGTGACCGCCGACGACTTCATCCTGGCCATCGCCGGCATCTGGCAGATCGATGCTCGTGGGGACTGGCAAACCCAGAGCGCTCGGCTCCTGGGTCTTGTCATGGACGGGCTGCGCGCGGGAGCGCCAGGGCGAGGGTGACGACCGGCAGGCCGGCATCTGCGGGATCGGCCTTGCCGCGCGGACAGGTGTCCGATGCGCAGGTGGGCGAGGCCGAAGCGGTCGACGCCGAGGGTTTCGGGTTCCTCACGGTCATCGGCCGCGGGGCGGCGGGATCAGTGGTCTGACGCAGTCCGCCGTCGGGGGTGGCTCCGGTCGGTCTTGGGGGCGAGGGCCAAGCCGGCCGGGAGCGAGTGGAGGGCCTCGCGGGTCAGGGCGTTGGCGGTCTCGCTCGATGGGTCGCCTCGATGAGGGCTGCGGGCGTGTGGTCGCGTGTGGCCGTTCCCCAGGGATCCCGGGGGTCCGTAAGCGCGAAGGTGAAGTCATCGGCGGCCACGTCCGGGTGGGTCGTTCCGGCTCGGCGATCGGTCTTGGGTGGGGGATCTCGCGTCGGCGTGAGCCGGCTGCTGAAGGCCGGGGCGACGTCGACGCTCGGAGCTCAAGGTCACCCTTGCTATCCGGACGGCTGTCCACTAGGGTTCCCCTGGAGGTGGACAGCTGTCCGCTTTGCTCTGTCGGGTTCATGGCTGACCACTGCCGGACGACAGGTCAGGCAGTCACCGGCGAGTGTCGGCATCCGAACTGGTCCCCACTCACGTGAGCCCAGGCCGCCCGGCCCGACGCGGATGTCGGCGTCCTTCCCGCAACGGAATCCACCGGCGCCGCCCACAACCGGCGAGACGCGTGCGGGTGTTCACCAAGTCGATCGAGGAGTGCAGCGTCATGTCCCAAACGCCCGACCTGCCGGACCCCGGCCACAGTCGTGTGGACACCATTGACTCGCTCGACGGCCTCCATGCCGACCTGGCTCGACGGCACAGGGCTACGGAAAGCAGTGGAGCCACAGTCCCCGCCGCCGTGGTCGACGCCGACCTCGCCGTCCTGGAACGCGACGGATACGTCATCCTGGACAACCTGCTCACCGAAGCCGAGTGCGAGGACGTCCGGGCAGCCGTGACGCCCCTGCTGGACAGGACCGGCCGCAATACCTTCGAGGGTCGGCGGACCCAGCGCGTCTACAGCGTCCTCAACAAGACCCGAGCCTGTGACCGCATGGTCGACCACCCGAGAGTTCTGGCACTGCTGGACCGGCTGCTCCTGCCCAACTACCTGCTCTCCCAACTCCAGGTCATCAACATCCAACCTGGTGAGGAAGCCCAGTTGCTGCACCACGACGACGGCATGTATCCCGTACCTCGCCCCCGGCCACCGCTGAGTGCGGCCACGGTGTGGGCCATCGACGCCTTTACCGAGGAGAACGGCGCCACCGTGGTCCTGCCGGGCACAAACCGCTGGGGCGACCGTCAGCCGGCTGACGACGACGCCAGGGTGAAGGCCGTCATGTCACCGGGCTCCTGCGTCTTCTTCGTCGGCACTCTGTGGCATGGGGGCGGCGCCAATGCGTCCGCCGATGCCCGCTTGGCCGTCACGGCCCAGTACTGCGAGCCATGGCTCCGGCCGCAGGAGGCGTTCACTCTGTCCACCACCCGTGACACGGTCCGCGTGGTGTCCGAGGACATCCGCCGGATGCTCGGCTACAGCATCCATCCGCCCTTCCTCGGAATGGTCGACGGCATGCACCCCAAGCGCCTGCTCGACGGCCGCTCCTGAAGGCTCATCACCCGAGTGTTTTGCTCCGCTCCGATGAGCGCGCTGGGACCTGCCCGCACAGGCCGGTCGAGGCCATGCTCTGTGCATGACGGCGCGGTGGCTCGTGCGAACGCCTGTCGTCGAGCCAGGGCTCGGTATGACAGGCGTTATAGGCGGGTGTATTCTGCTGCTCTCTATAACGACTGTCATAGGAGGATGTCGTGACCATCATCACCGTGAACGCACCGAAGGGGCGCCTGAGCCTTGAGCAGCGCCGTGAGCTGGCCGAGACACTGACGGACGCGGTGCTGGTGCCCGAGGTCGGGCAGCGCGCTCCCGCCGCCCGGCCTGGGTTCCAGGTGCACTTCGTCGAGCGCGAGCGGGACATGATGGCTATCGGCGGCCGTCTCCTGGCGGACGTCGACCCGGAGCTCGACGTGATGGCGATCGACCTCGCGGTCATGGATGCCGCCTGGCAGCCGGATGTGCGGGCCGAGGTCATCGAGCGCGTCCTGGCCGCACTGGCGGCGGCCTGCGGACTGGAGAAGCCGTCACCGGCGTGGTGGGTCAACTTCCGTGTGATCGAGGAGGGCAGCTGGGGGTCGTCCGGCGGCGTGCTGTCCGTCCTGTCGCTCCTTGAGAGCGGAGTGTTCACGGAGGAGAGGGTCAAGGCGGTCCGCGCCGCGCTCGGTGCCTGAAGGCCGGAGTCGTAAAGGGGTGGCTCCGATCAGTCCTTGATGGTGGCGAGGATGAGTGCCTGCAACTGCTCCGCGGTGTCGTCGAGGGGCTGGGTGCTGCGCTTGGCGCGGCACATGGCGACGGTTCCCTCGACGGCCGCGACGATGAGCGTCGCGAGCTGTGCCGCCTGTTCGCGTTCGGTGCCGTGCTCGTGCAGCGAGGCGGCCAGCAACCTCTCCCACTCGGTGAAGACGTCGGCGGCCGCCGTGAGGGCGGCGGGTGTCTCGTCGGTGGCAGGTTCCTCGATGGAGACGGCGAGGACGGGGCAGCCGGCCCGGAAGTCGCTGTCGACGACGATCTTGCGCCACAGGGCGAGGAAGGCCCGCAGGCCGGCGACCGGGCCCGCCTCCAGCTCCTTGCGCAGGGCACGGGCGACCCACTCGCCCGTGTAGCGGACGGCCTCGGTGGCCAACTGCTGCTTGCCCTCGGGGAAGTAGTGGTACGTCGAGCCGAGCGGCGCCCGGGCGTGCTTGGCCATCTCGCGGATGCTCGTGGCGTTCAGGCCGCGCCGACTGATCATGTCGGCGGCTCCGGCGACGATTCGCTCGCGCGCCGTCGGGGTGGGCTTGGTCACGTACGTGATCCCTTCTGGCTTCGCTGGCTATAACGATCGTCATAGTCTACCGTGATCGTCGCCTATAGCGACTGTCATAGTCCAGAGTGTCATCGAACGAAACGAAGAGAGGCATGTCTTATGCCGACGATGATCCGTCTCACGGCCCCGGCCGATGTCCTGACCGATGTCTGACCGCACTCGCAGCTCGTCCCGGACCACCGCACCGAGAAACCCGCCGCGCGCCTCCCTCGCCGACCCGTCGGCCACCGACGCCGACACTCCACACGCGCGAGCGACGGACGAGGATCTGGAACACCAGAAAGCGGCCATCACTCGCCTCGGCCGCGAACTGCGCGCTTTGGTGGAGGCCACCGTCCGTACCGCCGCCTCCCCGGAGACCCTCAACCGCGTGGCAGATGACGTCCGTCGGGTCACCGGCCGACTGACGGGACGGCGGCGCGCGCGGGCGGAGATCCCCGAGGTGGACGAGTTCCCCGGGGGGACACGGATCTACAGCCCCGTCGTCGGAGCCGGCAGCCCGCTGGCACCGCCCGTGCACGTCACGTCCACCGAGCACGGCCTGGTCGGTCACTGCACCCTGGGCATCGCCCACGCAGGCCCGCCCGGCTACGGCCACGGCGGCATGAGCGCCATGCTCCTGGACGAACTCATGGGGCGCACCTGCGCGGCAGCCGGAATGGCCGGCCTGACCGTCTCCCTGCAGATGCGCTACCACCGGCCCGTCCCGCTGGAGACACCCCTGCGGATCCTCGCTCGCGTCACCGGCACGGACAACCGCAAGATCTTCGTGGCCGGATCGATCACCACTCTGGCGGACCACACCACAGACCTGGTCACAGCTGACGGTGTCTTCGTCGCCCCCGATCCCCACCGGACCCGCGCCCTGTTCCCCGACCTGTAAATGGACGGTGAGTGAACGCTTCTCGCCGACGAGCCGGCGGACGTGGCCATGTTTCACACGCCCAGGCGGCTTTCCGGTCAGCCTGCGGACGCTCCCCGCGCGTACTCGGTGGACCCGGCCGGGCTTACGAAGCCCGCGGGGCCCGGCGATGGAGAGTTGGTTGGCGCATGCAAATGGAGATCCGGGCCGCTGCGATCCGGGGTATCGATCGACTGATCGACGATCTCGGGGGCGACGGGGCGAGGCTGTTGGCCGATTTCGGCGTTTCGCCCAGCGATTTGGATTCCGAGGACGGACTGTTGCCGACGGCGACAGCCGGGCGGATCCTGCGGAACGCGGCGAAGAAATTGAACTGTCCCGACTTCGGGTTGCGTTTGGCTGCCTATCAGGACATGTCGATGCTCGGCCCGTTGGCCTTGGCGGTCGGCAATTGTGACACGGTCGGGGAAGGGCTGGACTGTGCGTCCCGATTCCTGTTCGTGCACAACCAGGCTATCCGTCTCTCGCGTGAGCCTGATCCCGAGCGCTATGCGGGGGTGGGGGCCGTCGAATACCGGATGTTGCATCCGGACATTCCGTATGAGCCGCAGACGATCGACGCGGGCTTGGGGCAACTGCACCGTATTCTCATCACGATGAGCGGCGGATACGATTTGCTCGGGGTCTATATGCCCCATCCGCCGCTGACCGACGAGTCGTTGTACGCCGAGTTCTTCGGCGCGCCGGTCCGGTTCAACGCCGGCCAGGCCCTGCTGCGGGTGCCGACGAAGCTCTTCGCCCAGCCGATGTCGACCCCGGTCAATCCCGAACTGCGGCGCATGGTCGTGGAGTACTTGGAGTCGCACTACACCGACCCCCGCGACAGTGTCTCCACCATGGTGCGGTCGGCGGTCAGCCGCGCTCTGGGTACGGTTCCCGCGCGGATCGACCTGGTCGCCGAGTGGTTGCACACGCATCCGCGTACGTTGCAGCGACGACTGGCGGAGGAGGGCACCTCGTTCCAGTCGATCCTCGACGACGTACGCAAGAACGCGGCCCACCGGTTGCTGACGAGGACCGATATGCCGTTCTCCCAAGTCGCGTCGTTGGTGGAGTTGGCCGGACAGGCGGCGCTGACACGCGCGGCGCGCCGCTGGTTCGGCAGAACGCCCACGCAGGTCCGCCGTGACGCCAAGGTCGGACCAACACCAAACGGTGTCGCGCAGAGTTAAATTTTTGTCGCCCAAGGTTAAGTGGAGGGTCCGGAACGCCCCGATACTCGGGTGTCATGACGAGTTCCGCAAACCCTTCTTCGCTGCCCGATCACATCGAAGTCGTGATCGTCGGCGCGGGGATCTCCGGAATCGACGCCGCGTACCGGGTGCAGTCGCAGTGTCCCGATCGGTCGTATGCCGTGCTGGAGGCCCGTGAGTCCCTGGGCGGGACGTGGGATCTGTTCCGGTATCCCGGAGTCCGTGCCGACTCCGACATCTACACGCTCAGTTTTCCGTTCCAGCCGTGGACCGGCGGGAATTCCATGGCCGACGGGGGCGAGATCCTCGGCTACCTGCGGCGCACCGTCGAGCAGTTCGGTATCGACCGCCATATCCATTGCGGCACGAAAGTGGTGGCGGCGGACTGGTGCAGTGAGACGGCCCGCTGGACGGTGACCATCGAGCGGACCGAGGGCGAGGACGGGCCGAAGCGGTCCACTGTGACGTGCTCGTTCCTTTTCACCTGCACCGGCTACTACGACTACGAGCGCGGACATGACCCTCAGTTCCCGGGCGTCGAGTCGTTCGCCGGCAGGGTGGTGCATCCGCAGTTCTGGCCCGACGAACTCGACTACGCCGGCAAGCGTGTTGTTGTGATCGGCAGCGGCGCGACCGCGATCACGGTGGTCCCCGCGATGGCGCGCGACGCGGCGAAGGTGACCATGCTGCAGCGCACGCCCACGTGGGTCAGTTCGCTGCCGCGCCGGGACCGGTTCGCCGACAAGCTCCGGCGGCGTCTGCCCGCCGGGTTGGCACACCGGGTCGTCCGGGCTCGGAACGCCGCCTACGCCAACGGCTTCTACCACTACTGCCGACGGTTCCCGGACCGGGCGCGGACGTTGCTGACCACGGCCGCCGCACGGCGGATCGGCGAGGACGCGGTGCGTGAGCACTTCACGCCGCCGTACGCGCCGTGGGACCAACGGGTGTGCATCACGGCTGACGCAGACCTGTTCAAGGCGATCAAGCGTGAGGAAGTCGACGTGGTCACCGATCACATCGACGGCTTCGTCGCGGAGGGAATCCGGCTGCGCTCGGGGGCGGTGCTGCCGGCCGACATCGTGGTGACGGCGACCGGGCTGCGCATGCTGGCGCTGGGCCACATCGACGTGAGCGTCGACGGCAGGCCGGTCGAGCCCGCGCGTCACATGCTGTGGCGGGGCGCCATGCTCAGCGACGTGCCGAACTTCGCGCTCTGCTTCGGCTACGTCAACCTGTCCTGGACGATGCGGGCGGATCTCACCGCGCGACTGGTGTGCCGGATCCTCAATCACATGCGCCGCGCCGACCTCGCGGTGGTCACCGCACCCGCGGA
Source organism: Streptomyces sp. DSM 40750 (assembly GCF_024612035.1). GTDB lineage: Bacteria > Actinomycetota > Actinomycetes > Streptomycetales > Streptomycetaceae > Streptomyces. Next base: position 10,594,955 of record NZ_CP102513.1, read on the forward strand.
GCCCGGGGTGCCTGAGAAGCCCATGATCGAACTGGCGTCGAGCTACGTCCAGCGGGGCGTCGCCACCTTCCCCCGGCAGGGCGACCGCAGCCCGTGGCGGATGCACCAGACCTATCCGTTGGACGCTGCCGACGTCGCACGCGCGAATCTCCGCCGCGAGCTACGCGGAGTGCCCCGCGCGTCGTTTGCACGGCCCTATGCCGGCTCACCGGCCGGAGACGATCGCCGACCGGGAGGCTGACCGTGGCACACCTGGACGGCGTGTGTGACGCACGCTTCGCGGAGGTGGGCGCACTGCTCTCCGAGAACCTCGACTCGGGCGAGGAGCTCGGTGCCTCGATCGCGGTCACGATCGACGGAGAGCCGGTGGTCGACCTGTGGGGCGGATGGATCGACCAGAGCCGTACCGTGCCGTGGCGGCGGGACACGATCACGAATGTCTGGTCGTGTACGAAAACCGTCACGGCCCTGGCGGCGCTGCTGCTGGTCGAGCGTGGACTGCTGGACATCGATGCCCCGGTGGCCCGGTACTGGCCGGAGTTCGCGGCCCACGGCAAGGAGAGTGTGCTGGTCCGGCATCTGTTGTCGCACACCTCCGGCGTCTCGGGGTGGGACCGGCCGGTGACCGTCGCGGACGTCTGCGACGTACCGACGTCGACGGCCCGGCTGGCCGCGCAGACGCCGTGGTGGCCCCCGGGCACGGCGTCGGGATACCACCTGCTCACCTACGGGCACCTTGTGGGCGAGCTGATCCGGCGGATCGACGGGCGGACGCTGGGCCGGTTCGTCGCCGAGGAGATCGCCGGTCCGTTGGACGCCGACTTCCACATCGGCTTGCCGGACTCCGAATTCGGCCGGGTCGCCGATGTCGTTCCGCCGCCGCCGTTCCGGTCGACGGACCTTGCCGGCGCCGATCCGGACGGCGTGTGGATGAAGACCTGCACCGGCCCCCTCGGCACGGCGGACGAGTCATGGACTCCCGAGTGGCGTCGCGCCGAGATCGGCGCCGCCAACGGCCACGGCAACGCCCGGTCGCTCGCCAGAATCCACTCGGTCGTCGCCTGCGGCGGCACGCTCGGCGGTGTACGGCTGCTGTCGCCGCAGACCATCGAGCTCATCTTCAGACAGCAGTCCGACGGCCCGGATCTGGTGCTCGGGGCGAATCTGCGATTCGGCATCGGTTACGGCCTGCCTTCGCCGGCGGTGCCGTATCTCCCCCGTGGTCGGATCTGCTTCTGGACGGGCTGGGGCGGATCGGTGGTCGTGATCGACACCGAGCGCCGGGCCACGATCTCCTACGTCATGAACAACATGGGCACCGGGCTGCTCGGCAGCGACCGCACGACTCAGTACGTCAGCGCAGCTTTCGCGGCGCTGGAACAGCAAAGGGACCGCCGATCTGTGGTCAGGGAACATTTTGAATCGAAGGTACATCCATGAGTTTCGCCAGTCCCCATGCCGATGTGGAGCTTTCTGATCTCGGGCTGCACGAATTCCTGTTCGCGGGTCTGAGTCCCGCCGACCTGGAGCGGGTCGCGCTGGTCTCCGCGGAATCCGGAGAATCGTTGACGTACGGGTCATTGAAGACGCGCGTCGACGGATTCGCCGCCGAACTGGTGACGCGTGGCATCGGCCCCGGCGACGCGGTGGCGCTGCTGTGCCCGAACACGCCGGCGTTCGCGATCGCCTTCCACGGGATCCTGCGGGCCGGAGCGACCGTGACCACGGTGAACCTGCTGTCCACCGCCGCGGAGATCGCCAGGCAGTTGAGCGCCGCCCGGGCACAAACACTGGTGACGGTGACGGCGTTCGCGTCGGCGGCACAGGAAGCGACGGGCGTGGCCGGGCTCGACGCGGCTGCGATCCTGCTGCTGGACGCCGAGCGCCCGCCCGCGTCCGCCCTCGCCATCGACCCGGTACCCGCGCCTGACCGGTTCGATCCGGCCGAGCGGGTGGCCGTGTTGCCCTTCAGCTCCGGCACCACGGGCGTGCCGAAGGGGGTGATGCTGACCCACCGGAACCTGGTGGCGAACATCGCGCAGCTCGCGCCGGTCCTGGACCTGCGCTCCGACGACGTGGTGCTGGCGGCGCTGCCGTTCTTCCACATCTACGGCATGACCGCGCTGCTGAACTCAACGCTTGCCGCACGCGGCCGTATCGTCACCATGGCCCGATTCGATCTGAAGGCCTTTCTGGAGGCCATCCAGCGTCACCGCGTCACCTACCTGTACATCGCGCCACCGATCGCGGTGGCCCTGGCCAAGCACCCGCTGGTGGACTCCTACGACCTGACGTCGCTGCGGGCGATCGTCAGCGGCGCGGCTCCGCTGGACGAGGAGTTGGGCGCGGCGGTGTCGCGGCGGCTGTCGGTGCCGGTCGTCCAGGGGTACGGCATGACCGAGTTGAGCCCGGTCAGCCACATCGTGCCGGTGGCCGACGGAGGGGTCGCGATCGCCGGTCGCCGCGCGCCGATCGCCGCCAGCGGTTGGCCGGTTCCCAACACGGTCGACAAACTCGTGGATCCTGCGACCGGCGCCGAGATCGACGTGCCCGCGGAAGGGCTGAGCGAGCCGGGAGAGCTGTGGGTGCGCGGCCCGAACGTGATGGCCGGCTACCTGGGCAATCCGGAAGCCACCGCTGCGACTGTCGACGCCGACGGGTTTCTGCACACCGGGGACTTGGCGAGGGTCGATTCCACCGGATGCGTCTACATCGTCGACCGCATCAAGGAGCTGATCAAGTACAAGGGTTACCAGGTCGCGCCGGCCGAACTCGAGGCGCTGCTGCTGACCCACCCGGACATCGTCGACGCCGCTGTGATCGGCGTGGTCGACGCCGAGGGCGAGGAGATCCCGAAGGCGTTCGTCGTCACCGGCAATTCCGCGTTGAGCGCCGAGCAGGTCATGGAATTCCTCGCCGCACAGGTTGCACCGTACAAGAAGGTGAGGGACGTGGAATTCATCGCCGCGATACCCAAATCGTCGGCGGGCAAAATCCTGCGGAAGGAATTGCGGGCAGGGGGCCGTGGGCACGGTCGCGCGTCGGCGGGCCACTCGCCGGTCGGTGAGTGATTCAGCCGGGACCGCCGGTGCGCGGTCGGTCATGATTATAACGATTGTTATATCGCTGAAATTGAGAGGGGTATTCGATGGCCAATCCGGTTGTCGTAGTGGCGACGCTGGTCGCCAAGCCGGGCCAGGAAGAGCTGGTCGAGAAGACGTTGAAGGCGGCGGTGCCCGCGGTGCACGCCGAGCCCGGATGTCTGCGGTATGCGCTGCACCGCAAGGCGGGCGCCACCGGTGAATTCGTCGTGGTTGAGAGGTGGGCCTCCCAGGAGGCGCTGGGCGCGCACCTGCGCGGTGCCGCGATGCGGGAGGTCGGCGCCGCACTGGCGCAGGCGCTCGCAGGCCCCCCGCAGACGGAGTTGCTGGACGCGATCCCCGCCGGCGACCCGGACACCGGCGCCGTCTGACCGCACAACGGGCGACCGGGCCGGCAGGCAGATCGGCCGACCCGGTCCCCCTCCACGAAAACGAGGAGCATTCCCATGAAGAGCCTGATGTTCGTCGCGCCCGGACAGCTGCGCTTCGACGAGGTCGACGCCCCCACCATCGTCGAGGGCACCGACGCGCTCGTACGGCCGCTCGCGGCCACGACGTGCGATCTCGACCACCATGTCATCGGCGACAAGACCCCGTTCTCCGGATTCGGCCCGTTCCCGATCGGCCACGAGTGCGTGGGCACGGTGATCGAGGTCGGCCCCGACTGCACGGACGTCGCGGTCGGCGACATCGTCGGCGTCGCCTGGCACATCGCGTGCGGCACCTGCGCGCAGTGCAAGCTCGGACACACCGCCCGCTGTCTCCTCCACGGCGACGCCCAGTACGGCCTTCCGGTCAACGGGGCCTGGGGCGGGACCTTCGACGAACTCATCCGCGTCCCGTACGCGGACTTCAACCTCGCCAAGCTGCCCGCCGGAGTCGATCCGGTACACCTGGCCTCGATCGGCGACAACCTCGCGCTCGGCTGGGAGACGGTGATGCCGACCGTCGCCGGGATCCCCGACCCGAAGATCGCGGTCTTCGGCGGTACCGGTTCCATCGGCCTGTACTGCGTCGACGTCGCGGTCCACTGCGCCGGCGCCCGCACCGTGTACTACGACGACGACCCGGTCAGGATGAAGGTCGCCGAGCAGCTCGGCGCCGAGGTCCACGATGTCCACGGCAAGCGGGAGAAGGACTTCCACCTCGCCGTGGACGCCAGCTGCGACCCGGAGCGGCTGCGCAAGGCGCTGCTTTCGGTCATGCCCGAGGGCTACGTCAACAGCGTCGGCATCTACTTCGACGACGTCCAGCTCCCGCTGCTCGCCCTGTACCAGCGCGGGGTCCACTTCCACAACGGCAAGGGGCACGCGCGACCGAACATGACGCCGACGCTCGAGGCGGTGGCCTCCGGGACGCTCCATCCCGAGCTGGTCACCAGCGGAATCCACGGCTGGGACGAGATCCCCGACGTGCTGACCTCCGACCGCGCCGGCCACAAGCCGATCTTCGTCCTGGAGAACTGAGGCACCGGGACCGTCGGTCCGTCGCGGCGATCACCGCTCGAACGGAGGCGCCGAGCTGATCGGTGACCCGGTCGAGCGGTTCGGGGCCGTCGTGACGCACCACGGTCCGGTCACCGGTGAACTCGATTCCCCGGTGCCGCACGTCTGGACGACGTGGTCGCGCCGGGGTGCGCTGCTCACAGGTAGCCGGCGTTCTGCGGAGCCACCGCGCCCGCTCAGCAGCACCATGGGCCTTCTGAGTTGGCCCGTTCATCCGTCCCCACCTCATGCAGGCACGGGTATGAACCCCATGGACATCATGGCGGCCCATCGCAGTGGCACGTGGCCACCGACGGCACCCACCTCCTCGCCCTGCACGGTAAGAAGCTCCACGCACTGCCCGCCTTGGCGCCCCCGCCTCACGGAGGGGGCGCCAAGGCGGGCTCAGTAGACTTCAGTAGCCGACGCGTTGGGGCTGTGCCCGCAACGCGCCCAGGATCCACGGCACGTGATCGCGGTCGGCGGCGATCAGCACTTCGCGGTCGCCGTCCCGGCATTCCACAAATAGCGGCCGGACGAGGCCGGTCGTCCGCGGGGCCAGCGCCACTCTGGCGTGGAGACGGACGAAGGCCAGGGACGCGGGCAGGGGTATACGCCCCGCCATGCCGCGCGGGTCGGGCGTGGCCGCCAGGCCGGCCGGGCCGACGACGAGGTGGTCACAGTCCTCGCGGCTGTAGGGAACGTCGCCCAGGACCCGAGCGGGCAGCAGCAACTCGGTCACCGGGACGCCCACCTGGACACCGGCCAGCAGCGCGGCAGCCCGCCGCTCCGCCTTGGCCCGCTCCCCCCGCCAGCGCAGGGCGGCGATCAGCACCGCGCCGGCCGCGGCAACTCCCGCGGCGGCGGCCCCGACAGCCGGAGTCGGCGACGCCACCACCGCGGCCACGGCGACGATGGCGTAGAGCATGGCTGTCACGAACGGGACCGAGGTGTGCCACCGGCCGACGGACTCGATGCTGCGGCCGGTACGCCGCAGCCGGCGCACCCAGTAGGCCATCCACAACACCGATCCCCCCAGGGGTGTCAAGGACACGGCCACCAGCATGAGGGGCAGATACGAACTGACGGGGTACGCGGTGGTGGTGAGCAGTTCGTCGTCGCGCGTGGTGATCTCGCGTATCTCGTGGCGCCAGCCGGTGACGGTGACCGGCTCCCCCTGCTCGACCTTCTTCTGGTTGGAGACCCCGGACTGCAGCCGCACCCGCTGTTGGGAACCGTCTGCGAATCCGAGAACGAGGTAGTACCTCTTGTACTTGCCTCCGCCGGTGGTGTCCTTGCCGAGGACGGTGGCATTCCGCCGGCTGAGGCAGTCACCCGGTGCCTCCGGTGGCGTCCCCACGGGGCATTGCGGGGCGGCGGTGTACGCTCGCTCGTCCGCCAGCGCCGACGGCATCATGACGGCAGGCGTCCCCACACCGGCGATCACCAGCGGCAGCCCCAGCAGCACCAACTGCCAAGGCTTGATCACGTTCTTGCGGTACATCGGCACGACCGGCCCCCGTTCGCCTGCTGACCACACCATCGGTGATCCGCAGGCATTGTGCACCAGCCGACCTGCCGTCCATGGCGTGCCGGTGGCAACGGCGAGGACGCCAACCCGCGCCCGAGAGGAACCCCTGGTGGTCCGGGCACGGGCGACGCCGATCCGCGGCCCGGCGCCGACAGGGTGTCACCTCACGGTGCCGGACAGGGCGAGCGCGCCGAGAGACCCTCCGGCCGCACCGAACGGATGGGCGTGGGGCGGGGCCTCGGAGGCTCGTCGCTCCGTGTCTACATCAGACCGTCTCTCAGAACACGATCGAGCGCCGCCTGGCCTGCGGGTCCCCATGTCGGCTTGCCGCCAGGAAGGCCCCGGTCTCCGTTCTGGCCCATCAGCATGAGGAACAGGCTTTTCAGAGCGGCCAGTCCGCGGGCGCGCTGGATCGTCGCCTCGTCCGCGTGCGCGTACACGTCGAAGAAGCGTGAGGCGGCGCCCGCGGGAAGGACCACCCATGCGGCTGCGAGGTCCCACGCCGGATCGCCGGCGAACATGTCTCCGAAGTCGATCACGCCCGAGAGTGTCCCGTCCGAGACGACGACATTCGCGGGATGAAGGTCACCGTGCACCCACACCGGCGGGCTCTCCCACTCGGGGGCCGCGACGGCATCGTCCCAGACGGCCCGGATGTCGTCGGCGATGCCGCCGGGTGCAACGGCTTGAAAGAAGTGGTCGAAGCCGTCCGTGCACTTCTTGGGGTGAGCGCCGCGGTCCGAACCGGTCGGCGCCTCGGCGGGCGCCTCCACATGGAGCGCCCTGAGGAAGCCCGCCAGAGTGTCGGCCGCGTGGTCGCCGCGGCTGATCGAGGTGTAGTCCAGTGGCTCGCCGGGGACCCACGTCATGATGGTCCAGGGCTTCGGGAAACGCGCGGACGGTTCACCGATCCGCACAGGCTCGGGGACCGGGAGCGGCAGGCGTGGGGCCAGGACGGGCAGCCATCGGCGCTCCTTGCGCTGGAGGTCCGGGGCACGTTCTGTACGCGGCATGCGCACGGCCAACTTGTCCCCGAGGCGCCACTGTTGGTTGTCCCATCCGCCCGCCACTTCGCGGATGGCCAGCCCTGTGAGGTCCGGATGCTGCTCCTGCAGCAGGTCGTGGACCAGGTCTGCGGTGATCTCGATCTCGGCGTCGGTCATACGGAGCCACGTTACTGGGGTATGCGGAGCGGCTCTCCCTCCCCGGAATACCGCCTCCCCGGACACCCGGACCCCAACAGCCACCCAATATCGGCGTGGTGGGGTGGGTTCGTCGATGGCACGCCGCCCTGGCAAGTACCTCAGTGCTGTCAACGCAACTCGTGAACAAAGCCGACCACCACAAGTGCCCTGTCCGAGAGCGAGAGCTGTCTTGGGGGTTGGTGAACCGGGGCGCGGCGCGGATTTCGCGCGTGCCGCGCGGTGCCGAGCAGATCGCATCGGACTCGCGGCGGCTGTTCGGTGACCCGAGCGGGGAGCCGGGGCCAGGGGGCGAGGAAAGTCTCCTCGCTCGGGTCTGTCGACAGCACCGTGCGGTCCCTATGCGGTGTGTATGCCGCGTTCCGCCGTGCCGTGGGTGCAAGCGTGCGAGGTGGCCGTGCGGCGGCGAAGGAAGCGGGGCAGGGAGAGGGCGAGGTCGATGAAGCCCTCCGCCTGCATGGCGGCGAAGCCGGTGCGGGTGAGATGGACATGCCGAGGGCCGAGGGCCGGTAGGTGAACTGCGACACGGCACCGGCCGGAACCAGTACGACGGCGGCCCGCCAGGCGCGGCGCTTGCGGCGGCGCAAACCGTGCACGAGCAGGAGCAGCAGCAGACAGGCGCTGAGGGAGAGCGCGGCGGCCAAGATCGCCAACAGCATGCTCAGGCCATTGAAGGCAAAGAGTGCGCTCGCTCCCTTTCGTCAGCGCGAGCGTGGATTCCCTCGTTCGTACAGAAACCGCTTCCGTCTCGCTTCAGGCAGAGCAGCCCCAGTAGGCGGCCGGCATCATCGACCACCGCCAACCGGCGTCGCGCCTCGTGGATCATCCTTGTCGTAGCGGCATCAAGTGGGTACGACGGCTGCACCGTTCTGCCGAGGAGGGCCCCGAACTCCGTAACGGGCGTGGAGTTTGGGGCTTCGGGGATGTCCGCTCGCTCGATCGTTGTGACGAGCCGTCCATCCGAGTCGACGACCAGGGCCATGTGGACGTGGTCGTCGCTGAAGAGAGCTCGGAGGTCGTCCACGCCGGCGAGCGGTGTCAGGGTCTTGGGACAGGTGACCATCACATCTGCGACGCGATCGCGCGACGCGGCTTCATCGGTCATCGATCATCCGCCGCTGATCGGTGGCAGCACGGCGATCTCGTCGCCGTCCTCGCACGGGGCGCCGCGCATGTCGTCGTACGGTGTCTCTCCATTGAGCCACACCCGAGAGTTCGCCAGCACTTGGGCGAACTCTCCGCCGTAGCGTCGGCGTGCCTCGTCGAGAACCTCGCCGAGCGTGCTGCCGGGAATCACGTCGCAGGCTCGGCCTGCCGCCTCCCGCGCGGCCGCGAACAGCAGCATTGTGGGCATGAGGCGATCCGCCTTTCTCCAGGTCACCCGCCGATGTAGGACATCTCGACACGATCGCCGCGCGCTCGTGTGCGGCGCCCGCGCAACTCCGAATAGCGGTCTTCCCGGGCGCCCCAGAGGGCGCGGACGGCCGAGCGCAGTTCCTCGTCGGAGGCGCCCGCTCGCACCATTGCCCGCAGGTCGGTCCCGCCGGAGGAGAACAGACACGTGTGCACCTTCCCGTCGGCGGACAACCGGGCCCGCGTGCAGTCCCCGCAGAACGGCCGCGTCACCGAGCCGATGACACCGATCTCCCCGGCGCCGTCCCTGAAGCGGTAGCGGGTGGCCACCTCGCCGGGGTCGGTCGCGCCGAGCGGTTCGAGCGGGTAGCGGTCATCGATGAGGCGCACGATCTCGGCGGCGGGCAGCACCTCGCCGAGTTGCCACTCGTTCGTGGCTCCCACGTCCATGTACTCGATGAAGCGGAGGATGTGGCCGCTGTCCCGGAACCGCTCCACCATCGGCAGTACGCACCCGTCGTTGACCCCCCGCTTCACCACCATGTTCACCTTGACGGGGGTGAGGCCGGCCCGTGCGGCGGCATCGATGCCGTCGAGGACCCGGCGCACCGGAACCGCGGTGTCGGCAAGCGCCCGGAACACGGTGTCGTCGAGCGAGTCCAGGCTCACCGTCACCCGGCGCAGCCCGGCCTTCGCCAGGCGTTGCGCCATCGCCGGCAACAGCAACCCGTTGGTGGTCATCGCGAGGTCGAGCCCGGGAACCGAGGCGAGCAGCGCCACGAGGTCGGCGACGCCCCGGCGCAGCAGCGGCTCGCCCCCGGTGAGGCGGATCTTGCGCACGCCCAGGGAGGCGAACACCCGGGCCAGGCGTGCGATCTCGTCGAAGGTCAGCAGGTCGGCGGGCTCGAGGTAAGGGTGCCCCGGGCCGAAATGCTCGCGCGGCATGCAGTACCGGCACCGCAGGTTGCACCGGTCGGTGATGGAGATCCGCAGGTCGCGAAGCGGACGGGACCGGCGGTCGGCGACGGACGGAATCATCACGCCGCCGACTCCGGGTTACGGGCGAGGCACCAGCGGTGCGCCGAGGCGGTGACGTCGTCGATCTGGTTCCCGGTCGCCACCCAGCCGCTCACGCCGTCCCCACCGTGTTCGCGTTTCCACACCGGAACGGACTCCTTGAGGACGTCGATGCAGAAGCGAGCCGCGGTGAACGCCTCGCCGCGGTGGGGTGCGGACACCACGACCAGCACGCTCGCCTCGGTGACGGGCACCGGCCCGATGCGGTGGAACAACACCACGCGCCCGACGGCGGGCCACCGGTCTCGGGCGGCGAGGGCGATCCGGCAAAGCCGTGGCTCGACGTGCCGGTCGTACGCCTCGTAGTCGATCCCGAGGATCCCGCTACGGTGCCCCGCCAGGTCGTCGTTGCTGTCGCGTACCGTGCCGGTGAAAGTGACGACCGCGCCACAGTGCGGCATGGTCGCCCACTCGATCGCCTCGGCGACCGGGACGCGGTCCCGAGTCAGGCCCACTCGGATGTTCTCGATCGATTCTTCCCGTTCTTCCGGACAGCAGATTTGATCATTCACGACGGCTATCACGATGCGTTCCCTCGCGTTCTTGATCGGCGCTCGCGTTCATCCTCACCGGCCGGGGCCGCCCGCACAGGACTCCGTGCGACAGGCTTTTGACCAGCGGCGACCGGAACGCGTCAGTGAGACGGGATTTTCCGGTCTTTTACATGGCGACAACGATCCGCCTATGGAATCGGCTGAGAATTTCGCCCACCAGCACTCGTCCAACGCCGAGTGGGCACGGCATGCGAGCGAGGTGGAGCCATGACAGCGGCGGCGGCGTCGAACGAGACGAACACCAGCCAACGGGAGGTCTGGCGGGACCTGCTGCGGGACCATTTCGTCAGCCTCGACGTGGACGTCGAACGGGACTACGGCTCGTTCGACGGCGCCGTGCACAGCAGCTTCCTCGGCCACCTCCAGGTGTCGGGAGTCCGCTCGGTGGACCAGGACGTCATCCGCACAAAGGAACTGCTGCGGTGCGACGGCGAGCGCTACTTCCAGGTCTGCCTGGTCCGCCGGGGTGAGGCGCGTGCCACGCAGGACGGGCACGAAGCGACCCTTCGCCCCGGCGACTTCGTCATCTACGAGACAGAACGACCTTTTCACTGGGCACTTCGCTCGGATGCCGCCTCCCCCTACTGGGACCTCGCCGTCTTCACCTGGCCCCGCGACACGATCCAGCTCAGCGACAGTGAGTCCGTCTCGCTCACCTGCCGGACTCTGGACGGCGGCAGCGGCATCACCGGGGTGCTGAGCAGGATGCTGACCGACGTACTCGTCGCGAAGCCGACCGTCAGCGAGGCCGGCGCCCTCCGGATCGCCGATGAGATCGGCGACCTGGTGGCGACCATCGCGACGGAGACGCATGGCCTCGGCGAGGGCACCGACCGCCACGCGAGCCTGCTGCGGCGGATCGACACCTACATCGACGAGCACCTCGGCGATCCGGACATGTCCCCGGAACGCGTCGCGCAGGCGCACTTCGTGTCGACGCGCCAGCTCCAGCGGATGTTCGCACGCCGCGGACAGACGGTGTCCCAAGTGATCCGGCGCCAGCGGCTGGAGCGGTGCCGACGTGACCTGCTGACCCGCCGGGGAGGCGACGCCACACTCACCGAGATCTGCGTCCGCTGGGGGTTCACCGATCTCGCCGTGTTCAGCCGGGCGTTCCGCGAAACCTACGGCACCTCACCCACCGCCTACCGCACTCGGGCCCGGGCATAGGGCCTGTCTCTACCCGTCGCTGGAGTGTCCTGGCACCGTGCCGAGCGTGGGATCGACCAGCGGGGCAAGGTTGTTCACCGCGAGTGCGGCCTCGCCGAAACCGACCGAGATCAACGCGACCCTGCCGTCGTAGCCGGCGATGTCGCCCGCGGCGTACACGCGCGGCCGGCTCGTGCGCATGGTCCGGTCCACCGCGATGTGCCGACCCCGCATCTCGAACCCCCACGTCGCGAGCGGGCCGAGGTTCGCGACGAAGCCGAGGGCGGCCACCACCGCGTCGGCCCGCAGGTTCTCGGTCGCCCCGGTCTCGAGGCTCATCAACTCCACCTGTTCGACGCAGTTCTCGCCGCTTATCCGGTGCACCTCGTGCGGGGTGTACAGCCGCACGGACGACGCGCGCAGCTGCCGGACGCTGTGCTCGTGTGCCCGGAACCGGGGCCGGCGGTGGACGAGCGAGACCGTGCGGGCGAGCGGTTCGAGCGCGAGCGCCCAGTCCACCGCGGAGTCCCCGCCGCCGACGACCACCACGTCGGCGCCGGCGAGTTCGGCCGGCTTCGGCACGAAGTAGCGAAGGCCGCGGTTCTCGTACTCGGAGCCCGTCGGCAGCGGGCGTGGCGTGAAGCTGCCGATCCCGCCGGTGACCAGTACGGCTTTCGCCTTGACCACCGTGCCCCGGTGGGTGGTGACGGCGATGCCGTCCGCCGTGTCCTCCAGTGTCTGCGCGGTGTGGCCGAGCAGGTAGCGGGGTTTCGCCTGCGCCGCCTGCTCGACCAGGGCGTCGACGAGGTCCTGCGCCTTCACGGCGGGGAATCCGGCGACGTCGTAGACCTTCTTCTCGGGATAGAGCGCCGCCATCTGGCCGCCGGGCTCGTCGAGAGCGTCGATCACCGTGACCGACATGCCCCGGAACCCGGCGTAGTAGGCCGCGTAGAGCCCGACCGGCCCGGCGCCGACGATCAGCAGGTCACTGTCGCACGCGTCGCCGCCGGAACCGGACACGGTCTCGTGCTCAGTCCTCACCGGTGCCACGCCTTTCCCGCAGCAGGGGATGGTCGACGCCGACCGGTCCGCGCGAGGACGCACCGCCGGCCGCGTCCTCGTGCTCCTCGAAGAACTCGACGGCGGCCGTGGCGAACGGGGCCAGGTCCACGGGGATCTTGTGCTCCCAGTGGATCGCGTCGCTCGGGCAGACGGTCATGCACTTCCCGCAGTCGACGCATTCGTCGGGGTGGATGTACATCATCCGGTCGCCCTGGTAGATGCAGTCCACCGGGCATTCCTCGACGCAGGACTGGTCGAGGATGTCCACGCAGGCGTCGGTCACGACATACGCCATGGGTCAGGCCTTCTCTATCTGGACGAGTGTGTCGGAGAACGTGGGTGCGTTGCCCAGGTCGGCGAAGACGGTGGGATTCAGGGACGCCATCGTGGACAGCGACGTCGTGTGCATGCGCCAGCCGCCGTACGCCGAGACGGCGACGCCCGCCAGGACCGACTTGTCGACCTTCGCCTTCACCACGAACGAGCCGCGCTCGTTGAACACCCGAACGTCCTCGCCGGTGACGATGGAACGCGCGGCGGCGTCGTCGGGATGGATGAGGACGTTGGGCTCCCCCTGCACGCGCCGGTGCAACGGCAGGTTGGCGCTGCTGGAGTTCAGGTAGGCATGCGACTTCGGGGTGATCAGGCTGAGCGGGTGCCGTGCGGCCAGCTCGGGATTCGCGCGCGTCGACTCGCGAGGCGAAACGTAGTGCGGCAGCGGATCGACCGGGGTGCCCGGCTGATGGTCGTTGGAGCCCTGCCGGAACAGCGGCACCACGAAGTTCCCGACGGTCTCCGCGATGGAGGACTTGAACTCCACCTTGCCGGACGGGGTGGGGAAGTCGCCCTCCGCGTACGGGGCGTACTGGTCCGGGGGCGGTACGGTCAGCCGCTGCCAGCCCTTCTCCTTCAGCGACTCGACGGTGATGCCCCGCATGGCGGGCGCCGACCAGTCGAACGCCTCCGCGATCATCTCGTCGTCCGTACGCCGGAACACCGCCTCGGTGAAGCCCATCCGCGCTGCCAGCCGCCGGAACAGCTCCGTGTTGGGTACCGCTTCGCCGAGCGGCGTGATCGAGCGGTGGTTGTAGGTGACGTAGAGGTGGCCCCAGGAGAACATGATGTCGTCCTGCTCGAGCTGTGTGGTGGCGGGCAGCACGATGTCGGCGAACTGGGCGGTGTCGGTCATGAACTGCTCACTGACGACGGTGAACAGGTCCTCCCGCTTCAGGCCCTCGATCAGCCTCTCCTGATCGGGGCAGGTGACCACGGGGTTGGAGTTGTAGACCATCAGCGCCTTGAGGGGCGGATCGAGTTCGAGGCCGCCGGTGAGGGCCTGCCCCAGCAGGTACTGGTTCACGACCCGCTTGCCGGGCTGAAGCATCTCCGGATGCATCATCGCGCCCCAGTTGACCGGGAACGCCCACAGCGGCAGCTGCAGAATCCCGCCCCCGGGGTTGCGCCACGCGCCGACCAGCGCGGGCAGGGAGGCCAGCGCCCGCACCGTCTGGCCACCACCGGCATGCCGCTCCACCGCAACGCCGATGCGGATCACGGACGGCTGCGCGGAGGCATAGCCGCGAGCCAGTCTGCGGATGTCCTCTGCCGGGACGCCGGTCTCCTCGGCGGCCCATTCGGGGGTGTACTGCCGTACCCGCTCCGCCAGTTCGTCGTAGCCGACGGTGTAGTTGGCGATGTAGTCGTCGTCGGTGAGTCCCTCTTCGGTGATCACGTTCATCATCGCCAGGGCGAGAGCTCCATCGGTGCCCGGCCGGATCGGGATGTGCCAGTCGGCGGCCCTCGCGGTACGGGTCTTCACCGGATCCACCACGACCACCGTGGCTCCCCGCTTGCGGGCTTCGGCGATGAACGGCCACAGATGCAGGTTGGTGCTCATGACGTTGCAGGCCCAGATCAGGATGAACTTCGAGTGGACCAGGCTCTCCGGGTCCACTCCGGCGCAGTCGCCGATCGTCATCGTGTAGGCCGTGCACGCACCGGAGTCGCAGTAGGTACGCTCGGCGACGGTGGCACCGAGCCTGGCGAAGAACGGATCGCCCACGTTGAGCCCGTTCAGGATTCCCTGGGTGCCCAGGTAGCTGCACGGCATGATCGCCTCGGGCCCGAACTCCGCGGAGACCGCCCGGAACCGGTCCGCGATCTCGTCCAGCGCCTGGTCCCAGGTGATCCGCTCGAACTGACCGCTGCCCTTCGGCCCCGTGCGCCGCATCGGGTACAGCACACGGTCCGGGCTGTAGACCCGGTCCAGATAGTTGTCGACCTTCACACACAAGCCGCCGCGCGTGTACGGATGTTCACGGTCACCGGTCACGCTCACGGCTTTGCCGTCCGTGACGGTGATCCTCATCGCGCAGGTATCGGGGCAGTCGTGCGGACACGCACCCCGCACCTGGGTCGTACCGGTTGCCGCTGTCGCGTTCATGTGTCTTCCCCTCGGATCGTGCCTTCCCCGATCGTCGAGGACCCGACCGCCGACGGTTAGGCAGCAGGCGACAGGCTCTTGACCATGGGCGACAGACCGGGATCACCTCCCCTCCAGGGCACGGTCGATGGTCGCTCGTGTGATGGCGACGTGCTCTCGACCCTTGTCCACCACCCGAATTCTGTGGTGGTCGAGGAGGTCGCGGTCGACGTGCCGTGTTGGCCATCGCGGCGCGGACGGTAACCCGCGAGGCGGCCTTCCCAGGTTGTGGCACAGAAGCGACGCGAGCGCCACGCCGCGGTGCGGGGTGTGTCGAGATCGGTCGTGTGCCTGAAGCCGGCTCCGGTGGCGCGGCCCGGGATCAGTTTCCGGCTTCAGTTCCCCGCTTCAGCTTGTGCATGGAAACCGATCGGTTTACAGTGAGGCGAAAGGAAACCGATCGGTTTCCCAGATGAGTTCGGGAGTGCATGATGACGACGAATCGGCCGGTGGCCCTGGTGACGGGTGCGTCCTCCGGTATCGGCAGGGAGGCCGCGCTCGCGCTGGTCGCGGCGGGTTTCGAGGTGGCCGGCACGGGCCGCGACACCTCGCGTGTCGCCCCGCTGCGGGGTGTGACGTTCTTCGACCTCGACGTGGTCAGTGACAAGTCGGTGACCGCCGTGGTCAGAGAGGTGATCGACCGGTTCGGGCGGATCGATGTCCTGGTCAACAACGCCGGTATCGGTTCGATCGGCGCGGCCGAGGAAACCTCCCTCGCGCAGGCCCAGGGCGTCTTCGACATCAACGTCTTCGGGGTCATGCGCATGGTGCGGGAGGTCCTTCCGCACATGCGCTCTCAGGGGCGCGGGCGCATCATCAACCTCTCGTCCGTGCAGGGGTTCATCCCCGCTCCCTACATGGCTGTCTACGGCGCGTCCAAGCATGCGATCGAGGGCTACTCCCAGTCCCTGGACCACGAGGTGCGGCAGTACGGCGTCCGCTCGCTCCTGGTCGAACCCGCCTACACCAACACCGGGTTCGAGGCCAACAGCGCCAAGCCCGACACCCCCCTGCAGACCTACGCCGACCAGCGGCGCGTCTTCGACCGCCTGATGACGGAGGCGATCAAGGGCGGTGACGACCCCGCGGTGGTCGCCAAGGCGATCGTCACGGCCGCGACCGACACCAAGCCGAAACTGAGCTACGCCGCCGGCCCCATGGCCGGACGCGCACGCCTGCTCCGCTTCGTTCCCGCCTGGGTCCTGGACAAGCAGATCCGCAGCATGAACAAGCTCACCGGCTGACCCCCGCCACCCGCCACCCGTCATCCGCCACTGGCCATCCGCCACCCGCAAACCCCATCGCGCCGTTGATTCCGGGAGAGACCCGTGTCCGAGACCCTGCACTCCGCCGCCGCTACCGTCGCGCGCTGGCGCTCCGCCGAGGAACGCGGTGACGTCGACGCCGCGGTCGCGTGCCTGAGCCCGGACGTCGTGCTCAGCTCGCCGCTCACCGACCAGTTCCGCTTCGAGGGATCTGACCAGCTGCGCGACTTCCTGACCGTGGCGTTCGCGGCGGTCAAGGATGTCCGCTACCACACCCAGACCGGCGAGGGCGACACGTACGCGCTGGTCTACCGGGCGCGGGTGGGTTCCCAGCCGTTCGAGGAGGTGCAGATGCTGCGGCTCGACGACCAGGCACGCATCACGGAGATCACGCTCTTCGGGCGTCCGATGCCGGCCCTCACCGCCCTGATGCACCTCATGGGTCCGGCGCTCGCCCGCCAGCAGGGCCGCCGGGGCCTCGCGACGCTCATGAGCGTCGCCACCATGCCCATTCACGCGATGGTCTCCTCGGGGGACCGCGGCATGGTCGCGAAGACCCGCCCGGCAGCCCGGTAGACCTGACAGAACCAGGTCCACCGGCCGTTCGACCCCGTTCCCCTTCCAGGAGCTGGCGGCAGCCGCAGGCGATGTCCCCGGCGCACAGCGCTCCTGGTGGCGGCCTCCACCGGCCACGGCAGCATCCGGCCGATCCCCCCAACGCGCCGAGGCGATGCGGCAACCCGCCGCACCCTCCAGCGACTTGACCCAACAGGAGACGCTCCCATGAAACGACGTACGTTCCTCACCGCGACCACCGCCTCGCTGGCCGCCACCCAACTCGCCGGACCCGCCTCCGCCTCCACCTCCACGTCCGGTTCAACAGCCAAAAACTACGAGGTCGTTGCCCGCTTCTGGGGCGCGATGCCCACGGGTGTCACCGTCTCGCGCCGCGGCCGCATCTTCGTCAACTTCCCCCGCTGGGGCGACGACGTCCCCTTCACCGTCGCCGAACTGCGCGGCGGGAAGCCGGTGGCCTACCCCGACGCCGAGGTCAACCGCCAGGACGCCTCCGACCTGGCCGGGCACTTCCAGTCGGTACAGAGCGTCGTCGTCGATGCGGCCGACCGGCTGTGGATCCTCGACACCGGAAGCCCGCTGTTCGCCGGCTCCTCCTACGGCGGCCCCAAGCTCGTGGCCGTCGACCTGCGCACCGACCGGATCGTACGGAAGATCCTCTTCCCGCCCGAGGTGGTGCCGGCGAACAGCTACCCCAACGACGTACGCCTCGACCTGCGGCGCGGCGCCGAAGGCACGGCGTTCATCACCGACTCGGGCGGCTCCAACGGCATCATCGTGGTCGACCTCGCCACCGGCCGCTCCTGGCGGCGACTGACCGGACACCCCTCCGCGCTCCCGGACAAGGACTTCCTTCCCATCATCGACGGCGAGCCCTTCATGGTCCGCCCCGCCGGCGGCGAGCCCGTCCACTACGAGACCGGCTCCGACGGCATCGCTCTCAGCGCCGACGGCACACGCCTCTACTACTGCCCGCTGTCCAGCCGCCGCCTGCACAGCGTGTCCACCGACGCCCTCGCCGACCCGCACGCCACGGACACCGACGTCGCGGCGACCGTCGAGGACCACGGGTTCAAGCCGATGGCCGACGGCCTGGAGAGCGACGACAAGGGACGCCTCTACGGCGGCGACCTGGAACACAACACGATCTGGCGCAGAAACCCGAACGGCACCTACCAAACCCTCGCCCAAGGGGCCGACCTGCTCTGGACCGACACCCTGTCCATCGCCACGGACCGGCACCTGTACGCCATCGCCAACCAGCTCAACCGCCTGTCACCATTCCATGAGGGCCAGGACCTGCGCCGCAAGCCCTACCTCCTCATCCGCCTGCCGATCAACGCCGGACCGGTCAGGCTCGTGTGACCTCTCCCGCTCGCGTCAGGAGCCGGGCATCCCCGTGGTGATCCGCCATGCCGACGATCTGGTCGCCTTGTGCGTCAGCGAGGAACAGGCCCCGCAGGTCAAGCAGCAGCTCGCGGTGTGACTGGCGCCAAGGCGATTGGCCATCAACGAGGACAGGACGCGCGTCGTCCGCCTCGAAGAAGGCTTCGACAACGCCGGCGGCGAGCATGAAGGTGGCCGCGCCGTCCGGAGGTCGTGCGGCCGGACGGGCGGGAGACCGGAGGCGGCGGTGAGCCGCTCGAAGAGGTCGGTGACCTTGCCGGAGTGCGGCCAGGAGCCGGCCGTCCTCCTGGGAGTCCCGGCTCGGGGCGCAGCGTGTGCGGGCTGCGGTTCTCCGTGTGTCCGAGGGGCGACCGCCGGCCGGAGCTCAGCGCAGGCCGGCGAAGAGGTCGTTCTCGGGCAGGGGCGCGCCGGTGGTGTCGTGGACCCGGACGAACGTCTCCACGCCCATGAGCTGCGTGAACCTCTCCTTGCCCATCCGCAGGAAGAAGATGTTCTCACCCTGGCTGGCATGCGCGGCCAGCGCGTCGAACTTCTGGCTGCCGAACTCGGTGGTGTCCACCCACGTGGTGATCTCCTCGTCGGGCAGGCCGATTTCGGGCCCCTCTCCGGCCTCGGACGGATCGGGCTCCTCCCATTCCGCGCCGAACTCGCGCATGATCTGCCCGAACTCCTTCATCATGGAGCGCGGCGCCGTCGTCCAGTACACCTTCGACGCCATCCCGGTCAGCGACAGCGCTGCCATCGTGATCCGGTTCGCCTGGATGTGATCGGGGTGGCCGTAGAACCCGTTCTCGTCGTAGGTCACGACGACATCAGGCTGGTAACGCAGCATCAGTTCGGCCAGCCGAGCGGCTGCCTCATCCACGGGTGTACTCCAGAACGATCCGGGCGCGGTGTTGGCCGGCCAGCCCATCATCCCGGAGTCGGCGTACCCGAGCAGCTCAAGATGACCGACCCCCAGGACGTCACAGCTCGCTTCGAGCTCGCCTCGACGCATCACGGCAACGGCGGCCGGATCATGCCCGGGGTCGCCCGGCTTGGCACCCCCCGGACCGTCACCGCAGCTACCGTCGGTGCACGTGACGAGCACCGTGCGGATGCCCTCCGCCGCATAACGCCTCAGGACACCCCCTGTTCCCGTAGCCTCGTCGTCCGGGTGGGCGTGCACTGCCATCAGCGTCAAAGGCCGGTCAGCCATGAAATCCATCCCCTGGTCGGTCAAGCGATCTGTGCCAGTCTGCGGCACAGCGGTACGTGACTGCCCGCAGCCCGCCGAATCCGTCCGGTGTCCCAGGATCCGACAGGGCTGGGTTCACCCGGTGTGTCAGGCCCCGGATCGCGGCTGCGGTGACCAGATATCGACGTCGTTCAGCGGCCCCTCAATATTGGCCACCGGGCCCCACCTGGTTGAAGAGCGGCGCGTGACGTCCCGAGGCGGCCCCACTGCCGCTCACCCGCAGGACCACCAGGTGGGGCCACCGCAGACCGTCATCGCGCGCCTGTCGGCGCCACCGTCGAGCGAGGCGAGGATGACACCGGCACCGCGGCCACGACCGCGGGCTCGGCGTTGCCGGCGGGCACATGCTCGCCATCGGCGCGTCAGGTCTTCTGCGCGGTGGCGTGCTGCAGGGGAGCGGCGGGATGGGGAAGCGGGATCCTCTGCGCGAGTTTGTCGCCTTCGACGTCCAGGTCGGGCAGGAGGCGGTCCAGCCACACGGGAATCCACCAGGCCTTCTCCCGTGCGAGCGCCATGGTGGCCGGGACGAACGTCATGCGGATGACGAACGCGTCGATGAGAATGCCCGCCGCCAGTGCGAATCCCGCCTGTTTGATCATGGGCTGCGCGTTGAAGATGAATCCGGCGAAGACCGAGACCATGATCGTGGCCGCGGCGATCACGACGGCGCTCGCCCGGGCGAATCCGGAGACGGTCGCGTCGAGCGGGTCGGCGCCGTGCATGCGGGCCTCGCGCATCGAGGTGACCAGGAACACCTGGTAGTCCATGGCCAGTCCGTAGAGCACGCCGGTGACGATGATGGGCAGCAGGCTCACCACGGGTGCGCTCGCGTCGAGTCCGAACAGCGCCTGCAGCCAGCCCCATTGGAAGACGGCCGTGGTGATGCCGAAGGTGGCGGCGATGCTGAGCAGGAAGCCGAGAGTGGCCATCACCGGGACAACAACCGAGCGGAAGACCAGGAGCAGGACGATCAGCGAGAGCCCGAGAACGGTGGCCACGTAGAGGGGCAGGACGTCCCCGAGGCGGTCGGACACGTCGATCGCGAGGGCGGTGAAGCCGGTGATGCCGATGGTGACGCCATGGGTTTCGCGGATCTCCCGGCTCTTCTCCCGCACGGAGGTGACGAGGTCCTTGGTGCCGTCGTCGTTCGGTCCGTCGCCGGGGATGAGACTGAGGACGGCCACGGTGCCGGCGGTGTTCATACCTGCCAGAGAGATCGAAGTGGCGCCCTCGGTGTCCTTCAGGTCGGAGACGACCGCGGCGAGGGCCGTGGGAGTGAGCGGCCGCCCGCTGTCGGAGGAGCGGGCGACGAGCATGAGGGGGCCGTTGTAGCCGGGGCCGAAGGTGTCGCTGACCTCCTCGTAGCTCTGCCGCTGTGCGGTGTCGGGGTTGTAGCTGGCGCCGGACGGCAGACCCATCCTCATGTCGAGGGCGGGCAGCGCCAGAACCAGGGGGATCAGGAACGCCGCGGTGAGAGCGGGGTACTTGTGGCGGACCAGGCGTGATCCCCAACGGGTGGCCCGTGTCTGTGCGGCGGCGGAGGCCTGCTGCTGCGCCGTGCGTCGGGTCCTGGCCGAGCAGATGCGCTCCTTGACCAGGCCCAGGAGCGCCGGTAGCAGGGTCAGGGCGAGCAGGACGGTGATGGCGATCGTGGCCGCGGCGGCGAGGGCCATGGTGCTGAGCAGGGTGATACCGACCACCAACAGCCCGGCCAGGGCGATGATGACGGTGCTGCCGGCGAAGAAGACCGCGCTGCCGGCGGTGCCGATGGCGCGGCCGGTCGCCTCGTGCGCGTCCAGGCCGGTGTCCAGGATCAGCCGCCGTTGCCGGTTGACGATGAACAGGGCGTAGTCGATGCCGACGGCGAGCCCCAGCATCAGGGCCAGTACGGCGGTGAGCGAGTGGATCTCGAAGACCGTGGAGAGGGTGAAGGCACCGCCGACGCCCACCGTGACACCGACCAGCGCGATGACCAGGGGCAGGCCGGCCGCCACGACCGACCCAAGGGTGACCAGCAGGACGATGGCCGCCACCACGACGCCGACGATCTCACCGACGCCCACGATCTCGGGTATCTCCATCATCGCTGCCGACGGCAGGACGTCGAGGTGGGCTCGTTCGGCCTGCCGCTCGGCGGCCTCGACGGTGCTGTCGATCGTGCCGGAGGGCAGCTCATAGGTCTGCTCGTCGAACTGGAACTGCATCAGGGCGGTGGAGCCGTCGGCAGAGACGACGACCCCGGGCACCGGTTGGCCGTCCTGCATCAGCGGGGCCGGCACCTTGCCCGCCGTCGGCTGCCCGGCGGCTTCGGCCACCGCCGCCTGGGCCTGCAGCAGCGGGCTCTTCTCCCCCTTGGACAGTTCGGCGGCGAGGACCTCGCGGGCGTCGATGACGTGGTCGTGGCGGTAGACCGCGTCCACCGCGGCGATGAGAGCGGCGCGGCTGTCCTCGCCGTCGACCCGGATCCCGTCCTGCGCGCGGAACACCAACATGCCCTGCCCGCCGGACGCCTCGGGGAGGGACTGCGCCAGATCGTCGATGACCTCCTGGGCGGGGGTGCCGTCGATGCGTACCTCATTGCTCAGCTTGACGGGGTTGACCGCGAGCAGCGCCACCACGGCGGACACCACCGCCACCCAGCCGGCGATCACATACCAGGGCCTGGCGTAGGCGAAATGCCCCAGCCGGTACAGCAGTACAGACACACCCTTCTCCCTTCTCCGGCGCACCCTGTCGGGCACGCGCATCCGAACGAAGTGAGAGGGTACTACCAAAACGATAGGTGACTATCAGAGCGGTAGGGTGCTATCAACGCGCGGGTGATTGAGTAGTCTGCGGTGCAGATACGGGAGGGTCAGAGATGCCGAACGCCGCACCGCGCACACGCCGGCTCCGCAGGGTTGACGCCCGCTCCAGCGTGGAGCGCATCATTGCGGCCGGACGCAATGTCCTCGGCGCGGGTGAGGGCTCTTTGGAGCAGATCGCCGCCGAGGCGGGCGTGGGCATCGCCACGCTCTACCGGCACTTCCCCAACCGGGAGGCCATCGTCCGGGCCGTCCTCGACGACATCCTCGAGACCGACCTCCTCCCACTGATCAACGACGCCACGTCCTCCCGCCACCCGCGCCAGACCCTCCTGGACATCGCCACCCGGCTACTCGACCTGATCACCGAGGAGCGGGGACTGGTCACCTTCGCCGCCAACTTCGCCGACGTCGCCGTGGACGCCCTCCAGCGCCTCAGTGAGTCCCTCCGCCCCCTCCTTGAGCACGCACAGGAGCAGGGCGAGATCCGGACCGACCTCACCGCGGACGACATTCCGCACTTCCTCGTCATGGGCATCGCCGGCCTCGCGCTCCCCGGCACCACGCCGTCCATGCGGGCACGCTTCATGGCCCTGCTCTTCGACTCGCTCAACCCCGCCAGTGCCTCCCCTCTCCCACCGGCACGCGCGGAAACGGAAGATGACGACCTCCGCGCCGCGATCAGCAGCGTCGTCCGGGACTGACTTCCGGAGCCGAGGCTGACCCCCAAAGGCGCCTGATCGCCGCGAGGCCGAGGAGCCCCTCCACGGCAGAGTCCGGGCTACCGGGAGTGAGGGGAGGGCATGTCCGGGGCGGTCCTCGTGTGTGTCTGATCCCCTTGGCCAGAATGACCCCGCTCGGCCGATGGCGAACGCCGCCCTGTACCGGGACCCGTGCGCTGTTCGGCGTGGTCTTCGGGCCCTTGGCGCCCGCGCCTCGCCGGGTGCGGCGGCGCCCCCGCTGCGAAACCACTCCGGCCACGCCAAATCGGCTCCGGCCCTGGTCCCGTGGCTCGCCGGCCAGGTTCTCACACTGCCGTACCGTCACCGACTCGTGCCGTGAGTCCACGATCTCTGACCCGTGGCTGCGTGATGATGGCCGTCGGCCTCGCGCCGGCCGCACTCTTCGGCTTCGGTGTGACGGGCTGGTACGACCGCAGGGGGCTGCACCGCATCCCCGCCGAGACGAAGCCCGAGAAGACCGCTGTTCCGGCGTAACGGAACGCGCTCATAGATCATCACGGGCGGGGCCATTGGTGCGGAGTGGTCCCCTGTGTGCGGCGCCCCGTGGTGACGAGAGGCGCGCACACCATCAGGGCTCGGCGACGGTCTATCCCTCAAGATCGTCGCCGAGTCTCTGGGCGGACTTCAGGTGTCCGCACGGCGCCGGGCGCCTGCCCGACCCCCCCCTGGAAACCGATCGGTTTCTATTTCGCCCGATTCGAGTTAACCTCATGGTATGACCACCGAAGTGAAGTCAAGCCCCAGAGAACGGCTGCTGGAGGCAGCGGCCACGCTCACCTATCGAGACGGTGTCGGCATCGGCGTCGAGGCGCTGTGCAAGGCGGCGGGCGTGTCGAAGCGTTCCATGTACCAGCTGTTCGAGAGCAAGGACGAACTGCTGGCGGCGAGCCTGAAGGAACGCGCCTCCGCCTTCGTGGCCGGACTCCTGCCGCCGGCGGACGATGGCCGCTCCCACCGCGAGCGGATCCTGCACGTCTTCGAGCAGGTGCAATCACAGGCAGGCCTGCCCGAGTTCCGAGGCTGCCGGTACCTGGCCGTACAGATCGAGCTCAAGAATCAGAGTCACCCCGCGAGCCGGGTGGCCCACGGCATCAAGGCGAACCTGACGGGGTTTTTCCGCGCCGAGGCCGAACAGGGTGGCGCGAGCGATCCCGACCTGCTGGCCCGGCAGCTCATCCTGGTCTTCGACGGTGCCAGTGCCCGCGCGGGAATCCAGGCCGACAACCTGAACGGGCTCATCGCGCCCACAGTGGCCGCGCTGCTCGATGCGGCAGGCATGCGCTGACGCTCCCGTCCCCGTGCGGGCTCGGCGACCGAACGCTCTTCCAGGTTGATGTCCTTCTCCGGCAGCCGGAGCAGCGCCCGCGGGTTTCACGCCCCTGCTTCCCGATCGTCGGAGAAAGGGCCGATGGCCATAAGAGTGTGCCCAGCATGCCGCAGGCAAAGAAGCTTGTGGTCCCTTGGGCGTCGGCTTCCGGCGACAGGTGCACGGTTTCCCACAGTCTCATCCAGCCGACCCGGAGGAGCTCGCCCATCTGGTCATCGCCCTCTGCCTTCGCGGCCGCGACGACGGCGTATCCCCGCATCTGCATCAGGAGCATCTCGGGGCGCGTCGAGATCAGCCGCGCGTACTCGTGCACCATGGCACGCAGGGCCTGCTCGCCGTCCTCCGCCCCGTCGGCCGCCCGCTCGAAGGCCAGGCGGGTGTCTTCCACACTTGGCACCAAAGCGGCGACAGTGACCGCCTTTTGTCCGGGAAGGGCCGGAACAGGCAGGGCTGTGCGACACCAATCGCCTCTGCGGAAGTGCCGTAGTGCCCGTGGGGTGCGAACTCGGCGATCGCTGCGCGGACGACGCTCTCGCGTCACTGCAAAGGCGTCGGGGCCGTCGCGCCTGTCTTCCCCGTCGTCGCGAGCCTCGCCCACACGCCCGCAGTACTCGAGCGGTCCTTGCGCCGCCGACGGTCGGCCGCTTTGGTCGCCGACCCAGGCCGGCCCGCACGGCGCCGGCCGGGCACGCCGGCGAACACCGAGCCGTACAGCGCGCCACCCTCAAGTCATTCCGCTGAACTCCGCCTGAGACCCAGCCAGGCCACGTCGATCACTGTCGAGGGCTCGCGGCTTCACCGGCCTGTGCCGGGCGAGTACGGACTCCGCCGACGGATACGAGACCAGCACTCGAAGCCTGAGCTCCGCCCGACTCCACCTCGACACTGCGCGCCGTGGTCATCCGCGGCTCGACCGACTTGCATGACGAAACCGATCGGTTTACGGTGGTGGAACCGATCGGTTTCCCTCTTTGTGGAGGTAGTCATGACAGCAGTCAAGGGCGCCAACGTCTTCGTCACCGGAGGCAGCCGTGGCATCGGCAAGATGCTGGTGGAGGAGCTCTACACGCGCGGGGCCGGCAAGGTCTACGCCACGGCCCGTGACCCGCGCTCGGTGACCCACCCCGATGCCGTTCCGCTGGCGCTCGAGGCCACTGACCCGGCATCCGTGGCAGCCGCCGCCGAGCAGGCCCAGGACGTCACCATCCTGATCAACAACGCCGGGGCCTCCGTCCGCGCTTCGTACCTCAACTCCCCGATGGAGGACGTGCGCCGGGACCTGGAGACCAACTTCTACGGGCCGCTGCTGGTCACCCGGGCCTTCGTGCCGATCATCGAGCGCAACGGCGGGGGCCACATCCTCAACGCCCACTCCGCCCTGTCCTGGCTGGCCGACGGCACGCCCTACGGCGCCTCCAAGGCCGCCCTGTGGTCGCAGACCAACTCTCTGCGCCTGGAGTTGCAGCCGCGCGGCATCGCGGTGACCGGGCTCCACATGGCCTACGTGGACACCGACATGACCGCGGGCGTCGACGCACCCAAGGCCGATCCCCGCGACATCGCCGTGGCCGCACTCGACGGCATCGAGGCAGGGGCGCACGAGGTGCTGGCCGACGACACCACCCGCTGGGTCAAGTCCCAGCTGTCCGCCGACCTGGACGCCATGTACGCCCAGCTGAAGCAGTAGCACGCACTCACCGATTCAAAGGAATTCCCTGTGGAAAGTTCGCTCACCCACCGCTTCGTCGACGTGAACGGGGTCAGACTGCACATCGCCGAGCAGGGGCAGGGGCCGCTGGTCCTGCTGCTGCACGGCTGGCCGGAGAGCTGGTACTCCTGGCGTCACCAGTTCGAGGCGCTGGCGGCGGCCGGGTACCGGGTCGTCGCCCCCGACCAGCGCGGCTACGCCCGCAGCGAGCAGCCGTCGGACGTGGCGTCGTACACCCTGCTCCACCTCGTCGGCGACGTGATCGCCCTGATCGAGGAACTGGGGGAGGAGCAGGCGGTCGTCGTGGGTCACGACTGGGGCGCACCCGTCGCCTGGACCGCGGCGATGCTGCGCCCGGACAAGGTCCGCGCGGTGGCCGGACTCAGTATTCCGCCCATTCTGCCGGGCGGGATGGTCCCGCCCTCGATCACCCGCACCCAGTACGGCGAGGGCTTCTACCAGGTCTACATCCAGCAGCCGGGAGTCGCCGACGCGGAGTTCGCCAAGGACATCCCTGACTCCTTGCGCCGCCTCCTGGTCGGGGCCTCCGGCGACAACCCCCTCGGTAAAGAGCCCCGCCCGTTGGTCATACCCGATGGTCTGGGCCTCCTGGACACCATGCCGGAGTCGCCCGCACTTCCCGCCTGGCTGACGGAGGAGGACATCCAGGCGTACGCCGAGGACTTCGCCCTGCACGGCGAGCAGGCGTTCACCGGAGCCTTCAACTGGTACCGGAACATGGAGCGAAACAACGAACTGCTCGCGCCCTTCCGGGGGCGCGGGATCGATGTCCCCGCGCTGTACGTGGTGGGAGACCGCGACATGGTCACCTCGTTGCGCGGCCCGGACGGGGGCCCTTCGCTGAGCGAAATGCTCCGTGGCCAGGGCGGGTCGGGCAACCCGTTGACCGCTGTCGCGCCTCTCCTGCACGGCCCGGTGGTGCTGCCGGGTTGCGGCCACTGGACACAGCAGGAGCGTCCCGCCGAGGTCAACGCCGCACTCCTCGACTTCCTCACCAGCATCGACGGCCCCGCGTCCCGATGACGCCACGCGGCATCCGCCCCGTGGCTTTCTCAACAGCTGACTCCCCCCACCACCAGACAGAGGACATATTGATGCCAGAGCGCAATCCCATCCTGATCACCGGTGCCGCCGGAGAAATCGGTGGTGTGAGCCGGACGATGGTCGACATGCTGCTCGAACAAGGGCACCCGGTGCGCGCGTTCGTGCGCCAGGACGACGAACGCGCCCACTCGCTCCGCCAGGCCGGGGCCGAGGTCTTCGTCGGCGACCTGCTCGACATCGCCGACGTGACGGCCGCGCTGAAGGGCGTCCGCCGCATCTACTTCAGCATGAGCCTGTCGCCGTACTACACCGACGCCGTCAGCCTGATGGCCGCGGCGGCGCGGGCCCAGGGTGACATCGAGGTCTTCGTCAACATCTCCGAGTACGAGCAGTCCTTCATGACGTTCGAGAAGATGACCGCGCCGGAGGAAGAGCGGCGTGCGTGGCTCGGCGGGCTCGTCACGCAGTGGTCGCCGCAGCAGCGGGCCCACTGGGTCGCCGAACAGGTGCTGGACTGGGCCGGCCTGCCGACCGTCAACATCCGGGCGGCCATGTTCGTCGAGAACCCGCTGATGACCTGGCTGGCGCTGGAGCCGCTGAGCAGGGGTGAACTGTGCCTGCCCTTCGGCCACCACCAGCTCGCGCCCATCGCGGGTTACGACGTGGCGGAGCTGTGCGTGAAGATCCTTCTCGACCCGGCGCCGCACATCTCGAAGTCCTACGACCTCAACGGCCCGGAACTGAAGGACATGCACGGGTTCGCGGAGGACTACGCGGCCGCGCTGGGACGCCAGGTCACGTACGTTCCCGAAGACGTCGAAACCTGGAACGAGACCTACGTGGACACCGCCCTGGCCGCGTTTCCGCACACCGCGGAACACCTGAAGACCCTGACCCGGCTGATGGGCGGCGGCGGATACCGCGGCGTCACGGACCAGCTGGAAACCCTGCTCGGACGCCCGCCGAAGACCGTGCGGTGGGCGCTGGAGAACCACCCGCGCATCCGAAAGCTGGCGGCTGCCTGAGCCATCGATGGCGTGGCGCGCGGTGCGGGGAGCACTCCCGGCGGGGGAGTTCTGGAGGTGCGCCCCTGGAGGCTGTGACAGGCGGGACCGTCGGCCGTACATTCCCGCCTCCCGCCTCCCGCCGCCGCCGGAGCCCATCCCCGTCGGCCCGCGAAGCGCTCCCTGCGACCCGGTCTGACGCCGCCGCGTCCGGCCGCCGTAGCGGTCGGCGGAGGAAGGCGTGGCCTGCCTGGGGGTATTCCTTCACGTCGTGTAGGACGCTGAGCCGGTCGAGGGCGGAGTCGAGCCTGGCCGCCGCTCCCTTGAGCTGTCGGTCGCGGCCTCCGTAGCTGGCGACGATCCGACAGGCGTCGGCCAGGGCCTTGTCCATGTCCTTGGGGGTTGGTCGTAGTTGGCGGAGGTGGCGTCGAAGATTCCGCTGCCTGCCGCCATGAGGGCGAAGAAGCCACCCATGCAGAAGCCGATGATCCCGACCGCGCCGGTGCAGTCGGGATCATCGACGAGGTGGGTTCTGGCGGCCGCGATGTCCTGGTAGGCGCGGCCGTGGCCGGACAGCGCGGCCCGCATGGTGGGTATCAGGCAGCGCCGTGCGCCTCCGGCGGTGTACAGGTCGGGCATCGAACCGTGCTGCCAGTTCGCGTGATTGCTGCCGAACTGCGTCTCGAAGCCGTCCTTGGTCAGGGGGCTGCGAAATGTTCATGACGCCGGCGGGCGGTACTTCTGCGCCTGCGTGCTCAGATCATGAGGTGCCGGTCTGCAACCCCGCGATGAGTCCGTCGAGTATCCGCATCTGGCGGGCGGGTGTGGTCAGGCGAGCCGCGAAGATCGCGTTGATCTGGAGTCCCATCAGCGTGGCCATCACAAGGTCCAGGAACGCATCGAGATCGCAGGACGGGTTGATCTCTCCCGCTTCAGCCGCAGTGCGCAGATACGAGAGCATCTGATCGCGCCAGCGCGATATTGCCTGGTCGAAGACGTCGATCAGTTCCTCATCGGCTACCGCGTAGTTCCAGAAGCCGATGACAACGCGGGCCTCGTTGAGACGCTCGTCGTCCAGGGGCATGATCTCGACGCAGAACTTGCGGAACGCGTTCACGCCATTGGCACCGGCGATGGTGCGGGCGGCCCGCTGCTCGGTGGCTGCGTTGGCACGCTCCAGCGAGGCCCGCAGAATCGCTGCTTTGGTGGGAAAGTACCGTGCGAGCGCCCCGTTGGTGAATCCCGCTTCGGCGGCGAGATCCCGCATGTTCAGCGCCGCGAATCCTCGCCGCGCGACAAGGCGCCATACAGCTTCGATGATCTCTTCACGCCGCGCGTCGTGGTCCACGATCTTGGGCATGGTGACACCTTACCAACGGGTAGACGCCTGCATGCTGGTGGCTATGGTCGGCACCATTGCGGCCAGACTGAGAACCTTCCATGGCTGGGCAAGGCGCCGTGCCGGTCCCACGTGAAGCGGTGGACGGCCGTACGGCTCAGTGGCGATGGGTCCGGCCGGCCCAGCTGCCGTGAGAGTGGTCCACAGGGCGCCCCCCTTCCCAGCAACCCGGTAAGGGATTACCTTGGAGCTATTAATCTACAACTGTAGACGTAAGGCTCTGGTGCGGCACCAGTCGGTACGCGGCATCGAGGGCCTCTGGATCCGGTACCGGCCACCTCACCCTGGGCGCCTGATCCCCCCCCCGCGCCCAGGTGGGCGTCCAGCCCCTCGCCATGACCATCACGACCTCATAGGACAAAGCGTGCCTGATCTCGAGCCAGATGAATTCCGCCGCCAGGGCCACCAGTTGGTCGACTGGGTCGCCCAATACCGCGCCTCGCTCCCCTCCCTGCACGTGCAGCCGAATGTCTCACCGGGCTCCGTGAAGGCTCAGCTTCCTCGTGAACTGCCCGAGCAACCGTCCGAAGCGCTGGGCGATGATCTCGTCGCCCTGCTCAACGACGTGGTCGTTCCCTCGTCGCTCCACTGGCAGCACCCAGGATTCTTCGGCTACTTCCCAGCGAACGCGTCACTCCTGTCGCTCCTCGGTGACATCGCATCGGGCGGGATCGGAGCGCAGGGAATGCTCTGGTCGTCATCGCCGGCCGGGACGGAGATCGAGCAGGTCCTGCTCGACGGCCTGGCGGAGGCGCTGGGCCTTGGTCGCGAGTTCACTTTCGCCGGGGGCGGAGGCGGTTCGCTGCAGGATTCGGCCTCGTCGGCATCTTTGGTGGCGCTGTTGGCCGCGCTGCAGCGCGGCAACCCGGACTGGCGCGAACACGGCGTGGACGGCACCGAGACGGTGTACGTCACTGCCGAGACCCACTCGTCCCTGGCCAAGGCCGTGCGTGTGGCCGGGCTCGGTGCGCGAGCATTGAGGATCGTCCCTTTTACGCAGGGCACGCTGTCCATGTCGGCGGACGCCCTGGCAGACATGCTGGCCAAGGACGCAGCCGCCGGAAAGAGGCCGGTCATGGTCTGCCCGACCGTGGGAACAACCGGCACGGGTGCCATCGACCCCGTCAGGGACGTCGCCCTGGCAGCGCGTGAGTACGAGGCGTGGGTGCACGTCGACGCCGCGTGGGCGGGAGTCGCGGCGTTGTGTCCCGAGTTCCGCTGGCTCCTGGACGGCGCGGACCTCGCCGACTCGTTCTGCACCGACGCACACAAGTGGTTCTACACCGCCTTCGACGCCTCTTTCATGTGGGTGAGGGATGCCCGAGCGCTGCCGACAGCGCTGTCCATCACGCCGGAGTACCTGCGTAACGCTGCGACGGATTCGGGCGAAGTCATCGATTACCGCGACTGGCAGGTCCCGCTGGGCCGTCGTATGCGTGCGTTGAAGATCTGGTCGGTGGTGCACGGCGCCGGACTGGAAGGCCTGCGCGAAAGCATCCGCGGCCACGTCGCCATGGCCGACTCCCTGGCCGGCAGGATCGAGAGCGAGCCGGGCTTCGCCCTGGCCGCCCCGCCGTCACTGGCACTCGTATGCCTGTATCTCGTCGACCGGGACGGCCACCCCGACGACGACGCCACCAAGGCGGCAATGGAGGCGGTCAACGCCGAAGGGCATTCGTTCCTCACGCACACATCGGTCGACGGTCACTTCGCGATTCGGGTCGCAATCGGCGCGCCGACGACGCTGCCCGGCCACATCGACACCCTCTGGGACTCGCTTCGCAAGGCCGCTCGCCAGAGCGGTGCGTGACGTAAGAGCTACGCCTGGGCTGCCCGTGGCGGGCATCGCTCACGCCGCCCTGGAGATCCCCGACACCGCCCATCTCGCGGTCGAGGATCCACGAGCCCCACGGGCGGTGCTCCGGGCTCGTCTGAACGGGGCCCACGCCGAGGGCGCTCCACGGGTTCCGTTCCGCCGCCCGACTACGCCGTGGAGCCCGGGTGCCGGGTCTCTGATTGAGAGGCGGGCTCAAGAGCTCCGATGTATAGCATTCGCTCCGCTGGATGAGTGATCTTCCATGCTTGAGCATGTCCCAGAACTCCCCATTTGCTTCCGTGTTTTGGGCGAATCTCGTCTCACCTGTAGACGTGGTGGCCATCGTGCTCCTATAAATCCATCCGATGTCTTGTGTGGGCGACACGGAGCACGGCCGCCATGTCGGCGTTCCGCTCCTCACGCCCTGCCCTTCCTCCCCTGACACATGGAGCCGCACCATGTCCTCTGCCTCCCTCAGCAGACGCTCTCTGATGAAGGCCGCCGCACTCGCCGGAGGAGTGGCGGCCTTCGGGCTGCCGCAGGCCCTGTGGCCGTCCACCGCCGAGGCGTACACGGTCCCCTCGAAGATGGACTGGTGGTACCAGGCCCGGTTCGGGATGTTCATCCACTTCGGGTCCTACTCCTACCTGGGTCACGGCGAGTGGGCGTTCCACAGCGAGAACTGGTCCAAGGCCGACTACCAGAACCAGGTCAGCGCGCACTTCAACCCGACCTCCTTCAACGCCGCGACCATCGCCGAGATGGCCAAGAACGCCGGCATGAAGTACCTCGTGATCACCGCCAAGCACCACGAGGGCTACGCGATGTGGAACTCCGACGTGGCGAGCTTCACCGACACCACGGGCACCAAGCAGTACAACCTGCGCGACTACAGCGGCTACCAGCCCGACCTGCTCGCGCAGTTGAAGACGGAGTGCGAGAGCCGGGGCGTCAAGTTCGGGCTGTACTACTCGATCCTGGACTGGAACCACTCCTCCCAGACCATCAACCGCAGCGCCACCTTCTCGACGATGGCCTCGCAGGCCGCCCGTACCGCCTACATCGCCGACATGAAGGCGCAGTTGCAGGAGCTGCTGGACCGTTACGACCCGGCCGTGCTGTGGTTCGACGGCGACTGGTGCGGCAACCCGTCGACCCCCACGCTCAACGACTGGTGGATCAAGTCGGACGGCCAGGACCTGTACAACTGGCTGATCAGCCGCAAGCCCGGACTCGTCGTGAACGAGCGGGTCAAGCGCGATCTGGGTCTCGGCGACTTCATGTGCCCGGAGGAGAAGGTCCCGCCGACGCCGCTGGAGCGGCCCTGGGAGACCTGCGTCACGATGAACGGCGCCTGGGGCTACAACCAGTCGCGGGAGAGCTCCTACCGGTCCGTCCGGGACCTCCTGAGGGAGTTCGTCACGGTCGTCTCCCGGGACGGCAACTACCTGCTCAACGTCGGCCCCAAGGGTGACGGCACGATCACCTCGGGCACCGTGAACGTCCTCAACGGCTTCGCCTCCTGGATGGGCACCTACGGCGACAGCATCTACGGCACCAGCGGCAGCCCCTTCGCCGCCGAACCGTCCTGGGGCAAGGTCACCAAGAAGGACGGCAAGTTGTTCGCCCACGTCTTCACCTGGCCCACGGACGGCGTCCTGCGGATCCCGGAGGTCCACAACACCATCAACCGCGTCCACCTGCTGAACGCCCCGTCCACCTCGCTCTCCTACACCGTCAGCGGCGGCACCATCAACGTCGCCGTGCCGGCCAACGCGCCCAACGCCGACGTCTCGGTGGTCTGCGTCGAGGTCAGCGGCATGCCGGCGGTCCTGCCGGAGGGTGTCTACCGGCTGGTGAGCGCCAACAGCGGCAAGGCCCTCGACAACGGCAACGTCACCACCCAGGGCAGCTCCGTCATCCAGTGGACCCAGAACGGCGGCACCCCCCAGCAGTGGAGGCTCACCCACATGGGCCACGGCTACTACAAGCTGGTGTGCGTCCGCAGCGGCAAGGCCCTGGACAACGGCAACGTTACCACCGAGGGCAGCTCGGTCATCCAGTACACCTCCAACAGCGGAACCCCGCAGCAGTGGGCCATCTCCTCGCTGGGCGGCGGACGGTACAAGCTCGTCAACCGCCGCAGCGGCAAAGCCCTGGACAACGGGAACGTCACGACCGAGGGCAGCTCGGTGATCCAGTACACATCCAACAGCGGTACTCCTCAGCAGTGGAGCATGACCAAGATCGGCTGACCACCGCGCGCCGGTCCCTCCACACGACCACCGGTTCCGAATGCGCAGTTCCGCCCGGACCGGCCGTGCCGGTGGCTCAAGATCACACCTGAGCGGTCCATCTGACGCGGCGGCGCACCAGCCGCGCACCGTCCGGAAAACGCCGAGCCCGGCGGGTGGCATCTCCTGCCGCCCGCCGGGCTTCGAGTACCGAGGCCGCGCTCGAGGAAATCCAGAACGGCGGCGATGTGTCCGGGCAACGCCACTGGCGCCACGGAGGCGATGACCTCGTACTTCCACACCTCGGGAAGCTCGCCGAGCAGGTGTTGCGGCACCACGTCGCCCTGGCCGACGGGCCGTGCCGCGCGGAGTCCGGTGTACGCGCTCGCCCACCGTCGGCCAGGGCGCTGTCAGCCGTTCACGGGGTGTGACCGGCGCGGCGGAGGACCGGGCGCAGGACCTCGATGACGCCGGGGTCGTCCACCGTGGACGGGATGGGTTCTTCGCGGCCGTCGGCGATGCCGCGCATGGTCTTGCGCAGGATCTTTCCCGAGCGGGTCTTGGGCAGGGCGGCCACGACCGTGACGTCCTTGAGGGAGGCGACGGCGCCGATGCGTTCGCGTACGAGTTGGACGAGTTCGGCCTCGACCTGGCTCGGTTCGCGGT
Organism: Streptomyces sp. DSM 40750; assembly: GCF_024612035.1. Classification (GTDB taxonomy): domain Bacteria; phylum Actinomycetota; class Actinomycetes; order Streptomycetales; family Streptomycetaceae; genus Streptomyces. The sequence goes on from NZ_CP102513.1 coordinate 10,629,201, forward strand.
TGCTGCCGGCTTTCAGGACGACGAAGCCGCGCGGGATCTGTCCCTTGAGTTCGTCGGCGACGCCGATGACGGCGCATTCGGCGACGTCGGGGTGGGCGGCCAGGGCCTCTTCCATGCTGCCGGTGGACAGCCGGTGTCCGGCGACGTTGATGACGTCGTCGGTGCGGCCCATGACGAAGACGTAGCCGTCTTCGTCGATGTGGCCGCTGTCGCCGGTGAGGTAGTAGCCGTCGTAGGCGGAGAGGTAGGAGGCGACGTAGCGGTCGTCGTCGTTCCAGAGCGTGGGGAGTGCGCCGGGCGGCAGGGGGAGCTTCACGACGATCGCACCGTCGACGCCCGCGGGCGCCTGCTCACCCGAGGGGTCGAGGACGCGGACGTCCCAGCCCGGCAGTGGGCGGGTGGGGGAGCCGGGCTTGAGGGGAGCGGCTTCGATGCCGACCGGGTTGGCGACGATGGGCCAGCCGGTCTCGGTCTGCCACCAGTGGTCGATCACCGGGACGCCCAGGAGCGCGCTCGCCCAGTGATACGTCTCGGGGTCGAGGCGCTCACCGGCGAGGAAGAGATAGCGCAAGTGGGAGAGGTCGTAGCCGGCGGTGAGCGCACCCTTCGGGTCCTCCTTCCTGATCGCGCGGAAGGCGGTGGGCGCCGTGAACATGGTCTTGGCCCGGTGCTCGGCGGCGACGCGCCAGAACTGGCCCGCGTCCGGGGTGCCGACCGGCTTGCCCTCGTACAGGACCGTCGTCGCGCCGGCCAGCAGCGGCGCGTAGACGATGTAGGAGTGCCCGACGACCCAGCCGACGTCGGAGCCGGTGAACATCGTCTCGCCCGGGCCCACGTCGTACACGGCGCCCATCGACCAGTGCAGGGCGACCGCGTAGCCGCCGCAGTCGCGTACGACTCCCTTGGGCTTTCCGGTCGTTCCTGACGTGTAGAGGATGTACAGGGGATCGGTGGCGGGGACGGGAACGCAGTCGGCCGGTGGCGCGGCGGCGACCAGGTCGGCCCAGTCGAGATCGTCCGGCCCCAGGGCGGCCGGCTCCTGCGGGCGTTGCAGGATCACGCTCTTCTCCGGCTTGTGGACGGCGAGTTCGATGGCCCGGTCGAGCAGGGGCTTGTATGCGATGACACGCTTGCCCTCGATGCCGCAGGAGGCGGAGACGACCACCTTGGGGGTCGCGTCGTCGATGCGGAGGGCGAGTTCGTGCGGGGCGAACCCGCCGAAGACGACCGAGTGGACCGCGCCGATGCGCGCACAGGCCAGCATCGCGACGGCGGCCTCGGGAACCATCGGCATGTAGATCACCACGCGGTCGCCGTGCCCCACGCCGAGCTGTGCGAGCGCTCCGGCGAAGGCCGCCACCTCGTTCCTCAGCTGCGCGTAGGTGTAGGTGCGGCGGGTGCCGGTCACGGGGGAGTCATGGACGAGCGCGGGCTGTTCGCCGCGGCCGGCTTCGACGTGCCGGTCGAGCGCGTTGAAGCAGACGTTGAGCCGACCGTCGGGAAACCAGCGGTAGAACGGTGCGCCCGAGGAGTCCAGGGCCCGTTGCGGAGTGGCATCCCAGTCGATGCCCTCTGCCGCCTTCAGCCAGAAGCTCTCCGGGTCCTCGGTACTGGCGCGGAAGACATCCTCGTACGTTCCCATCGCACACTCCTTTGTGGCATCGAGGGACAGTGGTGGGGCTGCCTGCGGAACGGTGTCCGACACAAGTACCGCATGCCGGCCGGCCTGGTCGAGCAGGAGACCGGCGGACCGGTCACCGGCATCGCGGTGGCGCGGCGGCCCGGCCGTCAGGCCCCGCCCTCAGGTGCAGCTTCTGCTCAACGGGTGCGGGGGGCCTAACCAACCATGGCTCGGGTCGGCGTAGAGCCGCGTGGCGTGCTGTGCGAGCCATATGGCCTGCGGAATGGCACCGAGACGCCTGCGGCGGCGGCTCTCCGTGACCGTGCCGCCCTTGGATCGCCGGCGGCGTCGTCGCCCCTCCGGTGACCGTGCTGGACGGAGGCTCTGTGGCCGGCACCGTCTCAGTCGTTGTCGGGCACCATCGAGACCACGACCTTGCCGGCCTTGGTGCGGCCCTGCTCGACATGCGCCATCGCCTCGAGCGTCTGGTCGAACGGGAAGGCGCTGTCGACGACCGGGCGGAGCTTCCCGCTGTCGTAGAGGGCGCCGAGTTTGCGCAGCTGGGAGCCGTTGGCCTGCATGAAGAAGAACTCGTAGCGCACGTTCAGCGCCTTCGCCTGCTTGCGGATCTTGCGGCTGAGCGTATTCATGACCAGGCCCATAAAGGATGGGGCGCCGAGCTGCTTGGCGAAGCCGGCATCCGGCGGGCCGACGACACTGATGGCCAGGCCGCCGGGCTTCAACACGGTCAGCGACTTCTCGAGGTTCGCTCCGCCCAGGGAGTCCAGCACCAGGTCGTAGCCGGACAGCACCTTCGAGAAGTCTTCCTTGGTGTAGTCGACGACGACGTCGGCGCCGAGGCTCCTGACCAACTTCTCGGTGTCGGTGTTCGTGGTCGTCGCCACTGTGGCGCCGAGATGCTTGGCGAGCTGGATGACTGTCGAGCCGAGGCCACCGGCACCGGCGTGGATGAGCACCTTCTGACCCGGCTTCACGTGGGCACGGTCGACGAGAACCTGCCAGGCGGCCAGGGCCACCAGCGGCACGGCGGCTGCCTCTTGGAGGGTGAGGGAGGCCGGCTTGGGCGCGACATCGTCCATGTCGATCGCGATGAACTCCGCGAAGCCTCCGATCCGCAGGTCGCGCGGACGGGCGTAGACCTCGTCGCCGACTTCGATGCCGTGTACGGCGGAGCCGACCCGCGTCACGACGCCGGCCACGTCGTGGCCGAGCACGAACGGAAGCTTGTACTTCAGGAGCTGCTTGAACTCCCCGTTGCGGACCATTTTGTCCAGCGGGTTGATACTGGCGGCGCTCACTCTGACCAGGACGTCGCGGTCTCCGACCGTGGGCTCGGGTACCTCTGCGGCGCGCGCGCCGTCCTTGCCGTACTTCTCGACGACGAATGCCTTCATGTCGGCCGCCTCTCTGCGTGGGTGGTTCGGGTGGTCGATGTGATTCTTCGCGCAGGTCCCCCTGCGCGCCCGTTTCTCGCGTGCGGCCGGGTTGATGTGCTGGGTCATGACGCTACTTCCTGAGTATATAAAAGTAAACTCAGGTGGGGTTAGGGTCACCCGCATGGATGCGAGGACCGAAGCTCTCCAGGACGCCGGCATGGACTCCCGTCTCGACCGGGACATGTCGAACTGCTCGATTGCCCGGACCCTCGAGGTCGTGGGGGAGAAGTGGACGATCCTGATCCTGCGCGAGGTCTGGTACGGCTCGTCCCGCTTCAGTGACTTCGAACGCGTCCTCGGCTGTCCTCGCAACCTCCTCGCGGCGCGGCTGCGGATGCTGGTGGAGGAAGGGATCCTGGCCACCGAGACCTACAAGGAACCGGGCTCACGGAGCCGGCCGAAGTACGTGATCACGTCCAAGGGCGTGGATCTGGTCCCGGCCGTGATGGGGCTCCTGCAGTGGGGCGACCGCTATCGCGCCGACCCGGAGGGCCCGGCCGTACTGGCGCGACACCGCGGATGCGGCGCGCACGTCGACGCCCAGATCCGCTGCGAACGTGGCCACGCCGTGCAGGCGGAAGACATCGAGAGCGTCCCTGGCCCGGCATTTCGGATGAGGTCCGCCGAGTGAGCCGAGTGCGGTTTGCGCCAGGGGTTCGTGGTGGGCGCAGTTTGCCGGGGTGTGCGGTCCGTGCGTAGACGCGTATGCGCCGGAGCTTGGGGGACAGGAGCAGATCGACGGCGTCCTGGGCGATCAGTGCCGGCGCGGCTGCGGGATCGGTGGCGATGCTCGTGGCGCCAGCGGGCTCCAGGCGTCGTCCGTGATGGCAGTGTGCGGGGTAGGAGTGTGCGGGGTGGGGCAGGGGCCTCGGCTGCTGCTCGGTCGAGCGTGGTGACGTCGCTGGATGCGGGTGGCCGGCCGTGGGCGGCCGCGAGCACGGCTCGGTCGACCGTCTCGCGCAGTCGTCGGCCCGACGTCAGGACGGCGGCAGCGGCGGGGCTCCGCAAGATCGGTTACGGAAACGTCCTTGCCAAAGCATGGAAGCAAGCCCCCTTGACCGGCCCAACAACCCCTTGAATACAGGGCGTTGGGCCACATCCTCATAGCCCGTGTTCAGGATTCCGGAGCAAGGTCGTGTGGTGCGGTCAGGGCTTTGTGGGTCGACTCCAGGATCTTTTCCGACAGTTCGGTGCCCGCCGTGGCCCGGGCAAGCAGGATCGCGCCGACCAGAGTGGCCACCAGGGGAAGGCCCTCGCTGGTGTCGGTGGACATCCACGCGGCGAATTCCTCGACTCCGGCCGCGTACGTTTCGCGTACTTCCCCGGATGTGGGCTCGCGGGCCATGTCCCCTGCGAATCCGGCGGTGGGGCAGCCGGTGCCGGGCTGGTCACGGTGCTCGGCCGACAGATAGAAGTCGACGAGGGCGCCGCGCGCGGTCTCGTGATCGCTGTGGGCCGTGTCGAACGACGCCAGGAGCAGGTCGAGGTCCCCGAAGGCGGCCTGAGCCGCCTCGGCGATCAGGGCCTCCTTGGAGGGGAACTGCTTGTAGAAGCCGCCCGTGGTCAGCCCGATGGACTTCATCAGATCGGCGACGCTGATGCCGTTCACACCGCGCTCCCGGAAGAGCTGGGAGGCCGCGGCGACCGCGCGCCTGCGGTTCTCGAGCGCCTGTGCTTGCGAAACCCGACTCATCAGTCACCCGCCCACGTTAGATAGTTAAGTGCATCTATCGTACGCGAAGTGCCGGGCGGCCGGCCGCGGCGTCCTCTTCCCGTGCGGCTCCTTCTCGCCGCCGCAAGGCGAGGAGCTCGCGGGCCCGCATCCGAAGCGGAAGCGGCTTCCGGCCGTGCGGGGCATCCGTTCCGGGGTGTCGTTCGCCGTGCCCGCGTGCTCGCCGTGAGGGCAGTGCGCGAAACCGTCCATGGCGACCAGGCGGCCCGATGACTCTCCATTCGAACCTGATCGGCCGCCGACCCTGTAGCCCCGCGTGCACGTCGAGCGGTCTCCGGCCGTGGGCGGTGATTGACGGCATTGCGGGACCGTTGACCAGAACCCTTTAGATAGCTATCGTAATCTAAAGCGGGGTCGACGCTCCGGCCCCCACTCACCCCGTCAGCCCAGAAATGAGATCCACCCCATGACCACGCAGAACAAGACCGCTGTCGTCACCGGCGCGTCCGCAGGCCTGGGTGCCGCCTACGCGCAGCGGCTTGCCGACCGGGGCCACGACCTGATCCTGGTGGCCCGGAACACCGCGCGGCTGGAGACGCTGGCGGCGGACATCCGCAGCCGCACGGGCCGCGCGGTGGACGTCGTCACCGCCGACCTCACCGACGCGGCGCAGATCTCCGTGGTCGAGGAGCGCCTACGGACCGACGAGAGCATCGCGGTCCTGATCAACAACGCCGGAGGGTCGTTGTTCACCCCGCTGGCGGCCTCCGACGCCGCGGCCTCCGAGGCACTGATCAACCTCAACGTGACCTCGCTGACCAGGCTGACCACCGCGGTCCTGCCGGGCCTGACGGCCCGCGGGCACGGCACCGTGGTGAACATCTCCTCTGCCCTGGCTCTCAACATCCTGCCCGTCAGCGCCGTCTACAGCGGCACCAAGAGCTACGTCCTGACGTTCACCCAGGCCCTGCAGCAGGAACTCGCCGAGAGCCCCGTCACAGTGCAGGCCGTACTCCCGGGCGCGGTCCGCACGGAGTTCTGGGACGGCTCCGGCCTCGACCTCGCGGCGTTCCCCGACGAGTGGATCATGAGCGCGGACGACACCGTCGACGCGGCGCTCGCCGGCCTCGACGCCGGGGAGCCGGTCACCATCCCGTCACTGCCGGACATCAGTGACTGGGAGTCGTTCGAGAAGGCGCGCCAGACGCTCGTCCCGAACCTGTCGCAGCGAGTCCCGGCCGACCGCTACCGCGGCTGACCGCCGGCTCCGACCCCCGCTGCGGCAGTCCCTCTGTGACAACGGCACGGCCGCTGCCACACACGACCGATACGTCCTCCGGCCCGTGGGGAAGACCAACGCTCGGCCGCCCAGTACCAGTACCGCGATGGCGGCGGTCAGGTGCGCGGCAAGCCCGTCCGCGCCGTCCGGTATGTCCAAATGGCCCCATGGAGGTGCCCCGTGTCTGATCACGCTGCTGTAGAACTGAGCCCGGAAGCGATCGAGTTCGCGGACTTTATGGCCGGACTCGTGATTCCCGAGTCCGAGTTGGATGCGGCGCGCATCCAGGCGGAGCAGGTCCATCTCGCGGCCCGGGAGCCGGAAGGCGTCACCTACCGGGAGGTGGACGCGGGTGGCGTGCTGGGAATCTGGTGCGAACCGGTCGACGCCAACACCGACCACGTCCTCCTGCACACTCACGCCGGCGGCTCCGTTCTGGCGTCAGCACACGTCGACCGGAAGCTCGCCGGCCACATCGCCAAGGCCGCCGGGGCCCCCGTACTGGTCCTGGACTTCCGGCGCGCACCGGAACACAAGTACCCGGCCCAGGTCGACGACGCGGAGGCGGCCTTCAACTGGCTGCTGTCCGAAGGGTACGAGCCGGGAAACATCATCACGATCGGCCACTCGATCGGCGGGTTCATCGCCGTCGCCCTGGCGCTTCGCCTCCGTGACAAGAAGCAGCCGCTGCCCGGCGCCATCGTGTCGATCTCCCCCTGGTGCGACCTCGAGATCGCCAACGAGACCATGGTGACCAAGGCCGAGACGGACAAGATACTCAGCAAGGATCTGCTGGAGTTCTTCCGGGATGCCTGGATCGGGGGTACGGGCATCGAGTTCACGGACACCAGGATCAATCTGAACCGGGCGGATCTGAGTGGTCTGCCCCCGACCCTCGTCTCCTGGGGAACGTACGAGGTCCTGGCCGGCGAGGACGAGGAGTTCGCCGCCCGCGTCAAGGACGCCGGAATCGACACGACGACCGTGGTGGTCCCCGGAGGCCAGCACTCGTACGTCTACGGAGCCGGCCGGGTTCCGGAGACCGACGCCGCCATCGCACAGATCGGCGCCTGGGTCCGCGAGAAGACCAAGATCTGACCGAGCGGTCCGGGCGCGGCAGTCGCAAGACCCGCGCGCCTGCCGGACCGGGACGGGGGACGGACGCCGACACGGCCTGCGGTGGCGCGCAGGTCCGCGACGCCCGCGATCTCGTCCCGGTCCGGCAGACGACGGTCCGGACGGCCGACCACGACGGCGGCGATGTCATCACCATCGAGTTCGCCGCACTGCCGGGCCGGGAAGTCGACGGCTTCGTGCCGCCTCCGGAGTTCGTCCACACGTGACCTGCCACGCCTTCGTCCCACCCCGAGAACCAGGAGAACGACGATGCACAGCCCGAGCCGCAACGTGCCACGTATACTGACGGATTCCGTGTCCCGGTACCCGGAGCGCACCGCGATCGTCTTCGGTGACGACCGCATCACGTACAGAGCTCTCGACGCCGCGGCCAACCGGGTCGCGAACCTGCTCGTCTCGCGCGGTATCCGGCCGGGGGACAAGGTCGCACTGTCCTGCCCCAACCTGCCCCACTTCACCAGCGTCTACTTCGGCATCCTCAAGGCCGGGGCGGCGGTCGTGCCGCTGAACGTGCTGTTGAAGGCCGGCGAGGTCGCCTACCACCTCACCGACTCCGACGCGAAGGCGTACTTCGCGTTCGAAGGCACATCGGAGCTGCCGATCGGGCAGACCGCGTGGGAGGGATTCCGGGCCACCGAGAGCTGTACCGAGTTCTTCCTGATCGAGGGCGCTGGCGCGCCGTGGGCCGGGGACGGTACGCCGGAGTCGTACGCAGCGGGAATCGCCGGGCAGCCGGTGACGTTCCGGACGGTCGAGCGCGACGAGGACGACACCGCGGTGGTCCTCTACACCTCCGGCACGACCGGACGGCCCAAGGGCGCGGAGCTGCGTCACCGCAACGTGTACGACAACGCGCTCGCCGGCGTCGACCTGTTCGCCGCCGACCCCGAGCGCCCCGACACGTACCTGTGCGCGTTGCCGCTGTTCCATGCCTTCGGCCAGACCGTGATCCAGAACGGCGCGCTCGCCTTCGGCGGCACGATCGTGATGCAGCCGAGGTTCGAGGCGCGGGCGACCCTGCGTCTCATGCTCGACCACGACGTGACGTTCTTCGCCGGCGTCCCGACGATGTACTGGGGTCTTCTCGCCGCTCTCGACGCCACGGTCGACGTCGCCCGCCTGGCCGCGAATCTTCGCGTGGCGGTGGCTGGTGGCTCGGCGCTGCCCGGCGAGATCCACAAGCAGTTCAAGGACCGCTTCGGCGTCACGATCCTCGAGGGATACGGGCTGTCCGAGACCTCTCCGACGGCCTCCTTCTCCCGGTTCGGAGAGGAGCCCCGAGTCGGGTCGATCGGCGTGCCGATCCCGGGCGTGGAGATGAAGCTGATCCGCGACGACTGGTCCGAGATCGAGGGTGGCCCCGACGAGATCGGGGAGATCGCGATCAAGGGACACAACGTCATGAAGGGCTACTACAAACGGCCCGAGGCGACGGCCGAGGCGATCAGGGAGGGCTGGTTCCGCTCCGGCGACCTCGCCCGCAAGGACGAGGACGGCTTCTACTACATCGTCGACCGGTCCAAAGACATGATCATCCGCGGCGGCTTCAACGTCTACCCGCGCGAGATCGAGGAAGTGCTCATGGAGCACCCCGCCGTCTCACTGGTCGCCGTCATCGGCGTACCGCACGAATCCCACGGTCAGGAGGTCAAGGCCGTCGTGGTGAAGAAGGCCGGCAGCGGCGCGACCGAGGAGGAACTCGCCGCCTGGGCCAAGGAGCGGCTTGCCGCGTACAAGTACCCGCGCGTCGTCCAGTTCGTCGCCGAACTGCCCCTGACCCCCACCGGCAAGATCATGAAACGCGATCTGGCCTGAGCCCGTCGGCCGCTTCGCGCCTGAGGCGACCGAACGCCTGGGGCATGTAAGACGTGCCATGCCAAGGCACCCGACCCCGCAGAGCCTGCCTTGGGATAGCGCCCTCCGCCTGGACCGACAGAACCAGGGAGGTCAGGTTGGGCGGTTTCGGTATCCCGCCTGGGGCTGTGCTCCTGTCCTCACGTTCCCGTGTCCCATGCCATCGTGACCGCCGACGAGATCGTCGCTGCGTTCAAGGGGACGTCGGTGGCGTGACGCTCACCGTGGCACTGCTCATCGGTGCGGCCAGTGTGCCGGCGACGGCGAAGGCGCTGAACCCTGCGGCCGGAGCGCCCATCGGGTTGGGTTCGGCGGCACGCCGAAGTCGATCGTGCGCTGAGGGGCAACGGCGGCGGAGTGCACGGCACTCAGCTGATGTCGCGGCTGTCCGGCCCGCGACCCTGAGGTCGATGGCTCACGAGCGGAGGCGGGCGCCTGTTCCCAGCCGGGCGGTGACTTCACGGGGAGTGAGGGGCGAGTGCTCCGCCGAGCACTCGACGACGACGCGGACCGGGGCGTCGCACTCGGTGTGGCGGACGTCCAGTAGCGGACCCTCGGAACCGAGGGTGTATGCCTCGCCCCACTGGCTCAGCGCCATCAGGACGGGCCACAGGTCCCAGCCCTTGCGGGTCAGACGGTATTCGTTACGGGAGCGGCTGCCGGGCTCCCGGTAGGGGACGGTCTTGAGGATGCCGGCCGAGGTCAGCTTGCGGAGACGGTCGCTGAGGACGGCCTCCGACAGGCCGATGTGGCGGTGGAAGTCGTCGAAGCGGCGGACGCCGTTGACGGCGTCACGCAGGATCAGCAGCGTCCATTTCTCCCCGATCACGTCGAGCGTGCGCTGGACGGGGCAGTTCTCCGTGCTCGCCTCAAGCCACTCCATCCCGCCATCCTAAGGGACCTGCCTTCGTCATTGACAGTCAGGTGAACCGACGTCTAGCTTCACTTGAAAAAGTCAGCCGACAGGCAGAGGGAAGGGCGCTGGACCGTGGGGCGAACGCGTACGTATCACTGGGACGATCCCGCGATCTCGGCGGAGGCCGCCGGGCGCATGGCCGGCATCGACTTCCTGCGTGAGGTGCAGGCGGGGCGGCTGCCGAGGGCGCCGATCAGCTCCACCGTCGACTTCGACCTGGACGAGGTGGAGCCCGGCAGGGCGGTCTTCTCGCTGATGCCGGGCGAGGAGCACTACAACCCGATCGGCAGCGTCCACGGCGGCGTTTTCGCCACCCTGCTCGACTCGGCGGCGGGCTGCGCCGTCCAGTCCACCCTCCCGCAGGGCATGGCGTACACCTCGCTCGACCTGACCGTGAAGTTCCTGCGACCGATCACCGTGGACACGGGACGGGTGCGCGCCATTGGCACGGTCGTCAGCAAGGGCCGCCAAACCGCCCTCGCCCAGGCCCAGTTGGTCGACGCGACGGACCGACTGCTCGCCCATGCCACCAGCAGCTGCATGCTCTTCCCGGTGCCCGCCCCTCGGGCGTGACTCCGCAGGCGGGGCCCTCGGTCCGTGGGGGCAGCCGGACAACAGGGAGTGCATCGATACTCCACTCGGCGGCGGCCCGCTGCCCCTTGGCACCTCGTCGATTGTGAGGCCGGGGTGTGTCGCAGCCATGCCTGGGCGCCCGGGGGAGACGTTTCCCTCGGGCGCCGGTTGCTCTGCTCAGGCGGCGTGGACGGGGTAGTCGGTGTAGCCGGCTGCGCCGCCGCCGTAGAAGGTGTTGGGATCGGGGGTGTTGAGGGGGGCGTTGGCGCGTACGCGCTCGACCAGGTCGGGGTTGGCGAGGGCCATCGAGCCCACGGTGATGACGTCGGCCAGGCCGTCCTCGATGTCCTTGGCGCGGGTGGGGATGTCCGTGCCGGCCCGGTTGAGGAGCAGCGTGTTCGGCCACAGCTTGCGCAGGGTGTGCAGGAGTTCTTCGTCGCCGCCGTGGCCGATGTGCAGGTAGGCGAGGCCGAGGGGGGTGAGGGCGTTCAGGAGGTGCGGGTAGAGCTCGTGGGGGTCGCTCTCGGTGAGGTCGTTGAGCTGGAAGGGGTTGCCGGGGGAGATGCGGATGCCGGTGCGGCCGGCGCCGATCTCGTCGGCCACGGCGGTGGCGACCTCGACGGCGAAGCGGATGCGGTTGTCGAGGGAGCCGCCGTACTGGTCGGTGCGCTGGTTGGCGCTGGGGAAGAGGAACTGGTTGATCAGGTAGCCGTTGGCGCCGTGGATCTCGACGCCGTCGGCGCCGGCCGCGATGGCGGCCGCGGCGGCGCGACGGAAGTCGTCGACCGTCGCGGCGACCTCCTCGGTGGACAGCTCGCGCGGCTCCGGCATCTCCTGCGGTCCGGACGCGGTGAACGTGAGGCCGGCCGGCTTGATCGCCGAGGGAGCGACGGGCTGTCGCCCGTGGGGGGTGTTGCCGGGGTGGGCGATGCGGCCGGCGTGCATGAGTTGGATGACGATGCGTCCGTCGGCCTTGTGCACGGCGTCGGTGACCTTGCGCCAGCCGGCGATGTGTTCGTCGGTGTAGATGCCCGGGGTCACCGGGTAGCCCTGTCCGTCGGCGTTGGGCTGGGTGCCCTCGGTGATGATGAGGGCGTGCGAGGCGCGCTGGGCGTAGTACTCGGCGTTCAGCTCGGTCGGCACGCCGTCCGGGGTCGCCCGGCTGCGGGTCAGGGGAGCCATGGCCAGCCGGTGCGGCAGGGCGATCTCTCCGACGGCGGTCGGGTTCCACAGGGCGTTCAGCATGGGTGATTCCTCGGGTTATGGGTGGCGGACGGCCACGGATGGGGCGGTCGCCGTATGGGCGTGGTCGGCTGGGTGGGGATCCTTCGCCGAGCTGCTTCTGAGTCCGATGACCAGTCGTCATGGGCGGGGCCGGACAGGACGCCATCGACCGCCAATAGTATTACGATCGTAATCGTATGTCGAGGTGGCTGCCGGGGGCAAGTGGGGGGCCCGTCTTCGAGGGTGGCCGACCGCCGCCGCTGCCCACTCTTTGGAGTACGTTCGCAATACCATAGACTGGTGAAGTCGGTGAAGGGCAACCGGTCCTTCCGGTCGGCGATGGAGCGTGTGCTGTGGTGCGGTACGGAAAAGAGCACAAGTCGGAGACGAGGCGGCGGATCATCGAGACGGCGGGCCGCCGGTTCAAGCGAGACGGGATCGACGGCTCCGGGGTCTCGACGCTCATGAAGGACGCGGGGCTGACCAATGGGGCCTTCTACGCTCACTTCGAATCCAAGGACGACCTCGTCACCACGGCAATCGCCGACCAGTTGAAGGTGCAGGCCGAGGCTGTCGTCGCGCGGGCTGCGCCCGGCCGTGCCGGACTCGAGCAGATTGTGCGGGGGTACCTGTCGCCCCAGCACCGCGACACCCCTGGCGACGGCTGCCCCAACGCCGCTCTGCTCGACGAGATCGGGCGCTGCGCCGACACGACCAGGCAGGCGTACACCGACGGTGTGCTGGTCCTCATCGACGGCATTGCCGCCCGCATGGCACCCGAGGCCCCGTCCTCGGCACGTGTGAAGGCGCTCAGCCTCCTCGGCCTGATGGCCGGGACGCTGCAGCTTTCCCGCGCCTTGACCGACAGCCAACTCTCCAACGAACTCCTCGATCAGGGGATCAACAACGCCCTCGCCCTGCTGGACGCCGGGCAGCGCGTCTGACGCACCACATCCTTGGCCCCAGGCTGCGGCTCTCGGGGGCCGGCCCGACGTCGGCAGGGTCTCTCCGGCTGGGACTCGGCCGACGCCACCGGGTATCACCTCCTGTGCCGCCGCGGCTGCTGGAAGGCCCGGATGCGGTTCCTCGCCGGACCGAAACTCTTGATCATCGACGGCCTCGGTTGCCTCCCGCTGACGATTCGAGCGGGCGGGTGGGCGACAGCGGATCGGGTGCCGCTGCCGGACCGAGGGAGGCGGCGCTCGGCCGATGTGGTTCGGCGGAGTCGTTGCTGATCTCGCGCAGGATCAGCAGCGTCCCTGTCTCCCCCACCACGTCGAGCGTGCGCTGAGCACGGACAGCTGTCCGTGCTCACCTCAAGCCTTCATCCCGCCATCGCAGGTCCTGGCTTCATCATTGACAGTCAGATGACGCGTGGCTAGGTTCATTTCTCGAACTCAGACGGAGAGAGGCAGGGTCGTGGGACGGACGCGTACGTATGAGTGGCAGGATCCCGCGATTGTGGGAGCAACCGCCGGCCGCACCTCGGGCGTGGAGGTGCTGCGTGACCTGCTCGAGCGACGCCTGCCCCCACCGCCCATCGTGGCCGCTCTGGACTTCGCCCTCGAGGAAGTGGAGGAGGGCCGCGTGGTCTTCTCGCTGGTGCCGGGCGAGGAGCACTACAACTCCATCGGCAGTGTGCACGGAGGGGTCTACGCCACCCTGCTCGACTCGGCGGCCGGTGGGGCAGTCCAGTCGACCCTGCCGCAGGGCATGGCGTACACCTCGCTTGATCTGACCGTGAAGTTCCTCCGGCGGATCACCGTGGACACCGGCAAGGTCCGTGCCATCGGCACGGTCGTCAGCAGGGGACGCCAAACCGCTCTCGCCCAGGCCGAGTTGGTCGACGAGGCGGACCGCCTGCTCGCCCACGCCACCAGCAGCTGCATGCTCTTTCCCTTCCCCTCGCCCTGAACCGCGACGGGCATGCTCACGGCTCGCACCGGGCGGCGCCCCGACCGCGACCTCGGCTGACGGTCATACCACCGCACGTACGCATCAATGCGCCCCGGCCGGATGCGGCGAGCCGCGCGTTCCGTACGATGCCGCAGCCTTCCTGGTGACCGTCGTACCCGCCGTCCCTGGCGCAATCCGAAGGACTTCGAACGCATGAGCACCGGCATCGGCAGTGTCCCCGTCCACGACGCCGCGCCCGCCGGGCGGCACAGGAGTGAGAAGGCCGTCGTCTTGGCGCTGAGCCTCGCCGCCATGATCGTGTCGATGATGCTGACACTGGTGGTGCCGATCCTCAGCCTGATCCAGAGCAGCCTGCACACCACCGCCGCCAACGCCAGTTGGGTCACCACCGCCACCCTGCTGTCCGCCGCCGTCTTCACACCCCTGCTCGGCCGCTTCGGCGACCAGCACGGCAAAAAGCCCACCCTCGTCGGGGTACTGCTGGTGCTGATCGCCGGCACCGTACTGGCAGCCACCACGCACTCCCTGCTGTGGCTGATCACCGGCCGGGTGCTGCAAGGTGCCGCCACCGCGATCTTTCCCCTCTCTCTTTCCATCCTGCGCGAAGAGATCCGCCCGCAGAAGCTGCCGGCGGCGCTGGCGACGGCCAGTGGAGCGTTCGCCTTCGGCAGTGGCATCGCCCTGGTAGCGCCGCCGGTCTGCTCACAGCCGGTTCCCACCCCGACTATCGCAACGTGTTCTGGCTGGCCACCGGGCTCGCCGTCATCGTCCTCATCGCCGTCCTGACCCTGGTGCCGGCCGGCCGCCGCACCACCGGTGGCCGAACCGACATCCTCGGCACCCTCACCCTCGCCGCGACTCTCGTGCTGTTTCTGCTGCCCATCACCCAGGGACACGAGTGGGGCTGGTCCGCGCTGAGTACGATCGGCTGCTTCGCCGGTGCCGCCGCCATGGGCGCCGTATGGGTGCTGGTCGAGCGGCAGGTGCCGCAACCGCTGGTCGACATGCGGATGTTCGCCCACCGGCCGGTGCTCTTCGCCAATCTCGCCGGGCTCCTGGTCGGATACGGCACGTTCGTGCTCATCATCGGCGTGTCGTACCTGGTCCAGATGCCGTCGAGGGCCGCGGGATACGGCTTCGACGCGAGTGTGCTGCGCGCATCGGTGGAGTACCTGCTCCCCAGCACCGTGGTGTCGCTGCTCGCCGCGCCGGTCGGCGGTCAACTGGTCCGCCGGCACGGTCCGCGGGTGGTCCTGGTGCTGGCCTCGGCGAGCGGCACGGCGGGCTTCGCCTGGCTCGCCCTGGACCACAGCCGCACTCCCTCGGTCATCGCGGCAGGCGCGTTCGTGGGCGCTGCCATCAGTCTCGGTTACGCGGCCATGCCGGCGATCATCGTGGCCGCCGTGCCGCAGCGCGAGAGCGGCATCGCCAACGGCATCAACTCCATCTCCCGCTCCACTGGCAGCGCCATCGGCAGCGCGGTGATCACCACCGTGCTGGCCTCCAAGAGCGTCGGGCACCTTCCCGCCGGCTCCCCGGCACTGCCCGCCGAATCGCGGTTCACCCTCAGCTTCGTCCTCGCCGGGGCGGCCTTCGCGCTGATAGCGCTGGTCGCCTGGTTCGGCCTGCGGCACATCCAGGTGGCACAGCACCATGCCGCCGAAGCGGCGGCGGACCGGGTTGCCGTGAACGAGTCCGAGGTGCTGCCCGGGAGCAGGTAGGAGGCCCGTACGGAGGCCTGGCACGGCGACGCCAGAACAGGGCATTTGCGGTTTTGCCTCTGATGCCGCCTCTGAAGCCGCCATCTGACACCGACCTTCCCGGTGCCCGGACCCGTGCGTTCGGAGGCTCGGGCGTCGGGGGCCCGGCGCACCAGAGCGCCGTCAGGACCGGCGCCACCTGGCGTCCGATTCGCGTTGGGTCAGCTGACCCGGCCAAGTCATGCCTCGTCCGCCCCTCATGCGGCGTGACGTCCGGATGAGGAGACCGTTCGTGGCAGGGCCGTGAGATGGGAAGGTGTCCGCCTGCTCATGCCGCGGCGGCCAGACGGGTGCAGAGAGTTGGGTGAGGGCATGACGCGGGCTGCGTGCAGCGGTTGGTAGCGGCGTCTCCCCGGCCTGGCGGCAGCCCTGTTCCCGGGCCGCCGCAGGTTGCGCGTGGAGAGGCATCGATGGAGAGGGCATGACGACCGCTCCGCTGCTGCGAGGCCACCGACCCGGGTGGCATCCCTTCCGGTAGGTGAATCCGCTCCCCGCCACTCATGTGAGTACGGTCATAATCCCAAACCTGGCCAGGACCTTGCCCACGGGGCGGCTCCCTGCTTATTGTCGTACGGTCATAATGCAAAAACTCGATGAGCGCGTGGGCGCAGCCTCCTGCGAACCCGCCGGCCAAAGAGGCCCAGCAACTCTCTCGAAAGGGACTTCCCATGAAGTCGCTGGTCTTGCCGAAGACAATGCCGGCGGCAGTGGACGAGGCGCGGGGTGCGGAACGGACGGACAGCGCTACGGTCGCGGAGCGACGGAACCCGGGCACCCCCGGCCCACTCGCCTCCTTCACCCGCTTCGTCCTGTTCGGCGGCGGTGTCGGGGTCGCGTCCAGCACTGCCGTGGCCGGGCTCGCCGGACTGATGCCCTGGACTGTGGCGAATGCTCTGATCACCGTCGCCTCGACTCTCCTCAGTACGGAACTCCACGCACGCTTCACCTTCGGGGCAGGGCATGCCGGATGGCGCCAGCACTGGCAGTCCGCGGGGTCTGCCACGGCCGCCTACGTGGTGACCTCCACCGCGGTGCTCGTCCTGCACCTCGTGCAGCCGTCGGCCGGAGTGCTCTACGAGCAGGTCGTCTACCTCACCGCCGCCGGGCTCGCCGGTGTCGGGCGTTTCCTGGTGCTGCGGGTGTTCGTCTTCGCCGGTGGCCGGACCCGGACCACGGTGCGGGCCATGAGCCCGGCGCCGGCACGGGAAACGGGCGCCAAGGCGTCCCTGCTCTTCCCGGTACCGGCGCTGTGAGCGAAGAGGTGTGTGGTGCCCCAAAGCCCGCCCCTCTGGGGTGACCGGCGGTATTCCGCGACTGCCCGGGCAGCTCGCCGATGCCCGGATTCTTACATCGGGATGATCTCCGTCATGGTCCCTTGGGTTGGGCCAGCCGCCGTACCAGGTCCACCCAGGTGGCCTGCAGGCGTGCGGTGTCCACCCCCCGCTCCTTGCGCAGGTGGTCCGCCGCTTCGAAGCTCGTGAAGGCGAGAAGGGCGTGGGCGAGCATGTCGTGGTCTGCGTCAACCCCCGTTTCGCGCAGGAGAGTTGAGACGTGACAGTGCAAGGCTCGGCCGGTGTCCGAGGCGTTGCGGCGTGCGTAGGGCACCTGGCGTCCCAGCGCGGCGCCCGGGTCCGCGTCGGCGGCGACGCGCTCGAGCAGGGCGCAGCCGGACGTCGCCAGACGATCTCCCGCAGGTGCTCCTGGCCCCAGGGGAGGAGGACCTGCGGTATGCGCCTCCTGGAACTCCGCCTCGGCTTCGTCGAGGAGAGCGAGCAGGAGGCCGTTGCGGTCGCCGAACCGGCGAAAGAGCGTGCCCTTTCCCACGCGGGCCGCTTCGGCGACCTCCCGCATCGTCACATTCTCGGCTCCCTGTTCGTCGATCAGTTGTGCGGCCGCTTCCAGTAGCCGGGAGCGATTGCGCGCGGCATCGGATCGCTCGGCGGTGACGCCGACCGATGCGTTGTTCGATGTCTCCGTCACCGTTCACTCCGTGATGTCGCGCGTGCGTACCTACACGCTTCCGTCCTGGATGTGCACCGGCGTTCCTGGACGGGATGGTCGGCTGAGGGTCGAGGGAGCAGGTTGGCGCGAGGGTCGTCACAGGAGCCACATACCCGGCCCTCGGAGGTCCGGCGTCCGCTGAGGTTCACGCCGCCTGTACCGGTCATGAGGCGCCCCGGGGCAGCATCGGCTCCCGGCCCGGGGACGCCCGGCGGTGACGATCGCCACTCGGATCAGGCGGCACCTCGCATGGTCACGAGGTGCCGCCTGATCCGGTGTCAGGGGTCTGCCGCCCGAGTGGGGCGCCGGCGTTTCGGTCGGCGTGGTCAGGCGGCGAGGAAGTTGGCCACTTCGGTCGTGAAGGCCTTGACGTGCTGGAACAGGAAGGCGTGGCCGGCGTCGCTGTAAAGGACCAGGGTGGCCGAGTCGAGATGCTGGACGGCGACGTAGGAGGCCAGGGCGGGGACCATCACGTCGTGGACGCCGTTGGCGTACAGGACGGGCTGCTTGATGGTCTCCAGGTTCGCCCGTACCTGCTCGAACGGAACCGCCATGAACTTGACGATCGCCTCGCGTTGGCGCATCGCCGCTGTCTCGGACACCGCAGGGCCCCCGGCGGCCAGTCGTGTCGAGACCTTGGTGAGGTGCTCGACCCCGGCGGCGCGGGCCGCGTCGGTCTCGGGGTAGAACAGGTAGAGCATGTCGTCCACGTCGGCGTCGGGCTTGGCCATGATGCCCTGCACCTTCTCGGACAACGGCGGCAGCTCGGGCACCGGGCCCGGACCGCTGCCCGCCACGACCAGCTTGCGGACGAGGTCGGGCCGCCGCAGCGCCACGTGCTGGGCCACGAAACCGCCCATGGACCATCCGAGCAGGTCGGCCTGCGCCAGGCCGAGGGCCTCGATGAATTCGATGGCGCCGTCGGCGAATCCTTCGATGGAGTCGCGCGGTTCGCCGGTCGTGTAGCCGATCCCGATGTTGTCGAAGAGGATCACGTCGTGGTCGGCGGCCAGGAGGTCCAGGAACTCCGGGTCCCACCAGTCGATGGTCCCGCGGAAGCGGTTCACCAGGACCAGGGGGACGCCGCCCCGTGGCCCCATCCGCCGGTAGGTGAACGTTGTGGAAGCGCCTTCCACGGACAGGTCCTCGGCCTTGTCTGCCAGATAGGTACACATGACGTGGCTCTCCTTTGTGCCGGTGTGCCTGAGAGGTGTGGTCTGTTGGGGCGGGCGTCAGCCGGCCGCCTTGTTGGCTTGGGGATCGCTTGTCGAAGACCCGGCCGTGGTAACGGTGCGGCGCACCGTGCGGAGGCGTGACGACGGGACGGGCCGACGGCCGGCGCGGACGTGGGGCACCGAGCATCGGCAACGATGGGCCGGTGTGGATTCCTGGGCGGCTGCTTCCCCGGTGAGCTGCGGTCGGCCCGCCAACTCGTCCCGCACGAGGGAGAGTTAGCCCACAGCCTCGCCAACGTCGCACATCAGGCAGGGACTTCAGACCCGAGATCCATCGCGGTGATGTTGATCAGGCCGTGGAGGAACTTGGCCGCCCGGAGAGAACTGTTCCCTCACGCAATCTTGACGACGACCTTGCCGGCCTTCGCGCGCCCGTTCTCGGCGTACTCCAGCGCCTCTCGGGTCGACTCGAACGGGAAGACCGTGTCGACGACGGGGTGGATCTTGCCGGCGTCGATCAGGCGGGTGAGCTCGCGCAACTGGTCCCCGCTGGCCTTCATGAACAGGAACGAGTACGTCACCTGACGGCGTCGGGCGCGGCGTCGGATCCGGAAACTCAGCGCGGACATCACCAGTCGGATGACCGGATTCGCCCCAAGCTCACGGGCGACAGCGGCGTCGGGAGGGCCCGCGACACTGATGAGATTTCCGCCGGGCTTGAGCACGTCCAGGGACTTCTTGAGCGTCTCGCCGCCGATCGAGTCCAGGACGACGTCGTAATCGTGCAGCACCGTCTCGAACGCCTGCTTCTTGTAGTCGACGACGATGTCCGCGCCCAGACGCTTCACCAGCTCGACGTTGGCCGTGCTCGCGGTGGTGGCCACATGCGCCCCCAACTGCTTCGCCAGCTGGATGGCGATGGTGCCCAGGCCGCCGGAGCCCCCATGGATGAGCACCTTCTGGCCCGGCTGAATGTGCGCTCGTTCGACCAGCACCTGCCACGCGGTCAGGGCGACCAGGGGGAGGGACGCGGCCTCCTCCATGGTCAGCATGGCCGGCTTGGTCGCCACGTCGTCCTGGTGCACCGCGATGAGTTCGGCGAACGTGCCGATGCGGTCCTTGTCGGGCCGCGCGTATACCTCGTCGCCCACCGCGAACCGCGTGACGGCCGCGCCCACCTCGACCACCACCCCAGCCAGGTCGTTGCCCAGGACGAAAGGAACCCGGTACGGCAGGATCGCCTTGAATTCCCCGTCCAGGGTCTTGAGATCGAGCGGGTTGACGCTCGCTGCGTAGATCTGGATCAGGACGTCGTCCGCGCCCACCTGGGGGTCCGGCGCCTCGCCGGCCCGCAGGCCGGCCTTGTTGCCGTAGCGCTCGACCAGGAATGCCCTCATCGTTCTCTCCGTATCTTGCCCGCAAGCGGACGGGGTGCTGTTTTCCTCGGCGGTGAGGGCGCGTGAGGCGCGCTGGATGCGGTGCCCGACGTTCACCTCGGTCGGCAGGGCTTCGGGGGTGGCCTGCCTTGCGTCACGGATGCCGTCGGCGGCCGGTGTGGTCGGCGTAGGTCCCGAACCCAATGAAATTACGATCGTAATACTAAGGGGCCGGTCGATGGATGGCAAGTAGACCCTCGGCTCCGGGGCGCGTCGTGCCTACGGCGGGCCCAGGGCATCGACGAGAAGTGTCCGCCGGTCGGGCTGGTGTGAGGTCGAGCGGTGTCCCGGCAGGGCTGACGGGCGTCCTGTGGCATGGGCGGGCGCGTGGTGTGTGGCGAAGGCCGTTCCCCCGGCCGTGGCGGTGCGCCGGTTCATCACCGCGTTCGCGGAGCGGTAGGTGCGGTGGCGCTCAGTGTGTGGGGGACAGGGCGCCGCGGAAGGTGCGCCGGTAGGTGAGCGGTGAGACGCCGATGGCGGCATGCAGGTGTTCACGTAGCGATGTGCCGCCGGCGAAGCCGACTTGGCCGGCGATCTCGTCCACCGGCAGGTCGGTGGTTTCCAAGAGGTGTCGTGCCCGGTCGACGCGCTGCTGGATCAGCCAGCGTCCCGGGCTCATGCCCACCTCTTCGGTGAAGCGGCGGGCGAAGGTGCGCAGGCTCATGTGGGAGTGCTCGGCGAGGTCCGTGAGCGTCATGGGCTCGTGGAGGTTCTCCAGGGCCCACTGGCGGGCGGTGGCCGTTCCGCTGGCCGTGGCCTCGGGCACCGGGTGCTGGATGTACTGCGCCTGTCCTCCGTCGCGCCACGGGGGCACGACGCACATGCGGGCCACCTGGTTGGCGACTTCACTGCCGTGGTCCTTGCGGATGATGTGCAGGCAGACGTCGAGCCCGGAGGCGGCACCGGCCGAGGTCAGCACATCTCCGTCGTCGATGAAGAGGACGTCGGGGTCCAGTGCGACCTGAGGGAAGCATGCGCGGAAGAGGTCGGCGACGACCCAGTGGGTGGTGGCCGGCCTGCCGTCGAGGAGGCCGGCTGCGGCGAGGACGAAGGCGCCGGTGCAGATTGATACGAGGCGGGTGCCTGGGGTCACGGAGGCGATCGCCTGGACCACGGCTTGCGGTACTTCCTTCGTGACGGCGGTGGTGACGAAGGGCGGGATGACGACGGTGTCGGCGGTGCGCAGCGCCTCCGGGCCGTGCTCGACGGTGATCGAGAAGTCGGAGTTGGTGCGTACCGGGCGGCCGTCGACGCTGCAGGTGAGAACCTCGTAGCGGCCGTCCGCCGCCTCGAAGACCCGGCTGGGAATGCCCAGTTCGAAGGGGTACACACCGTCCACGGCCAGAACGACGACTCGGTGCATGGATGCCATGGCGTGATCCCGTCGAAAGTTGGAATTCATGCCATGCTATCGGACGGTGACGGCAACACGCTGGACGTATCACGCGCAGCCCATCGTGTCTCTGGGCGGTGTCAGTACGGCGAATGCGAGGCCCGCTCCCACGGCATCCGCTCAAGCTCAGGAGTCGAGGAACCCCAGCGCCCTTGCGACGAAATCCTCGTGGTGCTGGAAGATTGCCCCGTGGCCGGAATCGGGGTAGAGGGGGACAAGTGCGCTCATGGGCAGACGAGCGGCCAGGTCGAGTGTGTTCTGGCTGGGCACCATCCGGTCGTTGTCACCGTTTGCCACGAGGACGGGTTGGCGCACGGCCGACAGGTTTGACGGTGACTGGCGGCCCCACCGCTTGACGGCCTTCAATTGGGCACGGAGCGACGGCGGTGAGATGTCCTTGTCGCGGTTGTCCGTGCGCTCCTTCAGTCGTCGCAGGAAGGCTCGTCCTGCCCTTCGGCCGCCTGCGGTGTCGGTGAAGAAGAGGGAGAGCTTCGGGTCCTGGCGGGTCAGGGCGCCCTTGATCGTGGCCTGGATGGCAAGAGCCGGAACCTTGTCGATGCCATGGCCGCCGGCGGGGCCCGTGCCCGCGAGGACGACCTTGCGGACGAGGCGCGGTTCTTCTTCCGCGACGACCTGCGCGATGAAGCCGCCCATCGACAGACCGAACAGATCGACCTGGTCGAAGCCAAGGGCGCGGATGAACCGCACCGCGTCGTGGGCCATCCCTTCGATCGTGTCCGGCGTGGAGCCGCCCGACCCGCCCACCCCGCGGTTCCCGAAGGTGATCACCCGACGTCGTGCGGCGAGTCCGTCGACGACGCGCGGATCCCAGTTGTCCAGGTTTCCGGCCAGGTGGATCAGGAGGATCAGCGGCACGCCGTCATCGGGGCCGAGCTGCCGATAGACGAAGTCCACGCCGTCAACGGACACGGAGCGGGTTGGCGCGTTCTCGTACGACGATCGGGAGGGGGACGGGGAATTTCGCGGTGCGCTCATGTCCAGGTCTTTCTCGGAGGTGGGTGTCGGGGCGTTCTCGTTGCTGGAGGACCAGAGGGAAGCGGGTTCGTCGCGGCATCCGACGACGACCTTGCCGGCCTTCGCGTGCCCTTCTGCTTCGATATGGCTGTCGACAGAGGGGCAGCGGCCCCGGTGACGAGCGCGCCGTCAGGCACGCTGGGGAAGTGCCCGACGCTCGCCTCGGGGGTAGCGCTTTCGGAGTGGCCTTGCCTCGCGTCATCGATGCCGGTGTGACCGGCACCAGGCTCCCGCGAATTAAATTACGTTCATCATCCTAAGCGGCCGGCCGGTGGGCCGCAAGGGGATCCTTCCTCTGGTGCGCGCCATGTTTCGTGGTGGGCACGGCGCCGGTCGGCGGCGCGAGCACTTCGACCACGTCTCGCCTCAACTCGCAGGCGGCGGCCCCGTGCTCTGCCCCGGTGTCGGCCGCGCCTGCCCCTCCGGTGCGCTCCATCTGTGGCGCGCCACAGGCTTCCTCCCGTCGCGTTGTGAGGTGCGCCGCAGTCGACGCGGTGACGTGCGGGGAGGCTTGATGCCTCTCGTGCGCAGTCGGGTCGACTGGCAGACGATGGCACCTATTGCTGAGTTCTAAAAGTAAACTCAAGCTCGGTTAGAATCGCCCCCATGGATACGTGGACCGAAGTTCTCCAGGACACCGGCATGGACCCCCGACTCGACCGGGACACATCCAACTGCTCGATCGCGCGGACCCTGGAGATCGTGGGCGAGAAGTGGACGATCCTCATCCTGCGTGAGGTGTGGTACGGCTCGTCCCGGTTCAGTGACTTCGAACGTGTCCTGGGTTGTCCTCGTAACCTTCTGGCGACGCGGCTGCGGATGCTCGTGGAGGAAGGGATCCTGGCGACCGAGACGTACAAGGAGCCCGGTTCGCGGAGTCGGCCGAAGTATGTGATCACCTCCAAGGGCATGGATCTGGTGCCCGCCGTGATGGGGCTGCTGCAGTGGGGTGACCGTTACCGCGCGGACCCGGAAGGGCCGGCGGTACTGGCGCGACACCGCGAGTGCGGCGCGCACGTCGACGTCCGGATTCGCTGCGAACGAGGCCACCCGGTACAGGCAAAGGACATCGAGAGCGTCCCCGGCCCGGCCTTTCGTATGAGGTCGCCCGAGTGAGCTGAGGACTCCTCCGTCAGCTTTCCGTAATCCGGCCGCTCTGTCGTGTACGCGCCTGATGGAGGCGGACCTTCGTGCGGTTTCCGCAGCGGGACATGGAGCACCAGCGACGGTTGCGGGCCGGGGAGCGGTCCAGGAAGCGCAGTGCGCAGCGGTCCGCTCCGCAGACGCGTACGCGCCGGATCTCGGCGGACAGAAGCAGGTCGACGGCGTCCTGGGCGATGAGCGCCAGCGCGAGTGTGGGGTCAGCGGCGAGGGTCGTGGTGCCGGCGGGCTCCAGGCGGTCGTGGGTGATGGCGAGTTGCAGGGCGGGTCTGGGGGCCGCAGCTGCCGATCGGTTGAGCAGCGTCACGTCGCCGGATGTGGGCAGTCCGCCGTCGGCGACTGCCAGTACGGCCCGGTCGACGGTCTCGCGCAGCTGTCGGGCGGACATGAGAACGGCTGCCGTGGCGGAATCGGTGGTCCCCGGTGCGAGCAGAAGGGCCTCCCGGAGCCAGCCCATCAGGTCGTCCGGTCCCCGGAGTGTCTCCTCCGGAGTGGTTCTCCACCGGCTTCGGAGGGTGTTGGCGAAGTCCAGGCAGACCCGTCCGCCATCCCAGATCCACATGTCGTCCGTTGCCACGTCTCCATTCTGCCCGTTAGCTTAACCGTCTAAGACGGTTAGCTCGTGTCAGGAAGGCTCATCCATGGGACAGCCGACAGTGACGACCGGAGTGACGCAGGTGGACGGGGTCCGCCTGCACTACGTCCGAGCCGGGTCCGGACCTCTGCTTGTCCTCCTCCACGGCTGGCCGCAGACCTGCGACTGCTGGCGGCCGGTACTGGCGGATCTCGCCGCCGACCACACCGTTGTGGCGCCGGACCTGCGCGGATACGGCCTGAGCGACAAGCCCACCACTGGTTACGACAAGCGGCGTATGGCCGCCGACATGGCAGGTCTCGTCGAGGCGCTCGGCTTCGAGCGGGCCACGGTCGTGGGCCACGACCGTGGCGCTCGCGTGGGGCACCGCTGGGCGTTGGACCGCCCGGACCAGGTGGAGCGGCTGGCCGTGCTCGACATCGTTCCCACCCGGGAGATGTTCCGCCGCTTGGACGCCTCGCTCGCCTCCGGGTACTGGCACTGGCTGTTCCACATGCAGCCCGATCTTCCCGAGCGCTTGGTGGGGCACGACATCCGCGGGTATCTCGAGTACTTCTTCGAGCGGTGGACCTACAACCGCCACGGACTCACAGCCGACGCGGTCGACGGCTACGTCCGCGCGTTCTCCCGCCCGGGCGCCCTGCGTGCGAGCCTCGACGACTACCGCGCCATGGAGGAGGACACCGCGCTCGACGACATCGACGCCGCCGAAGGCCGCCGCCTCACCATGCCGCTGCTGGCGCTGTGGGGTTCCGCGGGGCTTCCTGCCCGCCTGCCGACACTGGAGATCTGGCGTGGCTACGCGGACGACGTGACCGGTGCCGAGATCCCGGAGTGCGGCCACTTCATCCCGGAGGAGCAACCGGAGGCGCTGTTGGCGCATCTGAAGCCCTTCCTGGCCGGTCGGACGAGCCGGTGAGCTCTCCACGGTGACGGAGGCGGTGCCCTCAGCCGTCGAGCCTCGGCCCAAGGGGCGCGCTGTCCGAGGGGCCCTCGACCACGGTGTGATTGTGACGATCCCGCACGGCGAACGACCCTGGATGGCACGACAGGCTGAGGGGCGGCCCCGCCGTAACCGGCTGGGCCGCCCCTCGGTCCGGGCTTCAGGTCGCGACCGCCGGCGGGCGACGGCATGGGTGCGACAGCGAGCACCGGCATCCACCGGGCTCGGTGCGGATTCCTGGCCGGTCGGCTCTCAGGGGAGCTGCGGGTAAAGCGCTGAAACGCCTCCTGCCAGCGCGGCCTGCGCCTGGCGGGCGGCGTTGTCCGCGAGGATCTCGTAGGCGCCGGCGGCGATGCCGTCGATGGCGATCCGCGCGATGTCGGCGGGGTCGGACTTGGCCGCGTCGACGGCCCGGACCATGTCGGTGTCCATGTAGCCGACGTGCAGGCCGGCCACGCGGATGCCCTGGTCGGCGAGTTGGAGGCGCAGGGCGTTGGTGAGCGACCACTGCGCGGACTTGGCGGCGCAGTAGGCGCCGAATTCCGGGAAGCTGACCCAGGACAGGCCGGACAGGATGTTCAGGATCGTCCCGCCGCCGTTGGCCGCGATCTGGGGTGCGAAGGCGCGGGCCACCGAGAGGGTGCCGAAGTAGTGGGTGTCCATCTCCAGGCGGACGTCGTCCAGGTCGGCGGCCAGCAGGTCGGCGCCGGTGGATGACCCCGCGTTGTTGACCAGGATCGTCACGTCGCCGGTGGCCTCTGCAGCGGCCGCGACGGAGGCGGGGTCGGTGATGTCGAGCGCGATCGGCCTGACGCCCGGCAGGTCGACCTGGTCGGGGTTGCGGGCGCCGGCGTAGACGGTGGCGCCACGGCCGAGCAGTTCGGCGGCGAGCGCCCGGCCGAAGCCCCGATTGGCTCCGGTGACAAGGGCGTTGCTGGTGGAGAGGTCCATGGAGGTTCCTGGTGAAGTGGGGTGTTGAGCTGAGGTTATTAAAGTACGAACGTAATCCTAACAGAGGGATCGGTGCGCGCAAGCGCTGCCCGACTCGCCACCCTTGGGCCGGGCCATCGAGCTGGTCCGCGACATCGAGGACGAGGCGGCACGGTAGCGACAGGCCATGGCGGCCGAGGCGGCCGAAGCGGGTCGCCATGCGCCGACGTCGGCCGCCGGACTCCGGTTCACGTCGACCGGGCGCTGATGCCGTCGGCCGCCACATCCAGGCACCCGTGCTGCGCTCGGCGAACGTGCGGGCGTTCCGGCCGCGGTGGTCCGAGCGGCTTACGGGATCGCAGCGCGAGCCGACCCCGATGGCCGTTCCCTGGTGATCGCAGTCGCCCGCGACGGCCAAGGCCGGCCCCGGACCGCGACGGCCCTCACCGGACCCGATCCGTACGAGAGGACGGGATCCCCTCCTGGCGTGGGGCGCCGCCCACGCGGCACGGCCGGATGCCGTCCGCGAGCCCGGTGCGCACGGCCCGGTCCCCGCCTTCGGCCTCGATACCCTCAGGCTCGGTGGCGCCGAGGCCGGAGTACACGAAGTCGACGGGGCGTCGGCCCGCCGTCGATGATGGCTGAGCGGGCATAGATCACGGCGCCGGGGCGCTGAAGCGGATGTCCGGGGAACCGTTGCCGACGTGGTGAACCATATGGCCTCCCTCGTTCTCCACCGGCTTCCCTGCGGCGGGCGGTGGCGGATGCCGCCGCTGTCGAGTTGATGAACAGGTTGTTCGATCGGGAGAAGGCCGGCCCCTCGCGGGAGCCGGCCGCCCCCAGTGGAAAGGAAGCCGTCCATGGACGAGCAGGGTGAGCGCTTCGACGTCGTCGTACTCGGCGCGGGACCCGGCGGATACGTAGCCGCCATCCGGGCCGCCCAGTTGGGCAAGCGCGTCGCGGTCGTCGAGGAGAAGTACTGGGGCGGAGTCTGCCTGAACGTGGGCTGTATCCCCACCAAGGCCCTGCTGCGCAACGCCGAGCTCGCGCACATCTTCACGCGCGAGGCGAAGACCTTCGGCATCAAGGTCGAGGGTGAGGTCTCCTTCGACTACGGGGAGGCCTTCCGCCGCAGCCGGAAGGTCGCGGACGGCCGGGTCAAGGGCGTCCACTACCTGATGAAGAAGAACAAGATCACGGAAATCAGCGGTCGCGGCACGTTCCTCGACCCGCACACGCTCCAGGTGGCCGACTACGACGGCAACACCCGCACCATCGGCTTCGACCACTGCGTCATCGCCGCCGGGGCGAGCCCCAAGCTGCTGCCCGGCACCCGCCGTACGTCGCGCGTGGTGACGTTCGAGGAGCAGATCCTCGCCGAGGACCTGCCGCAGTCGATCGTGATCGCCGGTGCCGGGGCCATCGGCGTCGAGTTCGCCTACGTGCTGCACAACTACGGCGTGAAGGTCACCGTCGTCGAGTTCCTGGACCGGATCGCCCCGCTGGAGGACGCCGAGGTGTCCGCCGAACTGGCCAAGCAGTACCGGAGGTTGGGCATCGACGTGCTCACCTCGACCCGCGTCGAGTCCATCGACGAGTCCGGCCCGCAGGTCCGTGTCACGGTCACCGGCAAGGACGGCGCCCAGCAGGTCCTGGAGGCCGACAAGGTCCTGCAGGCGATCGGCTTCGCGCCGAACGTCACCGGTTACGGCCTGGAGAAGACCGGCGTGCGCGTCACCGAGCGCGGCGCGATCGACGTCGACGGCCGCTGCCGCACCTCCGTCCCGCACATCTACGCCATCGGCGACGTCACCGCGAAGCTGATGCTCGCGCATGCCGCCGAGGCGATGGGCGTGGTCGCCGCCGAGACGATCGCGGACGCGGAGACCATGGAGCTCGACTACGTGATGATCCCGCGCGCCACCTTCTGCCAGCCGCAGATCGCCAGCTTCGGCTACACCGAGGCGCAGGCGAGGGAGAAGGGTTTCGACGTCCAGGTGGCGAAGTTCCCGTTCACCGCGAACGCCAAGGCCCACGGCCTGGGCGACGCGAGCGGCTTCGTGAAGCTGATCAGCGACGCCAAGTACGGCGAGCTCCTCGGCGGCCACCTCATCGGCCCCGACGTCACCGAACTCCTCCCCGAACTGACCCTGGCCCAGCAGTGGGACCTCACGGTCCACGAGGTCGCCCGAAACGTCCATGCCCACCCCACCCTGGGCGAGGCGGTCAAGGAAGCCGTCCACGGCCTCGCAGGCCACATGATCAACATGTAGCAGGGCGCTCGGCGCAGCGGCAACAGGGCCCGTTGGTGCTCGGATCGGTTACGCGACCTCGAGCTGCCAAGGGGCCCTGATCCCTTGTTCGGGGGGAGATCCGAGGCAGAGGTGGTTCTCGGGAGTGTTCGAGAGGCTCACCGGGCTGAATGACGGTGAACCGGTGGTTTCGCGCGGTTGAACTTCGCGGCTGAGGCGAAGTTGGGGCGATGACAGCGGAACCCCGTGTGGCGGCCGGACAGGTCTTCTTGGCCGAAGCATGCCAGTCGCCCCGAGGAGTCACCCCCTGATGCCGAGCATCACGTCCGCCGAGATACGTACCGTCCCGGCGAGCGGCAGATCCGCACCGCCCCAAGGCCACGCCCTGCGGCTCGACATCCAGGGGCTGCGTGCGGTGGCCGTCGGGCTGGTGGTGCTCTCACACGCCGGCGTGTCCCAGGTCAGCGGCGGTTACATCGGTGTCGACGTCTTCTTCGTGATTTCCGGCTTCCTCATCACGTCGCTGCTGCTGCGCGAACTCGCCACCACCGGCTGGGGGTCGGTCCCTTCCTTCTACGCCCGCCGGGCACTGCGGCTGCTTCCCGCGTCGTCCCTGGTCCTCGCCGTCACGCTGGGCGGGGCGTGGCTCTTCCTGTCGAAGGCGCGGCTCGCCGAGTACGCGGGCGACGCCCTCGCCGGCGCGCTGTACGCGCTCAACTTCCGGCTGGCGGCGGCCGGTACGGACTACCTCGCCCAGAACAGCCCGCCGTCGCCGTTCCAGCACTTCTGGTCGCTCGCCGTGGAGGAGCAGTTCTACCTGGTGTGGCCGCTGCTCCTGCTGCTCACCTGGCGGGTCGCCCGCGGCCGGCGCCGACTGGTCGCGGTGCCGCTCGCAGTACTGTGCCTGGGGTCGTTCGCGGCGGGCGTTCTCATGACGAACTCCTCGGCGCCCTGGGCGTACTTCGGCTCCCTCACCCGGGCCTGGGAACTGGGCGCCGGTGCGCTCCTGGCACTCGCCACCGGCCGGCTGGAACGACTGCCCGCCGCCCTCGCGGCCCCGCTGACCTGGCTCGGCCTGGCCTGCGTCACGCTGGCAGCGGTCTGGTACGACGACGAGACGCCCTTTCCCGGCTACCACGCCCTCCTGCCGGTCGTCGGCACCGCGCTCGTGCTGGCCGGCGGCTGCGCGCCCACCCCGCACGGCGCGGGCCGGCTGCTGGGGTGGCGGCCACTGGTGTGGCTCGGCGGACTCTCGTACGGCTGGTACCTGTGGCACTGGCCGCTGCTGGTCATAGCCCCGGCGGCGCTGGGCCGCGCCGACGGCACCGCCGAAGTGCCACTCGCGCTCGGGCTGTCCGCGGCGGCGCTGGGCCTGGCGTGGCTGACTTTCCGTCTCGTCGAGAACCCGGTCCGCTTCCACCGGGCCTTCCGCGGGCGCTCCCGCCGTGCTCTGGCCCTCGGGGCCGCGCTGTCCGCGGGCGTCTCGGCGCTGTCCCTGACGGCGACGGCGGTCCCGTCGACGATCGAGGTGGGCGACCCCGCGCCCGCGCTGGCGCAGGCTCTCTCCCGCACACCGGCCTCGCAGGCACGTCTCACCGAACTCCTGACGTCGTCTCCCACCGCCCTGCCGAGCAACCTCGCCCCGCCCCTGCCGAAGGTGAAGTCCTCCCGCTCCGCGGTCTACCGGGACGGCTGCCACGTCGACTACGCCGCCACCCGCACCCGGCCCTGCGTCTACGGCGACCGGTCATCCTCCCGTACGGTCGTCCTCTTCGGCGACTCCCACGCGGCCCAGTGGTTCCCGGCCCTGCAACGGCTCGCGACCGCACGCGGCTGGAAGCTGGTCTCGTTGACGAAGGCCTCCTGCAAGGTCGCCGACGTGACCATCATCAGCGGCCACAAGCCGTACACCGCCTGCGACACCTGGCGCTCCGACGCCATGGCAAGGATCAGGACCCTGCGCCCCGCCCTGGTCGTCGTCTCCTCCTCGGACGCCGGCGACCCGGCCCGCCCCGCCGCCGACCCCCTCCACCAGTGGACCACCGGCTTCGAGAACACCTTCCGCGACCTGGGCACCTCAGGCGCCCGGGTCGCCGCCCTGCTCGACACCCCGTGGCCCAAGGGGGACCCGATCGACTGCGCTGCCAGGAACTCCCTGCAACTACGCGCCTGCGCGAACCACTTGCCGGGCGCGACCCGCGACGCGACCCGCCGTGCGGCCATCCGCACCGCCGCATCCACAACGGCCGCCACAGTCATCGACCCCACCCCCTGGCTCTGCGCCCCCCGCACCGGCATCTGCCCCGTAGTCGTCGCCGACACCGCCGTCTACCGCGACGACAGCCACCTCTCAGAGGCGTACGCCGAGGCGCTTGCCCCGGTTCTGGCGCCGCAGCTGGATCGCCTCGTGGGTGCGCCCTGACCACATTCGCACCGGCGGTGTTGCGCCCGCCGTCCGGCACCCGACAGGCACCCGGTGCACCGAGTGGGGTGCGGTCGGTCATGCGCCGGGGTGGGCGTAGCCGGTCTGGTAGGCGATCACGACGAGTTGGGCGCGGTCGCGGACGCCGAGTTTGGTCATGATGCGGTTCACGTGGGTCTTGGCGGTCGAGGGCGAGATGTGGAGCTGTTCGGCGATGGCGTCGTTGGAGAGGCCGGCGGCCACGAGGACGA
Organism: Streptomyces sp. DSM 40750; assembly: GCF_024612035.1. GTDB lineage: Bacteria > Actinomycetota > Actinomycetes > Streptomycetales > Streptomycetaceae > Streptomyces. The sequence goes on from NZ_CP102513.1 coordinate 10,660,205, forward strand.
GCACTTGGCGCTCGCGTTCGGTCAGGGTCGTCAGCGCCGGGGCCGGAGTGCTCGTCCTGTCGGGGGACGAGAGGTAGTGGGCGATGAGTGCCTTGGTCGCCCTGGGTGACAGCAGCGCCTCTCCACGGGCGACCAGCCGGATGGCGTCGAGGAGGTCGGAGAGCTCCACGCCCTTTCCGAGGAACCCGCTGGCCCCGGCACGCAGCGCCTCGAAGACGTACTCGTCGGCTTCGAAGGTCGTCAGGATCAGCACCCGTACGCCCGCGAGGTCTTCGTCCGCCGAGATGGCGCGCGTGGCGGCGAGGCCGTCCATGTTGGGCATCCGGATGTCCATCAGCACGACGTCGGCACGGGTGCTGCGGGCCAGTCCGACCGCTTCTTCGCCCGTCGCGGCCTCTCCGACGACCTCCAGGTCCGGATCCGACTCGATGATCATGCGGAAGCTGGTGCGGACGAGGGTCTGGTCGTCGGCGAGCAGAACGCGGATGGTCATCCCTGTCTCCCCTTGACGGCGGTCGCGCGCGGGGCGGTTCCGGACCGATCCGACGTGCGGGTGTCGGTCGGTGGTCCGGCTGCGGGCAGCGGTAGATGCACGGCGAGGCGAAAACGACCGTCGGCGTCCGATCCGGCATGGAGGCTGCCGCCGACCGCGTGGGTGCGCTCGCGCATGCCCGTCAGCCCGTGTCCGGTGCCCATCGCGGCCGGCGCCGGGTACGGGTCGGAGTGTAGGGGGTTGGTGATCCGTATGCGCAGTTCGTCGTGCCCGTAGTCGACGAGCAGGTCCGCCTCGGCGGTCGCGCCGTGCTTGTGTGCGTTGGTCAGGCCCTCCTGGATGACGCGGTAGGCGGCCAGGTCGATGGCGGTCGGCAGGGGGCGGGGGCGGCCGACCTGCTGATGGCGGACGCTCAGCCCGGCGGCGGTCAGCGATTCGAGGAGCCCTCCGAGGCGGGACAGGCCGGGCACGGGCTCGGTCGGCTGCGTCTCGTCCGTCTCGTCGCCGGACTGTCGTAGTACGTGCAGTAGCGGGCCCAGTTCGTCCAGGACCGTGCGGCCGGCGTCACGGATGTGACCGAGTGCCACCTCGGCCTGATCCGGCCGGCCGCGCAGGAAGTGACCGGCGACCCCTGCCTGAATGGTGATCAGGGCGATGTGGTGGGCGATCACGTCGTGGAGTTCCCGCGCGATGCGCAGCCGCTCTTCGGCGACCCGGCGGCGGGCCTCTGCTTCCTTGCTAGCCTCCGCCCGCAGCGCTCGCTCCTCCATCGCGGCGACGTAGTCGTGCCAGGTGCGTACGGTGCCTCCGACGGCGGCGAACATCCCGGTCCAGGCGAACGCGGCGCCACCCTCCGGGCCGGCGGCCGACTCCGACGCATAGGTGATGACGGCGTACAGGGCGAGGGCCGTGGCCGAGACGGCGACCAAGGCGATCCGCCGGCGGACCGTTCGGGCCACGGTGTAGACCGCGATCAACACGGCGACCTTCAGCACCCGCGACGGATACGACGCGAGGACGGTGAAGGCCACCTCCCCGAGCACTGCCAGCGCCAGGACGGGCAGCGGTGCCCGGCGGCGGGCCAGTAGAAGCAGGAACGCGGCCACCGCGGCGACGGCGTCAGCGCCCGACGGTCGTACGCCGTCGGGCCACCGTCCGACCAGCAGGGGCAGCAGGCCGGTACCGCCCACGAGCGTGGCGAGGGCGGCATCCAGCAGGCGCGGGTGAGCGCCGGTCACCCGTCGCAGTGACGCCGGTCCGATCACGGCTTCACCGATCCTCAATACAGATGCTCGGTTTCGGACAGATGTGCCCGCCCATCCTCACGCCTGAAGGCGTACGAGCGGGTTGGTGGGTGTGCCCGCGTCAACCGGGGTCACGCGTCGCGTCGCTTGAGCAGGACGGCTGCGCCGGCCAGAAGCACGACGATGTAACCGGCGAACACCACGAGCCCGGACCCGGGTGACAGCGAGTCACCTGCCGTCCGTACCGTCATGACCGCGTTCGCCGCGTTCGACGGCAGATACGGGCCGATGGCGTCGTTCCAACTGCTCGGCAGCAGCTGGATCAGGCCGGGCACCACGAACAGCGCGCCCACCACGAGGGTGATCGCACCGGCGGTGTTGCGCAGCAGGACGCCGACCGCCAGGCCGATCAGCCCGGCACCGGTGAGGTAGACCGCCGCGCCGACAAGCGCCCGGAACACCCCTGGATCGGACAGCGCGGTGGTGTCCAGACCGCGCGAGGACAGGACCGACTGACCGGCCAGGAAAGCCCCGAGAACCGCGACGAACATGAGCACGAAGCTCACCACGGCGAAGACGACCACCTTGCCCCACAGCACCGGCAGGCGTGACGGGACCGCGGCCAGCGTGGCGCGGATGGACCCGGTGGCGTACTCGCCGGCACTCATCAGGACCCCGAGCACCGCGACGGCCAGCGCGGCGAGCGTCACCCCGCCCAGGCTGATCGAGGTCGGGTCACCGAAATCGTCCTGCCCGGGACCGTCTCCCGAGCCGACCACACCGCTGAACAGCAGTCCGAGGCCGACGACCAGGGCCACGGTGATCGCCAGCGTGTAGAGCGTCGAGCGCAGCGATCGCAGTTTGATCCATTCCATGTGGACGACCCGCGGAAAGGTCACCCGCTGACCGCCCGTATGCCGACCGGCGGTCCCGGTCGTCTGCCGCGTCTCCTGTGTGTCGAGGGCGGTGGTGCTCATCGGTTCGTCCTTCCGGCGGTGGCGAACTCGGCGGTGGTGGCGTGGTACTCGACGGCGTCGCGGGTCAGTTCCATGAAGGCCTCCTCCAGCGACGCCTCCTGGACGAACAGCTCGTGCAGCACCAGCCCGGCGGCCGCCGCGCGTTCGCCGATCTCGGCGGCCTCCAGCCCCTGGACGTCCAGCACGCCGGGCCGGCTGCTGGTGACCGAGACGCCGTCGCCCACCAGCAGGTCACGCAGGGTCGCGGCCTGCGGTGACTGCACCCGTACGCTCCGGCCGGCGGACTGGGCGATGAAGTCGGCGAGTGGCCCCGCGGACAGCAGCCGGCCGCGCCCGATCACGATGAGGTCCTCGGCGATCAACGCCATCTCGGTCATCAGGTGGGAGGAGACGAAGACGGTCCGCCCCTGGTCCGCGAGGTCCTTCAGGAGGTTGCGGATCCACAGCACGCCTTCGGGGTCGAGTCCGTTGACCGGCTCGTCCAGCATGACGATCTTCGGGTCGCCGAGCAGTGCGGAGGCGATGCCCAGCCGCTGCCCCATGCCCAGCGAGAAGCCGCCCGCCCGCTTGCGGGCCACCTCCGTCAGACCGACCATGTCGATCACTTCCAGCACCCGCTGCTTGCCGATGCCGTTGCTCGCCGCCAGCGCGAGCAGGTGCTGATATGCCGAGCGTCCGGGGTGGATCGCCTTCGCCTCCAGCAGCGCCCCGATCTCCTGCAGTGGGGCCTTGTGCTGCTCGTAGGGGCGGCCGTTGACGCGGACGGTTCCGGACGACGGCCGGTCCAGGCCCATGACCATCCGCATCGTCGTCGACTTGCCCGCCCCGTTCGGTCCGAGAAATCCCGTCACCACTCCCGGACGCACGGTGAAGCTCAACGCGTCGACCGCGAGCTTGTCCCCGTACCTCTTGCTGAGGTTGTTCACCTCGATCACAATCCACCTCCGGGTCGTTTTAGGCCTCTAGGTTCTTGCAAGGCGGTCGGCTTTTGCGTCGCCCCACGGCGGTCACTGCCTGTACCACGACCGCAGTACGCCGAGGCCGGCGGCAGCGACCTTGGGGTGACGCTCGTGGTCGCCCGCCGTGATCGGACAAGGTTGACCATCGACTCGTCGTCGTACCGGGGGCGCAGCCGCTCGGCTGTGGACCGTGTCCGCGTGGCCAGGTCGGCGGCCTGCCGGTGAAGAGCGCGGACCGGCGGCCGGGAAGCGCAGTCGGCCGGGCTCCCGCCGCATAGCGGGGATCGTGGCACCAGCCGCGTACTCCAGCTCTGGCTCCGGGGTCAGATCAACTATCGCGGTGCGCGGAGGTGCCTGTCGCCGTTCTCAAGAATGATCTTCACGCCCGATATGTTCTTCCAGGGTTGCGGGCAACGAGTACAACGCACCGACTTGAACAGGGAGTTGAGAGTGGCGCACGACATTGCCGCGCTGGCGGAGGAACTCACGGCCATGGCTGCGGCCGATCACCAGTCCTCAGTCCACGCGAAGAGCGATGATCCCGCCGAACAGCTGGCATGGCGCCGGCTGACCGCACGGCACGGTGACCGACTCGGTGAGATCATGAATGAGTACGGCTGGCCGACGGTGGAAATCGTCGGCGAGGCGGCCGCGCGTGCGGCATGGCTGATCGCCCAGCACGCCGACCGGCAGCGCGACGTCCAGCGACGCGCCCTCCAGCTGATGCAGCGGGCGGTGTCGGCAGGCTCGGCCAGCTCGCGTGAGCTGGCCTTTCTGCGCGACCGCACACTGGTCAACGAGGGCTGCAAGCAGATCTACGGCACTCAGATCGCCGGGGTGAAGGACGGGGCACCGGTGCCGTGGCCCTGCGAAGAGCCCCACCGCATGGACGAACTCCGCGCGGAAGTCGGCATCGAGCCCTTCGACGAGTACGTTGCCAGGTTCGCGATGGCCTGACGGCCCTCTCCCCGAAGAGGCGTTCTCCGGTCCCGGAGCCATCCGGGAGGAGGCCGCGATCCCGGAGGAAGCGATCCGTCAGCGCATGGCCGGGCCGGGGGCCGTTCTCGTGAACGACTGCAGCGCCGCGGCTCCGTCGACAGACAGGAGACGCGCCCCCCCTTTCGAGCGAATGATCCGGCGGCGCCCTGGGAAAGGTACGAGGGTGACGCCGTGGTGGGGGATACGCGGTTGCACACAGCCGGGGGAGGGAGAAGCGTCTTTCGCCGTGCAGGGCAGGATGGTCATGAATCTGTACCGATGGGCAAAGAATCCTCGGCGGACAGCTCTCCATACTGCTGAAGCCGGTTGGCAAAGGGGCAGGTCAGCGTGACGCTCTGGAGGCACCTGGCGACTGTGGGCACACCTGACGGCGTGGATGCCCCCAGCGGCCCCGTCGTAGGTGACTCCGTCATAGGTGACCCCGGTCTGTTCGGACCGGCATCCGTGACGTGGCAGGCCCATGGCGACCCCGTGATGTGGATCGCCGGTATCCGCGCGCTGTACCTCCAGGCCCTGCACCCACGGGCGGTGCGCGGCGTCATGCAGAACTCCGACTTCCACAAGGGCGCCTGGGGCCGGCTGATACGGACGGCGAACTTCGTCGGCACGACGACGTACGGCACCACGGAGGCCGCCGAGAAGGCGGGCGCCCGCGTCCGCAAGATCCACAGCATGCTCTCGGCGGCCGACCCGGACACGGGGGAGCGATACGGCGTCGACGAACCCGAGCTGCTGCTGTGGGTGCACTGCGCCGAGATCGACTCCTATCTGCACGTCCTGCGCCGCTCCGGCTACCCCCTCACCGAGGCCGCCGCCGACCGGTACATCGGCGAACACCGGGTCAGTGCCCGTCTGGTGGGCCTCGACCCGGCCGACGTCCCTGGAGATCAGAGGGAGTTGGCGGCGTACTTCGAGAAGGTGCGGCCCGAGTTGGCGGCCGGGCCCGAGGCGCGGGAGGTGGACGACTTCCTGCGTCGGCCGCCCGCCCACCCGTTGCTCGTACCAGCACGCGAAGCACTGTGGCGGCGCGTGGCGAACCTGGCGTACGCCTCCCTGCCACCGTACGCCCACGAGTTGTACGGCAGACCGGGCCCCGCACCGGCCGTGGTCACCCGTCGCCTACGGCTCACCGGCACCCTCCTGCGCTGTGTTCCCGCACGTCTGCGCTGGCAACTCCCGCCCAAGCACATACTGCGCGCCATGTCACGGCTCGGCCCCGGCTCGCGCCCGGCACCGTACAAAGTCGGGAGATAGGTCGCCATACTGGACGGGCCAGGGGAGGGCGGGTCCGTACGGATACGGGGGCGATCGTTGACGATGGCGGACACCAGGCTGATCCAGGGCCGGTACCGGCTGCTCGATCTGATCGGGCGCGGGGGGATGGGCGAGGTCTGGCGTGCGAGAGACGAGTCGCTGGGCCGGCAGGTCGCGGTCAAGTGCCTGAAGCCCATCAACACCCAGCCCGACCAGTCCTTCACCCGTGTTCTGCGGGAACGCTTCCGGCGCGAGGCGCGCGTCGCGGCTGCCCTCCAGCACCGGGGGGTGACCGTCGTGCACGACTTCGGCGAGTCCGACGGAGTGCTGTTCCTCGTCATGGAGCTGTTGGAGGGCCGCAACCTCAGCCAGCTCCTGGAGGACAACAAACACCATCCGCTGCCTGTCCCCGACATCGTCGAGATCGCCGACCAGGTCGCCGCCGCCCTCGCCTACACCCATCAGCAGGGCATCGTGCACCGCGACCTGAAGCCCGCGAACATCATGCTGCTCACCGACGGCACGGTGAAGATCTGCGACTTCGGCATAGCGCGCCTCGGCCGCGACGTCACCTTCACCTCCCGGCTCACCGGCACCGGCATCGCGATGGGCACTCCGCACTACATGTCGCCGGAACAGATCAGCGGCGACCAGGTCGACCAGCGCAGCGACCTGTACTCCTTCGGCTGCGTGCTCTACGAGATCGCCACCGGGGTACCGCCGTTCGACCTCGACGACGCCTGGGCGGTCCTCATGGGCCACCGCGACACCGCGCCCCGCCCGCCGCGCAGCCACCGCGAGGAGGTGCCCGAGTACCTTGACCGGATCATCCTGGACCTCCTGGCCAAGGAACCCGGCGAACGGCCGCACGACGCACGCGAGTTGGGTCGCAGGGTCGGCGAAGGGCGTATGGCCAGCGCCCCGGCACCGGCCCCCGTCCATGTGCCGACCGTGGTCTCGCCTCCCGTGGCGCGCGAAGCCGCCCCCGGCATGCCCAGGCCTCGAACCCGCCCCGAGCAGCCTCCCTCGCGCGAACCCCGGCTGCCCTCCTGGACCCGTGGCATGACCACCGGCCACAAGGCCACCGGAGCCGGACTGGGCCTCACCCCGCCGGACGCCTCCGCCGGGCTCACCGGGGAGTGGATCGCCCGCCCCGCGGCCGGCCGCGTCGAGGAACCCGTACGTCCCGAACGGCCCACCCCGTCACCGGAGTTGCTCACCACCCTCGCCGGGCGGCACAACGCGGGCCTGAGCCTGGGCCGCCTCGGCCGCTGGACGGAGGCCGGCGAAGTGCACCGCGCGGTCGCCGCCGAACGCGAGCACGCCCTCGGCCCCGACCACCCCGACACCCTGGCCAGCCGCTACGAGGTCGGCTTCACCCTCAGCCGCACCGGCCGCCCCGCCGACGCGCTGAGCGAGTTCGCCCATGTCGCCCGCGCCCGCGAGCACATGCTCGGCACCGAGCACCCCGACACCCTCGCCGCCCGGCAGGAAATGGCGTATGTGCTCGGCCAGTTGGGCCGCCACTTCGAGGCCCACCAGGCATACATGTCCGTCCTCGCCGCCCGCGAACGCATCGCGGGACCCGACCATCCCGACACCCTGCGCTGCCGCCACAACCTCGCCTTCAACCTCAGCAGGCTCGGCCGCCTGGAGGACTCGTACCGCATGGCGAGCGAAGTCGCCGACGCCCGCGCCCGCGTGCTCGGCGCGAACCACCCCGACACGCTCGTCACGCGCTGCGAAGTCGCGTACGCCCTCGGCCAGTTGGGCCGCTGGCCCGAGGCGCTGCAGACCTACCGGGAGGTCGCCGAGGCCCGCACCCAGGCCCTCGGTCCCGACCACCCCGACACCCTCGCCGCCCGCTACGAGGTCGGCATCAGCCTCGGCCGGCTCGGCCGCTCCACCGACGCGCTGACCCTCTACCGCGCCCTGGTCGAGGACCGCACCCGCGTCTCCGGTCCCGCCCACACCGAGACGCTCCGCGCCCGTCACGGCCTCGGCGTCAACCTCGGCCGGCTCAGCCGCTGGGAGGAGGCCCTCGCCGAGTCCCGCGAGGTGTGCGCCCTGCGCGAGCGTGTTCTCGGCCCGGACCACCCCGACACCCTCGTCAGCCGCCGCGAGGTCGCCGTCGGCCTCGGCTGGCTCGGCCGCTGGGCCGACGCCCTCACCGAGTACCGCCGCGTCGCCGACGCCCGCGAACGCGTCCTCGGCGCCGACCACCCCGACGCCCTCGCCAGCCGCAACGACGAGGCCCACTGCCTGGAACAGCTCGGCCGCGGCCAGGAGGCGGTGGAGCTGTACCGGAGAGTGGCGGCGCTACGGCAACAGCGGGCGACCGGCGGCCACTGAGGCCCCCGTCGCTCCGGCGCGGACCGAGTAGGCGTTGATCCACCTGACACGCACCCCTGGCCGACCTCGATCATCGCGTGTTACCAAGAGCCATGCCTGCCACCCCCGCACACGACGCACAGCCCGGACGCCCGGCCGGACCCCGGCCGCACGACTCGTACGACGCCGTGATCGTCGGCGGCGGCCACAACGGCCTGGTCGCCGCCGCCTACCTCGCCCGCGCCGGGCGCTCCGTGCTCGTGCTGGAACGGCTGGACCACACCGGCGGCGCCGCCGTGTCCACGCGGCCCTTCGCCGGGATCGACGCCCGGCTGTCGCGGTACTCCTACCTGGTCAGCCTGCTGCCCAAGAAGATCGTGCGGGACCTCGACCTCGACTTCCGCGTCCGTGGCCGCACGATCTCCTCGTACACCCCCGTCGAACGCGACGGCGACCCCACCGGGCTCCTGGTCGGCGGCGGCGAACGCCGCACCCGCGAGGCATTCGCACGGCTGACGGGTTCGGGCCGCGAGTACGAGGCCTGGCAGCGCTTCTACGGGATGACGGGCCGTGTCGCCGAGCGGGTGTTCCCGACGCTTGTCGAGCCCCTGCCCACCCGGGACGCACTGCGCCATCGGATCGACGACGAGGAGGCGTGGCGGATCCTCTTCGAGGAACCGATCGGCGCGGCCGTCGAGTCGACGTTCACCGACGACCTCGTCCGCGGTGTCGTCCTCACCGACGCGCTCATCGGCACCTTCGCGGACGCCCACGACCCCTCCCTCCGCCAGAACCGCTGCTTCCTCTACCACGTGATCGGCGGCGGCACGGGCGCCTGGGACGTGCCCGTCGGCGGCATGGGAGCCCTCACCGACGCGCTGGCCACGGCCGCGCGCGAAGCCGGCGCCGTGATCGCCACCGGGCACGAGGCACGGCGGATCGCGACGGACGGACGGTCCGCCGAGGTCACCTACCGGACGGCCGACACGGAGGGCACCGTCGCCGCACGGCACGTGCTCGTGAACGCCTCACCGCAGGAACTGGCCGCCCTGACCGGTGACGAACCGCCCGCCCCCGCCGAGGGCGCCCAGCTCAAGGTGAACATGCTGCTCAAGCGCCTCCCGAGGCTCCGCGACGAGTCCGTCGACCCGCGCGAGGCCTTCGCCGGGACCTTCCACATCGCCGAGGGGTACGGCCAACTGGCCGCCGCCTACGCACAGGCCGCGTCCGGCGCGCTTCCCGAGGCGCCGCCCTCCGAGATCTACTGCCACTCCCTCACCGACCCGACCATCCTCGGCCCGGACCTGGTCGACCAGGGATACCAGACGCTCACCCTGTTCGGTCTGCACACGCCCGCGCGGCTGTTCGAGGCCGACAACGACGCCGTACGCGAGGAACTCCTCAAGTCGACCCTCGCCCAGCTGGACGCCCACCTCGCCGAGCCCCTCGCCGACTGCCTGGCCACCGACGCCGACGGCCGCCCCTGCATCGAGGCCAGGACCCCCCTCGACCTCGAACGCGACCTCGGCCTCCCCGGCGGCAACATCTTCCACCGCGACCTCGCCTGGCCCCACGCACAGGAAGGCGTCGGCCGCTGGGGCGTCGAGACCCGCCACACCAACGTCCTGCTCTGCGGCGCGGGCGCGGTGCGCGGCGGCGGGGTGAGCGGAGTTCCCGGGCACAACGCGGCGATGGCGGTCCTGGAGGAGTACGGGACCGGCGCGCTGTCGTAGTCAGTGGACGTCCAGCGCCCCGGGCTGCCTTCCCTGTTCGGGTGGTGGGGCTTGCGTCGGTCGGCTGTGGTCAGGCTTCTGGGCTCCGTGCCGCAGGCTGGTCGCTGTTGCCGTGTGCCAGTGACGCGAGAATTTCCTTGCGGCAGACATCGAGGATTTCGTCCGCCAGCGGAGAACCGTCCGGGCATGCCCGCGACAACATGATCGCGCCGATCGAATGGGCGAGCATGTCGATCACCATGGTGCGGGCCGCGCGCTGGCCCGCATCCCCCGCCGTGTCGCTCTGGGCCTGAAGGGCCGTCAGCAGGCTCTCGATCCCGGCTGCGAACTCTGTTTTGATGTCCGCCGACTGACGTGCGGCGTCGCCGCTGAGGGCTGCGATGGTGCAGCCGTCACTGCGGCCGTCGCGATGCTCCCGGGAGACGTAGTTCTCGACGAACTCGGCGGGGTCCACACCTTCTGTCCGTGCCGCGGTCTGTGCGAGCCCGCTCGCGGACGCCTCGGCCATCAGGTCGGCCTTGGAGCGGAAGTGCTTGTAGAACCCGCCATGGGTGAACCCGGCGGCTGCCATCAGTTCTGCCACGCCGACGCCGTCATAGCCGCGCTCACGGAACAGCCTGGAGGCTGTCGCGACGATGTGCGCACGGTTGCGCTCCGCCTGTGCCTTGGTGACCCGCATGTCCAGCCGCCCCCTCTTCGGTCGACGTTCGACAGTTCAGCATACATAGATGTCGATCGACATCAAAGCGGTTGACTTTTTAGATGATGACCGTCATCGTATGGCTCATCCACCACAGAAGGGCCAGGCCATGAGTGACACGCACCTGACTGCACCGACTCGTTTCATCGAGGTCGACGGCGACCGATTCGCCTACCGACGCTGGGGCAAGCCCTCCGGCGTCCCGCTCTTCCTGGTCCAGCACTTCCGCGGGGGGATGGACAACTGGGACCCCCTGCTCACCGACGGCCTGGCCGAAGGCCGTGAGGTCATCCTGTTCAACGGGCGTGGCATCGCCTCGTCATCCGGCACGCCGCGTAACCGGATGGAGGACATGGCCGACGACATCGCCGCGGTCATCCAGGCGCTGGGGCTGGAGCAGGTCGATCTGCTCGGCTTCTCGATCGGCGGTTACCAGGTACAGGAGGTCACGCTGCGCCACCCCCAGCTGGTGCGCAAGCTCCTCCTGCTCGGCACCGGCCTGCGAGGCGGGGACCCGACGATGGACCCCAAGGTGCCTGAGGTCGCACTGAATCCGGTCCCCGGTCTGGAGGACTTCCTCTTCCTGTTCTTCGGCCGCTCGGAAGCCGCGCGCGAAGCGGGCCGGGCCTTCTGGGAGCGACGTCACCAGCGGGCCGACCAGGACACGCCGAGTTCGCCCGCAGTCGCACAGGCCCAGTTCGAAGCGACTATGGCCTACGGGGAACCGCTGCCGGGCGAGAACCCCTATGCCTACCTGAACGCGATCACCCAGCCGACGCTGGTCCTCAACGGCGAGAACGACGTGATGATCGCCTCGATCAACTCCTGGCACCTCGCCCAGAACATTCCCCAGGCTCAACTGCTGATCTACCCCGATGCCGGGCATGGAGCGCAGTTCCAGTACCCCGAGCGGTTCCTGAAGCACGCCATTCAGTTCCTCGACGAGTAACACCTGCGGGGCTTCGGTGTAGTCGCTGACGCCTGGTCCGTGGTGACGGCCGGCGCATCGGATCCCCGGAATGCGACAGGCGCACCTTCTCGGGCCATGGAGTCCGCTACGCCCCCCGTGGCCGAAACGGAAGACGGTCCGGCCGACGGATCGCCGCCGATTTCGCCGGTCGGCCGCGGCAGTGCCCGGTACGGATGTCCGGAATCCGCGAACCCGCTGACCTCGCGATTCGACACGCTCGACCCGACAGAGAAGCGACCGCCTGGTCCGCGACGAGAACGAGCCCGGCCATTGTTCGCCCGCCGGAACACCCCTGCCAAACAATGCTCCCTGCGCTGAAATCGTCGGCAGGAGCGGCGAGGGGGACCGTTCCAGGGGGAAGCCCTGCTGATTGCCCGCGACCAGCAGGGCCGCCGCTGTGGGGCGGACACTGTCCGCCCCACAGTGGCGCAACGACGGTCGCCCGCTTCCCCGGGGCCCTTCTGATGGATCTCCGCGGCGTCGCGACGCCCGGTACCAACGTCCCCGAACAGCACACCTAGTCGATGGCAGCCGTCCAGCCCACCGCCGTGATCCGCTCCGCGTCCGCCGGGCGCGACTCGTCGAAGAGGGCCCTGCCGCCCGACTCGACGCACAGCCCGTCGACGTACACGCCACGGCCGACGTAGAGCCGGTCGGTCGTGTACCGCCAGCGCACGGTGAGCCCGACGGCCTCCGGCAGGTCGGCGCTCAGCCGGTGCCACGCCCGGCCCGACCATCCCGAGACCGTGCCGGACGGATGCTCCCACGGGCCGCCCTCGGCACCGACGGTCGTGAAGGCGACCGGCTGCCACGTCTCGCCGCCGTCGGTGGAGGCCTCCAGCAAGAGGGCGTCGGCCTGGGGTTCGGTGTCCCACCAGAGGGCGCAGCGCAGGCGGGGCCGCCCGGCGGAAGCGGTGTCGAGGGACGGGAGCGTGAGGGTGGCCGTGGTCGCGGTCGTCATGCCGGAGAACCAGGACGTGCGGCCGCGGGCGGGGCGTACGGGAACGGCGCGGGCGAGGTTGTTCGCCGCGGCGACCCGGGGTGCGGAGCCGGATCGCCAACTGCGCACCGGGTGCACGGAGTTGCCCAGGACGACCAGGAACGAGTCGGTCGTCGGGTCCAGGACGAGCGAGGTGCCGGTGAAGCCGGTGTGTCCGGCCGTGCGCGGGGTGGCCATCGCGCCCATGTACCAGTGCTGGTAGAGCTCGAAGCCCAGCCCGTGCTCGTCGCCGGGGAACGCGGTGTTGAAGTCGGTGAACATCAACTCCACCGACTCGGGCTCCAGGATGCGCGCCTTGCCGTACACACCGCCGTTGAGCAGGGTCCGGCCGAGCACGGCCAGGTCCCACGCACAGGAGAAGACACCGGCATGGCCCGCGACCCCGCCGAGGCTGTACGCGTTCTCGTCGTGCACCTCGCCCCACACCAGCCCCCGGTCCAGGCCCGACCAGGGGAGTCGGGCGTCCTCGGTCGCCGCGATCTTCGGCTTCCAGGAGGCCGGCGGGTTGAAGCGAGTGCGGTGCATCCCGAGTGGAGCGGTGATCTCGTCGTGGAGCAGCTGGTCCAAACGGTGACCGGTGATCTCCTCCAGGACGAGTTGCAGCGAGATCAGGTTCAGGTCCGAGTAGAGGTACTTCGTGCCCGGCGGGTTCAGCGGCGCCTCGTTCCGGATGAGCCGGAGCTTCCCCTCGTACGTAGGCTCCTTGTAGAGCGGGATCCAGGCGCGGAACCCCGAGGTGTGCGTGAGGAGTTGACGCACGGTGATGTCCTGCTTGCCCGACGCGCCGAACTCCGGCAGATACGAGGCGACCTTCCCCTCCAGCTCCAGCGCACCCCGCTCGATCTGCTGCACCGCGAGGATCGACGTGAACAGCTTCGACACCGAGGCGAGATCGAAGACGGTGTCCTCGGCCATCGGGATCCGCCGATCCGCGGGAAACTCCACGCCCGTGTCCGTCTCCTCGTCGTACGCCGAATACCGCACCGCCATCCCGATCGGCCGATGCAACGCGACCGTCCCACCCCGCCCGGCAAGCAGCACGGCCCCCGCGTACCACGGGTGCTCGGGTGAGGGACCGAGAAACGCCTCGGCATCGGCGACGAGGCGGTCGAGGTGGTCGGGGACGAGCCCGGCCCGCTCGGGGGAACCGTGACGCAGGGTCGGACGACCACCTCCGGTGGAGGAAGCGGCGACCGGCCCGGCGGGAAACGGCAGCACAGCGAGCCCACCACCGACGGCCAACACCCGCCTGCCAAGCTGACGACGGCTCATCCCAGCCGCCGAGCCCCCTGCACCTTCGCTCATGGAGACACCTCCACCTCGCTTCACATGTGACCCAAGTCAAGCATCAGCCACCCCAAGGGGCGCCGGGAACTGCGCGACCAGCCAACAACAACCCGCACTCGCCCAACAGCCCCACGCCCCCGCATCATTGGGCGCCGGGCCCACCTAATCTGACGGCGCATCAGAAAACCCCTTCCCTCGTCCGGAGGACTACGGCATCCTGCGCACCATGCAGACGGAGCTGAGCAACAAACTCGGAGTCCAGTACGCCGTCTTCGGCTTCACGCCATTCCCCGCCGTCGCCGCGGCCATCAGCCGGGCCGGCGGTTTCGGGGTGCTCGGCGCGGTCCGCTACACGGCCCCCGACGACCTCAAGCGCGACCTCGACTGGATCGAGGCCCACGTCGACGGAAAGCCGTACGGCCTGGACGTCGTCATGCCGGCCAAGAAGGTCGAGGGCGTGACGGAGGCCGACGTCGAGGCGATGATCCCCGAGGGGCACCGCCAGTTCGTGCAGGAGACCCTGGCCAAGTACGGCGTGCCCGAACTCGCCGAGGGCGAGGCCTCCGGCTGGCGCATCACCGGCTGGATGGAACAGGTCGCCCGCAACCAGCTCGACGTCGCCTTCGACTACCCGATCAAGCTGCTCGCCAACGCGCTCGGCTCGCCACCGGCCGACGTCATCGACCGCGCCCACGAACAGGACGTCCTCGTCGCCGCGCTCGCCGGCAGCGCCCGGCACGCCCGCAAGCACGCCGACGCGGGCATCGACATCGTCGTCGCCCAGGGCTACGAGGCCGGCGGGCACACCGGCGAGATCGCCTCCATGGTCCTCACCCCCGAAGTCGTCGACGCCGTCGCCCCGTTGCCCGTCCTCGCCGCCGGCGGCATCGGCAGCGGGCAGCAGGTGGCCGCCGCCCTCGCGCTCGGCGCCCAGGGCGTCTGGCTCGGCTCGCTGTGGCTGACCACCACCGAGGCGGAACTGCCCTCGCCCCGGCTGATCGAGAAGCTGCTCGCCGCCGGCTCCGGCGACACCGTCCGCTCCCGCGCCCTCACCGGCAAACCCGCACGCCAGCTCCGTACCGAATGGACCGACGCCTGGGACGACCAGACCGGACCGGGCGCTCTCCCCATGCCCCTCCAGGGCCTGCTAGTCGCCGAGGCGGTCTCCCGCATCCAGAAGTACGAGGTCGAGCCGCTGCTCGGCACTCCGGTCGGGCAGATCGTCGGCCGGATGAACAGCGAACGCAGCGTCCAGGCCGTCTTCGACGACCTCACCCGCGGCTTCGAGAAGGCCGTGGACCACCTCAACCGGATCGCCGGAAGGAGCGAGGGACAGTGAGCCGAGCCCCCCAAGGCCAACCTCCCCAGGGCTTCTGGGCCCAGGCCACCGCCGACCCCGACCGCACGGTGCTCATCGCCCCCGACGGGGAGGAATGGACCGCCGGACGTCTGCACGCCGAGGCCAACCGGCTGGTGCACGGACTGCGCGCGGCCGGACTGGAACGCGGCGACGCCTTCGCGGTCGTCCTGCCCAACGGCGTCGAGTTCTTCACCGCCCATCTCGCCGCCACCCAGGCCGGTTTCTACCTCGTCCCGGTCAACCATCACCTCGTGGGCCCCGAGATCGCCTGGATCGTCTCCGACTCCGGTGCCAAGGTGCTCATCGCCCACGAGCGCTTCGCCGACGCCGCACGGAACGCCGCCGACGAGGCCAAGCTCCCCGAGAGCCGCCGGTACGCGGTCGGCACGGTCGCGGGCTTCCGACCGTACGCCGAACTCCTCGAAGGACAGCCCGAGTCGGCGCCCGACGACCGCACGCTCGGCTGGGTCATGAACTACACCTCGGGCACCACCGGCCGCCCCCGAGGCATCCGCCGACCGCTGCCCGGCAAGCTTCCCGAGGAGTCCTATCTCGGCGGTTTCCTCGGCATCTTCGGCATCAGGCCGTTCGACGACAACGTCCACCTGGTCTGTTCACCGCTCTACCACACGGCCGTCCTGCAGTTCGCCGGCGCGTCCCTGCACATCGGGCACCGGCTCGTCCTCATGGACAAGTGGACGCCCGAGGAGATGCTCCGTGTCATCGACGCCCACGGCTGCACCCACACCCACATGGTCCCCACCCAGTTCCACCGGCTCCTCGCCCTCCCCGAGGAGGTGCGCGCCCGTTACGACGTGTCGTCCATGCGGCACGCCATCCACGGGGCCGCGCCCTGCCCGGACCATGTGAAACGGGCCATGATCGATTGGTGGGGCGGATGCGTCGAGGAGTACTACGCGGCCAGTGAGGGCGGCGGTGCCTTCGCCACCGCCGAGGACTGGCTGAAGAAGCCCGGCACGGTCGGCAAGGCCTGGCCCATCAGCGAACTCGCGGTCTTCGACGACGACGGCAACCGGCTGCCGCCCGGTGAACTCGGCACCGTCTACATGAAGATGAGCACCGGCGGCTTCTCGTACCACAAGGACGAGGGCAAGACGCGGAAGAACCGCATCGGCGACTTCTTCACCGTCGGCGACCTCGGCTTCCTCGACGAGGACGGCTATCTCTTCCTCCGCGACCGCAAGATCGACCTCATCATCTCCGGCGGGGTCAACATCTACCCCGCCGAGATCGAGGCCGCCCTCCTCACCCACACCGCCGTCGCCGACGCCGCCGCCTTCGGCATCCCGCACGACGACTGGGGCGAGGAGGTCAAGGCCGTGGTCGAACCCGCCCCCGGATTCACTCCGGGACCGGTGCTGGCCGAGGAGATCCTCGCCCACTGCGCCCGTCAACTCGCCGGGTACAAGCGCCCCAAGAGCGTCGACTTCACCGAGGCGATGCCCCGCGACCCGAACGGCAAGCTCTACAAGCGGCGGTTGCGGGAGCCGTACTGGGAGGGCCGGCAGCGGACGGTGTGAACCGCCCGGGAGCCGGCCGTAGTGAAGGGACGGCCGGGAGCAGACGGTCCTCCAGCCCGGTCGCGCGCGAGCGTCACGGCTTGCGCGCGACCCCGCCCACCGCGATCACCTCGCCGGAGCCGCCATCGGACGCCGCCGGGTCCGGCCGCCAGTCGTTCAACGGCACCACCCCCGGCGCCAACAGCTCCAAGCCCTCGAAGAATCCGGCGAGTTCGGCCGGGCTGCGCAGGTGGTAGGGGACGGCGCCGCTCTCGTTGTAGAGGCGGGTGGCCTCGGCGTTCGCCTCGTTCGTGTCGACGCTGTCGTTGAACGCGAACCAGCTGCCCGACGGCAGGGCGGCCATCAGCGTGCCGACGATGGCGCGCGCCTCGGCGTAGTCGGCGATGTGCCCGCTGACCTGCATCAGCGTCAGCGCGACCGGCTGGGAGAGATCCAGGGTCTTCGCCGCCTCCCGCAGCACGGTCGCGGGGTCGTGCAGATCGGAGTCGATGTAGTCGGTCGCCCCCTCGGCGGTGCTGGTGAGCAGCGCCCGCGCGTGGGTCAGGACCAGCGGGTCGTTGTCCACGTAGACGATCCGCGCGTCCGGGGCCACCCGCTGCGCGATCTCGTGTGTGTTGTCCGCCGTCGGCAGACCGGTGCCGATGTCGAGGAACTGGCGTACCTCCGCTTCCCCCGCGAGGTAGGTCACCGCCCGGCCGAGGAAGGCCCGGGAGTCGCGGGCGAGATCGGTGATGCCGGGGAACACGGCGCGGAAGGCGTCGCCGGCCGCGTGGTCGACGGGGTAGTTGTCCTTGCCGCCGAGCCAGTAGTTCCAGATACGGGCCGAGTGCGGCACCGTGGTGTCGATCTTGGCGGTCGAATCCGTCTCCGGGCGTAACGAGTCCTGCGCCACCGGGCGGCCTCCTCATGAGGAACGGTTATATGCCAAGGGCATGGTGCCGCCCCGAGCGGGGCGGCACCACCCCTTCGCTCACTCGCTGACGCGGACCACCTTCAGTTTCGGCGAGGACAGGATGTCCTTCTCGCAGAACCGGGACGTCACCCACTTCTCCGCCGAGAACAGCCGCGTCTGGTCGAGATGGTGCGGCGAGTTCGGGTTGGAGGACTGCGAGTACGTCAGCAGCGTGCGGGCCACCGGGCAGCGGCTGCCGTCCCAGCCGACCGCCTGGATGTGGCTGGAGCCGAACGGCACCTCGCCGTAGCCGCCGCTGGTCGGGTTCCACGTCGGCTCGATCACGTTCCACACACCGAGTCTCCCCGAGCCGCCCGGTATCGGAATGCGCTCGCCGCCGCGGACCACGAACTGGTGGTCGCCGAGCTTCGCGTCCAGCGGGATGCCCGCGGCCCGCAGTTCCGTCACCGTGTCGGCGAGGGCCCTGGCGAAGCCGGGCACGTCCGGGTTGAACGTGTGGGGCGTACGGACCGGGTCGGCCGCCGAGAACGGCACCTTCCACAGCTGGGGCGAGGACGGCAGCTTCCGCCAGAACCGGTCGAACAGGAGCGCGCCCCGGCTGCCGGTGTCCATGGTGCGGTCCCAGGCCTCGATCACTCCGCAGGCCTCGGAGACGTCGACGGTCTTGTTGTCGCTGCCGGTCGCGGTGCCGCCGGGCAGCGCGGCGCACGCCTGTGCCACGTCGGCGGCCGCGAGATCACCCGCCGGCACGCGGTTCGCGAGCTGTTGCCTCTGCAGGTCCCGTACGGTCAGATCGCCCCTCTCGGCCATCGCCGCCACGTCCTCGATCGCCCCCCGGGTACGCAGCCCGGCCTGGGTGCCGACAGGGCCGAAGATCCGCTCGTAGCCGGTGATCGGCTGATCGGCGTTGGCCAGCCAGGCGGAGTCGTTCGAGTTCTCCACGTACGGGGTGTTCCGATGCGTCGGCATCCGGGAGGGGCCGAAGATCCCCGACTGCACGGCGTCCTCGTCGCGGCCGAGGGCGCAGTCGCCGCGCGAGCCGTCGAGGACCGCGACCCCGGACACCGGATACGTGGTCCTGCCGAGCGCCGTGGAGCAGCCTTCCACCAGGTCGTCGGTGATACGGGGCAGCACCTGCGACTGGGTGAAGAGGGTGTGCCCCGCGCGGTCGGCGGCGACGGTGTTCACCCAGGGGAGTCCCTGATGCTCCGCGAGGGAGCCGAGGACGTCGTCCGTGCTCCGCGCCTTGCCGAAGCCGAGGGATGTGTCGGGGAAGCGAAGGTTCGCGGCGTTGGGGTCGTTGAGGGCGTACGCCGTCGTGGAGGTCCACGGCAGCGGGGTCTGCGCGTTGATCGCGTTGACCACCGGGCCGTAACGGGTCCACCACTGGGTGCGGGTCACCGGGGCGCCGCCCTTGACCGCGACGGTCACGGTCCGCTTCGTCATCCTCTCCGGCTTGCCGTCCACCAGATACGTCGTCGGGTCGGCCGGATCCAGCGTCAGCTCGTGGAAGTTGGCCGGGATACCGGTGGAGACGGTGTGGCTCCACGCCACGTCGGCGTTGAAGCCGACGGAGATCGTGGGCATGCCGAGCAGGGTCCCCCCGGAGACGTTGAGTTCGCCGGGGATCGTCTGCTGCGCCTGCCAGAAGCGGCGCCCGCCCTGCCACGGGTAGTGCGGGTTGCCGAGCAGCAGACCTCGCCCGTTCGCCGTGGTGTCGCCGCGGAAGGCGACCGCGTTCGAGCCCATGTCACCGGTGCCCCACACGTCGTCCGCCGCTGCGGCGACGGCCTTCGCACTGGACCCGCGCACGGCGGGGGAGCCGGAGCCGGTGACCGTCCCGGTCGGCGGCTGCGCGGTCGTGATCGCCTCCACCAGGCGCCCCTCACCGGAGATCGCGGCGATGGCGAGGCCACGGGCGGCCACATCCAGTTCGGTGACCGGCTCGACCCAGGAGGCGCCCTTGCAGGCGGGATCGGTGATCTCGTTCTGCTTCAGCCAGGCGTTGTAGCCCGCCGCCCAGCCGCGCATCATGTCCCGTGCCTCGCGGCTCGGGCCCGCGGGAGCGGGCTCGGCGAGCGCCTTCTCCACCGTGCGCGTCTCGCGGACGCCACGGAAGTACAGATCGCTGCCGAGGTTGCTGCGTGCCCCCGAGAGTGAACCGTCCGTGGTGCCGTCGGCGCCGAACCAGCGGGAGCGTTCGCCGCGCAGCGTCACGAAGCCGTCGGCGAGGACACAGACCTGGTCGGCGGCCTGCGCCCAACCGGTACCGAAGCCGATGCCCGCGTAGTCCTTCGCGACGATGTGCGGAATGCCGTACTCGGTGTAGCGGATCACGGCGGACGGGCCACCGTGGGACGGGCGTTGCCCACTGGCCCGATCGCCATCGGCGGCGGTGGCCGACGGCAGTACGGCCGAGGCGGTGAACAGGGCGACGGCCGAGACCACGAGCTGTCTCAGACGGGTGCGCATGGAGCCTCCCAACGTCAGTGAGGGAAGGGACGGTTGAGCGTGTCAATGCAAAGGTGCGTAATCCATACGTGTGATCGATCTTCCCTCTGATTGACTCGCGCCCCAGGGGGTGAAGTTGAGCCACTTCACGCCATGCGTGCCGGGTTCCGGCCAGGTGGGTGGTGTGCTTGACCTCGCTCGCGCGACGGACCGAGGATCGCGTCAGAACCGTGGACGAAGGAGCATGAATCATGACGGCTGGTCGCAGCGTGACGGTCGACGGAACGTTGCGGCGCAGCGCGCGGCGCACCCCCGCCCGCGTCGCCATCCACTACGGCGAACGGTCCTGGACCTACGCCGAACTGGACGACGCCGTCTCCCGCGCCGCCCGCGCCCTGCGCGACACCGGACTCGTGCCGGGCGACCGGGTCGCCGCCTACGGCCACAACTCGGACGCCTACCTCATCGCCTTCCTGGCCGCCGCCCGCGCCGGCCTGGTCCACGTACCGGTCAACCAGAACCTCACCGGCGACGACCTGTCGTACCTCCTCGACCAGTCCGGCAGCACCCTCGTCCTGACCGACCCCGACCTCGCCGGGAACCTCCCCGAGGGCACCCGCACCCTGCCGTTGCGGGACGCCGGCGACTCACTCCTCGCCCGACTCGCCGACACGGAGCCGTACGACGGCGAGGAACCCCGCGCCGAGGACCTCGCCCAGCTCCTCTACACCTCCGGCACCACCGCCCTGCCCAAGGGCGCGATGATGACGCACCGCGCCCTGGTGCACGAATACCTCAGCGCGATCACCGCCCTCGACCTCCAGGCCGGCGACCTGCCCGTGCACTCCCTGCCGCTCTACCACTCCGCGCAGATGCACGTGTTCCTGGTGCCGTACCTCGCGGTCGGCGCCACGAACACGATCCTCGACGCACCCGACGGCGACCGGATCCTCGACCTCGTCGAGCAGGGCCGAGCCGACAGCCTCTTCGCCCCGCCCACGGTGTGGATCGCCCTCGCCAACCGCCCCGACTTCGAGACCCGCGACCTCAGCGGCCTCCGCAAGGCCTACTACGGGGCGTCGATCATGCCGGTGCCCGTCCTCGAACGGCTCAAGGAGCGCCTGCCCAAGCTCGCCTTCCACAACTGCTTCGGACAGAGCGAGATCGGCCCCCTGTCCATGGTCCTCGGCCCGTACGAGCACAAGGGCCGCATGGACTCCTGCGGACGCCCCGTCATGTTCGTCGAGGCCAGGGTCGTCGACGAGGAGGGCACGGACGTGCCCGACGGCACTCCCGGCGAGATCGTCTACCAGTCCCCGCAACTCTGCGAGGGCTACTGGGAGAAGCCGGAGGAGACCGCCGAGGCCTTCCGCGACGGCTGGTTCCACTCCGGGGACCTCGCCGTGCGCGACGCCGAGGGGTTCTTCACCGTCGTCGACCGGGTGAAGGACGTCATCAACTCCGGCGGCGTACTGATCGCCTCCCGCCAGGTCGAGGACGCGCTCTACACCCATGGCCAGGTCGCCGAGGTCGCGGTGATCGGCCTGCCCGACGACCACTGGATCGAGGCCGTCACAGCGGTCGTCGTACGCCGGGGCGAGGCCACGGAGGACGAACTCATCGCCCACGCGCGCGAGAAGCTCCCCCACTTCAAGGCGCCGAAGAAGATCCTGTTCGTGGACGAGCTGCCGCGCAACGCGAGCGGCAAGATCCTCAAGCGGGAGCTGCGGGACCGATTCGCGCAGATCTGACCCCGGCCCTCACCGGCGAATCGCGTTGCGGTGGACGGCACCCGGCAAGAGGATCGACGGCATGCCGACCTTCACCGCACCCGACGGAACCGAACTCGCCCACCACCTGCGCGGCGAGGGCGCCCCACTGATCGTCCTCCCCGGCGGAGCCATGCGCGCCTCCGCCTACCTGGGCGACGTGGGCGGGCTCACCGCCCACCGCCGCCTGGTCCTGCTGGACCTGCGCGGCACGGGTGACTCCGCGGTGCCGGCCGACCCGGCGACGTACCGCTGCGACCGCCAGGTCGACGACGTGGAGGCGCTCCGCGCCCACCTGGGCCTGGAGCGCCTGGACCTGCTCGCCCACTCGGCCGGCGGCAACCTCGCCATGCTCTACGCGGCCCGCCACCCTGAGCGGGTGTCCCGCCTGGCGCTGATCGCCGCCACCCCCTGGGCGGTGGGCCTGCCGGTGACCGCGGAGGACCGCCTCGCCGCCGCGAGCCTTCGGAAGGACGAACCGTGGTTCGCCGAGGCGTACCCGGCCTTCGAGGCGGCGTGGACCGGCCACGGCCCCTTCGACGACGACATGATGCCCTTCTTCTACGGCCGCTGGGACGACGCCGCCCGCGCTCACATGGCCGCCGAGGAGCAACAGACCAACGACGAGGCGGCCGCCGTCTACGGCTCCGCGGGCGCCTACGACCCGCCCGCCACCCGGGCCGCACTCGCCGAACTGTCCGCCCCGGTCCTGGTCTATGCGGCCGAACTCGACGGCGGCCCGACCCCCGCCCTCGCCCGCCGCACGGCCGCCCTCTTCCCCGACGCGCAGTTCACGGTCCAGCCGGGCGGCGGCCACTTCCCGTGGCTCGACGACCCCGAGTGGTTCGTACGGCGTGTCACGGCCTTCCTCGACGGGCGCTGACGGTTCCCGGCCGGGCTCACGCGTTCGCGGCCGCCGCCACCGACCGTGCCCACCGGTAGTCCGCCTTGCCGCTGGGGGAGCGCTGGATGGTGTCGGTGAGGACCAGCTGGCGGGGGATCTTGTAGCCGGCGAGGCGGGTACGGCAGTGGGTCTGGATGTCCTCCAGGGACGGCTGGGCCGCGCCCGCCCGCAGCTGCACCACGGCCGCGACGTGGTTGCCCCAGCGGGCGTCCGGCACCCCGGCGACCAGCGCGTCGTACACGTCGGGGTGGGCCTTGAGGGCCTGCTCGACCTCCTCCGGGTACACCTTCTCGCCGCCGGTGTTGATGCACTGCGAACCCCGGCCGAGGACCGTGACGACGCCCTCCTCGTCGACGGTCGCCATGTCGCCGAGGAGCACCCAGCGTTCGCCGTCCCGCTCGAAGAAGGTCTCGGCGGTCTTCCTCGGGTCGTTGTAGTAGCCGAGGGGGACATGGCCGCGCTGGGCGACCCGGCCCGGCACACCGGCCGGGACGGGCTCGTACGTCGCCGGATCCACGACCTGCGTACGGGAGTGGACGCGGATGCGGAAACCGTCGCCCGCGCCCGAGTCCGCCGTCGCCGTGCCGTTGAAGCCGGACTCGGACGAGCCGAAGTTGTTCAGCAGCATCGCGTTCGGCACCAGCGCCTGGAACTGCCGCCGGACCGTCTCCGACATGATCGCGCCGGAGGACGACACACTGAACAGGGACGAACAGTCCGTCCCCTTCATCGGGCCGTTCAGCGCGTCGATGAGCGGCCGCAGCATCGCGTCGCCGACCAGCGAGACACTGGTGACCTTCTCCTTCTCGATCGTCCGCAGGGCCTCCTCGGGCACGAACTTGCGGTGGATCACGACCCGTTGGCCGAAGTTGAACCCGATGAACGCCGTGAGCGTGGACGTACCGTGCATCAGCGGGGCGGTGGGGAAGAACGTGATCCCGTCACCACCGGCCGCGACCCGCTCGGCCAGCTCCTCCGGCACCTTCACCGGCTCCCCGGTCGGCGCGCCGCCGCCCAACCCCGAGAAGAACAGGTCCTCCTGACGCCACATCACGCCCTTGGGCATGCCCGTCGTACCGCCCGTGTAGATGATGAACTGGTCGTCGCCCGAGCGGGCCGGGAAGCCCCGTTCGGCCGACGCGGATGCCTCCGCCTCGGTGAAGTCGACGACCTCGAGCGCGGGCGCGTCCGGCGAGGGGGCCCCCACCCGCACCAGATGCCGCAGCATCTCCGTCCGCGGCAGCGCGGCCGCCACCCGCCCCGTGAACTCCGTGTCGAAGACCAGGCCCGTCAGATCCGCGTCCCGGTAGAGGTAGACCAACTCCTCTTCCACATACCGATAGTTGACGTTGACCGGCACGATCCGCGCCTTGAGGCAGCCGAGCGCGGTCTGCAGATACTCGATGCCGTTGTAGAGATGCAGCCCCACGTGCTCGCCGGGCTTGATCCCGCTGTCGAGCAGATGGTGCCCGACGCGGTTGGCCGCCGCGTCCAGTTCCGCGTACGTCAGCCGGCGCTCCGCGCCCGTACCGGGGATGTCGAGGTACGCGAGCGCCGCCCGGTCGGGGACCACGTCGACGACCGACTCGAACAGGTCGGCAAGGTTGTACTCCACCGCGCTCCTCCTGACCTCGCTCTCCACCGGCTGTCGGTCATCAGAGCAAAGGGCGGCACAACTGTGAAGGGTCCGCGCACAATAAATCTGACTACCTGTCAGAAAACCCTTGAAGTGCTTCGGCGCCTCCTGCAACCTGTTCTCGTTCCGAAGGCGGGACGGAGAGGGAGGACCGCGATGGGTGGTACGGAACACCTGACCCTGCGGCGCGAAGGCGCCACACTGGTGCTCACGCTCAACAGGCCCGAGGCCAAGAACGCGCTCTCGCTGCCGATGCTCGTCGGCCTCCACGACGGCTGGGTCGAGGCCGACGAGGACGACACGGTCCGCTCGATCGTCCTCACGGGAGCCGGTGGTGCCTTCTGCGCCGGGATGGACCTCAAGGCCCTCGCGGGCAAGGGGATGGAGGGCCAGCAGTACCGGGACCGGCTCAAGGCCGACCCCGATCTGCACTGGAAGGCGATGCTCCGCCACCACCGGCCGCGCAAGCCGGTGATCGCCGCGGTCGAGGGGTACTGCGTCGCGGGCGGCACCGAGATCCTCCAGGGCACCGACATCCGGGTCGCTGGCGAGTCGGCGACGTTCGGCCTCTTCGAGGTCAAACGCGGGCTCTTCCCGATCGGCGGTTCCACGGTCCGCCTCCAGCGGCAGATCCCGCGCACGCACGCTCTGGAGATGCTGCTCACCGGGCGGCCGTACAGCGCGCGCGAGGCCGCCGGTGTGGGGCTGATCGGGCATGTCGTGCCCGACGGCACGGCCCTGGCCAAGGCCCTGGAGATCGCCGAGCAGATCAACGCGTGTGGACCGCTGGCCGTGGAGGCCGTGAAGGCGTCGGTGTACGAGACGGCCGAGATGACGGAAGCGGACGGGCTGGCCGCCGAACTGAAGCGGGGGTGGCCCATCTTTGACACGGATGATGCGAAGGAGGGGGCTCGGGCGTTTACCGAGAAGCGGCCGCCTGTCTACAAGCGGGCGTAGGCGTTCCGCTGGGAGGTCGTGTGTCGACTGCGGGCCGTTTGTGGCTGGTCGCGCAGTTCCCCGCGCCCCTGACGGGGCGCGTTTGTCGCCCCCCTCTTGAAGGAGGCAAGCCCCGATGTCCGCAACCCTCAAGGCACCCCTTACCGTCGAGTTCCCTTTCACCCGCTCCCTCGGGCCCGTTCAGAGCGCCTTCCTCACCGGGCTGCGCGAACGCGTCGTTCTCGGTGTGCGTACCGGTGACGGGCGGGTTCTTGTACCGCCCGTCGAGTACGACCCCGTCACGGCCGAGGAGATTCGCGACCTGGTCGAGGTCGCCCCCACCGGCACGGTCACCACCTGGGCCTGGAACCACGAGCCGCGCCGCGGCCAGCCCCTCGACACCCCCTTCGCCTGGGCCCTGGTGCGGCTCGACGGCGCCGATACGGCCCTGCTCCACGCCCTCGACGCCCCCGGACCCGACGCCGTACGCACCGGCATGCGCGTCCGCGTCCGCTGGGCCGAGGAACGCTCCGGTGCCATCACGGACATCGCCTGCTTCGAGGCGTACGACGGCGATCCGGTTGAACCGGCGGGCCACAGCGGCGAGTTCGCCGACCCCGTCACCGGGATCGTCGCCCCCGCCCGCCTCGACTACACCTACTCGCCCGGCCGCGCCCAGACCGGCTACATCAACGCCCTCGCCGAGCGCCGCAACGTGGGCGAGCGCTGCCCCTCCTGCCGCAAGGTGTACGTACCGCCGAGGGGCGCCTGCCCCACCTGCGGGGTGGCCACGGCCGAGCAGGTGGAGGTCGGGCCGGGCGGCACGGTGACCACGTTCTGCATCGTCAACATCAAGGCGAAGAACCTCGACATAGAGGTGCCTTACGTATACGCCCACATCGCCCTCGACGGTGCCGACCTCGCCCTGCACGGCCGAATCGCCGGCATCCCCTACGACCAGGTGCGGATCGGCCTGCGCGTCGAACCCGTGTGGACGGAAGGCGCTCGCTACCCCGACCACTACCGGCCCACCGGCGAGCCGGACGCCGAGTACGACACGTTCAAGGAGCTGTTGTGAACCGGGAGATCGCCGTCGTCGCCTTCGCCCAGACCGACCACCGTCGCACCAGCGACGAGCTCTCCGAGGTGGAGATGCTCATGCCGGTGCTGCACCGGGTCCTGGAGCAGACGGGGTTGAAGACGTCCGACATCGGCTTCACCTGCTCCGGCTCCAGCGACTACCTCGCCGGCCGCGCCTTCTCCTTCACCCTCGCTCTCGACGGCGTGGGCGCCTGGCCGCCGATCTCCGAGTCGCACGTCGAGATGGACGGGGCGTGGGCGCTGTACGAGGCCTGGGTGAAGCTCCAGACGGGGGACGCGGACACCGCGCTCGTCTATGCGTACGGCAAGTCCTCGCCCGGGTCGGTGCGCGACGTACTGACCCGCCAGCTCGACCCCTACTACGTGGCGCCGCTGTGGCCCGACTCCGTCGCCCTCGCCGCCCTCCAGGCGCAGGCGCTCATCGACGCCGGCGGCACGGACGAGCCGGCGCTGGCGGCGGTCGGGGCGCGCAGCCGCGCGGACGCCGTCGCCAACTCCCATGCGCAGCTGAGGGGTTCGGTACCGCAGGGGGAGTACCTCGTACGGCCGCTGCGCACCGGGGACTGCTCGCCGGTCGGTGACGGGGCCGCCGCCGTGGTCCTCGCGGCGGGCGAGCGGGCCCGGGACCTGTGCGAGCGGCCCGCCTGGATCCGGGGCATCGACCACCGGATCGAGGCCCATGGCATCGGCGTACGCGAGCTGACCGACTCGCCCTCCACCCGCCTCGCCGCCGAGCAGGCCGGAGCCTTCGAGCGGCCCGTGGACACCGCCGAGTTGC
The DNA here is from genome assembly GCF_024612035.1 of Streptomyces sp. DSM 40750. GTDB lineage: Bacteria > Actinomycetota > Actinomycetes > Streptomycetales > Streptomycetaceae > Streptomyces. Next base: position 10,687,541 of record NZ_CP102513.1, read on the forward strand.
ATGCGTCGTTCACCTCCCAGGAGGTGATCCTGCGCGAGGTACTGGGGCTCGACGACAGGGTGCGTGTCAACCCCTCGGGCGGGGCCCTGGCCGCCAACCCGGTGATGGCCGCCGGGCTCATCCGGATCGGTGAGGCCGCCGCGCGCATCCACCGGGGTGAGTCCGACCGGGCGCTGGCGCACGCCACTTCCGGCCCCTGTCTGCAACAGAACCTGGTCGCCGTACTCGAAGGGGATCCGCGATGAGCAAGGAGCCCGTGGCCGTCGTAGGGGTCGGCCAGACCAAGCATGTGGCGGCGCGCCGGGACGTGTCGATCGCCGGGCTCGTACGTGAGGCCGCCCGACGGGCCCTCGACGACGCCGAGTTGACGTGGGCCGACATCGAGGCCGTCGTCATCGGCAAGGCGCCCGACTTCTTCGAGGGCGTCATGATGCCCGAGCTCTACCTCGCGGACGCGCTCGGCGCCGTCGGTAAACCCATGATGCGGGTGCACACGGCGGGCTCGGTGGGCGGATCGACCGCGCTGGTCGCCGCGAGCCTGGTCGCCGCCCGCATCCACGGGACCGTACTGACCCTGGCGTTCGAGAAGCAGTCCGAGTCGAACGCCATGTGGGGCCTGTCCCTGCCGATCCCGTTCCAGCAGCCGCTGCTGGCCGGCGCGGGCGGCTTCTTCGCCCCGCATGTGCGGGCGTACATGCGGCGCAGCGGCGCCCCCGACACCGTCGGCTCCCTGGTGGCGTACAAGAACCGCCGCAACGCGCTCAAGAACCCGTACGCCCATCTCCACGAGCACGACATCACGCTGGAGAAGGTCCAGGCCTCGCCCATGCTGTGGGATCCGATCCGCTACTCGGAGACCTGCCCGTCCTCCGACGGAGCCGTCGCGATGGTCCTCACCGACCGCGCGGGGGCGGTCCGGGCGCCCCGCCCTGCCGCGTGGATGCACGGGGGCGCGATGCGCAGCGAGCCGACGCTGTTCGCGGGCAAGGACAGTGTGTCGCCGCGTGCGGGGCGGGAGTGTGCGGCGGACGTGTACCGGCAGGCGGGGATCGCGGATCCGCGCCGGGAGATCGACGCGGTGGAGATGTATGTGCCGTTCTCCTGGTACGAGCCGATGTGGCTGGAGAACCTCGGTTTCGCCGACGAGGGGGAGGGCTGGAAGCTCACCGAGTCCGGCGTCACCGAGCTGGACGGGGATCTTCCGGTCGACATGTCCGGCGGGGTGCTGTCCACCAATCCCATCGGTGCCTCCGGCATGATCCGTTTCGCTGAGGCGGCGCTCCAGGTGCGGGGGCTGGCGGGAGAACACCAGGTGGCGGGCGCCCGCCGGGTGCTCGGGCATGCCTACGGCGGCGGATCGCAGTTCTTCTCGATGTGGCTCGTGGGCGCCGAGCCGCCCACCTCGTGAACCTTCCTCTCACGTGGCCTGTCGGCGGTCGTGGTCGATCGCTAGTCTGGCGGGCGGACGACGAACCGGGAGGAGCACGGACGTGGCCGAGAGCACCATGGAGCAGCGATCGCTCGACGGCTGGCACAAGCCGGCGGAACTGGACCTCAGCAAGGCGGACTGGCGGTCCAGCAGCCAGGGGCGGGGAGATGTCCAGATCGCCTTTGTCGAGGGCTTCATCGCCATGCGCAACAGCGGCAGCCCCGAGAGCCCCTCGCTGATCTTCACCCCCGCCGAGTGGGGCGCCTTCGTGTCGGGGGCCCGCGAGGGCGAGTTCGACCTGACCTGAGCGGCCGCCCGGTTTCAGTCGGTGGGCGGCCGGGGCCGCCCACCGACTGGGAGCGGGAGAAGCGCTCCGGGGCCGGGCGGTCAGCGGAGGGTGACCTCGCACGGGCCGTTGTACGGCGCCAGCGACAGCACGGTCCGCGGTGTCCGCAGCCCCTCGTGGCCCGCGAACAACTCGCGCGCCGCGGCGAAGTCCACCTCGTCACCCACCACCGGCGCGACCTCGTCGTACAGCTCGCGGACCGGCTCCACGAGTTCCTGGCCGGCCTCGGTCTCCGTCCCCCAGATGTCCCACAGCAGCGTCTCGACCTTGTTCAGGTCCGCGAGGTCGAGCCGGACGTTGCCCGCCACGAACCACTCCCCGTTCAGCGGCCCCTCCGCCGGCGGGTGGAGGCCGAACGTCCCGGGGTCCGCCTCACCGGCCCGGATGGCCTGCCACGCCTTGCCCGCGACGAGGAAGCGGTCGCGCGGCACGTCCATCGGATCGAAGTCGATCTTCCAGGCGTCGGCGATCAGGGGCTCCGTCAACTGTGCGTCGGCGAAGAGCCAGCCCCGCGCCGGGTCCCAGTACTCGGTGACCACGTGGTCGGCGTGGAAGCCGTTGTCGCCGAAATACGTGGCGAAGCCGGACCGGAGCCGGGCGGGCACACCCATGTGGCGCAGGAGCGAGCAGTGCAGCAGCGAGAAGTCGCGGCAGACCCCGACGAAACGGTCCTCGGGTTCGCGGCGGTGCGACAGCGGCGCGTCGTTTCGCCCGACGACGATCCGCAGGATGTCGTCGAGGTAGCGCGTCTCGGCGTCGTTGTGCAGCCGGTCCTGCGGGGTGGCGTAGCGGAATGTCTCCCCCTCGCCCCGATGGATCATCAGATCCCGTGCGACACGGGCGAGTCGAGCCGGATCGCGCGGCAGGTCGGTGTAGCGCGGAGTGAGATCGCCCGGGTCGGTGAACGCGCTCTGCGTGGCGTAGAAGGCGGCGACGTCCGGTGCGAGGTGTGCGGGTGGCATGACTGAACCCCCAGAATGAATCGGCCACGCGTTCGATTTGCGGGCCGCTTCGCCTCACCGTGCCAAAATTCCCCCGCAATTGTCCAGAATTCCCACAAGGGCCCGACTGCTCGGAATTTCCTTCCCGAATTCCATCCGACTCGAATTAATGGATGACTGCTCGCCTATCATTAGGCTCATGGAGTACTCGATCAGCGCGGACGCGCGGCTCGCCCTGGACCTGGCCCTGACCGTCCGCCACGACGGCAGCGGCGGTGTCGCCGACGACCTGACCGAACCCACGGGACTCACCACCTGGGTCCGGGCACACCCGGACGCCCTGCCGACCGCCCCCGGCTTCACCGCCGACGAGGCCGCGCTCACCGCCGTACGCGATCTCCGCGCCGCCGTCCGGGCCCTGTTCGCCCGTGCCGTCAGCCCCGGCGAGCCCAGCCCGGCCGACGCCGGCCGGCTGCTGCCCGTCCCCGAGGCGCTGGCGCGCCTCAACGGGGCCGCCGCCCTGACCCCGACCGTCCCGGTGCTCTCCTGGGGCCCCGACGCCGAACCCGTCGTACGTCACGAACCCGCCACCGGCGACGACCCGCTCGCCGCCGCGCTCGCCCGCGCCGCCGTCGCCTTCCTCACCAGCCCGGAGCGGCAGCGGCTGCGCGCCTGTCACGCGCCACGTTGCGTGAGCTACTTCCTCAAGGAGCACCCGCGTCAGGAGTGGTGCAAGCCGTCCTGTGGCAACCGCGCCCGCGTCGCCCGCCACCACGAGCGGCACAAGAAGATCGCCGGTCAGCCGTCCACGCGACTGTCCTCCGCCCGGTAGGCCGGTCGGAAACCGCCGAACAGGCCTCGCCGCCCCGCGCCGGGCACGCGCCGTGGTGCCCGGAGCAGGCGGCGCGAGCCCGGAACGGCCGCGGAACCCCGCTCACCGCCGGCCGGGGCGGGACGGCCCACGGCCCCTGCCGGACCGGCCCGGCGCTGGGCTGACAGCCTCCGCACGGGTGACCGCACCGGACCCCGGATCGGCCCCCGCAATAGCCTCGCCCACCCGACACCGAGCACCTCCGGGCACGTACCATGGCGGCATGTCCTTCCTCCGCCGCCGCAGCGCCACCCCTGCCGGTCCCGACTTCGACGTACTGGCCATGGACCCGGGCGACTGGCCGGGCAATCTCGGCGCCGGCCTGCTGCCCGCCCCCGACGGCAGCTGCCAGGGCGTCTTCCTGCGTTACGACCTCTACGGCGGCCGCGGCCCCGCGATGATCATCGGCAACCTCCCGGAGGGCTCCCCGGCGCGCGAGGTCGCCGACGGCGAGGTCCCCTTCGAGGTGGCCCAGCTGCTGATCGCGCTGGAGAACGAGGAGGACATCACCGTCGTCGGCGCCGAGGACATGCCGGTGATGCAGGGCGACAACCTGCTGATCGTGCGCCGCCTCAAGCTCTCCGAGTCCCGGATCTCCTGCGTCCAGTTCGACCGCAGCGACAACGTCCTGGTGACCATCGCCGCCTGGGACCGCCCCATCACCGACGACCTGTACGCCCTGCTCAAGCCACTCCCGGCGGAGCTGTTCCAGCAGGGCTGAGAGCACAACGGGGACGAAGACGAAAGGGCCGGGCTCGCACCCGGCCCTTCGTCGTGCCCCAGGCGGCCTCGACCTCACGCGGCCGGCAGCACCCGCACATCCGCCGCCCGCACGAACGCCACCCGGTGACCGAACTGGATCTCGTAGTAGAGGTCCTCGCCGACCACGACCCTGTGTCCGCTCGTGTCGAAGCCGACGGCGTAGTAGTACTCGCCCGGCACCCGGTCCCCAGCGGCGTACTTCTGGCCCTTGAGGAGCTTGTACGGCAGCGGGGACACCGCCTGCGCGGGCACGCCCGCCGGGTACGCCTCCTGCTCCGGGTAGGCGCGGCCGTACACCGGGATCTCGGCGAGGCCCTGCCTGGGCGTGACGACCGGACCGGCCGCGCCGACCGCCGTCGGCCGCCCCTTCGGATTCCGGAACCAGGCCTTCTGCCCCAGGTACCAGATCGCCGTCCAGTCGCCCTGCCGCCCGGCGACCGCGTACTGCTGGCCGGTGGAGACCCGCGAACCGAGGTCGTTCACATCGATCGTCGAGTCGCCGCCGCCCGGCCGCAGGCCGACGTCCTTGATCAGGGGCGAGGTCACATCGGGCTCGCTGTACAGGCGAACGGCGCTGGAGCCGTGCACCGCGCAGGGCTCACCCCCGGTCGCGCAGCCGGTGAACTCGGGCCGGTTGTCGGGGTAGTTCGGGAGGATGGTGACCAGGGAACCGTTCTTTCCGGACGTCGGGCCGAACGGTTTGCCCAGCAGTTCGAAGTAGTGCCGCCAGTCCCAGTACGGGCCCGGATCGGTGTGCATCCCCGGGATCGTCGCCGTCGTCGGGCCGGGCACGGTGTCGTGGCCCAGGATGTGCCGGCGGTCCAACGGGATGCGGTACTTCTCGGCGAGGTACTTCACCAGCCGCGCCGACGTGCGGTACATCGCCTCCGTGTACCAGGCGTCCGGCGAGGCCAGGAACCCCTCGTGCTCCAGACCGATCGACTTGGCGTTGACGTACCAGTTGCCGGCGTGCCAGCCCACGTCCTTGTTCTTGACGTGCTGGGCGATGTGCCCGTCCGTGGAGCGCAGCGAATAGTGCCACGACACATAGGTCGGGTCCTGGACCAGCTTCAGCGTCGTGTCCCAGGTGGCCTCGGTGTCATGGACGACGATGTACCGGATGCTCTGCGACTTCGGCCGGTCCGCCAGGTCGTGGTTGCCGTAGTCGTTGTCGCCGAACTCCTCGTAAGGCGCCGGGATCCACTCGCAGGACACCGTCCTCGGACACTCCGTGCCGTCCACGGCCGCCGCGCGCAGCCCGGCCCGGGACAACTGCCCGGTGTCGGGGCGCAGATCCGGCTCGGCGGCGAGCGTCACCCGCTGGCCGGCGTCCGTGACGCGCCCGGCGCCGTCGCGGATCACCGCGAACACCTCGTTCGCGTACGCCGCCGCCGTCGCCCGGTCGTCGGCGCCCGAGAAGCGCGCCACCGCCCCGTACCAGTCCGCCGGATCGGTACTCGGCTCCGCGCCGAGCTCCCGCTGCGCGTCGGCGAGCAGCGCGGCACCGCCCGCCACATTGGCCTCGGCGTCCGTGCGCAGCGCCTCTGCGGGCAGACCGGTCAGCTCGGCCGCCTTCGTCAACGTCCTCAGCCGGGCCGGGAGTCCGGAAGGCTGGGGCAGATCCGCCTCGGGCACCAGCCGTGCCCGGGAGTCGTCGCCCCGCGCGTCCTCCGTGCCCTCGCTGTGGTGCGGGGCCTCGGCCAGAGCCGTACGCGCGTCGGTGAGATGCATGGGGCCGTAGCCGCCGGTGACGCTGGCCGCGCCGCCGTGCGCGTCCCAGCGGGACTGGAGATAGGAGACGCCGAGCAGAACGCTGCGTGGTACGTCGTACCGCGCGGCCGCGGCGGTGAAGGCGCCCTGCAGACGGGCCGGAGAGGAGGACGACTGGCCGGCGGGCGGGGCCGCGCCCAGCAGGGGCAGCAGCAACACCGCCGGGGCTGCGGCGACCGCCGTTCTGCGGAGACGTCTGTGGTGCGGGGTGGGCCTGCGGTCGGTGGGGGATCCTCGCAAGGCGGCCTCCTGGAACGGTGGGGCGTTGGCGGGGCGTGCGGGGCCTGGGTCCCCCGCGCGAGCGAAACCGAGCGTGGGGGAGTGCACCAGTGCTATCGGTCGGCCGACGATCCGTCAATCATGCCCGGAGGAGGGCTGGTTCCTCGGTGATTGCCTTCCCTGACATGACGAAGGTCCGCGGCGCGCCCCTGTTCCAGGACGCACCGCGGACCTTCCTTTCCCCTCAGCGAGTGCCGACCGCCGCCCGTACGGCCTTGCGGGCCAGCTGACAGTCGTCGTGCAGCCGCCTGAGCAGCAGCCGCTGTTCCTCGCCGGACGGCGCGGCAGCCGGGTGGGCGGGGCCCGGTGCCGCCGGGGTCGAGTCGCGCATCGAACGCTGCACGGCCGTCTCGTAGGTACGGATCTCACGGGTCAGTACGAGCATCAGGTTCACCAGGAACGCGTCACGCGAGGCCGGCCCCGCCGACTGCGCCAGCTGACTGATCTGCCGCCGCGCCACCGGGGCGTCTCCGAGCACCGCCCACAGCGTCGCCAGGTCGTACCCCGGCAGATACCAGCCCGCGTGCTCCCAGTCCACCAGCACTGGACCGGCCGGTGAGAGCAGGATGTTCGACAGGAGGGCGTCGCCGTGACAGAACTGGCCCATGCCCTGACGGCCCGACGCATGCGCGATGCCATGCAGGAGCTTCTGCAGATCGCCCATGTCCCGGTCGGTGAGCAGACCCAGCTCATGGAAACGGGAGATCCGCTCCGCGTAATTCAGCGGGGCCTCGAACGTCCCTGCCGGTGGCCGCCACGCGTTGAGCCGGCAGATCGCGCCGAGCGCCGCCCGGATGTCGGCGCGCGGTGGCGCCTCCACCGGATGCCGCCGCAGAGCGGCCACCCGGCCCGGCATCCGCTCGATGACCAAGGTGCAGTTGTCCGGGTCCGCCGCGATCAGCCTCGGCGCCCGCACCGGCGGGCGGTGCCGGACGAACGAGCGGTATGCGGCTATTTCATGCCGGAGCCGCTCCTCCCAGATGGGGGAGTGGTCCAGTAAACACTTGGCGACGGCCGTGCTGCGCCCTGTCGTACCGACGAGCAGCACCGAGCGGCCGCTTCGGCGCAGCACCTGGACCGGAGTGAACTCCGGGCAGATGCGATGCACCGAAGCGATCGCCGTGCGCAGCTGCGCGCCCTGAGGGCCGGACAAGTCGACTCTCCCGCTGAGCGGTTGGGTGCCGAGCCCCGGCACGCGCCGCGTCCGGCCGGCACCCAGTACCGGGGCCGCCGTGCGTGTGGGGTCAAGGTAGGGGCCGCCGCTGCCCGGCTGGCGGGAGTGCAGCGACCGGGGAGGAGCGGACACGGAGGACGATGCTGCGTACATGGGGGAAAACAGATCCCTTCGTGTGCCGGCAATGTCACGCGCTACCCGCCCCGGCCGTCCGGGGACACCCTGGGGAGTGCCCGTCGGGGCGACCGGGTCGGGGTGGCGCTTTCCTACCTGACACCGGATGGGCCGTGGCAGACCATGTAGCGCACCCTGGCGAAGCCTGGCGAATAGTCCCCGAGCAACTGACAGCGGGCTACATTCAACTCAGCCGAGAACCTGGGGGCTTGACGTGGGCGGACAACCCAACACCCGACTTGGAGACCTGTTCGGCCTGGCCGGCTGGTCGAAGGGAGAGCTCGCGAGGCTGGTCAACCGGCAGGCGGCGGCCATGGGCCACCCTCAGCTGGCGACCGACACCTCACGGGTGCGGCGGTGGATCGACATGGGAGAGATCCCGCGCGATCCCGTGCCGCGGGTGCTGGCGGCGCTGTTCACCGAGCGTCTCGGCCGTGTCGTGACCATCGAGGACCTCGGTCTGGTCCGGCACGGGCGTACGGGGAAACGGCAGGGCGACGGGAATGTGGAACATCCCGACGGTGTGCCGTGGGCGCCCGAACGGACTGCTGCGGTCCTCACCGAATTCACGGGAATGGACCTCATGCTCAACCGACGCGGCTTGGTGGGTGCGGGCGTCGCGCTCACCGCGGGACCCGCACTCAGCAGCGCCATGCACGACTGGTTGCACACCGATCCGGCCCTCGCCGCCGACGCTCCCGACCTCGACGATCCCCTGCACGCCGACTCCGCTGGGTTCGACCGGTACGAGGCCGCCCCCATCGGGTCGCAGGAGATCGAGGAACTGGAGCGTTCGGTCGAGGTGTTCCGGGCCTGGGACGCGGCCCGCGGCGGCGGGCTGCAACGCAAGGCTGTCGTGGGACAGCTCAACGAGGTGGGAGGCATGCTCTCCTACCGCCACCCCGAACATCTCCAGCGGCGCCTGTGGGGCGTCGCCGCCAACCTCGCCGTCCTCGCCGGCTGGATGTCGCACGACATCGGCCTCGAACCCACCGCCCAGAAGTACTTCATCATCGCCGCCCACGCCGCCAGGGAGGGCGGTGACCGGCCACGCGCCGGCGAGGCCCTCTCCCGGGCGGCCCGACAACTGGTGCACCTCGGCAAGCCCGACGAGGCGCTCGACCTCATGAAGCTCGCCCAGTCCGGCTCCGGCGAGCAGGTGCTGCCGCGCACCAAGGCCATGCTCCACACCGTCGAGGCCTGGGCACAGGCCTCCATGGGCAAGGGCCAGGCCATGCGCCGCACCCTGGGCCAGGCCGAGGACCTGTTCGTCTCCGACCGGGGGGACGTGCCGCCGCCCAGTTGGATGCAGATGTTCAAGGAGGAGGACCTCTACGGCATGCAGGCCCTGGCCTACCGCACTCTCGCGGAGCACGACCCGGCCGCGGCCAAGCAGGCCCAGCACTACGCGGAGAAGGCCCTCGAACTGCGCGTCGACGGCCGGCAGCGGTCGAAGATCTTCGACTTCCTCTCCATGGCCTCGGCGTCCTTCATCGCCGACGACCCGGAGCAGGCGGCCGGCTACGCCCGCCTGGCCCTGGCGTCGATGGGCACCAACTCCTCCCACCGCACCTGGGACCGGCTGCGCCAGATGTACCGGCTCACCGGTCAGTACTCCAGCTATCCGAAGATCCAGGACCTGCGGGAGGAGATCAAGCTCGCTCTGCCCAAGATCCCGTCGAAGAACAAGGGCGACATCGCGTCGACGTGACCGTCGGGGACCGGCTCCTTCAGGAACTGACCCTGGCGACGAGCACACAGGCGTCGTCCTCGCGCTCGGTCTCGCCGAACGCTTCCACCACTGTCCGTACACACTCCTGGGCCGTACGCGCCTCGCCGAACCGTGGGGCCAGGTCCAACAGCCGCTGGACGGCTGCCTCTCCTCCCCGCCGCGGGACCAGTCCGTCGGTGTGCAGGAGCAGCAGATCGCCCTGCTCGAGTGTCACTTCGGCCTGCCCGTAGACGGCACCCGAGGTCGCTCCGAGCAGGACGCCGTCCGGCGATGTCAGCACGCACCCCGTCCCGTCGCGGAACAGCAGCGGGGCGGGGTGCCCTGCCTGCGCCCAGACGAGGGTGCGGGTCGCCGGCCGGTAGCGGCAGCAGACGGCGCTGCCGAGGGCGGGTTGCACGGTGACGTCCAGTAACTGGTTGAGGCAGGCCATCAGCCGGCCCGGCTCGGTGCCCGCCATCGCCATGCCGCGCAGCGCGCCGATCAGCATCGCCATGCCCGAGGTGACGGTGACGCCGTGCCCGGTGAGGTCGCCGACGCTCAACAGACTCTCCCCACCCGGCAGTTCGAGGGCGTCGTACCAGTCGCCGCCGATCAGGGCGCTTGTCGAGCAGGGCAGGTAGTGGGCCGCCAGGTCCAGCTTCTCGGGTCCCTGTCGCGGGAGCCGCAGGGAGCCGTGCCACGGCGGCAGCACGGCTTCCTGCAGCTCGACCGCGAGCCGGTGCTCGGTCTGCGCGATATGCCGCTGGCGGTGCAGCGAGTCACGGGTCTCGCTCACCGCCCGCTGGCTGCGCCGCAGTTCGCTGACGTCTCGCAGTACGGCCCACATGGAGGCCGTACTGCCGTCGTCGTCGAGCACGGGCTCGCCCATCATGTGCACGGTGCGCACCCCGCCGTCGGGCAGCACGATGCGGAACTCCCCATCGATGCGTTTCGCGTCGATCAGACAGTCCGTGACCATCGCCGTCAGCTTCGGCCGGTCCTCGTCGAGCACCAGCGCCGGCAGTTCGTCGAGGGTGAGCGGTGGGGCGTCGGGGTCGCGGCCGAGGATCTGATACAGCTCCCCGGACCAGCTCGCCTCGTCCGTCAGCAGATTCCACTCGGCGCTGCCGACCCGGCTGAGCAGCGATTCGCGCCGCGGTGCCGGGACCGGGGCCACCGGGATGTCGGCCGTGGCCGCGGGGGCCGACGGCAGGGCCGGGCCGTCCCGCAGCTGGGCCAAGTGGTCGTCGAGGTCGCTGAGTTGATGCAGCGCCAGATCGTAGAGCGCGCGCTGCCACCGGCCCTCCGGGTCCGCTCCGTCGGCGGGCGCGTCACGCCGTACGGCGTCCACGTCGCCCAGCAGTCGCCGGGTCTGCGAGATGAGCGCGTCGACCGTGCCGCGCCGGGGCGGCTGGGCGGCGGGACGATCCGCAGAGAGATGGGACGGCATCACGTACTCCGATGGGGGACGGTACGACCAACGCTGACGTAAGGGCCGATTACGACTGTTGCACAGCCCGCGACGCCCTGTAAGGGATTTGGCAAGACACGATGCGGTGGTGCTTCTGGCATATGCCACCGTCCTTGCGGGTGAGGTCCACCACGGCGAGTCGGTACGCGTCCGGAAGGCCAAGTCGTAGGGATCGTACGCGACTTGACGGACCGTCGGCCGTATTCACATGTCTCTCATTCCCATGTTCGAGGGGCATATGTGCGAGCCCTCTCGGTTACATAGAGCGGCACATGTAAATCAGACCGCGCTGACGCCCAAGGATGCGTCCGAAGCCGGGAGTGTGGGTGACATAGGTCACAGAGGTGAATCCGGGAAGCCCCGTCATGCGAAAGACCTCAGCGAGGTCGAAGAGGCACGTCGGCGCACGGCCGGCCCGCACCGCAGGAAGAGCTTCACCCGAAACGGAGACTGTTCATGACCGTCACGCTGGAACAGCACGCCCGCGCCCTCCTCGTCACCGCCGAGGACCAGGAGGTCCCGGTGCCCGCGAGCCTGCGCTATTCCTCCGACGATCCGCTGGCCGTGCACCTCGACTTCCCGGCCGACATATCGCTGAACGGTTCCATGGTGACCTGGACGTTCTCCCGCGGTCTGCTGGAAGAGGGAGTGCTGGCCCCCGCCGGCGCCGGCGATGTGCACATCTGGCCCTGCGGCCGCTTCCGCACGGTGGTGGAACTGCACTCCCCGTACGGCATGGCCCTGCTCCAGTTCGAGAAGGCGGCTCTGCAGCGCTTCCTGCTGCGCAGCTACGCCGTCGTCGCCGCCGGAAGAGAGGAACTGGGCCCGTCACTCGACCGGGGCCTGGCGTCCCTCCTCGACGGTGTCTGACACCCGGCCCGATGGGGCGTCGGCGGGTACGGGCCGGCGCTCAGTACCGCAGGACGCCCGCGATGCCCCGGGCGTCGCCGAGCGTGCCGTCGGGGACGAAGCGGACCTCGGCGCCGGTGTCCAGGCACCGTTCGACGATCTCGTCCACGATGTCCTCGCGGACGTCGAGGTCGCCGCTCTCGGCCGGGACGAGATGGCCGCCGCCCCCGTCGGCGCGGACGGCCGCCCGGTAGTTCTCCTCCACGGCCAGAAGCTGGATACGGCCCTGCTGGGCGTTCTGCCGGACCTCGTCGACCCCGGCGGCGAACACCTTGTGGCCACGGGCCGCTTCGAGCCGCCGGGCCACGGTGTCGACGTTCCTGCGGTCCTCGGCGTCGATCAGGGGCCGGACCGCCTGCCACACGGCGTCCGGGGTGCCGTGCGCGAGACCGCCGTACGGAATGTGGGTGGCGTCCTTGGTGGCCGTGCCGATCTCCTCGAGCAGGGACAGCGCGGCCGTCTCCCCGGTGACGTAGAGGGGCCGGTCGTGCGTGCGCAGCACACGGGCCAGGGCGGTGTCGGCGTCGCGCAGGAAGTGCCGGGTGTCCTCGTCGCGGAAGGCGGACGGCAGGTCGCCGATGCGCTCCTGCCGCTCGGCGTCGAAGTTGGCGCGGTCACGGGTGAGCGGGAAACCTCCGACGTGCGCCTCGCTGACGCGGTCGCCGCCGCCGTTCCACAGCGTGACCCGGTCGGAGGAGACCGAGAGCACCCAGAACGTCCGCTCGGCGGCCTGCGCGGCCACCAGGTTCCGGGTGAGGAAGGTGTCCGAGAGCACCACGCGCTCCGGCACCGGGCGGGCCAGTGACCAGACCTGGTGTTCACCGGGCGCCGCGAAGATCACCAGGCCGTCCTCGGCGTGCGTCAGGTCCACCTCGGCCAGTGCCTGGTCCAGCTGCTCGACGACGTCGTTGCGTCGCTCCCGCGTCACCGCGGGATCCTGCTCCAGCTGCTTCTTCGCCTCGGCCACGACATTGCGCAGCCGGACCGGATCCTGGGCGTTCTCGGGCTCGCGGCGGTGCGTCGGCGTCAGTACCGACACCGCGGGATAGGGCCGCGGACGGCGCAGTTCGGTGAGGGTCGCGGGACTGAGGGCATGCTCCATGACTTCACGATAGGACTGATTCGCGTGTCGGGCATTTGGGGTAAACCGGCAGCCGGTGCGGGCGGCCCCGGCACTCTGGAGGGGGCAAGGGCCGAGCCCGTCGGCGCGCACCGGTGAAGGTGTGCGCCGACGGGCTCGGCGGTGCCGTGCGTCTGCCGCGAGGGTCAGCCGACTTCCTTCTTCAGCGCCTTGTCGGCGGCGGCCTTGGACGGCTTCCACCACGTCGTCACCGGCTCCCAGACCTTCACCTTCTTGCCCGTGCCCAACTGCTTCGCGGTGAAGGTGCGGCCGTTGTAGTTCGGGTTGGCCGACACGGTGATCGTGCCGACGCGACGCGCCTCCGGGTCCTTGAGGTCGGCGATCGTACGGACCGCCGCGTACACCGTCTTGCCCGCGCCGACCTTGTACGGGCCGCTCTCGCCCGAGGGCACCGGCAGGGCCGCCCCGTCGAGGGCGCCGAAGGTGACGACGGGGAGGCGGTCGATCGTGCAGGTGCGGGCGCCGGTGTTCTTGACGCTGATGTGCACGACCCTCGCGTCCTTGGACTGCTTGGCCCCCAGCTTGAGGACCTTCGCCTTGCAGACCGGGGTCTTGGCGGCAGGCTGGGCGGCCAGACCCTGCGGGGCGGCGGTGAGGAGCAGCGCGGCGCCCGCGGCCGCCGCGGTCGAGAGGGTGAGGACGGAACGAATACGCATCGGTGGAATCCCCCAGTTTTGGTCACGTACGGGTACGGCGCACACAAAGGTGACGCATACCCAATGTGACGCGCGAGATCCGCGCGGGGTTGTAGCGAACTCGTCCGTGTTACACGCCCGATGCTCAATCGTCGGCTCCGCAGGAACTTCCGTCGTCCGGCAGCGACCCGAACAGCAGGAAGTCGTCCACCTTGTCGTGCACGCACTTCGACGAGCCGTACCCGGTGTGCCCCTTGCCCTTGTTGTCGAGGACGACCGCCGACGAGCCGAGTCGCTTGGCCGTCTCCACGGTCCAGCGGTACGGGGTGGCCGGGTCGCCCCGGGTGCCCACGAGCAGCATCTTCGGGGTGTCGACGTCCCGCACCTCCTCGCGGATGAAGTCGGTGCCCGCGGGGCGGCCGTAGCACATCAGCACCTGGGTCAGCCGGTACCGGCCGAACACGGGAGAGGCCTCCTCGTACGCCGCGCGCAGGTCGTCGAGGTCGTCGGTGATCTGCTTCGCGGTGGGCCGGTCTGGGTCGTCGGCGCAGTTGACCGCCATGAGCGCGGCGGGCAGGTTGTCCAGCGGGACCTCCTCGATGTCGACGAGCCCGCCGTCCGGGCTCGGTGTGGCCGACGCGGTGGGGTCGGGAGGCTCGTGGGGGCGGGTCGGCGCCGCGGACCGGTCCGAGCCGGCCGGCGGGGCGAAGCCGCCGCCCGCGAGCGCCATGACGCCGCGGGTGTCGCCGTCGTGGACGAGCATGTTGAGCGCCTGGGTGAGCGCGGGCCACATCTGTTCGCTGTAGAGGGCGTGGCTGATGGCGCCCACCAGGTCCTGGCCCGTGAAGTCCTGCCCGAAGTCCGACGGCACGGGGTGCTCGTCCAGCGCGTCGACCAGTTCGACGACCTGCTCACGGGCCGAGCGGGCGTCCTGCCCGAACGGGCACGTCAGCTCCTCGGTGCACGCGTCGAGATAGTCGTCCAGCGCGGTCTGCTGGCCCGCGGCACCCACCAGACCCTGCTCGGTCAACGGCTCGGTGAGGGTGTCCACCCCGTCGAGGACCATGCGGCCCACCTTCTTGGGGAACTGCGCCGCGTACACCGCGCCCAGCCGCGTCCCGTACGAGAAGCCGAGGTAGTTGAGCTGCTTGTCGCCGAGGGCGGCGCGCATCACGTCCAGGTCCCGGGAGGCGTTGAGCGTGCCGATGTACGGCAGCACCGGGCCGGAGTGCTTCTTGCACGCGGCGGCGGCCCGCCGCAGCTGTTTGAGCGCGGCCTGGGGGTTGTTCGAGTCCTCGCCGTTGTCGGTCGCCTCCAGAGCCTCGTGGGTGCCGTCGCCGCAGCTGACGGGGGAGGAGCGGCCGACGCCGCGCGGATCGAAGGAGACGAGGTCGTAGCCGTTCGTGAGATCCATGAACTCCTCGCCCCCGTAAGCGAGTTCGGGAACGCCCGGGCCGCCGGGGCCGCCGAAGTTGAGCAGCAGCGAACCGCGCGAGTCGCCGGTGGCCCGGTAGCGGGCCATGGCCAGGTCGAGGGTTCCGGCCTTGGGCCGGGCGTAGTCGAGCGGCACGGTGACCTTGCCGCACCGCAGGTCCTTGGGCATCTCCATGCCCTCGCACTTCGACCACTTGATCTTCTGCTGGTAGAAGCGGGTCAGGTCGGGTTGCTTGTCGTCCTGCTCGGCGTCGGCGCCCGCCGCCGTGGCCGGCAGCCCGGCCCCCAGCAGGGCCAGCACCGCGACCGCGGCTCCGGCGAGCGTGCGCCGTCTGTGCGTGGACCGCATGCGTGCCTCCAGGGAGACCCGGCCAGGGCGGCCGGCGACAACCCCCGGATCACGATAAACGGGCCCTCGCGGCCACGCCTCCCAGCGAGCGGGCCGGGCGGAAGTGCCGTACCCTGCGCCGCGTCGACGCCGTACGACGGTCCCGAAGCGTCGCCCGTACGCGTGAACGCGGCCGTCCGCAAGGCCCGTTGCTCAGCCGACGTCGGCCGTTTACGGCGTCGCGGGCGCGATCGGCTTCGGCGAGGATGGCCGCGGGGTGCGGCCGACCACCGCACCCGCGGCCGCACGGCGGCCGCGGACCCGCGACCTCAGCGAAGGAGCGCGAAGATGACCTCTCGGGGGCATCAGGACCTCGTCGTCACCCGGGCCACGCTCGACGACTGGGCGGTGGTCGCCCGATGGGCGGGGGACGAGGGGTGGAACCCGGGGCTCTCGGATCCGTCGTGCTTCTTCGCGCAGGACCCCGAGGGCTTCTTCATCGGCCGGCTCGACGGGGAACGGGTCTCGTCCGTCTCCGTCGTCAACTACGGCGACGACTACGCCTTCCTCGGCTTCTACCTCGTACGCCCGGACCTGCGCGGCCAGGGCCACGGCCTCGCCACCTGGAAGACCGCCCTCGCCCACGCCGGCCACCGCGCGGTCGGCCTCGACGGCGTGGTCGCGCAGCAGCACAACTACCGGCAGTCCGGCTTCGAGCCCGCCCACCGCACCTTCCGGTACTCCGGCGTGGTGCCGGAGACGGCCGTGCCCGCCGATGTCCGGCCGGTCGAGGACGCGGGATCCGTCGCGGCGTACGACAGCGCCTGTCACCCGGCCGACCGTCCCCGCTTCCTGGAGCACTGGCTGACCGCCGACGGACACCGGGCTCTCGCGCGGGTCGTCGACGGACGGCTCACCGGCTACGGCGTCGTCCGCCCCGGCCGGGACGCCCTGCGGATCGGCCCGCTGTTCGCCGACACCGCCGCGGACGCCCGGGCGCTCTTCGCCGGGCTCGCTGCCGAGGCCGCGGGGCGCGAGCTGGCCATCGACGTGCCGGAGCCGCACGCGGCCGCCGTGGCGCTGGTCGAGGAGTACGGGCTGACGCCCTCCTTCGAGACGGCCCGCATGTACACCGGTCCGATCCGGCCGTACGCCGCGGAGCGCGTCTTCGGGGTCACGACTCTGGAGCTCGGCTAGGCGACGGGGCGGCGTCTCCCGCCCTGGCCGAGGGGGCGGCGTCCTCCGCCTTGCCCGGCCGGGCGCCGTCGCCCTTCTTGAACGCCCACTCCATGCGCGGCTCGACGACACAGCGGAGCACGGCCCGCACGGGCGAGGTGCACAGCAGGGTGATGCCGCCGACCGCCATGGCCGTGACCGCGAGCTCCCCCAGCGGGGTGTGCAGCCACTCGACGGCGTACCAGTCCCGGAAACGCGCCCACTTGATCACGAAGCCGTGCAGCAGATAGCCGTACATCGTGCCCGCGCCCAGCGCCGTGAACCACAGGTGCCGGCGCGGCACCCAGGCCAGGAAGCAGGCCGTCAGCAGCACCGCCAGACAGAACAGCGCGGGCGTGGTCAGCAGACCGGCCCAGCGGGAGACGCCCTGGCCGGTGACGCTGCCCCGGTGGTAGAACCAGCCCGCGTCGAACCACGGCGCCACCCAGTACGCCGCCACGAGCGCCCCCAGACCGGCCGGGAGCAGGCACAGGCGGACGCGGCGGGTGCGCAGCCGTTCGAAGTGCTCGGCGCGCAGGGTCAGCCCCAGCACGAAGAACGGCAGGAAACCGAGGACGCGCTGGATGGAGACGTCGCCGCCGAGATCCGGTGAGACCGCCGCCAGCATCGCGAAACCGAGCGCGAGCGGCACCGGGTGACGCAGCATCAGCCACAGGGGAGTGGTCAGCCGCCAGATGAAGAGCGCGACCAGGAACCACATCACGTACCAGGGATCCAGCAGGCTCAGCGGATAGCCCGGGTCGTCCTGCGCCCACCGGTAGAACAGCGTGTACGCCGTCTCGAACACGACGTACGGCAGCACCACACCCGTCAGCAGCCGTTTCAGCCGGCCGGGCGCCATGTCGAAGCCGCGCGAGAAGTAGCCCGAGATCAGGGCGAAGGCCGGCATGTGGAAGGCGTAGACGGTCAGATACGCGGCCGTCGCGGCACGGCTGCCGTACGTCAGCGGCTCCCACGCGTGCCCGCAGGCGACCAGGAGGATGGTGAGGTACTTCGCGTTGTCGAAGTAGGGGTCCCGAGAGGTCCGCTTCGCCCGCGGCCTCTCCTGGTCGGGTGAGGCCGCGGGGGCGGGGCGGGTGTGCTGCACCACGTCTTCGGACATCGGTGAAAGGTCTCCGGACAACGACAACGGAACCCGGACCGCCTGCCCCGTCCCGCCGTTCTCAGTCATCGTCGAGGGCGTCCCCGACGGTTTTGGCGTGGAACCCGCGGTCGTGGAACCGGCGGTGCAGGGCCCGCACCTCCCCGACGAGCTCCGGCACCGGGCCCTCGACCGTCACACCGGGCGCGATCTCATGCACGGGCAGGGTCCGCACCGGCGGCGCGGGAACCCCCAACTCGCCCAGCCAGGCGGCGAGTTGTTCGGACGAGGCGACGTACACGATACGGCCGAGGCCGACCCAGGCGTGGGCGGCCGCGCACATCGGACAGTGCTCGCCCGACGTGTACACGGTCGCCGCCGCGCGCTCCTCAGGGGTGAGCCGGGCGGCCGACCAGCGGGCCAGTTCGAACTCCGGGTGACGGGTGCGGTCGCCTCCCGCCACCCGGTTGTGGTCCTCGGCCAGCACCGTGCCGTCACCGCCCACCAGGACCGAACCGAACGGTTCGTCACCGGCCTCCAGTGCCTCGGTCGCGAGCTCCACACAGCGTCGCAGGTGCACCAGTTCGGAGTCGTTCACCATGTTCGTACGCACCCTCCTCATGGACCGCTCGGCCGCGCTCCGCGGGGTGCACCCTACGTCGTGTGACCGCATCGCACCTCTTTCCACGAGTGACACCGGACGGCTTCAGCGGACGGCTCAGTGGCGGGCGCCGGCGTGGGCACGCATCGCTCCAGTGCGTGAGACAGCGGGTGAATACCGTTGCCAGGGTGAACGACTGATGATGGAGTGAGCGCATGGATCACGCTGCTGTACTGGCACTGTTCGACCGGGACATGCGGGAGGGCGCCCGCCCCGACGGGCCCGGAGCCCGGATCGAGCGCGTGGGCGGAGTGGTGCGCCAGGTCGGTTCCGAGAAGGGCTGGAGCGGTGTCGTCTGGTCCGACCTGGACGAGGCGTCCGCCGACGCGGCGATCACCGAGCAGATCCGGTACTTCTCCGGACTCGGGCGCGACTTCGAGTGGAAGCTCTACGGCCACGACCTACCCGTCGACCTGGGGCAACGCCTGCGCACAGCCGGTTTCACGGCCGCACCGGAGGAGACCCTCATGGTGGCCGAGGTCGCCGACCTGACCCTCGACGTCGAGCCGCCCGAGGGCGTACGGATCCTGCCGGTCACCGACCGTGAGGGCGTGGACCTCGTGGCCGACGTCCACGAGAAGGCCTTCGGCACGGACAGCACCCGCATGCGCCACCAGCTCCTCGCCCACCTCACCGGGGACCCGGACTCGGTGGTGGCCGTCGTGGCCCTCGCCGGGGACGAACCGGTGAGCGCCGCCCGTATGGAGCTGGTCCCCGGGACCCGCTTCGCCGGCCTGTGGGGCGGCGGCACCGTCGAGGGCTGGCGCGGCCGCGGTGTCTACCGGGCCCTCGTCGCCCACCGTGCCCGCGTCGCCGCCGACCGCGGCTACCGCTACGTCCAGGTCGACGCCCTGGCCCGCAGCCGTCCGATCCTGGCCCGACTGGGCTTCGAACCGCTCACGACGACCACGCCGTACGAGTACGCGGTGGGGAGCGCCGCGGCGGCCTGACCGCCGGGGTCGGCGGGTCGCGCCGGTGGGTCACAGGTCGAGCTGGTACTCCACCGCCGTGTGCGTGGGCCGATAGCCGAGCGCGTCGTTGACACGGCGCATGGGTCTGTTGCTCTCCGCGGTGTCGGTGAGCAGGCCGAGATCGCGGTGCAGGCCGTGGGCGTGGAGGATGGCCTCCGCCTTCATCCACAGCCCCAGCCCGTGGCCCCGGTGCTCGGGCAGTACGGCCGTACCGTAGTGCTGCCCGTCACCCTCCCCGTCCCCCGGGAGGACGAGCTCCGAGAAGCCGACGATCGTGCCGCTCGACGCGTGCACCGCGGCCACGGTGTACAGCGAGTCGCCGCGCTTCGCGATCGCCTCGGCGGCGGCCACGACCCGCTCGACGTCCCAGACCACCGTCCCGTAGTCGGTGTCGCCCATCGGCATGTCGTCCATCGCCCGGCGCGAGGCGGCGTAGGTCCGGGCGAGTTCGGTGGGGACGACGCCGCTCCAGCCGGTCAAGTAGTAGCCGGGGTGCGGCTGTTCGGCGATCCGCGTGAGGTGGTCGGGTTCGGTCTCGGCGAGTTCGAGGCGGGCGTACATCAGGGTCAGCACCTGTCGGAAGCCGCACGCCGCGAGGAACGCGTCGCCGGAAGACCCCTGCTCGGCCTGCGCGATGACCGCGCGGCGCCGCTCGGCACGGGCCGTGTCGAGCGCAGCGTCGAGCAGCGCGGTGCCGACGCCCTGCCGCCGCTCGGCCGGGTGCACGGCGACGTCCAGCTCCGCCAGATGCGTCTGCCCCTCCTTGGCGAACAGCCGCAGGAAGGCGGAGCCGAGGGGGATGCCGTCCGCCCCGGACGCCAGCCACGCCAGACGGTGGCTGGACGGGGTCGCGGAGGGGTCGGTGAGCTGGGTGATGCGCGGGGGCAAGAGGGCTCCGGGGCTGGTCGGCGGGCAGGGTCGAGAGGCCCGGCGACGCTAACCTCCGGGTGCGACGACCCGCAACGGCATTCCGGCACGCGCGACTGTCGACCGTCGTACCGGGCGGTCGGGGCAGTCGGCCGGCGTGCCGGGCCGTCGCGACCAGCGGCCGTGACACCGGGCGCGCGCCCTCCAGCCGTCATTCCGGACGCGCGTGCAACCGCCTACCGGCGCACCCCGAACCCTCAGCGCCGTGCCTTGGAGCGGTCCAGTGCCGTGATCCCCAATGCCGCCAGCCCGATCTGAATGAGCCACTCGGCCCAGTCGACGCCATCGGTGTCGGCCACGCCGACACCCGCGGCGATCGCGCTTCCGATCAGTGCGGCGACGATGCCGACGAGGATCGTCAGCAGGATGCCGATACGCTGCCGGCCCGGAACCACGAGCCGGCCGAGTACACCTATGACAATGCCGATGACGATGGCACTGATGATGCCGTCGATCTCCATCTGATCTCCGCCCCTTGTCGTCGGGACCCCCGCAACCGTGCGAGTGCCCTTCGAACGCGAGTGCAGTCCGTTCCCGTTTCACGTCCTTCACGAGCCCGTCACCCATCCCGTGACGGCCAGCGTCTCCGCCGCGATGTCCATGACGGTGCGCCCGTCGGTCGCCACCCGGACGGTGTCCGCCGGAGCCCGTTCGTCCAGCAGTCGGGCCTTGTACGCGCTGCCGGCCAACTCCCGCTCCAGCTCGGAGCCGATCTCCCGCCCCCTGAGCCGCCGCTCGGTCGTCTCGTCGGTGGCGGTGAGCAGCACCCGTACGATCCGTACGTCCGCGCCCATGGCCCGCTGGAACGTGCCCGCCGTCTCGGTGAGCACGCTGAGGGTGTTGGTGTAGACGAGCCGCCGGTAGCCGAGCGCGGCGTAGTTGCCCCACACGGCCGTGAGGTTGCGCTCGGTGATGCCGGAGCGATGTGGATCACCCGCGGGCGCCGGGTGCACCTGCCCCATGAAGTCGCCCTCGATGATCGCGTGCGCGACCTCGGCGACCCGCAGTCGGTCGGAGATCTCCCAGCCCACCGTCGACTTGCCGACCCCGGCCCGCCCGCCGATCAGCAGTACCTCGGCCCGGTCCATCTAGCCCGCCACCTCCACGGAGTCGAAGCTCGGGTGTGCGGCGCACCTCAGCGCCTCCCGGATCACCACGGCCGGGTCCCCTTCGTGATACGGCCGCTCGGACGCCTCGATGCCGTCGAGGAACTCCTGGTAGCGCACGGCGTACGCGAGATGTGCCAGCGGCTCGGCCAGGGCGAGCGCGCGGGCGGGATCGCTCGCCGGGACGTGGGCCGTCCAGGCGTCGACCCAGACCCGGACGGCCGTGGAACGCACCGCCTCCGGAAGGAAGTCGTACAGGCGCAGACAGTCCAGAACGGGGTTGCCCCAGTGGGCGTCGGCGAAGTCCACGACGACGGGCGGGCGGCCGTCGCTGCGCCAGTTGCCCGGATGGAAGTCGGCGTGGACGAGCGTGTCGGGGAGCCCGCACTCGGCGATCAGGTCCCAGCGGTCGGCCAACTCCCTTGCCGCGTCCCGCTCCTGATCGGTGATGCCCAGTTCGACCGTGCGGTCGAGCAGTTCGTGGACCAGCCCGCCGAGGACCCGGTCCCGCCGGTCCCGGAGTCCGGGCGGCCGCCGGTCGACCAGTGCGGCCTGCGCGGCGACGAACCGGCTGACCCCGGCCTCGACCGTGGCGGCGTCGGCCGCCCAGCAGTCCTCACCGGGGATGTGCTCCAGCAGCACCCGCCGCTCGCCGGAGGCGAGAACCGTCGGGACGAGACCCGCGTCCACCTGCGCGAACGCGGCGATGACCGAGGCCTCGTCGG
Source organism: Streptomyces sp. DSM 40750 (assembly GCF_024612035.1). GTDB lineage: Bacteria > Actinomycetota > Actinomycetes > Streptomycetales > Streptomycetaceae > Streptomyces. The sequence continues at coordinate 10,709,623 of NZ_CP102513.1, forward strand.
AGGCGAAGCGCGGTGTCGCCTTGAGCCAGACCGGGCCCTGCCCGGTCGGGAGCCGGAAGATTCCTGCGAGATTCCACGTCCGCCGCTGCTCGACCGGCCCCGTCACCGGCCGCCCCAGCGCGGCCAGCGTCCGCGAGGCCCAGTCGAGCAGTTCGCGCAGCCCGCCGGGCCGCGCCCACGGTGATCGAAGAGGGTCATCGACGTCCAACGGCCAATGCTCCACGGGGCGTTGTTCCAGCATCCCGACCGCGGGCTGCTCCAAGGCCTCCACGTGGTACGTCACATGTCCGTCCCGCCCGGCCTCACCTCCGTCGACCTCCAGGAGGCGCAGTACGAACACCGGCACCCCCAGGGTGCGCTCCAACTCTCCTGCGACCGGCTCGACTTCGGCCCACCACGGAATGTCGACGGGGAAGGGGCCGGTGACACCGAGGAAGTCCTCACCCGATGTCACCCATGCGCTGACGGTTCGACTCACGGCGACAGTGTGAGCGCCTCGTCGGCGATTGACATGCAGGTAGTTACCTGCATAACGTTGAGTGTGCGATCAGAGGGCGACCAGGCAATGGACAAGGTCTTCAAGGCGCTGGCCGACGAGACGCGCCGGAGGCTGCTGGACCGGCTGCACGAGCAGAACGGTCAGACGCTGGGTGAGCTGTGCGAGCGGATCGACATGGCACGGCAGTCGGTGACGCAGCACCTGGCCGTTCTGGAGGCCGCCAACCTGGTCAGCACCGTGCGGCGTGGGCGGGAAAAGCTGCACTACCTCAATCCGGTCCCGCTCCACGAGATCCAGGAGCGGTGGATCGACAAGTTCGAGCGCCCGCGGCTGAGGGCGCTCGGTGCCGTGAAACGACGAGCCGAGGAAGCCATGACCGACAAGCCCGCATTCGTGTACGTCACCTATATCGCGAGCACACCCGAGAAGGTCTGGGAGGCGCTCACCAGCGCCGAGATGACCGCCGACTATTGGGGGCACCGGAACGAGTCGGACTGGCGGCAGGGCTCGCGCTGGGCCCACGTCCGCACCGACGGCTCCGGTGTCGAGGACGTCGTCGGCACGGTCGTGGAGAGCGAGCCCCCGACCCGCCTGGTCACCACCTGGGCCGAGCCCGGGAACGAGGGCAAGGAGGACACGTACTCGCGGGTCACCTTCGACATCGAGCCGCATGGCGACATCGTGCGGCTCACCGTGACCCACGAGGACCTGGCCGACGAGGGCGCGCTCGCCGAAGTGTCGTTCGGCTGGCCTGCGGTGCTGTCCAACCTGAAGTCGCTGCTCGAGACCGGCAGTGTGCTGCCGCAGGAGCCGTGGGAGGTGCCGCGCGGCCGGTGAGGCCCGGTCCGGTGGGCCTGGGCGAAGGGCGACGGCCGACCCGCCTGAGCGGATCGGCCGCCGTTACCCCTCGCGGGCGTTCCTGTTCACGCCTGCGGTGTACGGCCCGCACGCGTGTTGCCCTTGGCCGAGGCCCCGGCGCACACCAGCCCCAGGAGCAGGGCCAGGGCGCCGATGATGATGTTGTTGACCACGACACCGGCGTCCGGGCTGTCGCCGACGATCCACGGTGAGACGATCATCCAGATCCCTGTCGCGCAGATGGCCCAGCTCAGGCCGTACATCCTCTCCGGTGCGGCGGTGAAGCCGAGGGCCAGCAGACCGATGGCGATGCCCACGATGAGGTTGTGGGGCACCAGTGCGGGCTGGCTCGTCGTGTAGTGGAGAATCCACGGGGACACGGCGCAGTACAGACCGAGCAGGAACACCGGTCCGTCCACGAGCGCCACATCGCGACCACCGAGCATGCGGGCGTACCGAGCCTGCATTTCGGTTACATCAGGGTGGCTGGTGATGTCACTCCTGTGTGAGACGTTGGCCATGACTCGACTCCTTTGAACTCTGCAGGCCTGACCGCGTCTGGTGGGGTATGCGGTAAGCGCCGCGTACGTTCATTCTGCGCTTATTTTGTCTTTATGTGTAGTGGTCGAGGAGGAGGGTGGGGCGGACTCGACGATCGGCTCCGGGTAGGCCGGCGCGGCGCGATCCCGCAGCTTCCAGCCCCTCGATGTCCGCAGGCTCCGGCACCCGGCGAGCGCCGCCCAAGGCCTGTGGCGGCACCCTTCGTCAGGCGGGCCGCCACGGCGGCACAGGTCCCGTTCGCGAGCTGAACACCGAAGGCGGCCCGGAAGGGGTCAGTACGCGGCTGACAGCGAACCGAGGTGTGCCCGGCGCACCTCGGCGGTCTGGCCCTGCACCAGCAGGAACATCGCCTCGCGGGCCAGCCGTTGCGCCCGGCTGTCCAGGTCGAGGGCGCGCCCGCCGCCGGCCACGAGCGCGGCGGTCGTCGCCGTGCGCATCAGGTCGAACGCCTTCGTCTTGAGGGCCAGCCGCTCCTCCATGTGCTCGTGCGGCGCGGGATGGTCGGCGAGGGCGTAGGCCTGCCGCCGCACCTTGTCCAGGCGCAGACGCAGGGCCTTGGTCGTGGGGTCGTCCTGGTCCAGGAGACCGAGGGCCGACTCGGCGACCCCGAACACCGCCGGGGAGGCGTTCGTCGGCTTGGGCCGGTCGCTCGCGGCCCAGGACTCGTACGGCGCGTGCAGGGCCACGGCGCCGTCGGGGATCCACAGCCCGTCGAGCTGGAGCGAGACCGTACGGGCAGCCGTGAGTGCCGCGAGCCGCATGGGCGCCGAGGCTTTCAGTCCGGACTGCTGCTTGGCCTCGGTGAACGCGAACACCACCTCGTCCGCGTCCGTCACCCCGGCCAGCAGCATCACCTCGTTGAGCCCCCACCCGGTGTACCAGGGGACCGTGCCGTGGAACCGCCAGCCACCACGCTTCGGCACGGCCCGCACAGGGACTTGCGGGTACCTCCGCAGATGCGCGTAAGCGACGCCGGACAGCAGCTCGCCGGTGGCGAGTTTCCTCAACAGGCCGTCACGGGCGGGGAGTTCGCTCTTCATGAGGGTCAGTACGGGTGTGTAGTGCTGGGTCTGCACGAACCATGTGGAGCAGCACGCCCCCGCCAGGATCTCGGCGGTTTCCCGCGCCACGGAGTTGGGGGCGCCCGACCCGCCGTACGCCACCGGCGCGCTCACCCCGAGCAGCCCCGACCGCTTGATCGCCTGGATGCTGCTCGCGGGTACCCCCTCCTGGTCGACGCGCTCCGCCTGAGGCGCGAGCACCTCGGCGGCGAGTCTGCGCGCCTGGACGACGAGGGGGTGCGGTGACGTGGTCATGGGGTGATTCTCCCCGGCTCCGGTCCCGAAGATCACCTCTTTGGGACCGGAAGATCACATCTTCTCCGACCACGACTTCGCCCCGGCCTGCACCGGTTCGGCCTGCCGCAGGTGTCCCGGCGGTGGTGGCGCGGCGGCGCGGGATGAAAGAGGCGAGGAGGAAGGCCCTGGGGGGCGGCGTCGGCGCCGATGGCCATGACGACCTTGAAGCCGTTCTCGCCAGGGGAGGGCGCAGCCGTCGAAGTCGGTGGTCATCTCCGCCACCAGCATGACCACGCGGAGCAGCGGCATCCGCCGTTTGGCGAACACGCCGCCGAGCCGGCCCACGACCGGGGTGGCCACCGTGGCCGCGAGCAGGGTGGCCGTGACCGCCCGCAGACATGAGTGAGACCTGCGTCACGTCGGCCCGATGTCAGGTCGGCGGCCGTAAGCGGTCAGGCCGTTGCGCTTGCATGTGATCGTCGGGGTCGCGCCCCCGACGGCTCTACGAGCAACGGTTCGCTCCACCCCCACCGAGGCCGCCAGGCCCTGTAAGGAGAAAGACCATGAAAGACCGGGCCAAGGTCGAGGAACTCCTCGTCACGTCGGACCTTCAGGTGCAGACCTCGGCGGTCGCGTGGAAGCACGTCAAGGCCGAGTACGTCGACATCGTCGAGGACATCCTGGCGACGCTGGCGCCGAGCGGGCCCTACGCGTACACCGTCGTCCCCACCCTCGAAGAGGGGAAGGAGATCCCGACGCAGCGGATCGTCGACACGTACGAGGCCATCGAGAGCAGCTACCGCAACATGCACCGGTTCGCCGCCGTCGTCGGGATCCGGCCCGTGGCGGAGATCAACACCTCCTGGTACACGTTCGTGAGCGGCTCGGGCCGGGGGCGCGACAAGAACACCGGCGTCGAGAGCGAGCGCCCCATCATCGTGCTGTTCCCGACGATGGGTTCCGAGGGCATCACCGGTGAACTCTTCTGGGGGCGCACGCAGCAGGACTCGCTGCCGGGCGACCCGGCCGACGGGGTGCTGGCCAGCAGGTTCGCCGTGGCCGAGGTGCACGGCGCACTGCTCGACGCCTACCGCAAGGGCGACGTGAGCGCGATCGTCGAGCGGGCCCACCCCGAGATCCAGACGGGCGTCCGGGACTACGCGGCGGGCGTCGGCACCCTGGTGGAACTGCACACCAGGGACGACCTGAAGTCCCACCTCCAGGAGTTCTACGCCCACTACGAGGTGCGGGAGATCGAGGTCGTCAAGCAGCACTTCGACGACTGGTTCTTCTTCCATGAGCTGCGCTGGACGGTCGAGGCCCGCAAGGGGCCCGAGGTCGGCAGTGTCCTCCGCTACCACACCGCCGAGTACGCGGAGGTGTCCGGCACCGGACTGGTCGTCGCGCACATCGGACACGGCACGGACCAGCTGAAACTCGGCTGAGGCGAGGCCTCAACTCCCGTACGTCGGTTCCCCGGACGGCAAGGCGTCGTCCGGGGAACGATGCGTGTCCGGGCAACCGCCCTCCATATTGCTTGACTTAGGCAAACTTCTGCTACGGTGACGGCATGTCCCTACCGCGCCCCATCGAAGCGGCCGCCCTGACGGACGTCACCGAGATCGAGCGGCTGCTCACCCGTATCGCCCATCTGACCGGCCGGGCCCGCCAGCACGAGCGTCTGATGTCCGAGAGCGGACTGTCCCTGGACCGCGCCTCCGTGTCGATCCTGCGGCAGATCGCCGAGAGCGAGCCGCTGCGCCCGGGGGTGCTCGCGGTTCGGCTGTCCGTGGAGGCATCCCATGTCACCCGTCAGCTGCGGCAGTTGGAGAAGGACGGCTATGTGATCCGCGTTCCCGACCCGGACGACCGGCGGGCGCAGCGCGTCCAGATCACGGACGCCGGACTGGCGGCCGTCGACCGCATCAGGGAGGCCGGCCGACGGGGCATCGGGACGGTGTTGAGCGACTGGCCGGCCGAGGACCTGCGGCAACTCGCCGGTCTCTTCCACCGGTTGGTCGACGACTTCGTCGACAACGCCGAGGAGGCCGTCGAACCCCGGCCCGCCGACTGACGCCGCCCGGCCCGATCCCCCCACGCAAGCCCTACGCGAACGGTCTGGTCATGCGCAGTCTGCTCACCGAGAAACCGTCGTCGCCGCGTGGCGACGGACAGCACGTCCTGGTCGTCGTCGGCGATCCGGGCGTCGCCGAACTCCTCACCACCACCATGGAGTTGGCCGGATACCGGGTCGCCGCGGCGGTCACCGGCGCCGAGGGGATGGCGAGGATCGCCCGGCACCGGTACGACCTGGTCGTCTGGGACGCCGCACTGCCGGACCAGGAGCGCTTCGCGCGGGGCCGACGCGGCGCACCGGCGGACCGGCCCCCGCTGCTGTTCCTGACCACCTGCGACTCACTCCACGACCTGGTCCCCGACCTCCGCCCCGGCGACGAGGACTACGTCGTCAAGCCCGTACGCATCGCCGAAGTCCTCGACCGGGCACGGGCGTTGCTCCGTGGCCGGGGTGGTCCCGAACGGCCCGAGGGAATGCCCTGCTACGGCGATCTGGTCCTCGACGACGCCGCGTGCGAGGCGCGGCGCGGATCCAGGCCGCTCTGCCTCACGCCCGCCGAGTACCGGCTGCTGCGCCATCTACTGGCCAACGCCGAGCGGGTGCTGTCCAAGGAACAGATCGGCCGGCATGTCTGGGGCGAGTTCCGCGCCCATGGCGCGATCGAGAAGCTCGTCGCCCGTCTCAGGCGCAAGGTCGACCAGGAAGGGCCCGCGCTGATCCATACCCGTCGCGGCTTCGGCTACTGGCTCGGCTGCCCCGACGACTGACTCGCCCTCGCGCCACGGCGGTTGACTGGTCTACACCCTTGACTGGTACAGACCAACGCGGTTGAGTGGCCCCCACACCCCCCACCACGGCCGCCCCACGCCGTGGCCGGCCCCGCCGGCGCGTGCGCGCGAGGTTCCTCCCAGTCATGCCCAAGGGCCCCTTGCCCGGGTGCGGCCGTGCCGACGAAGGAGTTGGTCCCGTGTCGAGGCGCCGTATCTCCGCCGTACTGACCGCGCTGGTCATCGGCGGTTCCACACCCCTGCTGCTGCCCGCGCAGAGCGCGTCCGCCGCCCCCTGTTCGAGCTACGCGAACTGGGTGGCCGGCAAGTCCTATGTCACCGGCGACATCGTGCGCTACACCGACGGCAAGGCGTACCGGGCCGAGCACGACAACCCGGGGTACGACCCCGTCATCAGCACCTGGTACTGGGAGCCGTACGCCTGTGAGAACGGCCCCACCAACCCCTCCGGGTTCGTGGTGAGCGAGGCTCAGTTCAACCAGATGTTCCCGAGCCGGAACTCGTTCTACACGTACAGCGGGCTGCGGGCGGCCATGAGCGCCTACCCGGCCTTCGCCAACACCGGCAGCGACACCATCAAGAAGCAGGAGGCGGCCGCCTTCCTCGCCAACGTCAACCACGAGACCGGCGGGCTCGTCCACATCGTCGAGCAGAACACCGCCAACTACCCGACCTACTGCGACTGGAGCAAGCCGTACGGCTGCCCGGCCGGGCAGGCGGCCTACTACGGCCGGGGCCCGATCCAGCTCAGCTGGAACTTCAACTACAAGGCGGCCGGCGACGCGCTCGGCCTGGACCTGCTGGGCAACCCCTGGCTGGTGCAGAACGACGCGGCCGTCGCCTGGAAGACCGCCCTGTGGTACTGGAACACACAGACCGGTCCCGGCACCATGACCGGCCACAACGCGATGGTCAACAGCGCGGGCTTCGGGCACACCATCCGCAGTATCAACGGCTCGCTGGAGTGCGACGGCAAGAACCCCGCGCAGGTGCAGAGCCGGGTGAACGCGTACCAGCGGTTCGTCCAGATCCTCGGGACCACGGCAGGCGGCAATCTGTACTGCTGACACCGCCGCACCGATCGTGATGTCATGCACCTGACTTCATCGCGGGGGTCCGGTCCACGACCGGGCCCCCGCTCCACCCCCCCGTCCCGATGAAGGGCATCGTCATGCCGAGCCCCCGCACGACCCTGCTCGCGACCGCCGTCGCGCTGGCCGCCGTCGTAGCCGCTCCCGCCCCCACCGTCTCCGCAGCCGTCCCGGCCACGGGCGCCTACTACGTGCAGAGCGCCACCACCGGGCTCAACGCGGCCGACAGCGGGGGAACGGTCGAGCAGCACCGGCCCAAGGGCGACGAGGACCACCAGCAGTGGACGCTGCGGGCGAGCGGATCCTCGTACGTCCTGGAGAGCGTGGACGCGCCGGGCAGTTGCCTCGGCCGCTCCGGCGACCAGGCGAGAACGGCCGCGTGTACGAGCGCCGACGCGGCCTGGGACATCACGGAACTCGGTGCCGACCGGTACCGGCTCAAGGTCCCCGGCGCGGAGCGTTACCTCACGGTCGGCGCCAAGCCCTCCGGCTCCAACCACCCGGCGCAGCTGTCCGTCGGCTCGGCGAGCGGTCTGGCCGCCTGGTACCTCACCCCGGTCGCGCCACCGACCCGTCCCATGCCCTCGGCCGACCAGCGCACCTTCGACCAGGTCACCTTCCTCACCTCCCACAACGCCTACGCCAACGGCGTCGACGGCGGCTTCGCACCGCCCTTCGTGAACCTGGTGCCGAACCAGACCCGCGGCATCGACCAGCAACTCGCCGACGGCGTACGCGGATTCATGCTGGACATCCACCAGACGTCGGACGGCGCCATCCTCTGCCACAACAGCTGCACCCTCGTCAGCCGCCCCGTCGCCCTCTGGGTGGACATCCAGCGCATGGTCGACTTCCTCGAGCGGAACCCCGATCAGTTCGTCACCGTCTTTCTGGAGGACTACGTCGACCCAGGCGTCCTGCGTGACGAACTCGCCCGCGTCAACGGCCTGTCCGACGTGCTCCACCGGCCCGACCGGACAGGCGTACGGACCAACGGCTGGCCGAAGACGGCCGATCTGATCGCCGCGAACGACCGGCTGCTGATCTTCACCGACCACAGCCGCTCCGCCGACCAGTCCGCCGGGCTCACCCGGGACACCTTCGGCGTGATGTACCAGAAGGAATGGACCGTGGAGAACCACTGGTCCATGGGCGGCGGCATCGGCGACTCCGACTGGTCCTGCTACAGCCGCTGGTACGACGCCAACACCAACATCCCGCTCACCCGCACCGAGCCGGGCTTCAAGCCGCTGTTCGTCATGAACCACTTCCGTGACGCCGGGATCACCTCGACGGCGACCACGGACAACACCAAACTCGCCGACCGTGCCCAGCGGTTCTGCCGGACGGCCGCCCGCAAGAAGCCCAGCTTCCTCGCCGTGGACCACTACAACCTCGGCAACCCGGCGTCCGCGGTAGCGACTTTGAACACGTACATCTATCCGTAAAGCCCGGCGGGCGCGGTGCCCGGCGCGTGCGAGACTGCGGCGATGACCTCGGAGACGATCACCGCGACCGCAGCCGGCACCTGGACACTCGGCGACCTCCCCGTCAACCGCGTCGGCCTCGGCGCGATGCGGCTGACGGGCAGCGCCGCCTTCCACCTCGGAGCCCCGAGCGAGCGCGAGCGGTCGATCGCCGTACTGCGCCGCGCGGTCGAGCTGGGCGTCAACCACATCGACACGGCCGCGTTCTACTTCTCCTCGCTGCGCTCCGCCAACGAACTGATCAACAGCGCGTTGGGCGGCCCCTACCCGGACGACCTGGTCATCGTCACCAAGGTCGGACCTCACCGGGAGTATTCGGGGGAGTGGGGCACGGCCGCCCGCCCCGACCAACTCCGCGGACAGGTCGAGGAGAACCTGCGGCAGTTGGGCCGCGACCATCTCGACGTGGTCAATCTGCGCCGGATGCGGCAGGACTCCATCGCCGAGCACTTCGGCGCGCTGGCCGAGCTACGGGAGGCCGGGCTCATCCGGCATCTCGGCGTCTCCGCCGTCGAGCCCCGGCACCTCGCCGAGGCCCGGGCGATCGCGCCCGTGGTGTGCGTCCAGAACCAGTACGGCCTGCGCGGCCCGGACCCCGCCGACGACGTGCTCCGCGTCTGCGGCGAACAGGGCATCGCGTTCGTACCGTTCTACGCGATCGCCGGCGAGGCCGGTCCCGAGGGCGCGAGCACCGCGCACGACGACGAACTGCTCGCCGTCGCCCGTGCCCACGACGCCACCCCCGCCCAGATCCGGCTCGCCTGGACCCTCCACCAAGGACCGCACGTCCTCGCCATCCCCGGCACGGGGAATCCGGACCACCTCGCCGAGAACATCGCCGCGGGTGCTCTCCGGCTCACGACGGAGGAGGTGGCCCGGCTCGACGCCGTCCATCGAGCGAAGCCGTCCGGGACCTGACGACCGCGACGGGCGCCGACACACTCGGCCCACGCGGGCGCGACACCCGGCCCACACAGGCGCGGGCAAAGCAGCATCAACAGGTTCATCCGTATCTCCGTGGATACTCCGCCCTTCAGGGCGGAGAGGAATCGGACTCCTGCGGAGCAGGGCAACGAGCTGCGATTCGCCGCCAGGGCGGATCGCAGTGCTCTGACCGGCAGATTTGATCTTTACCTGCGGCCGCCCTAGTTTGTGAGCGTGACCGGGAACCGCGTGAAGCGGGCGTTCAAGTACCGCTTCTATCCGACCGATGCGCAGGCAGCGGAGCTGTCGCGCACGTTCGGATGCGTGCGCAAGGTCTACAACATGGCGCTCGCGGCCCGTACCCAGGCGTGGACGCGGCAGGAGCGGGTGAACTACAACCAGACCTCCGCGATGCTGACGGCCTGGAAGAAGACCGAAGAGCTGGCCTACCTGAATGACGTGTCGTCGGTGCCGTTGCAGCAGACGCTGCGGCACCTGCAAGTCGCCTTCACCAACTTCTTCGGCAAGCGGGCGAAGTACCCGCGCTTCAAGTCGCGGAAGAAGTCGCGGAAGTCCGCCGAGTACACCACCAGCGGCTTCCGGTTCCGGGACGGACAGCTCACGCTCGCGAAGATGAGCGAGCCGCTCGACATCACGTGGTCGCGTGCGCTGCCGGAGGGCGCGAGCCCGTCGACGGTGACCGTCTCTCAGGACGCGGCGGGACGCTGGTTTGTCTCCCTGCTGTGCGAGGACCCCAGCGTCAAGCTGCTGCCCGCCACCCATACGGCGGTCGGTATCGACGTCGGCCTGGACCACCTTCTGACGCTGTCCACCGGAGAGAAGATCGCCAACCCCCGGCACGAGCGCCGCGACCGCGCCCGGCTCGCGAAGGCCCAGCGGGAACTCGCCCGCAAGGCCAAGGGGGACGGCGCGAACCGGGCCAAGGCCCGGCGCAAGGTCGCCCGCATCCACGCCCGCATCACCGACCGTCGCCGAGACGGTCTCCACAAACTCACCTCGAAGCTCGTGCGCGAAAACCAAACGCTCGTGATCGAGGACCTGACCGTGCGCAACATGGTCAAGAACCGGAGTCTGGCCCGCGCCATCTCGGATGCGGCATGGTCGGAATGCCGGAGCATGCTGGAGTACAAGGCCACCTGGTACGGACGTGAGGTGATCGCCGTGGACCGGTGGTTCCCCTCCTCAAAGCTGTGCTCCGCCTGTGGCGCCTTGCAAGACAAGATGCCACTCAGCGTCCGCACGTGGACGTGCGACTGCGGCACGACCCACGACCGGGACGTGAACGCGGCGCAGAACCTCCTGGGGGCCGGGCTGGCCCTGACAGTCTGTGGAGCCGGTGTAAGACCTCAACGGAGTTCTCCGGGCAGGCAGTCGGCGATGAAGCAGAAAACCCAGCGGCGCGAGCCGTAGGAATCCCCCTCGTTCACGAGGGGGAGGAGGTCAAATAGGCTGCCTGTTCTGCCCCTGCCGTTCGTCACCACCCGGGAGAGTCATCCGTGAGCGTAGCCACCGCCCACTCCGCATCGGCCGTACCGCCCGCCGACGGAACGCACGTGACCGTGCCGCAGCAGGACGACGGCTACTGGGTCGAGCCGAGCGTGACCGACGACGCGGCGCCCTCGGGTGCCGCCGAGGACGGGACGCCCGCGCAGGAGTCCGGCGACGATGTTCCCGCCGATGCCGTGGACGAGCAAGTCGCCCGCGACGCCCGGGAGTTCGGAGTGTACGCGCGCACCGGCGGCTGGGCGTTCGCGTTGAAGGTGGCGCGCAGCGTGCGGCCCGGCGGGGAGACGGCGGGCGAGACGCCGAAGGTGTCGGCGAAGCACTTCGCCGAGCTGGCCGGGTGCTCGCCGGAGCGGGTCATGCGCTACTACAAGGCGTGGGACAAGGCGGCCGACGACGGCATGGTCCCGCACTTCGAGGCGCTGACCCCCGGCGAGGAGATCGACCTTCCGGACTCGGACGTGTGGCTGTCCTACTACAGCTCCCGTTCCAGCGCGACCTCCGACCGAGGCACCGCGATCACCGCGGCCGCCGAGGCCGAGGGCATCCGCCCGACCAAGGCGCTGGAGGTCGCCGAGAACCCCACCGCGCTGCGCGCCGCGATCCTCGCCGACCCGTCCACCGCGCAGGCGGCCCGCACCGCGCTCCTCGACCGCCTCAAGGAGGACCCCTCCCTCCAGACGGAACTGGCCCGCGACATCGCCCGCACCGACGAGCTGAAGAAGGCCGTCGCGAGCGAGACCCAGGCGGCCAGCCGGATCGGCTACGTCCGGCAGATCGTCGAGAACGGGCAGGTCAAGACCCCGGCCGGCCAGGTCATCGACGCCACCGCCGAACTGCGCGCCGAGGCCGAGCGACACCTGTCCCTCATCGACGAGCTGGACGACGACGAGGACACCGGCGAGTGGGCGACGGAGGCGTACGACACCGTCAAGGAGCTCGTCGTCCAGGCCGTCGAGGCCGACCCCGAGCTGCGGGTCCAGGAACGCCGTACGAAGTTCTACAGCAGCCTCCAGAAGGCGACGAAGGTCTTCGAGGAGCTGACCCTCGACGACGCTGTCGACCTCGACACCATCTACGAGGACGACATGCTCCAGCGCCTGGAGGAACTCCAGCAGGCGCTCAACACCTGCATCGCCGCCCTCCGCAAGGCGTCGCCGGCCGAGTGATCCCGGGCTCCGGCCCTCCCGAGGACTGAGGCCCCCTGCCACGCAGGGGGCCTCCGGCGTGCCGTAGGTGCCTCAGCTTGTTTTTTATCTACCAAGATCTTCCGGGCTTGCCGATGGCCTTGAGGGTCTCGGGGCGTTTGACGGTCTTGCCGACGTCGTAGCGGGGTGCCCGGTGCTTGTTCTTGGCACCGGGTGGCCTTCCGGGGCCGGCTCCTCGGGGTTTGGGAACACGGGCCGGGCAGGCGAGGTGAGCGCGGATGTTCCTGAACCCTCGGCGGACCCGGGCCGGGGTGAGCCGGTCGGAGGCGGTGGGTTTCTCCCAGGGCCGGCGGAGGTCCGCGGCGAGGGGCCGGGTGAGCCGGAGCTGGGTGTGGGCGACGATCAGGATCCAGGTCCAGCGGTCCGCGGCTTCGGGGGTGCGGAGCTTCGGGGTGGTCCAGCCCAGGGTCTGCTTCGCGAAGCGGAAGGTGTGCTCCAGGTCGAAGCGGCGGAGAAATGCCTGCCAGAAGCGGTCCACGTCGTCCGGTGTGGCGCCGGTCTTGGAGGACCATAACCACACCGGCGGGGCATCCCGGTCCTTCGACAGATGCTCGACCTTCAACCGCATCAACGTTCCCTCGACCAGGGGAAGTTCACCATCATGGTCAAGCCATGAGGAACGGTGAGTGAGTCGGGGGTGGACCCGGTCCCATGCCTGGGTCTCGGCCTTGCCGTAGTTGGTGGTGTCAGTGACCGTGGTGATCGCGGGCTCGGGCCAGGTCTCCGGCTTGGTGAAGCGGAACTCCGGACCGTGCTTGGGCGGCCGGCCGTTGACGCCGTGCATCCTCGGTGGCTTCGGCAGCCGCATCACGCGGTCGGAGCGGACGCGGCCGACCATCTCGACCGGCAGATCGCGCAGGACCCAGGCCAGGCGGGTGACGTCGTAGCCGGCGTCGCTGACGATCACGATGGCCGGGTTCCCGGCCTGCCACTGGCCCGCGGCAATGAGCCGCTCGACGACACCTCGTAGCTGGGCGGCGGTGATCGCCGTCGCGTCGTCCGTCGGTCCGAGCCGGACCGCGTCCAGGATCGCGGTCCAGGACGTGGCGCCCGGCTCCAGCACGGCCACGAAGGAGTAGGGCCAGCCCGGGATGAACTGCGACGCAGTCTTCGCGCGACCGTAGACGTGGCAGAACAGGCGCTCTGCCGAGCACGGGGCGTCCGAGCGGAGCCACGGCGACACGTCGACCGCCAGGACCAGGCGCCCGCCATCGAAACGCGGCAGCGGCAGGCCGGCCAGCACCGTCCGCAGCCGGTCGACGTCGATCCGGCCGTGGTTCAGGCCGCCGTACATCGCTCCGTGCCCACGACGATGCTCGGGCAACAGCGTCAAGTCCACCGGGGACTTCACAGCACCGTCCGCACACAGCACCGCGTCTGCCAGCTCGAACAACTCGTCGCGCCGGGCGGTCAGACACTCGTAGAACTCGCCCCGGAAGCGTGACGCTTCCGCGAACGCTTCCCTCCGGACAGCATCAGGCAGCAGACTCACCCTCACGGCCTTCGTCGTGGTCACGTGCACCTTGGTCGGAGCACAGGATCAGACGAAGGCCGCCCTCGCGTCCGGCGAACCCCCAGGTGAGCGACTCAGTTCGAGACACCATTCGAAGCCGGAAGAAAAAGAACAAGCTCAGCCGCGCCGTGCGGGGAAAATGCCATTTGCCGTCCGGTGCGTGTTACGTATAACCTCCCGGGAACCCGAGCGACCCTCGGACGATCTCCGCACCATCTCCGCGCGATTAGCGCCCCACCCGAGAGGCTTCGATGAGACGCATAGCCCTGGTCACCCTCGTGGTCGGCGACTACGACGAGGCGATCCGCTTCTACACCGAGGCGCTCGGCTTCCGGCTCGTCGAGGACGAACCGAGGCCCGACGGCAGCCGGTGGGTCGTCGTCGAACCGGGGAGCGAAGGCCAGGGCGGCGGACTGCTGCTCGCCAGGGCCAAGAACGAGGCGCAGCGCGCCCGGATCGGCGACCAGGCCGGCGGACGCGTGGGCTTCTTCCTGCACACCGACGACTTCGCCCGCGACCACGCCCGGATGCTGGCCGCGGGCGTCAGCTTCCTGGAGGAGCCGCGCCACGAGCCCTACGGCTCGGTCGCCGTCTTCGAGGACCTGTACGGAAACCGCTGGGACCTCCTCCAGCCGGCCACCGGCTGAGCCGGCCCGACGCCCGCTTCCCATCCGATCCCACCCCACACCACCGCACCATCTGCCGAGGAACGAACGCCATGACCGCGCCCCGCATCGACGCCGACACCATCCGCCGCCTCCCCAAGGCAGTCCTGCACGACCACTTCGACGGCGGCCTGCGCCCCGCGACCCTCGTGGAGCTCGCGGCGGAGATCGGCCACACCCTCCCGGAGACCGACCCCGAGGCCCTCGCCGCCTGGTACTACGAGGCAGCCAACTCCGGTGACCTGGTGCGCTACATAGCCACCTTCGAGCACACCCTCGCCGTGATGCAGACCCGCGAGGGCCTGCTGCGCACCGCTGAGGAGTACGTGCTCGACCTGGCCGAGGACGGCGTCGTCTACGGCGAGGTCCGCTACGCCCCCGAGCTGATGGTCAACGGCGGGCTGGCGATGGCCGAGGTCGTCGAGACCGTGCAGGAGGGCCTGGCCGCCGGTATGGCCAAGGCGGCGGCCCAGGGCACGCCGGTCCGTGTCGGCACGCTGCTGTGCGGGATGCGCATGTTCGACCGTGTCCGCGAGGCCGCCGACCTGGCGGTGGCCTTCCGGGACGCGGGCGTCGTCGGCTTCGACATCGCGGGCGCCGAGGACGGCTTCCCGCCCGCCGACCACCTGGCGGCCTTCGAGCACCTGCGCCGCGAGAGCGTCCCCTTCACCATCCACGCCGGTGAGGCCCACGGTCTGCCCAGCATCCACCAGGCCCTCCAGGTCTGCGGCGCCCAGCGCATCGGCCACGGAGTCCGCATCACCGAGGACATCGTCGACGGCAAGCTCGGCCGCCTCGCCTCCTGGGTCCGCGACCGCCGTGTCGCCCTGGAGATGTGCCCCACGTCCAACCTCCAGACCGGAGCGGCCACCTCCATCGCCGAGCACCCCATCACGGCCCTGAAGGACCTCGGCTTCCGCGTGACCCTCAACACCGACAACCGTCTGGTCTCGGGCACCACCATGACCCGTGAGATGACACTGCTCGTCGAGGACGCCGACTGGACCCTCGACGACCTGCGCACGGTCACCGTCAATGCCCTCAAGAGCGCCTTCATCCCGTTCGACGAGCGCAACGCCCTCATCCAGGACGTCGTCCTGCCGGGCTACGAGTCCGCGCGCTGAAGCAGCCCTCGTACGTAGGCGGCCTGGCCGACGTGTTGAAGAGCGTCGGCCAGGACGCTGACCAGCCGGACGCCCAGGCTGACCGGCGGATCCCAGCGCTCGTCCACGATCCGCTCGAAGTCCTTGGCGGCCAGCCCGCGCACGTACCCGAGGGTCTGCTCGTGCACGGCGTCGTGGTACCCGGTCAGCAGGTCACCGGAGTCGACCCGTACCTTGGCGACCTTCGCCGAGCTGTGCCCGAAGCCCGTGTCGTGGCGCGGCAGGCCGAGGCCGAAGCGTTTCTCCCAGCCCTGGGACAGCCAGACCTGGTCGAGCCCGGAGGCGTCGGCCAGATGGTCGTCCTGCACCCGGGTCAGGTGCCAGACCAGCCAGGTGACGGAGTTGGCGTCGGCGGCGGGGCGGGCGTTGAGGTCGTCCGGGCCGAGACCCTCGACGGCGGCGTGGACCTCTTCCTGGATGCGGCTGTACGCGTCGATGAGGATGTCCTTGGCATGCATACGGTCCACCATCGCGCATGCCGGCCCCGTACGCGTCTTCTGTCATCCAGGTCCCTTACGCGCCCTCCGCCTCCACCAGGGCCATCAGTGCCCGCGCCGCCGGGCTGGTGGCCTGTGGGGGCGGCAGCAGGGCGACCGTCTCGTACACGGTCTCGCCGGTGCCCTTGACGGCGAGGGCGGTGAGGGAGTCGCGCTTGTGCCGGAAGTGGCGCGGGACCACGGCGATGCCCAGGTTCTCGTCCACGAGGTCGAGGAGACTGTGCACGTCGTTGACCTCCAGGGCGACGGCGCGGCGGACGCCCGCGGCGGCGAACACCGCGTCGGTGGTGCGGCGCGGGCCCCAGTCCGGGTGGAAGTCGACGAAGACCTCGCCGCCCAGCTCCTCCGGGGTCACGGCGGCGCCGGCGGCCGCGAGGCGGTGGCTCGGGTGGCACAGGACGGTCATCGGTTCACTCGACAGCGGTACGACTCGCAGCTGGTCGGTGTCCTCCTGCGCCGTCCGCACGGCGAAGGCGAGGTCGAGGCGCCCGCTCGCGACCTCCTCCGCGAGCGCGCCCGAGCCCGCCTGCCGCAGACAGATCTCCACATCCGGATGCCGCCGCCGGAACGCGGCGAGCAGCCCCGCCACATGCAGCCCGGCGACACACTGCTCGGACCCGAGCGCGAGCATGCCACGCAGCACACCCTGCACGGCGGCCACCGCCTCACGGGCCGACCGCACCTGCGCCAGGATCCGCTCCGCCTCCGTCAGCAGCGCCCGCCCGGCCGGTGTGAGCATCACCCGGCGGGTCGTCCGCACGAACAGCGGGGTCTGCAGCTCGCGCTCCAGGGCCCGGACCGAGGCGGACAGACCCGACTGGGAGACCAGCAGCCGTTCGGCGGCCCGGGTGAAGTGCTCCTCCTCGGCGACCGCGACGAAATGCTGGAGATGGCGGAGTTCCATGACTGAGAAGCGTATGCGCTGAATCCCATCGGATTCTTCTGTTGGACCAATGCCCCCAGGTCGCGAAAGAGTGGACACCGGTTCTCAGGGACTCCGGTCCCACCGTGCCAACCTCTCTGGAGTCGCGTTGTACACCGCACACCCCGACCGCTACGCGGACATGCCCTACCGGCGCACCGGACGCAGCGGTCTGAAACTGCCCGCGCTCTCGCTCGGCCTGTGGCACAACTTCGGCCCCGACCGGTCCGTCGAGACGCAGCGCGAGATCCTGCGCCGCGCCTTCGACCTGGGCGTCAACCACTTCGACCTGGCCAACAACTACGGCCCGCCGCCCGGCTCCGCCGAGTCCGCCCTAGGCGAGGCCCTGAAGGCCGACTTCGCCCCGTACCGGGACGAGCTGGTCATCTCCACCAAGGCGGGCTATCTGATGTGGCCCGGCCCGTACGGCGAGTGGGGCTCCCGCAAGTACGTGCTCTCCTCGCTCGACCAGAGCCTGAAGCGCATGGGCCTCGACTACGTCGACATCTTCTACTCGCACCGCCCCGACCCGGAGACTCCGCTGGAGGAGACGATGGGCGCGCTGCACTCGGCGGTCCAGCAGGGCAAGGCGCTGTACGTCGGCGTCTCCAACTACTCCGCCGAGCAGACCCGCGAGGCCGCCCGCATCCTGGGCGAGCTGGGCACCCCGCTCCTCATCCACCAGCCGCGCTACTCGATGCTCGACCGGCGTCCTGAGACCGAGGGACTGCTCGACGCCCTCGACGAGCTCCAGGTCGGCTCCATCGTCTTCTCCCCGCTGGAGCAGGGACTGCTGACCTCCCGTTACCTGGACGGCATCCCGGAGGGCTCCCGCGCGGCGAGCGACAGCCCGTTCCTGAACTCCGACGCCGTCACCGAGGACCTGGTGGGCAGGCTGCGCGCGCTGGACGAGGTCGCCAAGTCCCGCGGCCAGACCCTTGCCCAGCTCGCCCTCGCCTGGACGCTGCGCGGCGGCCGGGTCACCTCCGCCCTCGTCGGCGCGAGCAGCGCCCGCCAGATCGAGGACAGCGTCGGCGCCATCGGCAACCTCGACTTCGAGGCGGACGAGCTGTCCCACATCGACGCGATCATCGAGGGCAAGGCCTAGCCTCCGGCATCGAGGGCCCGGGCCGACATCCACGGCCCGGGCCCACAGAGCACCTAGCCCTCGACGCGCTCCTCCAGCCGGACGGTCACCGACTCGCCCGCCCCCTTCCCGATCGCCTCGCGCACATCGGCCTTCACAGGCAGCTTGTGGGTGCCGTCGCCCAGGGCCATGAAGGAGCTGCGGAAGGGGTGCCCGTCGATCGTCCCGCGGACCTTGACCAGGCCGCGGGTACCGAAGAACGCGACGGACTCGGGCCACACGAGGTAGGTCCAGCCGCCCTTGGCGGGGGAAGAACTCATCGCGAGGCGTGATCGTTGAACCCTCCGTCGAGGACATCCGTATGGGACGGGGACCGGGTCCGGAGCCGTCTGCGACCTCCTCGTGATCCGGCGCCGCACACGATGCCCGGACGTGCCGGAGGGCGTCGATCGCCTCGGAGGTCATCCCGAGGAAGGCCCGGTCGGAGGGCCCTTCGCATCGTTTCAGCCAATCGCGGTCCCGCATATGCCAGGAGACTGGCTGAATTGGCATGGTGACAGAGTGTCAGGAGTGTCGATACTCGACTGACAGGGCGATTGAGTCATGAACCACCGCGCATCCGTGTGCGTTCATGATGTCACTGTGCGTGACTTTCGAGTCGCCAGATGTGCACGACCAGCAAATCTGCGAGGCGAGAGCAAGTCCGCGCGGCGAGTGGGGCCGGGCGGGTTCGGCGGTGCGATCGGGGGAGCGAAGCGTGCACGACGAATTCCTGTGCCATGTCACCGCGTACGGCATGTGCGGCGGCCGGCGCGTCGGCGTGCCCCTCGGTACCTATCGTGCCCCCACGCTGGCGCTGGCGCTGTGGTGGATGCGCGACCGCGCGTTATGGATCGCCGAACGTCTCGACCCGCGGCCCGAGAACCCGAACTTCCCCCCGAACGCGGTCGTTCCGGTCGCGGACACCGTCCCGGACGTGCCGACCCTGCTGCGTGCCTGGTCCGCCGACGGCGAGCAACAGGAGCTGGTCGCGGAGGAGTTGGCCGCCGGCAACCTGGTCCGGATCGCCACCAACGACGACACCACGGAGTACGAACTGCTCGCGGAGTCCGTCGACGCCGTCCGTATGCAGCGCATCGCCCAGAGAATCGCCGCTCCCGCCGCCTGACTCCGAGGGGGTGCGGTCGTGGCCTGTCGGCTACGAGGGGCGCTCGCCGGCCTCGACGAGCCGGGCGAGGTTCGCCAGGGCCATGCGCGTACCGGTCTCGTTGTCGGCGGCCGGTACGGCGTCGGGAACGCCTTCGTGCACGATGAGGACATCGGTGCCGCCATCCGCGTCGGCGAGCGTGGTGGTCATCGTCATCGTGCCGCGCAACGCGGGATCCTCGGTTTCGAACTCGAGCACTTCGACCACCTCCTCGTCCGGCACCAGCTTCGCGAAGTGGCCGTGGTACGTGTCGGTGTGGGACGCCGACTTGCCGGTGCCGGTCGGCGCGTCGTAGGTGAGTGAGACGCGGAACCTCCCTCCTTCGCGGGCGTCGAACTCGTGCACATGGCCGCTCATGCCGGCCGGGACCCGCCATTTCGCGATCGCGTCCGCGTCCAGAAGCGCCCGGTACACGGCCGGACGTGAGGCATTCACATGCCTGGAGACCTGAGTCGAGTACATGGGGCCAACCTAACGTTCGGGCTTTCTCTGGACGCCACATCGAAAGACGGCTGCCGCCGGAAACCAGCGACAGGCGTTGCCCCCTCCCTCGCATGAACCGCCAGGCGCATAGTCGGGCTAATCGGTAGAATTCTCGGCATGGCAGAGCGGTCGATGGCACCGACTGCGCCCGAACTCGTGCTGGAAACCGAGTCGGGCTCCACGGTGATGAGCCCCAGCCACGAGTACCACGTCGGACGCGACCCGCTCAGCGACGTGGTACTCGACGACGACCGGGTCTCGTGGCACCACGCGGTGCTCCGGGCCGACGCCGACCACTGGACGATCGAGGACGAGAACAGCACCAACGGCACGTACACCGACGGCCACCGCGTCCATGAGTGGGACGTGGGCCCCGGCAGCGTCATCCACTTCGGGAGCCTCCCCGACGGCCCCCGGGCGGTGCTCACCGGCCTCGCCTTCGAGCGCCCCTCCGTCATCTCCCGTCCCGCCTCCACCGGCACCTTCCGGCAGCCCACCAGCGTCCGACCGCTGCCCGAGCGGACCGTTCGCATCGGCCGCGCCGCCGACAACGACCTGGTCATCGACGACCTCGTCATCTCCCGCCGGCACGCCGAGCTACGAGCGCTCCCGGACGGCACGTACGAGATCGTCGACCTGGGCAGCCACAACGGAACCTTCCTCAACGGCACGCCCGTCGACCGGGCCCCGGTCACTCCGGGTGACATCGTCGGCATCGGCCACTCCGCGTTCTGCCTGGTCGGCGACGAACTCCAGGAGTACGTCGACACCGGCGAGGTCTCCCTCGACGTCCAGGAACTGACCGTCGCCGTCGACCACGGCCGAAAGAGGCTCCTGGACAAGGTCGCGTTTCCGGTCGGCGAGAAATGTCTCCTCGCCGTCGTCGGCCCCAGCGGCGCCGGCAAGTCCACCCTCCTGAACGCCCTGACCGGGCAGCGCCCCGCCGACAGCGGCACGGTCCTCTACGACGGCCGCGACCTGTACCGCGACTACGCCGAACTGCGCCAGCGCATCGGCCTGGTCCCACAGGACGACATCCTGCACGCCCAGCTGACCGTCCGCAGAGCCCTCGCCTACGCCGCCGAACTCCGCTTCCCGCAGGACACCGCGAAGGCCGAACGGCAGGCGCGGGTCGACGAGGTGATCCGCGAACTGGGCCTCGAACAGCGCGTCGACCAGCCCATCCACAGCCTCTCCGGCGGCCAGCGGAAACGGGTCAGCGTCGCCCTGGAACTGCTGACGAAACCCTCCCTGCTCTTCCTGGACGAGCCGACCTCCGGTCTCGACCCCGGCATGGACCGCTCGGTGATGCACATGCTGCGCGGCCTCGCCGACGACGGCCGTACGGTCATCGTCGTCACCCACAGCGTCCTCAGCCTCGACGTCTGCGACCGGCTCCTCGTCCTCGCGCCCGGCGGCAAGGTCGCCTACTACGGGCCGCCGGACGACGCCCTCGCCTTCTTCGGGTTCGAGCAGTGGCCGGAGGCGTTCGAGGCCTTCGAACGGGACCGGGAACGGGACTGGGCGGGGGAGTACCGCGACTCGCCCTTCCACCGTCACTACGTCACCGCGTCCATGAACCAGCCCTACCTGCCCGACGCGGAGCCGGTCGCCGTGGCGCCGCCGCCCAAGGCGCAGAGCTGGGGCGCCCAGCTGGGCACACTGGTCCGCCGGTACGCGGCCGCGCTGAGCGCCGACCGCACCTTCCTCGCCATCATGATCGCGCTGCCGTTCGTGATGGGCGCGATGGCGAGAGCGCTCGCGGGGAGCACGCTGGACCGGGAGACCGCCATGAACGCGCTGCTCATCCTGTGCGTGGGCGGTGTGCTGACCGGCGCCGCGAACGCCGTCCGCGAACTGGTCAAGGAACGGGTGATCTACCAGCGCGAACGCGCCGTCGGCCTGTCCAGATCCGCGTACCTGATGTCGAAGGTCGTCGTCCTCGGCACCGTCACCGTCCTCCAGGCGGTCGTCCTCACCCTCGTCGCCCTCCTCGGCGTCGACCTCAACGCCCCCGGCGGCGAAGGGGTGTTGATGCCGCCCCTGGTCGAGATCACGGTCGCCGTGGCACTGCTCGCGTTCACCGCGATGATGCTCGGCCTGGCCGTCTCCGCGCTGGTCCGCAAGGAGGAGGTCACCATGCCGCTGCTGGTGCTCCTCGCGATCGTCCAGGTGGTGTTCTGCGGCGCGCTGCTGGACGTGCAGGGCACGGTCGTCCTCGAACAGCTGGCGTGGCTGGTGCCGTCGCGGTGGGCGTTCGCCGCGATGGCAGGCACGATCGACCTCGAACGGATCGTCCCCGACAAGGCGGACCCGCTGTTCGAACACTCGGCGGGCGTGTGGCTGCTGGACATGGGGATGCTCGTCGTCCTCTCACTGCTGTGCGGCTGTCTCGTCGCCCGCCTGCTGCGCCGCCGCGAACCCGCGGTGATGCGGAAGTAGCCGCGATGACGACCCCCGGATTCCTCCCCACGCACGTCGTCCCGCCAGGCGGACTGCCCGCCTGGGAGGCCCCCGATCCGTCCCGTCCCACCGTGGCCCTCGACCCGCTGCTGCCCGTCCGACTGCTCGACCGGCGCGGCGACTGGGGCCAGATCCTGTGCGCCAACGGCTGGTCCGCCTGGGTCGACGGCCGCCTCCTCGTCGCCGTACCCCAGGACCCGCCCGCCGCCGGCACCGCGGCCACCCGCACAGCCGACCCGCGCCCCCTGCTGGCCCGCGTCGAGGAGGCCCTGACGCGCTACCGCACCGAGGCGGAGGCCCTGGCCGCCGGACATCGCGACGGGGAGACCTTCCGCGACCGGACGAAGGGACTGCGGATCGGCGTCGTCGTCGACGGCGAGTCGCTGTGGCTGTTCGACGCCGCGCACGAACGGTGGGTGTACTGCGACGGGGCCCGGCTGAGCACGTTCGCTGTGGCGGAGCAACCGCAGGAGACCCCGGCCGCCCCGCATGTCCCGCCCGCCCCGCAGGTCCCGCCGGCCCCCGCCCCGGCTCCGGCTCCGGTTCCGGCTCCGGAGCCGACCCGGGTCGTGGACGAACCCGAACGCGAACGCGAACCGACCGATCACCGGCCGACCGACCGGCGACGGGCCGATCACGGGCCGGCCGATCACGAACCCACGCGCCTGGTCCCACCGGTGACGCCCGATGGGTGAGACGCCACCGTTCGCGGGGCGCCCTTCCGAGCTGGTCGGACAGCGGATCGCGAGCTACCGTATCGAGCGGGAGATCGGCCGAGGCGGAATGGCCGTGGTCTACCAGGCGCGGGATCTGCGCCTGGACCGGACGGTCGCGCTGAAGCTGCTCGCCCCGGAACTGGCACGCAACGACACCTTCCGGCGCCGCTTCACACACGAGTCACGGGTGGCCGCCGCGATCGACCATCCGCACATCGTGCCGGTCTTCGAGGCGGGGGAGACGGACGGCGTCCTCTACATCGCCATGCGGTACGTCGCCGGACTCGATCTACGCCATCTCCTGGACCGGCAGGGTCCGTTGCCGGTCACCACCGCGACCCGGATCGCCACCCAGGTCGCCTCCGCGCTCGACGCCGCGCACGACCACGGACTGGTGCACCGCGACGTGAAACCCGGCAACATCCTGGTCGCGAGGGGCACCGACAGCGACCACCCCGAGCACGTCTACCTCACCGACTTCGGCCTGACGAAGAAGTCGCTGTCCCTGACGGGCTTCACCAGCGTCGGCCAGTTCGTGGGGACGCTCGACTACGTGGCGCCGGAACAGATCTCGGGCAAGCCCGTCGACGGCCGCTGCGACGTCTACAGCCTCGCCTGCGTCGTCCACGAGACGCTCGCCGGCCGGCCGCTCTTCCAACGGGACGACGACATGGCTCTGTTGTGGGCCCATCAGTACGACGAGCCGCCGCCGCTGACCGACGCGCGCCCCGATCTGCCGCCGGACGTGGATCAGGTCCTGGCGACGGCGCTGGCGAAGTCCCCGGACGACCGGTACGACTCCTGCCTGTCCTTCGTGGCCGCGCTCAGAGTCGCCAGTACGACGCGCGGCTTCACGCCGGGGCAGGCGCCGACCCGGGCGGTCCCGACGACGACACCGGGACCGGCCGCACCTCCGCCGGAACCACCCCGGTGGGCCAGGCCCGTCTTCATCCGGCCGGGCCGGACCCCCGGCTGATGTCGAGGCGCTCGACGCGGGCCACGTTCTCCCGGTCGTCGGCGTCCTGGCTGGCCTGGGCGGCGAACCAGGCGTCGAGGATCTCCTTGAGCAGCGGCTCGGAGGTCAGCCGCAGACCGATCGCCAGCACGTTGGCGTCGTTCCAGCGGCGTGCGCCGTCGGCCGTGTACGCGTCCGTGCACAGGGCCGCCCGTACGCCGGGCACCTTGTTCGCCGCGATCGATGCGCCGGTGCCCGTCCAGCAGCACACGACGGCCTGGTCCGACACACCGGAGGCGACCTCGCGCGCCGCCGCCTCCGAGCAGGCTGCCCACTGGGGGTCGTCCCCGGCGCGCAGCGCGCCATGGGTCAGCACGTCGTGGCCCCGGGCGCGCAACTCCGCGAGGAGGAAGCGGGCGACGGGCTCGTCCATGTCCGAGGAGACGGAGATCCGCATGTCCCCGAGGCTACCCGCCTCCCGCACACCGGCTACGGGCGCGGCCAGGGCTTGCCGGCCAGCCGCTCGATGCTGGTGTTGAAGCGTTCGAGGTAGTCGGCGAACCCGGCGATGTCCTCGTCGGACCAGCCCGCCAGCACCATGGCGAGCGTGCGGACGTTGCCCTCCCGCTCCTCGTCCAGGCGCCGCTCGCCCTCCTCGGTGATGCGGAACTTGCGCGCCACGCCACCCTCCGGGTCGAGGGTGTGCTCGACCAGCCCGGCCCGCAGAGCGGCGGCGGTCTGCCGGCGCAGGGTGGAGGCGTCGAGGCCGAAGGCTTCGCTCAGCTCACCGATGGACATCGGCCCCTCGATACGGATGCGGCTGAGGAGGATGTACGCGCTGCGCTCCAGCGTGGAGTCCTTGCGGCGCCCCTTGCTCTTGCTCAGATGCTGGTAACGCCCGAGCAGCATGTTCTCGTACTCGACCCGGCGCGTCGGCTCTTCCACGGTCGCCTACCTCCTCGTTGCGGATACCGCCAGGGTGATCTTTGCATCCCGCCGGCCTCGCCCGGCCCCGGCGAGTCGGACATCATCCATGGTGTGCATGATGCACGAAACGTGTGCCATGCATGGCGCATGTATGCTGCACGACGGGTGCATGACGTATGCCCTGACGCCGGTTCACCGCACGGAGGAATCCCTTGACGGCCAACCCACCGCCCACCGCCCGCTCGGGTGGCGTCATCGCGACGCTGGCGCTCGCCGGTATCGTCGCCGCGATCATGCAGACGCTGGTGACACCGCTGCTCACCGAACTGCCCACGATCCTCGACACCAGCGCGGCGAACGCCTCCTGGGTGATCACCGCGACGCTGTTGACGGGTGCGGTCTTCGGTCCGATCGGCGGGCGCCTCGGTGATCTCTACGGCAAGCGGCGCATGCTCCTGGTGTGCTGTGCGCCGCTGATCACCGGCTCGGTGGTCTGCGCGCTGTCCTCGACCGTCGTGCCGATGGTCGTGGGCCGGGGACTGCAGGGCATCGGCATGGGTGTGGTGCCGCTCGGCATCAGCCTGCTGCGTGACGTCATCGCACCGGAGAAGCTCAGCGGCTCCATCGCCCTGGTCAGCGCCTCCCTGGGCATCGGCGCCGGTCTCGGTCTGCCGATCGCGGCCGGGATCGCGCAGTACGCCAGCTGGCGGGTGCTGTTCTGGGGCTCCGCGGGTCTGGCCGTGGCGGTCACCACCATGATCTGGTTCCTCGTCCCCGAGACCCCGGCCGGCGCCAAGGGGCAGCGCTTCGACTTCGTCGGCGCCTTCGGCCTCGGCGGCGGCGTGGTGTGTCTGCTGCTCGCCGTGTCCAAGGGGGCGGACTGGGGCTGGGGGTCGGCGACCACACTCGGCCTGTTCACCGCCGCCGCCGTACTGCTGCTGTTCTGGGGCTTCTGGGAGCTGCGCACCCGCGAGCCGCTGGTCGACCTGCGCACCACCGCCCACCCGCGCGTACTGCTCACCAACGTCGCCTCGGTCCTCGTCGGGTTCGGCATGTACGCGCAGTCGCTGATCACTCCGCAGCTCCTCAGGTTGCCTGAGGCCACCGGCTACGGTCTGGGGCAGTCGATGCTGGCCATGGCGCTGTGGATGGCCCCGGCGGGGCTGATGATGATGGCGCTCTCCCCGCTCGGCGGAAAGCTCACCAACGCCCGCGGACCCAAGTTCACGCTGGTCACCGGCTCCCTGGTGATCGCCACCGGCTACGGCCTGTCGCTCGTGCTGATGGGCTCGACCTGGGGTCTGCTGATCGTCGCCCTCGTCGTCAGCTCCGGCGTCGGCCTCGCCTACGGCGCCATGCCCGCGCTGATCATGAGCACGGTGCCGCTGTCCGAGACCGCCTCCGCCAACAGCTTCAACACGCTGATGCGCGCGCTGGGCACCTCCACCGCCGCCGCGGTCGTCGGCGTGGTCCTCGCCCAGATGACCACCACGCTCGGCGGCTTCAGCCTGCCCTCGGAGGACGGCTTCCGCACCGGTCTGATGATCGGCGGCGGTGCCGCGCTGGTCGCCGCCGCGGTCGCGGTGTTCATTCCCGCCGCGCGGGTCGCCGCCGCCGAGACCGACCCCCAGGAGCAGAAGCCGAGCACGGCCGAGGCACCGGCTTCGGCCGCGTAGCGAACGGACCGTCCGGCGGCCAGGGGCGGGGAGCCGGTCGGGGCACGGCGGATCGAGTACGGATGATCCCGCCCGCCGTGCCGCCGGCCGTGCCGCCGTGCCGCCGGCCGTGCCGCCGTGCCGCCGTGCCGCCGTGCCGCCGTGCCGCCGTGCCGCCGGCCGTGCCGCCGTGCCGCCGGCCGTGCCGCCGTGCCGCCGGCCGTGTCGCCGGCCGTGCCGCCGGCCGTGTCGCCGGCCGTGCCGCCGTGCCGCCGGCCGTGTCGCCGGCCGTGCCGCCGTGCCGCCCGCCCTCCCGCCGGCCGTGCCGCCGGCCCTGCGGGCGGCCTCGGCGCGTGGGACGTGCGGGTGCCACGTCAGAGCTCGTCCTCACCCTCGACGAACGTCCGCACCACCTCGATGTCCCCGATCCGCGACACGTCCACCCGGCGCGGGTCGTCGCCCAGGACCACGAGGTCGGCCCGCCTGCCGGGGGTGAGGCTGCCGGCGTCGGCCTCCCAGTGGCAGGCGCGGGCGGCCTCGACGGTGTACGCGCGGAGTGCCTCCTCCACCGTGATCGCCTCGTCGGCGCCGATGAGGCGGCCGGACTCCGAAGCCCGCTCCACCATGAACTGGACGGCCCGCAGCGGGGCGCCGTTGGCGACCGGGCGGTCCGAGCTGCCCGCCACCCGGATCCCGTGGTCGAGGAAGCCCCGGCCCCGGTAGAGCCAGCCGGACCGGTCCTCGCCCATGATCGTGGCGTAGTCGTCGCCGTAGTAGCGCAGGAAGCTGGGCTGGATGACGACGGTGACGCCGAGCGCGGCCAGCCGGGGGAGCTGGTCGGGGCGGACCAGGCCCGCGTGCTCGACACGGTGGCGTGCCTCCGGGCGCGGGCTCAGCTTCTGGGCCTTCTCCAGCGCGTCCAGGGCGACATCGAGGGCCCGGTCACCGATGGCGTGCACCGCGAGCTGCCAGCCGGCGAGATGGCCCTCGACGATCGTGTTCTCCAACACCTCGGGATCGTGCATGAGTTGACCGGAGCCGTCAGTGCCCAGGTAGGGGCTGGTGAGGGCGGCCGTACGGGCCATCATGCCGCCGTCGGTGAAGATCTTGAGCGCGCCTAGGGAGAGCGTGCCCTCGCCGAAGCCCGTCCGCAGGCCGAGGTCGATCGCCCGGCTCGTGGTGTCCTCGGCGTCCGCGCCGACCGTGCGGAGCGCGTCGGCCGCCACCATCAGCCGTACCCGCAGCGGCAGCCGTCCCGACTCGTGGGCGAGCTGGTACGCGGCGCCCTCGATGGGGCTGTGCCCGAAGAGCCGGGCCCCGACCCCCGCTTCGGCGCACCCCGTGATCCCCTCGGACCGGCAGACGCGCGCGGCGTGCTCGATCGCCGTGGCCAGCTCGGTGAGCGAGTGCGGCGGCCGGGACTGCAGCGCGGCCCCCATGGCGCCCTCCGCGAGGAAACCGTCCGGCCGGGCCACGTCCGCGGGGAGTCCGCTCAGCACCGCCGAGTTGACCAGGCAGGCGTGCCCGGAGAGGTGGCCCAGATACACCTTGCGTCCGGCGCTGACTGCGTCGAGGTCGGCCGCCGTGAGGGGGCGGTCGAGCGTCCGCTGGTCGTAGCCGCCGAAGTCCACCCAGCCGTCGGCGGGTGCCTGCGCCACCGCCTCCGCCACCACGCGGAGCACGTCATCGGCGCGACGGCTCGGCGCGACACTGGGCGCCTTGGCCTTCAGGCCCGTCCACGCCAGATGCACATGGGCGTCGATGAAGCCCGGGAGCACCGTGGCGCCGCCCAGGTCCAGCGTCCGCCGCGCCGGAAGCCCCGCCACGTCCTCGTCCAGGCCGACTACGCGCCCCCGCCAGATCCCGAGCTCCCGGGCCGCCGGGCGGTCCGGATCCATCGTGATGATGCGGGCGTTGGTGATCCTGGTGCTGAGCACGAACAGGTCCTTCCGGTCGGGGCGATCGCGTCGGGGGAGTCTCGGCTTGTCGCGTCGGTGACGTCTCGTCATGGTGAAGTGCCTTGATCCGCCCGCCAGTTGACGGCCCAATCGGCTAATGTCCCGGCGTTCGGGGGAGGTCGGTTCGTCCAGGCGGCGATTCAGGGCTGGTCCAAGAAGACAAATGTAGTTAGCCTTACCTAAGTTTTCTTGTACGTTTCCTGTGTTGGTGAAACCGGTCCGGAGGGATGCGTGAGAAGAGCGGACCCGCCGGGACGGAACGTGCTGTGGCGCGCGGTCGGCGGACAGCGTCGGGACGTCGTGCTGGGCGCGGTTCTGGGGATGGGGCACCAGACGGGCGAGGCCCTCGTGCCGGTGCTCATCGGACTGGCCATCGAGCGTGGAGTCGTGGACGGTGACGTCCCCGGACTGCTCCTCTGGCTCGCCGTCCTCGCCGTCGTGTACGTGGGGCTCTCCTTCAGCTTCCGCTTCAGTGCGAGGGCGGGTGAACGCGCCTCCGTCACCGCCGCACACCACCTCAGAACCCAGCTCGTCGGGCGCGTCCTCGCCCCCGAGGGCGGCGCCGAAGAGGGGCGCCTGCCGGGCGAGTTGACGAACATCGCCACCGAGGACGCCAAACGGGTCGGTGCCGTCGCCATGGCGCTCATCGTCGCCTTCGCGGCGACGGCGGGCCTCGTCGTCAGCGCGGTCGCGCTGCTACGGGTGTCCCTCGTCCTGGGCCTGCTCGTCCTGCTGGGCACCCCGCTGCTGCTGTGGCTGGGCCATCTGCTGAGCAAGCCCCTGGAACGGCGCAGCGAGACCGAACAGGAGCGCGCGGCCCAGGCCTCCGGTGTCGCGGCGGACCTGGTGGCCGGACTGCGCGTCCTCAAGGGCATCGGCGCCGAGACGGCGGCCGTCGCCCGCTACCGGCGCGTCAGCCAGGACTCCCTCTCCGCGACCCTGCGCGCCGCCCGCGCCGAGGCCTGGCAGAACGGCGTCGTCACCATCCTCACCGGAACGTTCATCGCCCTGGTCGCCCTCGTCGGCGGCCGCCTCGCCGCACGCGGCGACATCGGACTCGGCGAACTCGTCTCCTCCGTCGGACTCGCCCTGTTCATCGTCGGCCCGCTCACCGAATTCGCCTGGGTGAACGCCGAGTTGGCGCAGGGCCGCGCCTCGGCCGCCCGTATCGCGGACGTGCTGGACACCCCGGGCGCCGTATCCCCGGGACAGACCGCCGACGACACCCCGGCCCGTGACATCGAGGGACGGCTGACGATCCGCGCCCTCACGTACGGCACCTTGCGCGGCGTGGACATCGACATCGCCACCGGCGAGACCGTCGGCGTCGCCACCACCGACCCCGCGGACGCCACGGCGCTGCTGCGCTGTCTCGGCCGCCGTACCGATCCCGACGAAGGAGCAGTCGAGCTGGACGGCACGGCACTGACCGCGCTCGGACTGGGGGAGGTGCGCGCGGCGATCCTCGTCGCCGAGCACGACGCCGACCTGTTCGAGGGCACGGTCCTGGAGAACGTCACGGCGGCGGTCGGCGCCGCCGCACCGGCGAGAGTCACGGCCGCCATGGCCGCCTCCGACACGGACGAGGTCACCCGCGCGCTGCCCGACGGCGTCCACACCGCCGTGAGCGCGCGCGGCCGTTCGCTGTCCGGCGGGCAGCGACAGCGGGTCGCCCTGGCCCGGGCCCTGGCGGCCGACGCGCCGGTGCTCGTCGTGCACGAGCCCGTCACCGCCGTCGACGCCGTCACGGAGACCCGGATCGCCGCCGGGATCAGGGACGTCCGCAGGGGACGCACCACGCTCCTGGTGACCAACAGCCCCGCCCTGCTCGCCGTCACCGACCGGGTCGTGCTCCTCCGCGACGGCCGGGTCGCCGCGACCGGCGACCACGAGCGGCTCGTCCACGAGTGCGCGGACTACCGTACGGCGGTCCTCACATGACCGAGCCCGGTCGGACCGCCGCGACCGCCGAGGCGGCATCCCGGAGCGGCAGCCGCCCCGGACCCGTACTGCTCCCCGTCGCCACCCCCGCCCGCACCCGGGCGGCCGTCGCCGAACTGCTGCGTCCGCACCGGCGGTTGGCGCTGACCGGGTTCACCGTCATGGTCGCCTCCACCGCCGTCGGCCTGCTCGTACAGCCCCTGCTCGGCCGGATCGTCGACCTGGCCGCCGACCGCGGTGCCGTCGACGCCATCACGGCCACCGCGGCGCTGTTGGTGGTGGTCGCCGTGGTGCAGGGTGTCACCGCCGGGTTCGGGCTGTCGCTGATCGCCCGGCTGGGGGAGACGACCCTGGCCCGGCTGCGCGAACGCTTCGTCGAACGGGCGCTGGCGCTGCCGCTGGACCGGGTCGAGAAGGCCGGCGCCGGTGACCTGACGGCCCGGGTCACCGCCGACGTCTCCCTCATCGCCGACGCCGTACGCAACGCGCTGCCCGCGCTGGGGCGTTCGCTGCTCACCATCGTCCTCACCCTCGGGGCCATGGCCCTGCTGGACTGGCGGTTCCTGCTGGCGGCGCTGCTCGCGGTCCCCGTCCAGGCGGCCACCGCACGCTGGTACGTCACCCGCGCCATCCCGCTCTACGCCGAGCAGCGGGTGGCCGCGGGCGCCCAGCAACAGCAGATGCTCGACACCATCGGCGGCAGCTCCACTGCGCGGGCGTTCCGGCTGGAACGGGAGCACACCGAGCGGGTCACCGAGCGGTCCCGGTCCGTGGTGGCGCTGACCATGCGGGGCGTACGGCTCGTCCTCGGCTTCTACAGCCGGCTCCACATCGCCGAGTACATCGGGCTCGCCGCCGTCCTGGTCACCGGCTACTGGCTGGTCCGCCAGGGCTCGGCCAGTATCGGTACGGCGACCGCCGCCGCCCTGTACTTCCACAGCCTGTTCGGCCCCGTCAACGCGGCCCTCGCCCTCCTCGACGACGCCCAGTCGGCCACGGCGGGCCTCGCCCGGCTCGTCGGCGTCACGGACGAACCCGTGCCCCCGGCGCCGGACCACTCCGTCGAGGCGGGCGGCGTCGACGTCACCGTCCGGGGACTGAGCCACGCCTACCTCACCGGTCACCCCGTCCTCCACGACATCGACCTGACGATCCGCCACGGCGAACGTGTCGCCCTCGTCGGCGCCAGCGGGGCCGGCAAGACCACCCTGGCCAGAATCGTCGCGGGCATCCAGCCGCCCACCGCCGGCACCGTCCTGGTCGGCGGGGTCCCGCCCACCGACCTCGGCTCCGCCGCCTCCCGCACGATCGCCCTGATCACCCAGGAGACCCATGTCTTCGCGGGCCCTCTCGCCGACGACCTGCGGCTCGCCGCACCCGACGCCACCGACGACGAACTGCGGGCCGCGCTCGACCGTGTCGACGCCCTCGCCTGGGCCGAGGCCCTGCCCGACGGGCTCGCCACGGTCGTCGGCGACGGCGGCCACCGGCTGAGCGGCGAACGGACGCAGGCCCTCGCGCTGGCCCGGCTGATCCTCGCCGACCCGCCCCTGGTGATCCTCGACGAGGCCACCGCCGAGGCGGGCAGCGCCGGAGCACGCTCCCTGGAGAAGGCGGTCGCCCGCGCCGTGGACGGCCGCACCGCGCTGATCGTCGCCCACCGCCTCTCCCAGGCGGCGACCGCCGACCGCGTCGTCGTCATGGAATCCGGCCGCGTCGTCGAGAGCGGCACCCACGACGAACTCCGCGCCGCGCGGGGCCCCTACGCCGCCCTCTGGGCGGCCTGGTCGGACGCCCGCGACACCGGCCCCCGGCCGGCCCCCGAGACCCCCACACGTACAGCTCCACAGGAACCCGAACCGAAGGACCGCTGATGTTCCGCTCCCGTAGAGCGCCACGGCTCGCCGTCGCGCTCGCCTCCGCCACCCTGCTCCTTGCCACCGCGTGCGGTGGCGGCTCCGACGACGCGTCGGACGCCGGCGCGGAGGCGAGCACCTCCGGCGACTCCGCCTTCCCGGTCTCCGTCGACCACAAGTACGGCAGCACGACGATCAAGGAAGAGCCCGAGCGGATCGTCACGGTCGGCCTCACCGACCAGGACGCGGTCCTCGCCCTCGGCAAGGTCCCCGTCGGCACCACCGAATGGCTCGGCGGCTACAAGGGCGCCATCGGCCCCTGGGCCGAGGACAAGCTGGGCAGCGCCGAGGCACCCACCGTCCTCAAGGACACGGGTACCGGCCCGCAGGTGGAGAAGATCGCCGCCCTCAAGCCCGACCTGATCCTCGCGGTGTACGGCGGACTCACCAAGGAGCAGTACGAGTCGCTGTCCAAGTTCGCGCCCGTGGTCGCCCAGCCGAAGGCGTACAACGACTACGGCGTTCCGTGGCAGGAGCAGGCCGAGCGGATCGGCAAGGCGCTCGGCAAGCCGGACGAGGCCGCCGCGGTCGTCAAGGAGACCGAGGACACGATCGCGAAGGCGGTCGAGGAGCACCCCGAGTTCAAGGGCCAGAGCGCCGTGATGGCCACCCCGTACGAGGGCATGTTCGTCTTCGGCAGCCAGGATCCGCGCTCGCACCTCCTCACCGACCTCGGGTTCTCCCTGCCCGCGGACCTGGACAAGGTGATCGGGGACCAGTTCGGCGCCAACATCAGCAAGGAGCGCACCGACCTGCTCGACCAGGACGCCATCGTGTGGCAGGTCGCCGACGTCGCCAAGGACGCCGACAAGCTGCACAAGGACGCCTCGTACAAGGACCTGAGCGTCGTCAAGGAGGGCCGCGAGGTCTACGTCGACGAGGTCAGCGACTACGGCAACGCCCTGTCCATGGGCACCGTCCTCAGCCTCCGGTATGTCGTCGAGCGGCTCGTCCCGCAGCTGTCGGCCGCCGTCGACGGCAAGGCGGACACCAAGGTGGAGCAGCCCGCGTCCTGACACGGTTCGTGAGCACGAGGAAGGGGCCGGTCGAGCGACCGGCCCCTTCCCGTATGTCAGCCGTCCATCGACTCGGCCAGGCTGCGCGGCCGCATGTCGGTCCAGTGGGTCTCGACGTGGTCCAGGCAGGACTGCCGCGAGTCGGGCCCGTGGACCACCCGCCAGCCGGCCGGCACGTCCACGAAGTCCGGCCACAGGCTGTGCTGGTTCTCGTCGTTGACCAGCACCAGGTAGACGCCCTCGGGGTCCTCGAACGGGTTGCTCATACCACTCCTCTTCCTCACGTCGGGTTCCGCTCCGCCCACGCGACGAGCCCCCGCAGGGCCCGGAACCAGGTCTCGGCGAGATCCTGGACCGTCTCGCGTGGCAACAGTCCCTCCAGATACGACCAGTGCGCGGCCAGCACCGGCCCGGCCGCCCGGTCCTCGGTCACCACGTTGATCTCCAGCGCGTGACCCTCCCGCATCGAACCCTCCGGCCCGATGTCCGCCGAGTCCTCCTCCGGCGCGTACGACCAGTCCCTCTCCTCCGGAATCCCGAACCGGCCCAGGTAGTTGAACTCGACCCGCGCCGGCTCATGGGCCGCCAGCACCTCCCGCGTACGGGCGTTGAGGTGCCGCAGCAGGCCGTACCCGACACCGTTCGCGGGCAGCGCCGCCAGATGCTCCCGCACCCGTCGTACGGCTTCCTCCGCCGCCCGGCCCCCGGCGAAGGCCTCGGCCGTGTCGACCGGCCCCGGGTCGAGCCGTACCGGGAAGACGCTGGTGAACCAGCCGACCGTACGGGAGAGATCGACCCCGTCGCCGCCCAACTCCTCCTCGCGGCCGTGCCCTTCGAGGTCGACCAGGACCGAGGTGTCCGACCCGCCCTCGCGTCGCCGCCGGTCCGCGAAGGCCAGCCCGAGCCCCGCGAGCAGCACGTCGTTGACGGCGGCCCCGAACGCGGCCGGCACGGCCGACAGCAGCGGACCGGTGTGCTCGGCGGGCATCCGGAGGACCACCTCGCGCCGGGTCGAGGTGGTGTCGCGGTCCGGGTCCGGCTCCCGCAGAAGCGGGAAGGCCTCGGAGCCGCCCTCCAAGATGCCTGCCCAGACGGGGAGTTCGGCCTCCCGGGCCGGGTCCTCGGCCAGCTGGGTGAGGAGCCGTGACCAGCTCGCGAACGACGTCTCGACCGGGTCGAGCCGCACCTGCCGCCCGGCGCGGACGTCCCGCCAGGCGGCGGCCAGGTCCGGCAGCAGCACGCGCCACGACACGCCGTCCACCACCAGGTGGTGGGCCATCAGCAACAGCCGCCCGGGCGCGTCGCCCGCGTCGAACCACACGGCCCTGACCATCACACCCGCGTCGGGATCGAGGAGCGCCCGTGCCGTGCGCGCGTGCTCCGCCACGGCCTCGCCGAGGGCCGTGGCGCCGAGTCCGGCCACGTCGACACGGTCGATCCATCCGGCGGCGTCGACCGTCCCGGCCGCCGGGACGTGCAGCGACCAGTCGTCGGCGGCGTCGGTCGACGGCCGTACGAGGGACGCCCGCAGCAGGTCGTGCCGGTCGGCGAGGGCCTGGAGGACGGCGGTCAGGCCGGGCAGGTCCAGCTCGGCGGGGGTGCGGACGAGCGCCGACTGGTGGTAGGAGGCGAACGGGCCGCCCAGTTCGCGCAGCCAGTGCATGACCGGGGTGAGCGGCACGATGCCGGTGCCGTCGTCCTCGGGGCGGCGGGCGGTCGTGTCGACGGCCTCGGCGACCGTGCCCAGCGCCGCCACCGTGCGATGGCGGAAGACCAGCCGGGGGGTGATGCGCACGCCCGCCGCGCGCGCCCGGCCGACGAGTTGCATCGCGACGATGCTGTCGCCGCCGAGGGTGAAGAAGTCGTCGTCCACGCCGACCTGTTCGAGCCCCAGGACGTCGGCGAAGACCGCGCAGAGCGTCTGCTCCACCGGGGTGGCCGGTGCGCGGCCGGAGGACAGGGCGGAGAAGTCGGGCGCGGGCAGCGCGGCCCGGTCGAGCTTGCCGTTCGCCAGTTCCGGGAACCGGTCGAGCAGCACGACAGCTGCCGGGACCATGTGGTCGGGGAGCCGGGCGGCGACGTGGGCGCGCAGCGCGGCTGAGTCCGGGACCGCACCCGCCGAGGACGGGATCACGTAGGCGACGAGCAGCTTCCGCGCACCCTCCTGACGGACCGTCACCAAAGCCTGGCCGACGGCCGGATGGGCGGCCAGCGCGGACTCGATCTCCGCCGGTTCGATGCGGAAGCCGCGGATCTTCACCTGGTCGTCGGCTCGGCCGAGGTAGTCCAGCCGCCCGTCGGCCGTCCAGCGGGCCAGGTCACCGGTCCGGTACAGCCGGGAGCCGGGCGCCCCGAAGGGGTCGGCGACGAACCGCTCGGCCGTGAGCCCGGGAGCCCCCAGATAGCCACGGGCGAGACCGCCGCCCGCCAGGTACAGCTCGCCGGTGACACCGGGCGGTACCGGCTGGAGGAGGCCGTCGAGGACATACGCCCGGGTGCCGGCCACCGGCCGTCCCACAAGCGGGCGTTCGCTGTCCCCGACCCGCCCCACCAGGGCGTCCACCGTCGACTCGGTCGGGCCGTACAGGTTGAACGCCTCGGTGCCGCGCAGCCCGGCCAGGCGCCGCCACAGGGCGACCGGGACGGCCTCGCCGCCCACGCCGACGACCGCGAGCGGGCAGTCGTCGCCGTGCAGCAGACCGCTGTCGGCCATCTGCGCGAAGAACGACGGGGTGACCTCCAGGAAGTCGAACCGGTGCTCGACCACGGCAGCGGCGAGCAGTTCGGGGTCGCGCCGCACCTCCTCGGACACGATGTGCACACAGTGCCCGTCCAGCAGCCACAGCTGAGGCTGCCAGGACGCGTCGAAGAAGAACGACCAGGCGTGCCCCGCCCGCAGATGCCGCCGGCCGGCCGCCTCGATCGCCGGTGCGTA
Source organism: Streptomyces sp. DSM 40750 (assembly GCF_024612035.1). Taxonomy (GTDB): domain Bacteria; phylum Actinomycetota; class Actinomycetes; order Streptomycetales; family Streptomycetaceae; genus Streptomyces. Next base: position 10,745,957 of record NZ_CP102513.1, read on the forward strand.
GAGCGTCTCGCGGTGGCTGTGGAAGAGGTTGCCGAGGGTCTCGTGGGTGATCACCACACCCTTGGGGCGGCCGGTGGAGCCCGAGGTGTAGATGACGTACGCCGGATGGCGAGGTGTCAGGGTTCCGGTCCGGTCGGCGTCGGTGAGGTCCGTGGCCTCCCGGGCGGCGATCCGGTCGGCGGTGGCGGGGTCGTCGAGCACCAGGAGGTCGGCGTCGGGTGGAAGGGCCGCCCGGAGGTCCTGGGCGGTGAGCGTCACTACCGGTCGGGCGTCGTCGAGGACATCCGCCGTACGGTCCGTCGGCGCGTCGGGATCGAGGGGCAGATACGCCGCGCCGGCCTTGTGCACGGCCAGCACGGCCACCAGGAACCGTGCGGTGCGCGGCAGCGCGAGGGCCACGAACCGCTCGGGCCCGGCGCCGACTTCGACCAGGACACGGGCCAGCCGGTTGGCCTCGGCGTTGAGATCGGCGAAGGTCAGCTCGATGCCCTCGGAGGCCACGGCGGGTAGCTCGGGGTGCTGCCGCACCCGCTCTTCGAAGAGTGCGGGCACGGTCGTCGGCCCGGCGATGAGCGGACGGCTCCGCCAGCCGCCGGTCAGCTGCCGTCGCTCGTCCGTGCCGAGGACGTCGATGCGTCCGAGCGTCAGGTCCGGGTCGGCGACGACGGCCCGCAGGACTCGTCGCAGCCGGTCCGCGAAGGACTGTGCGGTCGTGTGGTCGAACAGGTCGGCGCTGTACTCCAGCACCCCGTCCACGCCGCTGCCGTCGCCGTGCTCCACGAAGTCGAACGACAGGTCGAACTTCGCGGTGGTGTTGACGACTTCGTCCCGACGGGCCCGCAGCCCGGGCAGTCCGGTGTCCTCGCCACCGGCCGCCAGATACACCACCATCACCTGGAACAGAGGGTGTCGGGCCAGCGACCGGGCCGGGTTCAGGACCTCCACCAGCCGCTCGAACGGCACCTCCTGGTGGTCGAAGGCGGCCAGATCGGTCTCCCGCACCCGGGCCAGCAGCTCCCGGAACGTCGGCTCACCGGAGGTGTCCGTCCGCAGCACCAGCGTGTTGAGGAAGAACCCGACCAGCTCCTCCAGGGCCGCGTCGGTGCGCCCGGAGATCGGGCTGCCGATCGGGATGTCGTGCCCGGCGCCGAGCCGGCTGAGTAGGGTCGCCACGGCCGCCTGCATCACCATGAACACACTGACGCCGTTGTCGCGTGCCAACCGGTGCAGCTCCGCCGCCAGTTCGGCGTCGAGCGACAGATCGGCAGCGCCACCTCGATACGTCGACTCCAGCGGACGCGGCCGGTCGACGGGCAGCGCCAGCTCCTCCGGCAGACCGGCCAACGCCTGCCGCCAGTAGGCGATCTGACGTGCCGCCAGACTCGCGGGATCCTTCTCGTCACCGAGGACGTCCCGCTGCCACAGCGTGTAGTCGGCGTACTGGACCGGCAACGGCTCCCACTCGGGCGCCCGTCCCGCCGCACGGGCCGCGTAGGCGACCGCCAGGTCCGCGTTCAGCGGCCCTTCCGACCACTCGTCACCGGCGATGTGGTGCAGCAGGAGGAGCAGCGTCCACTCCTCCGGGCCCGTCCGGAACACATGGACGCGCACCGGCAGTTCACGGTCCAGCTCGAAGCCGTACGAGCCCGCCCGGGCCAGCCGCTCGGGCAGCCGACGGGAGTCCGTCTCCTCCACCTCGAACGGCACGCGCACCTCGTCCGCGTCCAGCACCCGCTGGAAGGCCCGCCCCTCCTCGTCGGGGAAGACCGTGCGAAGCGTCTCGTGCCGGACGACCAGATCGTGCATGGCCGCCCGCAACGCCTCGACGTCCAGCTGACCGGTCAGCCGCCAGGCCGAGGGGATGTTGTACGTCGCACTCGCGCCCTCCACCTGGTACAGCACCCACAGGCGCTGCTGCGCGGACGACAGCGGCAGCCGCTCGGGACGCGTCCGCACCCCGAGCGCCGGCCGGGCCCGGACGTCGGCCGTGGAGCCCTCCGCCAACCGCTGCGCGAGCCGGGTGACCGTCGGCGCGTCGAACACCGTGCGCAGCGGCACATCGGCCCCGAACGCCGCCCGGACGCCGGCGACCAGCCGCATGGCCAGCAGAGAGTGGCCGCCCAAAGCGAAGAAGTCGTCGTCGACGCCTACCCGGTCCACGCCCAGCACGTCCGCGAAGAGACCGCAGAGGATCTCCTCACGCGGATCCCGTGCCCGGCCGCCGGTGCCGCTGCCCGCCGCGAAGTCCGGCGCGGGCAGCGCCCGGCGGTCCAGTTTGCCGTTCGGCGTCAGCGGCAGCGCGTCGAGGACGACGACGGCCGCGGGAACCATGTGCTCGGGCAGGGCCGCGGCGGTGTGGGCCCGCAGCGCCACCGGATCGGGGACCTCCCCGGCGGCGGGGACGACGTAGGCGACGAGCCACTGCTCGTGCGGTACGACGACCGCGTGGGCCACGGACGCGTGCCGGGCCAGCACGGCCTCGATCTCACCGGGCTCGATGCGCACGCCACGGATCTTGACCTGGTGGTCGGTGCGGCCGAGGAAGTCGAGCGTGCCGTCCGCCCGCCAGCGTGCCAGGTCGCCCGTCCGGTACATCCGGTCGCCCGGGCCGCCGTACGGGTCGGCGACGAACCGCTCGGCCGTGAGGCCCGGGCGGTCGAGGTAGCCGCGGGCGAGCTGGACGCCCGCCAGATACAGCTCACCCGCCACGCCCGGCGGCACCGGCCGCAGCGCCGCGTCCAGGACATGGGCCCGGGTGTTCCACACGGGACTCCCGATCACCACCCGGTCGGCACCCGGAACCACCTGGCCGGCCGTGACGTCGACCGAGGCCTCCGTCGGCCCGTACAGGTTGTGCAGCTCGGCCGACAGCACCTCGTGGAAGCGCTCCGCCACCGGCAAGGGCAGCGCCTCACCGCTGCACATCACCCGCCGCAGACTCGTGCACCGTGCGGCGGCCGGTTCGTCCAGGAACACCTGGAGCATCGACGGCACGAAGTGCGTGGTCGTCACGCTCTGTTCGCGGATCAGCTCCGCCAGATACGCCGGGTCCTTGTGGCCTTCCGGCCGGGCGACGACCAGCGTGGCCCCGGTGATCAGCGGCCAGAAGAACTCCCACACCGACACGTCGAAGCCGGACGGGGTCTTCTGCAGCACCCGGTCCTCGGGGCCCAGTCCGTACGCGTCCTGCATCCAGAGGAGTCGGTTGACGATGCCCTCGTGCGGGACGACGACACCCTTGGGGCGGCCGGTCGAGCCGGAGGTGTAGATCACGTAGGCCGGACTCAACGGGTCGTGGGCCGCCGGGAGTTCGCCCTCCGGCCCCTGCGGGAGCGCGTCCTCGACGACGCACACCGGCCGTGCCTCTTCCAGCATGAGGGCGAGTCGCTCCCGTGGCTGATCGGCATCCAGCGGCAGATAGGCGCCGCCCGCCCGGTGGACCGCCAGCAGGGCGACGACGAGGTCCACCGAACGCGGCAACGCCACCGCCACCGTACGCTCCGGGCCCACGCCCAGCCCGGCCAGGACCCGTGCCGTCCGCTCGACCCGCTCGTCCAACTCGGCGTAGGAAAGCCGCTGTTCGTCGTGAACGAGAGCTACCGCGTCCGGCGTCCGTGCCACCTGCGCGCGGAACAACTCCGGCAGGGTCGTCGCCGGTACGTCGTGTCCGGTGTCGTTCCACCGGACGAGCACCGACTCCCGCTCGGCCTCCTCCAGCACCTCCAGATCCCGTACGGGGATGTCGGGTTCGGCGGCCACCTGTTCCAGCAGTCGTACCAGGCGACCGGCCAGTCGCCGGGCCGTCTCCTCGTCGTACAGGTCGAGCGCGTACTCCAGCAGCAGGGTGAGGCGATCCCGGCCGGCCTCGTCCACGAAGGTGAAGTGGAGGTCGAACTTGGCCATGCCCGTGTCCATGTCGAACCACTCGGTGGGCATGCCGAGCACATCCGGGTCGCCGTCGGGCCGGTAGTGGTAGCCGAGCATGACCTGGAAGAGCGGGTTGCGGCCGGCGACCCGGGGAGGGTTGACGGCCTCGACGACGTGGTCGAAGGGAAGGTCCTGGTTCTCGAACGCCTCCAGGGCGGATTCCCGTACCCGCGACAGCAGTTGACGGAAAGTGAGCCAGCCGTCGCCGCCGGACAGGTCGGTGCGCAGGACGAGCGTGTTGACGAAGAAACCGACCAGGTCGTCGAGCGCGTCGTCCGTGCGCCCCGCGATGGGTGCCCCCAGCGGAATGTCGTCCCCGGCGCCGAGCCGGTGCAGCAGCGCCGCCGTGGCCGCCTGGAACAGCATGAACATGCTGGTGTTGGTGGCGCCGGACAGTCCGCGCAGGGCGCGGCCGGTATCGCCGGTCAGGTCCAGGCGGACCTTGCCGCCACGTCCGGTGGGCTCGTCCGGCCGGGGCCGGTCGAGGGGCAGCGACAGCTCCTCCGGCAGCTCGCGCAGGGCCTCGGTCCAGTGGCCCAGCTGGGCCTCGCCGACCTGCCCGAGCAGCGTGTCCTGCCACAGGGTGTAGTCGGCGTACTGGACCGGCAGCGGCGCCCACTCCGGTGCGCGGCCCTCGACACGGGCCCGGTACGCGGTGGTGAGATCACCGAGGAACGGCCGGTCGGACCACTCGTCGGTGGTGATGTGGTGCAGCATCAGCGCCACCACGTGGTCACCGGCCCCGAGCCTCAACACCTCGGATCGTACGGGGAGTTCGGCACTCAGGTCGAACGGCCGCCGCTGAGCCGCCGCGATGCGCGCGGCCAGTTCGTCCTCGGTGACATCGGTGACCTGGAATTCGGGTTCCGCCTGGCCCGGCGGCACGATCCACTGGTACGGCTCACCGTTCTCCTCCAAGAACCGTGTACGCAAGGCCTCATGACGGTCAGTCACGTCATGCAGTGCCGCTCGCAGCGCGTCGAGGTCCAGCTCGCCGCGCAGCCGGAAGACGAGGGGGAAGTTGTAGGCGACACCGCCGCCGGTGATGCGTTCCACCAGCCACAGCCGCCGCTGGGCCGCCGACAGCGGGATGCGCGCGGGCCGCTCGGACGCCGGCCGCAACGCGGGCCGCGCCGGCCGTCCGGCCTCCGCCCGCAACGCCAGCGTCTCGGGGGTGGGCGCCTCGAAAAGGTCCCGGATCGCCAGTTCCGCGCCCAGTTCGGTGCGGGCCCGGCTGATCAGCCGGGTCGCGAGCAGCGAGTGGCCGCCCAGATCGAAGAAGTTGTCCTCCGCGCCGGTGCGGGGCAGTCCCAGTACCTCGGCGAAGAGCCGGCACAGCACCTCCTCGACGGGGGTTGCCGGGCCCCGCCCCTCCGACAGGGCGACCGCGGGCTCGGCGTCCGGCAGCGCCCGTACGTCGAGCTTGCCGTTGTCGTTCATCGGCAGCCGGGGCAGCACCACGAAGGCGGCCGGAACCATGTAGCCGGGCAGCCGCTGGCCCAGGTCCTCGCGCACCCGTCGGACGAGGGCCCCGTTGCCGCGTGTCGCGGTCGGGGTGTTGGCGTACGGGGCGGTGCCGCGCTCCGGGCGGGGGAGATGCAGACCGGCCGTGCGGCGAGGCGTGGTTCCCCGTACGAACACGGCGTCGAAATAGCCCGGCTCTTCGGACCACGTGGTCAGGACGTGGTAGCCGTGGGATTCGCCGAGCGCGCGCAGGTCCTCCGGCTCCACCACGGGAGCGACCATCGCGCCCGGCAGCCCCCGCCCGGCCTCCAGCGCCCGCAGCGCTCCGAGGTCGCCCGCCGTACGCGCGTCCGGCACCCGCCGTACGCGCAGCAGGTCGGCCCCCGAGAGGTGCCCGACGAGCGCGCTCCACCCGGACCACTCCACCACCGGGGCGTCGTCCAGGCGCAGGACGTCCGACGACTCCTCGTACACCACCACGTCGTACCGGTACCGGGTCAGCTCGTTCTGGTGCCGTCCGTTCTTGGTGCGCAGCTCGACGTCGAAGCCGAGCGAGGCGAACCAGTCCGGGTCGACCAGCAGTTCCTTCTCCAGCGTGAGTCCCCGGTCCACGGCCCGGCGCAGGGCCTCCGGATCGAGGTCGGTGCCCGCCCGCGCGAGCTGGATGCCCGTCTGGAACACGCGGGCCTGCCGCAGATCGCGCACGTCGCCGAGGAACAGCGCGCCGCCGGGCGCCAGCAGCCCCATCGCGCCCCGGATCACCTCGCGCAGGTGATCCAGGCTGGGGAAGTACTGAACGACGGAGTTGATGACGACCGTGTCGAAGAAGCCGGTCGGCAGCCCGTCGGTGACCTCGGCGGGCTGGCACCGCAGTTCCACCTTGCGTGCCAGCTCCGGGTCGGCCCGCAGGTCCTCGCCGAGCTTGCGGATCACGGGCGCGGCGAAGTCCGTCGCCCAGTACGCCTCGGTGTCCGGGGCGAGCCGCGACAGCAGCAGACCGGAGCCGACGCCGATCTCCAGGACGCGACGAGGCCGCAGCTCGTGGATGCGCTCGACCGTCGCCTCGCGCCACTCCCGCATGTGCTCCAGCGGGATCGGCTCGCCGTCGTAGGAGCTGTCCCAGCCCGCGAAGTCCTCGGTGAAGAGGGCGGTGCCGATCTCGGTGTACTCGGCCGAGTAGATCTCCTGCCACTCGCCGATCTGCTCCCGCTCGGCCGACTGCCTTGCCCGCTCGTCGGGTTCGGCCGGCACGACGTACCCCACGAGCCGCTTCGTACCGGGCGCGGAGGTGTCGTCGCGCGCGATCACGGCGGCCTGGGAGATCTCGGGATGCTGCGCGAGCGCGGTCTCGATCTCGCCCAGCTCCACCCGGTAGCCGCGGATCTTGACCTGGTCGTCGGTACGGCCGAGGAAGTCCAGGTTGCCGTCCGGGCGGCGTCGTACCAGGTCACCGGTGCGGTACACGCGCTCGCCCGGTTGCCCGTACGGGTCCGCCACGAACCGCTCGGCGGTCAGGCCGGGCCGGTCGAGGTAGCCGCGCGCCAGACCGACACCCGCGATGTACAGCTCGCCCGCCACTCCGTCCGGCACCGGCCGCATCCAGGTGTCGAGGATGCGGGCCCGGGTGGCGCGGATCGGGCGCCCCACGGTCGGGGTCGCGCTGTCCTGCGTGCCACCGCCGAGCGTGTTGATCGTGTACTCGGTCGGGCCGTACAGGTTGTAGCCGTACGTCCCCTCCGTGTCCCGCAGTGTGTTCCACACCGTCTCGGTGACGGCCTCGCCGCCGAGCAGCACCAGCGGCGGCCGGTGGCCCTCCAACAGGCCCTCCTCGATGAGGAGATGGGCGTACGTCGGCGTCACATTGACCACGTCGACGCGGTGTTCCTCGCAGTACGCCACCAGCGCGGTCGCGTCCCGTCGCAACTCCTCGTCGCAGACGTGGACTTCATGCCCCTCGACGAGCCACAGCAGCTCCTCCCAGGACATGTCGAACGCGAACGACACGGTGTGCGCGATCCGCAGCCGCCGCCCGCCCGCCGCCGCGATCGCCGGGGCGAAGATCTCCTTCTGGTGGTTGAGCTGCATGTTCGTCAGTCCGATGTACGGCGTGACGACACCCTTGGGGCGACCTGTCGAACCCGAGGTGTAGATCACGTACGCCGGGTGGTCCAGGCTGAAGGACACCGAGACCGGGTCGGCCGGGAGGTCCGCCAGTTCGGCCGCCACCTCCGGGTCGTCCAGCAGGACGCGTGGCGTGTCGCCCGTCAGAGTCCGTGACACGTTCTCCGTCGACAGCAGGAACAGCGGGCGGGCGTCCGCCAGCATCAGCGACAGCCGTTCGGCCGGATGGTCCAGCTCCAGCGGCAGATACGCCGACCCCGTGCGCAGCACCGCGAACAGCGCCACCACCATGTCGATCGAGCGGGGCAGGCCGAGCGCGATGACTCTCTCGGGTCCGGCTCCCCGCGCGATCAGCAGCCGGGCCATGCGGTTGCAGCGCGCGTCGAGTTCGGCGTAGGTGAGGGTCTGCGCGCCGAAGACGAGGGCGGTCGCGTCCGGTGTACGAGCCGCCTGCGCGGCCAGCATGTCCGCCACCGTCTCGTGCGGCACGGGCTGACGATGGTCGGCCTCCGCACGGGCGAGCGCGGCGATCTCGGCGGGCAGCAGGGGATCCAGCGAACCGACGGGGGCGGACGGGTCGGCCACCAGCCGGTCCACCAGCAGCACGAAACGGTCCAACAGGCGTTGCGCGTAAGCGTCTTCCAGCAGGTCGGGACGGTAGGCGAGGGTCACCCGGACCCGCTCACCCGGCGTGACCACCAGGTTCGCCGGGTAGTGCGTGGCGTCCACATTGGCCACGGCCGTCGCGCCGTGCCGCTCGCGCAGCTCGGCGAGTCGCTCGTCGGTGTCGGCGTTGCGCAGCACGAACAGCGTGTCGAAGAGGCGCCGATGGCCCGTGTCGGCCTGGAGCACCCCCAGGCCCAGGTACTCGTACGGCATGACCTCCAGCCGCTCGCCCTGGATCCGGCGCAGCAGATCGAGCACCGGCTCGCGCGGGTCGAAGGCGATGCGCGCGGGCACGGTGTTGAGGAACATACCGATGACGTTCTCGACCTCCGGCACCTCGCTCGGCCGCCCGGCGACCGTCGTGCCGAACGCGATGTCCGTACGGCCCGTCGCGCCGGCCAGGACCAGACCCCAGGCCGCGTTGAGCACGGTGTTGAGGGTCAGGCCGTGGTTGCGTGCGGTGCCGCGCAGCCGCTCGGCGACCGCCGCGTCGAGCACGGCGTCCAGGTGTTCCGGGATCACCGGCTCCTGACCCCGGTCGGCGGCGGTGGGTGCGAGGAGCGTCGGCTCCTCGAAGCCGGACAGGGCCGCGCGCCACGCCAGGGTCGCCTCGCTGTCGTCCTGCCGCTCCAGCCAGGTCAGGTAGTCGCGGTACGAGCCGGGACGGGCGAGGCCCGCCGGGTCGCCCCCGCTCTCGTACAGTGCGAACAACTGGTCCAGGAACAGCCAGGCCGACCAGCCGTCCCACAGGATCAGATGACGGCCGACGATCAGCCGGTCGCCTCGCTCGTCACCGAGCCGTACGAGCAGCATCCGGAAGAGGAGGGGACGGGTGAGGTCGAAGCGCTGTGACCGCGACTCCCCCAGCAACTCCCGCATCCGCCGGTCCTGTTCGGCCGCCGGAAGCCCCGCCAGATCCACCTCCGTCAACGGGATCTCGACGTCCCGCACGATGAACTGCACCGGCTGGCGCAGGCCTTCACTCGTGAACCCGGCACGCAGACTGGGATTGCGGGCCAGCAGCGTGCGCATGGCCGCCACCAACCGCTCCGTGTCCACGCGTTCGGCGAAGTCGAAGGACTCGTGGACCGTGTAGACGTCCAGGGAGCTGTCGTCGAAGTTCGAATGGAAGAACAGGCCTTCCTGGAGCGGGGCGAGGGGCCATACGTCCTCGACCCGGCCCGGAGCGAGCCGCTCGACCTGCTCCCGCTCCTCCTCGGTCAGCCTGAACGCGGACTGGGCAGGCGTGTCCCCCGTCGTCGTCTGCTCGATGCCGGCCGCCGCCGCGAGCGCCGCCGGTGTGCGGTGCTCGAACACATCCCGCGGGCCGATCACCAGACCCGCACGGCGGGCCCGGCTGGAGACGGCGATCGAGCTGATGCTGTCACCGCCGAGCAGGAAGAAGTCGTCGTCGACCCCGGCCTCCGCCAGCTTCAGCACCGAGGCGAAGATCTCGGTGAGCAACTGCTCGCGGGGGCTGCCCGGCGCGCGGGTGACAGCCGCCCGTACGGCCTGTGGGGCGGGCAGCGCGGCCCGGTCCAGCTTGCCGCTGGGCGTGAGCGGCAGCGCGTCGAGGACCACCCAGGCACTGGGAACCATGGGGGACGGGAGAGACCCGGCAAGGGCCTCGCGGAGATCGGTCACCTCGGCGTCGCCGACGGGCACGACGTACGCGGCGAGCGTGTCCTCCCGTACCGTCACGGCGGCGTGCGCCACCTCCGGCAGCCGTACGAGGGCGGCCTCGATCTCACCGAGTTCGATCCGGTTGCCGCGCAGCTTGACCTGGCGGTCGGTGCGGCCCAGATACTCGATCACCCCGTCCGCGCGGCGCCGGACCAGGTCACCGGTGCGGTACATCCGGCTGCCGGGCGGCCCGTACGGATCGGCGGGGAACCGCTCGGCGGTCAGCGCCGGCCGGGCGTGATAGCCGCGGGCGAGCTGGACACCGGTCAGGTACAGCTCGCCGGGGACGCCGTCGGGGACGGGCCGCAGACAGGTGTCCAGGACCCGCAGGCCGGTGTTCCAGACGGGGCGCCCGATGGGCACGGAGGCGCCTTGGTCCTCGCCGGAGGCGTACGGGTGGTAGGTGACGTCGACGGCTGCCTCGGTCGGGCCGTACAGGTTGTGCAGCGGAACGCCCGTCAGCGCGTGCCAACGGCTCGCGGCGGTGACCGGGAGCGCCTCGCCGCTGCTCAGGACCCGGCGGAGCGATGCCGACCAGGTGGGGTCGCCGGTGACCTCGTCGTGCTGGAGGAAGGCCTCCAGCATCGACGGCACGAAGTGCAGGGTCGTGATGGACTGCTCCCGTACGAGTCCCGCCAGGTAGGCGGGGTCGCGGTGGCCGTCCGGCCGGGCGAGCACCACGGTCGCGCCTTCGAGGAGCGGCCAGAAGAACTCCCACACGGACACGTCGAAGCTGGACGGCGTCTTCTGCAGCACCCGGTCGTCCGGGCCCAGCCCGTACTCGCCCTGCATCCACGCGAGCCGGTTCACGATGGCGCGGTGGGTGACGACGACGCCCTTGGGGAGGCCGGTCGAGCCGGAGGTGTAGATGAGATAGGCGGGGTCGTCGGGGCGTGCGGCGACGGGTACGACAGTGCCTCTGGTGGGCTCGTCCTCCATGGCATCGAGCAGCAGCACGGAAGGAACGTTCCGCTCGTGCGACCGGGACGGCCGGGGCAGCCGGTCGGCCGTCCCGGACAGCGTGACCACCGTCGTGGCGCCCGAGTCGGCGAGCATATGGGCCACCCGGTCGGGCGGGTAGTCCAGGTCCACCGGCAGATAGGCGGCACCCGACTTCAACACGCCCAGCAACACCACCATCAGCTCCGCCGAGCGCGGCACGGCGACCGCCACGAACGCCCCCGGCCCGGTACCCCGACCGCGCAGCCGCACGGCCAACTCCTCGGCCCGGGAGTCCAGTTCGGCGTAAGTCAGCCGCTCGCCCTCGAAGACGACGGCCGTCGCGTCCGGCGTCCGGGCCACCTGAGCGGCGAAACCCTCGGCCAGGGTGATCTCCGGTACGAGGTGTTCCTCGCCGGTGGGACGGGCGCGCAGCGCCTCGTCGGGGGTCAGCAGTTCGACGGAAGCCGCGGTGCGGTCCGGCGCCTCGGCGATCGTCTCCAGGACGCGGGCCAGGCGGTCGCCGAGTGTGCGGACGGTGTCGCCGTCGAGGCGTTCCGCGTGGTGCTTGAGCCGTAGGTCGAGCCGTCGGCCGGGCTTGACGACGAGGGCGAGCGGATAGTGCACGGCGTCGTGGAAGGCGTCGCCGGTGATCCGTACGGTGCCCGAGGGGTCCCGGAGGCCCGACTCGGCGGGATAGTTCTCGAACACCACGAGCGTGTCGAAGAGTTCGCCGGAGCCCGCGTGCCCGGTGAGCCGCTGGATCTCGGCCAGGCCCAGGTGCTGGTGGTCCAGCAGCCGGGACTGCTCCTCCTGGAGCCGGACGAGCAGGTCCCCGAGGGATTCGCGGGGCCCCCAACGGAAGCGTGTCGGGAGGGTGTTGATGAACAGGCCCACCATCGAGGCGATGCCGTCGACCTCGCCGTCGCGCCCCGAGACCGTGGTGCCGAACACGACGTCGTCGCGGCCGGTCAGCCTGCCCAGCAGCAGCCCCCAGGCCCCCTGGACCACCGTGCCCAGGGTGACACCGTGCTCTCGGGCCCGCTCGGCGAGCCGCGCGGTGGTCCGTTCGGACAGCTCCACCCGCACATGCCCCGGCCGTACGGGCGCCCCCTCGGCCGGGGCGTCGACCAGCCGCGTCGGCTCGTCCAGGCCGGCGAGCGCGTCGCGCCAGGCCGCACGGGCCGCGTCATCGTCCCGCTCACCCAGTCGGCGCAGGAAGCCGCGATACGGGGCGACCTCGGGCAGCGGCGGAGTGTCGGTGCCGTAGTACGCCATCAGTTCGCGGTGCAGCACCGGCAACGACCAGCCGTCAGCGACGATGTGATGGAACGTCAGCACCAGGCGGCTGCGCTCCCCGCCCAGCCGGACCAGGGCACAGCGCAGCAGCGGCGGCGCGGCCAGGTCGAAGCCCCGGGCCCGCTCGTCGGCGGCCACCACGTCGCCCAGCGTCTCCCGCACCTCCCCGTCCTGCGACGAGAGGTCGACCTCCCGCCACGGCAGTTCGGCGTCCCGCGTGATGATCTGCACCGGCGTGCCGTCCGGGCGCTGACGGAAGGCGGCCCGCAGCGGTGCGTGCCGGTCCAGCAGGCGCTGCGCGGCCCGGCGCAGTACAGAGCCGTCGACCGGCCCGGCCAGGTCGAGGACCTGCTGGACGACGTATGTGTCCCCGTCGGCGCCGCCGGTGAGCGCGTGGAAGAAGAAGCCCTGCTGGAGCGGGGTGAGCGGCAGCAGTTCCTCGACCGGCAGCGGGTGGGCGCCCTGGATCTCGGCGAGTTCGGCTTCGTCGACCTCCACGAGCGGGACGTCGGTGGTGTGCTCGTCCGTGCGCTCGACGGCGGCCCTGGCCAGCGCCTCGACCGCGCGGTGCCGGAACACGTCACGTGTGGTGAGTCGGAGGCCCGACTCCCGTGCGCGGATGAGGAGTTGGATGGCGGTGATGCTGTCGCCGCCGAGCGCGAGGAAGTCGTCCTCGGCCGTCACCGCGTCCAGCCCCAGCACCTCGGCGTACAGCCCGCACAGCAGCCTCTCGCGGGTGGTGCGCGGGGCACGGCCGGAGCTCATCGCCGCGTAGTCCGGGGCCGGCAGGGCTCGCGCGTCGATCTTGCCGCTGGGAGTGACCGGCAGGGCGTGCAGCGGGACGAACGCCGAGGGGACCATGTAGTCGGGCAGCCACTCGGCGGCGTGCCCACGCAGGGTCCGCATCAGCGCGCCGACGTCACGGAAGGGCGCGGGCCGGTTGGCGTGCGGGTACGCGTCGGCCGTCCGATACAGGGGGCCGAAGGGGCCGTCGAGGACGAGTACGGCGTCGAACGCGCCGTCGTCGGCGCTCCCGTTCCAGGTGAGAGCAGCCCGGTAGCCGTACTGCGCCGCCAGCGCGTGCACGTCCTCCGGATCGGTCCCGGGAGCCGCCTCCCGGCTGCTGCCCTCCAGCCGCCGCAGGTCCGCCAGGTCGTCCGCGAGCCGCGCGTTGGGCACACCGGTGATCCGGAGCCCGCCCGGCCGCCCGGCCAGCAGCGCCGCCAGCCCGTCGAGGCCGCCGACCGCCGCCCAGTTGGCCTCCGGCACCTCCGGCAGGACCGACCGAGCCTCCGGACGCAGCACGACGTCGTACCGGTATCGGCTCAGCTCGTTGTGATGCGTGGCCCGCTTGATCTGGATCTCGGTGTCGAAGCCGTCCAGCGCGGCGAAGAAGTCCGGGTCGAGGAGGAGCTCGCCCTCCCAGCGCACCGACCGCTCGACGGCCGCCCGCAGCGCGCTCTTGTCCGCTCCCTCGTCACCGGTGTCCCGCCGGGTCTCCACCGCCGCGCGCAATGTGCGCAGCAGCCGCAGATTGCGCACGTCGCCGAGGAAGATCCGCCCGCCGGGCGCCAGCAGCCCCGACACCTGGCGCAGTACGTCGACCAGGTACTCCCCGCTGGGGAAGTACTGGGCGACCGAGTTGATGACGACCGTGTCGAAGTACCCGGCCGGCAGGCCCTCCGTGTCGTGGGCCGGCCGGGCCCGCAGCTCGACCTTCGCGGCCAGCTCCGGATCGGCGCCCACCTGCGCGCGCAGCACCGTGACGGCCTGCGCCGAGAGATCGGTGCCCCAGTACGCCTCGCAGTCGGGCGCGATCCGGGACAGGATCAGGCCGCTGCCGACACCGATCTCCAACACCCGGCGGACCGTGCCGAGTTCGCGGATACGCTCGACGGTCGCCGCCCGCCACTCCCGCATCTCCTCGACGGGGATCGGTGTGCCGTCGTACATGCTGTTCCAGCCCGCGTAGTTCTCGCGGAGGCCGGAAGTGTAGGCGCCCTCTCCTGCCGAATCCTCGGATCCGGCCGCCCCGTAGAGGAGTTCGTGCAGCTCCTTCCACTCCTCGACCCGTGCGTCCGGGTCCGCCTCGCGCGGCCCGTCGAGGGCGGGGACGACGTAGGCGGCGAGGCGGCGGTCGCCGGGGCGGTCCTCGCGGACGACCACGGTGACCTGGTCGACGGCCGGGTGGCCGCGCAGCACCGACTCGATCTCGCCCGGCTCGATACGGAAGCCACGGATCTTGACCTGCGCGTCGGCGCGCCCGAGGAATTCCAGTCGTCCGTCGGCCCGTCGGCGGACCAGGTCGCCGGTGCGGTAGAGCCGTTCGCCGGGCTCCCCGAACGGGTCGGCGACGAACCGCTCGGCGGTCAGATCCGGACGACCGAGATAGCCCCGGGCCAGACCGGCCCCGCCCAGATACAGCTCGCCGGTGACCCCGGCGGGCACGGGCCGCAGGAACGCGTCCAGGACGTACGCCCGGGTGCCCGGGTCGGGCACACCGATCGGGACGATCGCCCCGGCCGGGGTGTCGGGATCGCACAGCCCGAGCGTGGAGTTGGTGGTCGCCTCCGTGGGGCCGTACGCGTTGAACATCATCCGCCCGCGCGCGTACCGCCCCACCAGTTCGGGGGAGACGCGCTCGGTGCCCGCCAACAGTGTGGCGGAGGGCGGGAGCAGGACGTCTTCGGGCATGGCGGCGAGCAGTGCGGGCGGCAGGATCATGAAGGTGATGCCGTGCGCGTTCGCGTAGTCGGCGAGGGGTGCGCCGGGCACGCGCCGCTCCGCCGGGACGACGACGAGGCGGCCGCCGGACAGCAGTCCGAGGCACAGGTCCCAGAAGGCGACGTCGAAGCTCGGCGAGGCGAACTGCAGCACCCGGCTGTGCGGGCCGATGCCGAACCGCTCGCTCTGCGTGGCCACCAGCTTCGCCACGCCGCCGTGCGCGAGGACGACACCCTTGGGGCGGCCGGTCGAGCCCGAGGTGTAGATCACATAGGCGGAGTTGAGGACGGTGAGGGGCGCCCCGCGGTCCGACTCGGTGGGATCGTGGGCCGGCCGCCGCGCCAACTCGGCCGCCGTGGCGGGCGAGTCCAGCACCAGCAGCCCCATGCCGTCGACCGGATCGGGGAGGTCCCGCGCGGTCTCCCCGGTGGTCACCATGCAGACGGGCCGCGCGTCGCCCAGCATGTACGCGATCCGGTCCGCCGGGTAGTCGTGGTCGATCGGCAGATAGGCGGCACCGGCCTTCATGACGGCCACCTCCGCCACGATCAGCTCGGCGGAACGCGGCAGCGCGAGGGCGACGATCCGCTCGGGGCCCGCACCCCGGGCGATCAGCGCGTGTGCCAGGCGGTTGGCGCGCTCGTCCAGTTCGGCGTAGGTGAGTTCCTCGTCCTCGAAGATCAGGGCCACGTCGTCCGGCCGCTGCCGTACCTGCTCGGCGAACATCGCGGGCCAGGTGTCCGCCGGCACCGCGTGCGCGGTGTCGTTCCAGTCGAGGACGACCTGGCGGTACTCCTCCGGTCCCATCAGATCGAGACGGGCCACGGGTGTGCCGGGCCGGGCGAGGGCGTCGGCGAGGACGGTCCGGTAGTGGCCGAGGAGCCGCTCGATCGTCGTACCGTCGAAGAGACCGGGGTGGTACGACGCCCGCACCGAGCCCTCGTCCACCTCCAGCAACACGTCCAGCGGGGCGGGCAGTTCACCGGCGGGCCGGGCGGCCGTGGCGAACGCCGTGTTGAAGAACAGGCCGCCGCCGCGCGTCGGCCGGGGCTTCAGCTCCTCGACCAGGAGGCCGATGGGCACCCGGTGGGTCTCCGCCTCCTCCCACGCCTGCGTCACCCGCCGCACCAACTCGGCGAACGTGGGCTCGTGTTCGACGGACACCCGCAGCGGGAGCCCGTCATGGCCCACCGTCAGGTCCGTCGCCCCGGTGTAACGGTGCAGCAGGGCGACGAACGCCGTGAGCCGTACGGCGTCGGGGGCGTCCGGGACATCCGACAGCGCGCGCGTGTCCCGTTGGGGAACCGGCTGCGGCGGATGGGGCCGATCGGCAGGCAGTGAGATCTCCAGCGGAAGCGGTGTCAGCAACCGCCGCCAATGGGCCAGGACTTCCTCGGAACCGCACACAGCAGTGAGCCTCCCCAGCGGGTCGGGGTCCCGGCCCTGGGCCGGGGTCGCCGACATACTAAGGTAAGGGTTACCTAATTCACAGGGTGCTCATGGAGACTTCCCAGGAGCGCGGGACGGCAATCGGCGGAAGACCTACAGTTCAACGGGCACTCGCCCTACAGTTAAGGCAAGCCTCATCAAAGGAAGTTGTGGACGTGGGGACCTCGACGGTCCGGGCGGCGAAAGGCCCCCGCGCGGTACTGCTGCTCGTGCTCTCGGGTGCGGCCCTGCTCTCGCTGTGCGCCCTGTCGATGGCGTTCGGCGCCCTGGGCGTCCCCCTCGACCAGGTCTGGCACACCCTGCTCGGCGACGCCCCGAACTCCCGCATCGACAGCGTCATCTGGTCCGTACGCCTGCCACGCACCGCCCTCGGCCTCGCCACCGGAGCCGCCCTCGGTCTGTCGGGCGCGCTAATGCAGGCGCTGACCCGCAATCCGCTCGCGGACCCGGGCATTCTCGGAGTCAGCGCGGGCGCGGCCTTCGCGGTCGTCCTGTCGGTCGGTGTGCTCGGTATCTCCTCCGTGTACGGGTACATCTGGTTCGCCTTCGGCGGCGCGTTCGTCGCCAGTGTCCTGGTGTACCTCCTCGGCGGTCTCGGGCGGTCCGGCTCCACGCCGGTCAAGCTCGCCCTCGCCGGTGTCGCCGTGACCTCCCTGCTGTTCTCGCTGACCAGCGCCATCGCGCTGACCGACCCGGACGCCCTCAACCGCTACCGCTTCTGGAACGCGGGCTCCCTCGCCAACCAGGACGAGGAAGTCCTCTTCCGTGTCCTGCCGTTCCTGGCCGTCGGCGCGCTCCTCGCCCTCGCCTGCGCACCGGCTCTCAACAGCCTCGCGCTCGGCGACGACGTCGCGAAGTCGCTCGGGCTCAAGCTCGGCCTGGTCCGCGTCCAGGGCGTCGTCGCCATCACCCTGCTCACCGGGGGAGCGGTCGCCGTCATCGGGCCCGTCGTCTTCGTCGGCCTGGTCGTCCCGCACATCGCCCGCGTCCTCGCCCAACTGGCCGGCATCGGCCCGGACCACCGCTGGCTGCTGCCCCTGTCCGCCGTCCTCGCCCCCTGCCTCCTCCTGGCCGCCGACATCGCCGGCCGGCTGATCGCCCGTCCGACCGAGGTCCAGGCCGGCATCCTCGTCGCCTTCATCGGCGGCCCCTTCTTCATCGCGCTGGTCCGCCGCCGCCGACTCGCGGAGCTGTGAACCATGACTTCTCGACCGTGGAGTTGCCGGCCCGTGACCTCCGTATCCGTGGAGCCCCCGCCCATGCGTATCCGTGGAGCCGCCCACCTGTGGCTTTCGCATCCGTGGAGCCGCCGGCCCGCGACGAACGAACGGTGTGGAGCCGTGAGCCGATGACGACCGAATCCGAAGAGGAACGCGCGGAGCTGTGCGCCGATGACGACCGAACGCGTGGAGCCGTGAGCATATGACGACCGAACTCGCTCCCGGACCAAGGGATTCCGCCTCTCCGCCCCCGAGCCGGACAGCCGCCCGGATCACCTTCCGGCTGCCCGCCCCGCCCGTCTCCGGCGTCGTACGCCCCCGGCTGCTCGCCGTCTGTCTGCTCCTCGCGGCCGCCGCCTTCCTGGCGTTCTCGGTGGAGACCTCCGTCGGGGACATCGACCTCCCGCTCACCGACGTCATGAAGGCCCTGGTCGGCACGGGCGACCCCGCCACCGAGCTGATCGTCCACGAACTGCGCCTGCCGCGCGCCCTGGCCGGGCTGCTCGTCGGCATCGCGTTCGGCATCTCCGGTGCCCTCCTCCAGACGGTCACTCTCAACCCGCTGGCCAGCCCCGACATGATGGGCATCACCCAGGGCGCCGGCACGGCGGTCGTCGCCGGGATCGTCCTCGGCTGGGACGGGGGCCTGAGCACCCAGGCGCTGGGCCTGCTCGGCGCGCTGGTCGCCGGGCTGCTGGTGTACGTCCTGGCCTGGAAGCGCGGTACGACCGGGTACCGGATCGTCCTGGTGGGCATCGGCATCGCCTGGATCTGCACCAGCGTCACCGACTACCTCATGGCCCGCGGCCAGCGGTTCCAGGCGCAGGCGGCCCTCGGCTGGCTCGTCGGCAACCTCAACGGCCGCACCTGGGAACAGATCGGCCCGCTCGCCCTCACCATGGCCGTGCTGGTGCCCCTGGCGATCCTGCTCGGCCGGCAGATCCGCACCCTGCAACTCGGGGACGACGTCGCCCGGGGCCTGGGCACCCGCGTCCAGGTCGTCCGGGTGGCCGTCCTGCTCATCGCCGTCGGACTGGTGGCCTTCGGCACGGCCACCGCCGGGCCGGTCGCCTTCGTGGCGCTCGCCGCGCCTCAGGTCGCCCAGCGCCTGGCCGGCACCCCGTTCCCACCGCCCGTCGCGGCGGGGCTCACGGGCGCCGTGATGGTGCTCGTGTCCGACCTCGCCGCCCGGAAGGTCGTCCCGGACACGGAACTCCCGGTCGGGGTCGTCACCGGTGTGCTCGGCGCACCCGTACTGCTGTGGCTGCTCATCCGCGCCAACCGCGCCGGTTCAGGAGGCTGAAGACGTGTCATCGAAGTACGAACCGGCCACGAAGCGGGACGGCCGCGTCGACGCTGGCGTCGGCAGTCGCACGGGCGACCGCACGGACGGTCCCGTCGACGGCCCCGACCTGCGCGCCGAGGGCCTGCGCCTGGCCTACGACGACCGGATCGTCGTCGAGGACCTCGACCTGGTGATCCCCACCGGCCGCGTCACCGCCATCGTCGGCGCCAACGCCTGCGGAAAGTCCACCCTGCTGCGCGCGCTGGCCCGGCTGCTGACCCCCAAGGCGGGCGCCGTCCACCTCGACGGCCGCTCGGTGCACTCCATCCCGACCCGCACCCTCGCCCAGAAGCTCGGCATCCTCCCGCAGACGCCCGTCGCGCCCGAGGGGCTGACCGTCATCGACCTGGTGGGGCGCGGCCGTTCACCGCATCAGACGTGGTGGCGGCAGTGGTCGGAGAGCGACGAGGAGGCCGTGCACGAGGCGCTCAGAGCCACCGCCATGACCGATCTCGCCCACCGGCCCGTCGACGAACTCTCCGGCGGACAGCGCCAGCGCGCCTGGATCGCCATGGCCGTCGCCCAGGGCACCCCGGTGATGCTTCTCGACGAGCCGACGACGTATCTCGACCTCGCCCACCAGATCGATGTCCTCGACCTGGTCACCGATCTCAACCGGCACCAGGGCCGCACCGTCGTCATGGTGCTGCACGACCTCAACCAGGCCTGCCGCTACGCCGACCACATCATCGCCATGAAGAACGGGCGCATCGCGGGCGAGGGCGCCCCCGCCGACGTCATCACCGCCGCGATGGTCGAGGACGTCTTCGGACTGCGCTGTGTCGTCGGCGAGGACCCCGTCAGCCGCACGCCCATGGTCATCCCGATGGGCCGCCACCACGAGGGCACGGAGTCCGCCGCGGTGCCCGTGTCGGGCACCACCGGCTGACACGAAGCCGGGGGTGCCCCAGGGGGTGGTGTGAGAGTCCCTCACGGGCCCGCGACGGTCACGGGCCCGCGACGGTCACGGGCCCGGAGGCGATCACGGGCCCGGAGGCGATCACGGACGGGACGTCAGATATCCGCCCATCGTGCGGAAGTAGTCCGTCGCCGCGTACTCCGTGCCGTCCTCCGTCCGTACCCGCTTCACCACGAGCCCCGGCAGCCGCCCGGAGCGCGCCTCGGCGCCGGCGACGATGACGACGCCGTCGCCCTCGTGGATGAAGATCCGTCCCGGCGTACCGCCGTAGCGTCCCTCGGAGACGGCGGCCGAGATGATGCGGATGCGCTCGCCGCGGTGGTGGGTGAACGCGTTGGGATACGGGTCGGACTGGGCCCGTACGAACCGCTCCAGGTCCTCTGCGGGCCAGGTCCAGTCGATGCGGCTGTCCTCCAGGGACCGCTTGTGGAAGAAACTCGACCGGGAGCGGTCCTGGGGCGTCCACACCGCCTTGCCGGAGGCGATGAGTTCGAGCGAGTCGGTGACGAGCGGGCCGATCAGGTCGACCGTGCGGTGGAACAGGTCCGTGGCTGTGTCGTGCGGCCCGACCGGCACCGAGCGCTGCAACAGGACGTCGCCCATGTCGAGTTCGGCGTCCATACGGTGGGCGGTGACACCCACCTCCTTCTCACCGTTGATCAGGGCCCAGATGAGAGGGGAGAAACCCGCGTAGGTCGGGAGCAGCGAGTCGTGGATGTTGAGCGTGCCGTGCGGCGGCAGGTCGAAGATCTCGGGCGGCAGCCAGGTGCGCCAGTTGTTCGCCACGATGAGATCCGGATCGACCTCCTTGAGCGTGCGCAGGAGTTCGTCGTCGTCCGGCCGGTTGCGCAACAGCACCGGCACACCGTGCTGTTCGGCGAGATCGGCGACCGAGTCGCTCCAGATCTTTTCGTACGCGTGGTCGCTCTTCGGATGGGTGACAGCCAGTACCACCTCGTGTCCGGAGTCCAGCAGAGCCTGCAGCGTTCGGTGTCCCCAGGTCTGGTACCCGAACATGACGACCCGCATATGAGCCCTCCTCAGCCGTTGCTAGGTAAGGCTTACCTTATCTAACATGTGTCTGCTTGGGGGAGGCTGTGCTCCAGCTTGGGACAACCTATGACCCCCGCTTATGGGAGGCGATGACGCGGTGACGACGCTGCAGACCGGGCCGGATTCCATCTATGACGTACTGGGTATCGGATTCGGGCCATCGAATCTCGCACTCGCCATCGCGCTCCACGAACACTCCGTCAACTCCGTTGCGGGGGAGGGGCTTCGGGTCGGTTTCCTGGAGAGGCAACCCCGGTTCGGATGGCACCGCGGCATGCTCATCGACGACGCCACGATGCAAGTGTCCTTCCTGAAGGACCTGGTGACGATGCGTGACCCCACCAGCGACTTCAGCTTCCTGTGCTACCTGCGCGACCGGGGCCGGCTCGTCGACTTCCTCAACCTCAAGACCCTCTTCCCGCTGCGCATCGAGTTCCACGACTACTTCGAATGGGCCGCCGCCCGCGTGGCGCACCTCGTCGAGTACTCCGCCGAGGTCGTCTCCGTGCGCCCCGTCACCCGGGACGGCGAGATCCGCTACTTCGACGTCACCAGCCGCGACCCCGGCGATCCGGAACAGTTCATTGTCCGCCGCGCCCGCAGCATCTGCGTGGCCACCGGCCTCGAACCGCACCTCCCGCCCGGCGCCGCACTGTCCGAACAGGTCTGGCACACCAGCCAGTTGCTGCACCGCGTCGACCAGGTCCGGCGCTCCGGGCAGCCGGTACGCCGCGCCGTCGTCCTCGGCGCCGGCCAGAGCGCGGCGGAGGCCGTGGACTACCTCCACCGCAACTTCCCCGAAGCCGAGATCTGCTCCGTCTTCGCCAAGTACGGCTACACACCCGCCGACGACAGCCCCTTCGCCAACAAGATCTTCGACCCCGAGGCCGTCGACCTGTACTACGACGCGCCCCGCGAGGTGAAACAGTCGCTCTTCGACTACCACCGCAGCACCAACTACTCCGTCGTGGACATGGACTTGATCGAGTCCCTGTCCCGGGCCATGTACCAGGAGAAGGTCCAGGGCCGGGAGCGGCTGCGGATGATGAACGTCTCCCGGCTGCGCGAGGTGGAGGCGGGCGCGGACGACGTCAAGGTGACCGTGGAGTTCCTGCCGACGGGGGAGCGCGAGATCCTCTCCTCCGACCTCCTCGTCTACGCCACCGGCTACCAACCCCAGGGCCTCGGCGACAACCTGGGGGAGATCGGCAAACTCTGCCTGCGCGACGACGAGGACGCGCTCCGGGTCGGCCGCGACCACCGGGTGGCGACCGCGCCCAATGTCTCGGCCGACATCTATCTCCAGGGCGGTACCGAACACACCCACGGCCTCACTTCGACCCTGCTGTCCACCACCGCCGTACGCGCCGGGGAGATCTGTGCCTCTCTCCTCGCCCGCCGCGCGGCGGGCCTGACGCCATTGGAGGGGTGAGGGACGGCGCCTGGTCGCCGTTTGGGGACTTGCCCCTTCGGGATGGACACCGACGTTCGGCTCTCCGGGGACCAACCGAGCGGCCGACATCCGGGGCGGGCGCCGCACAGCGCCCGCCCCACCTACCGGCGGTCGGCGTCCGCGCCGACCGCACCCCGCCGCCGCACCCCCTTCGCCAGCGCCCCGCCCAGGAACCCGGTCACCAGCCCCCACAGCACGGCGAGCCCCAGCGCGGCCCACAGCCGGGCTCGCAGGAACAGCTCACCGCCCAGGTCGCCGCCGAGGTCGCCGATGCCGAGTACCGACAGTCCGTAGTGGGCGGAGACGCGGGCGACGAGGCAGATCATCAGGACGGTGAGCGCGAGGGCGGCCGCCATGTGCACAGCGTGCTGCCACAGCCGTACCCGGGCCGGGGAGCGGGCCGCCATCACGAACGCGGCGACGATCAGCAGCACGGCGTTGACGACCACGAGCCACCACACCCTGCCGTCGTACTCCGCGAGAGAGTTCAAGTTCAACGTGGAGACGTCGGGCCCGCGCATCACCTCGTCCAGCAGCTTCGGCATCGGCAGCCCGAAGGGCCCCTCGACCTGGCTGTCCCAGGTGGCGCCCAGACCGATTGTGAAGGTCAGCCACACCACGTTCGGCAGGCCCAGCAGGATCACCGCGGCAGTCTCGGCGGCATGCCCACGGGTCAGCGCCACGACCACGCCGATCACCAGCCCGAGACCGACGTAGGCCAGCAGCAGGCCGACCATCGCGTACGCGGCCGGCCGTACCGACTCCTGGAACCGCAGCAGCCGCGCCGGAAGCGCCGCCCCGGGAGACACCAGCAACGCCAGGACGAGGACCCCGGCCAGCCACAGCAGTCCGAAGAACAAGGTCGGTGCCATGGCCGTCTCGAACCCCACATCGGCGGAGGCGCCGAAGAGGTCGCCCACGTCGCCGAGCGAGATGTCGAAGGTCTGCCGGGCCGCGAGCGCGAGGCCGATCAGCGCCGCCAGCCACAGGACGGCGATGCGGGCGGCCCAGCCCGCGAGTTCGGTCGCCCCCGCGACCGCCCGGTGGCGCAGGGGCCGCAGGAACCCGGCGGCGATCACCAGCGCGCCGACCAGGGTCACCGACAGCGGGATCACGGTCAGGCCCGCCTGGGTCTCGGCGATGGATCCGGCGCCGCCGGAGAGCTCGATCGTGCCACCGACCGCCGTCACGACGGTGGCCGCCACGACCCGTGGGAAGGCGTTGTCGGGCAGATCCGCCGCACCCGCCGCCCACAGCCCGAGGGATGCCGTCACGATCATCGCGATCAGCCCGGCCAGGACCGTTCCGAGGGCCTGGAGCCAGCCATGGCGGGCGGCCACCCGCTCGGGCACCGTTCGCTGAGGACGCAGGGTCTGGGGACTCACTCTTGCCACGCTAAGCACGGCGGAGGCACTCCGCGCGCCGGGAGGGCCGAGTCCCCTCGGCTTGCGGGCGGCACGGAGCCAGAGCACACAATGGGCCTGTTGTGGAAGAAAACGGCCCCAAATATGTGAATCGCCGCAGAATCCCTACGGCGGGAGAAGACCCGTGAGCGTCGAAGAACCGTCCTCCGGCCGCCCGGCCGGACCGCCCTCCGGCCCGCTGTCCGGGCCGTCGCAACCCAGCTCCACCCCGCCCGGCCCGACGCGGCCGAGCGGTCAGGTGCCACCGGAACCGCCGAGCGACGACTCGGGCCGGGGAGGACCCGGTGGCCCAGGTGGGCCCGGCGGAGGCTCCGGCGACTCCGGGCAGGGGCCCGGCAGCCCCGGTCATCCGTGGTGGCGGTCCGCTCCCCGTATCGCCCTCATGGTCACCGCGGCCGTCGTCGCCGTGGTCCTGATCATCGTCCTCACCCGCTCGGACGACTCGGGGGGCTCGGCCGACGGCGAGGTCTTCCTCCAGGCCGCGGGCAAGACCGGCCCCGACCCGTTCACCGAGTCGACGGCGACGGACAGTTCCACCCCGCCCGAGGCCCCCACGGCGACACCGAGCAGGTCGGAACCCGCCAACGTGACACGTGCCGTGGACGGTTCGGCCCCCGGCCTCTACGGCGGCACCCGCAACAAGGCCAGCTGCGACGTCGAGAAGCAGATCAAGGCGCTCCAGGCGAACCCCGCCAAGAACAACGCGTTCGCCGCCGTACTCGGCATCAAGTCCTCCGACGTACCGGCGTATCTGCGCTCGCTCACCCCGGTGCAGCTCCGCAGGGACACCCGCGTCACCAACCACGGCTACCGCGACGGCGCCGCCACCAGCTACCAGGCCGTCCTCCAGGCCGGTACCGCCGTCCTCGTCGACGACCGAGGGGAGCCCCGGGTGCGCTGCGCCTGCGGCAACCCGCTGAAGCAGCCGGTCGCGCTGAAGACCACGCCCGAGCCGAAGGGCGACTCCTGGCCCTCGTACCGGCCGCAGAGCGTCGTGGTCATCGAGCGCTCGACGGTGATCATCAACGTGTTCATCCTCTACGACCCCGACCAGGACGACTGGTTCAGCCGCCCCTCCGGCGACACGGGCGAGAAGGACAAGAAGACCACCCCGCCCGTCAACCAGCCCTCCCCGTCGGTGTCGACGACGTTCTCCGAGGAACCGCCCTCCGAGTCGCCCGAGCCGTGCCCCTCGACTCCGAACGGCGCCCCGGACGCGGACGCCGACAAGCGCGCGAGCGCGTGCCCCTCGTCGTCCTTGGTGACCCCGTCCACCTCCGCCCCGTCGGAGTCGGAGACCTCCGAGCCCGCGACGGAGTCGGAGAGCCCCAAGACGGCCGACTCGCCGCCGGACGACACCACCACGACCGAGTCGGCGCCCCTCTCCAGCGTCCCTGAGTCGATCGGGACCCCGAGCTCCTGACCGCAGATGCGGCCGGAGTCCCCGCGACTCACGCGTCGATCGCCGCCCCGAACAGCGCGAACAAGGGGTGTAGGGGAGTTCACAGAAACCACAGCCGCTGCTTCGGCGCCCGCCGGCCGCCCTCCGCATCTACCCGGCGAGCGCCGCCCGTGCCGCGACCGCGTCGTCCGGGTCCCAGCCCTCCCTGGGTACGGCGGCCAGCAGCAACCGCGTGTACGGGTCGGCCGGTTCGCCGAGCACCCGCCGTGTCGGACCCTGCTCGACGACCTGCCCGCCGTGCATGACCAGCACCTCGTCGGTGATGTGCTGGACCACGGCTAGGTCATGGCTGACGAAGACCAGGGCGACACCGGTGTCGCGGCGGATCTCGTCCAGCAGGTGGAGGATCTGCGCCTGGATCGACACGTCCAGCGCGGCGACCGCCTCGTCCAGGACCAGCACCCGGGGGCGCACGGCGAGGGCCCGGGCGATGGCGAGCCGTTGCCGCTGCCCGCCGGACAGCTGCCGGGGCCGCGCGTCGGACTCCCGCGCGCCGAGCCCGACCTGGTCCAGCAGCTCGGCGGCCAGGTGCTCGTCCCGGCCGTGCAGACGCAGCGCGGTGCGCAGACACTGATCCGCCGTCAGCCTCGGGTCGAGCGAGATGTACGGGTCCTGGAAGACCATCTGGATCTCCCGGGCCCGGGCCAGCCGGTCCTCCCGGCGCCGTGGGGCGCGGGCTTCCCGTGCGCGGCCGTCGACCGCGACCGTGCCCGAGTCGGGGCGCACGAGCCCGACGAGCATCCGGGCCACGGTCGTCTTGCCCGAACCGGACTCCCCGACGATGCCGAGGGAGCCGCCACGGGCCACGGTGAACGACACCGCCTCGGCGGCGGTGAGGCGGCCGCGCCCCGGCAGGGGATACGTCTTGCACAACTGGTCGACGACGAGCAGGGCGCCGTCGCCGGTGGCTGGGGGCGGGGTCCTGGAGGTGTCGGTCATGACGTGGTGGTCCTTTCCGCCGAGGCCGCCGAGGCCGCCGAGGCCGCCGGGACGGACACGGCGGCGGCCGGTACACGCCGGCAGGCCGCCGTCCCACCGTCCGGCAGCGACACCGCCTCCGGGAGCCAGTTCTCGCAGTCGGGCTGGGCGTCCGGGCAGCGGGGCGCGAACGGGCAGCCGGGGAAGGAGTCGCCGAGGGACGGTGGGCGGCCCGGAATCGGCAGGAGGGTGCGTGGCGTCTCGCCGAGGGTCGGTGAGCAGGAGAGCAGGCCGCGTGTGTAGGGGTGGGCGGGATCGGCGAAGAGGGCCGCCGCGGTGCGCTCTTCGACGACCCGGCCCGCGTACATGACGTAGACACGGTCGCAGTACGCGGCGGCGAGGTGCAGGTCGTGGGTGATGAAGAGGAGTCCGGCACCGGTCTCGGCGCGCAGGACGCGCAGTTGGGCGAGGATCTCGGCCTGGGTGGTGACGTCGAGCGCGCTGGTCGCCTCGTCGGCCAGCAGCAGCCGGGGCCGCGCGGCGAGCGCTCCGGCGATGACGACACGCTGGAGCATGCCGCCGGAGAGTTCGTGCGGGCGCTGCCGCAGCCGGCGTTCCGGGTCGGGAAGACCCACGGCCGCGAGGAGTTCGGTGGCCGCCTTCCGGTCCGCTCCGCGCTCGCGGAGGAAGTCACCGATGCGGCGTACGGGGTTGAGGGCGGCCCGCGGATCCTGGTGGATCATCGCCACGGTGCGGGCCCGGTGGCGGCGAAGTTCCTCGCCGGTGAGGGAGAGGACGTCCGCGTCGCCCACCCGTAGCGTGCCGGAGACGCCCGCCCCGCCCGGCAGCAGACCGAGCGCGGCCTTCGCCGTCGTCGACTTGCCGGAGCCGGACTCGCCGACCAGGCCGACGACCTCACCCGGGGTGACCCGCAGGGAGACGTCGTCGAGGACCGGACGGGCGGCACCCGGGATCCCGACCGTCAGATGATCGATGGTGAGCAGCATCAGCCCTGCCTTCCGAGCCGGTCGGCCGCCCAGACGCCGACCACGTTGAACGACACGACGACCACGGCGATGGCCGTGCCCGGGACGAGAGCGGGCAGCAACGCGCCCTGGACGACGGCCGCCTGCCCCTCCTGCACCATCAACCCCCAGTCGGAGCTGGGCGGTTGAGCGCCGAAGCCGAGGTAGGAGAGGGTGGCCAGCGACATCAGGGCCTCCCCGAAGAGCACCACCAGATAACCGGTCACCGCCCGGCCGAGGTTCGGCACCAGGTGGAACGCGCAGATCCGGGCACCGCCCATGCCCTGCACCCGGTAGGCGTCCACATACGGCTTGCGGGCCTCGGAGAGGGCGACTGAGCGGGTGTACTTGGCGACGGTCGGCGTGTACGCGAGCCCGAGGGCCAGCACGGACGTGGTCATGCCGGCGCCGAAGACCGCGATGATCAGGACGGTGAACAGCAGCCCGGGGAAGGCGTACATGACGTCCGTGAGCCGGGAGACGAACGTGTCGACCCAGCCGCCGCGCCATGCGGCGAGCACCCCGAGGGTGACGCCGAGCAGCGCGGCCACCGCGAGCAGCAGCAGCGGAGCGATCAGGCTGGTGCGGGCGCCGTACAGGACGCGCGAGAGCAGGTCCTGCCCGGAGGCGTCGGTGCCCAGGAGGTGGTCGCCGCTGGTCCCGGCGAGCGACGCGGACAGGTCGATCGCGTCGGGCGCGTACGGCGCGAGCAGCGGAGCCAGCGCGGCGGCCAGGACGACCAGGGCCAGGAATCCGGCGGCGACCGTGACGCCGACGGGGCGGCGGGACCGTAGCCCGACCGGGGTGAGGGTGAGCGTGGTCATGTGGTGCGGGCCTCCTCGCGGACGCGCGGATCGAGGAGCGGATGAACCAGGTCCACGACGGTGGTGACGGCGATGTAACCGGTGACCATCAGCAGCAGAACGGCCTGCGCCACCGGGAAGTCATGGGTGTTGATCGCGCCGACGAGCAGCGAGCCGATACCGCTCATGCCGAACGCGGTCTCCACGACGACCGTCCCGGCGAGCATCCCCGCCATGACCAGCCCGCACATGGTGACGATCGGGCCGAGCGCGTTGCGCAGCACATGGCGGCGGACGATCTCCCGTTCCGGGATGCCGGAGGCACGGGCCGCCTCGACGTGGTCGGAGGCGGCGGCCTCCGCCATGGCCTGCCGGGTGACCCGGCTGATCAGCGCGAGCGCGCCGAGCGCCAACGACAGGGCGGGCAGCGTCAGATGGTGCACGGTGCCGGCGAAACCGTTGCCGCTGCCCGTCACCGGGAACCAGCCCAGCTGCACCCCGAACACCGACACGAGCGCGATCGCGGCGACGAACGACGGCACCGACGCGGCGAGCGTCGTCCCGCCCACGACCGCCGAGTCCACCCACGTCGACTGCTTCACCGCCGCCAGGACGCCCGCGCCCACCCCGAGCACGACGAACAGCAGCGTCGCGTAGGCGACCAGCGCCAGCGTCGTCGGCAGGCGGGCCGCGAGCAGGTCGGACACCTGGTCGCTGTACTTGAAGGAGCGGCCGAGGTCGAGATGCAGGCAGTCCCACAGCCAGCGGCCGTACTGCACGACCAGCGGCTCGTCGAGGTGGTACTGGGCGCGGACGGCCGCGAGCCGCTCGGGGGTGAGCTTGTCGCGGCCGCCGGCCAGGAAGACGGCGGGATCGCCGGGCGCCGCGTACACGGCGGCGAAGATGACGAACGAGGCGGCGAAGAGCGTGGCCAGGAATCCGGCCAGCAGCCGCGCCAGACGGACGGGCATCGCGCACTCAGCCCTTCTTGGCGCCGAGCCCGGCCGCCCACGGGTAGTAGAGGTACGCCTGCGAGGCGGGCGCCCCGGTCAACTCGTCGTCGAGCACCAGCACCGAGGGCACCTGCGCCACGGGGATCCACACGGCGGCGTCCGCGAACAGCTTCTGCACATCGATGGCGAGGGTCGCCCGCTCGTCGTCGTCGAGGGTGCCCAGCGCCTGGCGCACCTTCTCGTCGTACGTGGCGTCCTTGAAGCCGACCCAGTTGTTGGAAGAGTCGGACAGGCCGTTGTCGTAGAAGCCCATCGGGTCGGACTTGGAGATGTACCAGTCCGCGACCAGCACATCGATCTCGGCACGGGCCTGCGGATCGCTGTAGAACTCCTCGAACTGTGCGGTGGGCACCGTCTTGATCGTGCCCTTGAGCCCGATCCGCTGGAGCGCGGCCCGTACGGCGTTGGCGACGACCGTGCGGCCCTGGGTGGCGTCCGTGCCGATGACGATCGGCTCGGTGGGCGCCCCCGCCTCCTTGATCAGCCGTTTGGCCTCGGCGATGTCGTCGGCGTCGGGCGAGGCGGGCGAGGTGGCCGCCAACTCCTTCTGTGCGGCGGTGAACTCGGTCTTCGCATAGCCCCAGGAACCGGAGCCCACGGGGCTGGCCCAGGGCTCGACGAACCCGCCGTAGCCGGACTTGGCGATACCCGCCCGGTCGAGCGCCAGCGACAGCGCCTTGCGGATCTTCGGGTCCTTGAGCCCGCCCCGCTCGGTAGGGATGAGATCGAGGGTCGCGGTGGAGAGGCCGTAGTACTGGGTGAGTCCCTTGACGCCGCGCAGGGCGGAGGCGGTGTTCGGCGACTCGGCGAACGTGCCGTCGGCGGCACCGGTCTTCAGCGCGTTGACCAGGGCGCTGTCGGCCGCCCAGCGGAAGACGACCTCCTGGGTGAGCGGCTTCTCTCCCCAGTAGCCGTCGTAGGCCCGGATGGTGATCGAGTCACCGGACTTCCAGCCCGTCAGCGCGTACGGGCCCGAGCAGGCGTCGGTCTGGCCCGGGGTGCCGAAGTCCTCGCCGGCCTTCTCCACCTGCTCCTTGTTCCAGACGATGCCGGCGTCGCCGGCGAGCGCCTTGGTGAACAGGGCGTCGGGCTTCTTGAAGCGGATGGTGATCTCGTCGGCGCCGGTCTTCTCCATGGAGGCGACGTTGGGGAACTCGTCGCTCTGCTCCATGTCCGGGTCGGCGTGCCGCTTCAGACTCCAGAGCACGTCGTCGGCGGTGAGCGCGGAGCCGTCGTGGAAGGTGACGCCGTCCCGCACGGTCAGGACGAGCGTCCTGTCGTCGGGCGTGGCGGCCTTCTCGGCGAGGAAGGGCTTGATCGTCATGTCGGGCTGCAGCTGGTAGAGCCGCTCGCAGACGTTGGTGAGGACGACACGGCCGGCGCTGGTGCCCTGTGTGTCGAGGTCCAGGGAATCGGGTTCGTCCTCCAGCAGCCAGTTCACCTTCGCCACCGCGCCCTGGGCGGCGGGCGTGGTGGCGGTGAGCTTCAGCTTCGCGGCGTCGGCCGGTGCGCCGCCGGTGGCGGCCGTGTCGGCGCCGCTGCAACCGACGGTCGTGAGCAGACCCGCGGCGGCCAGCCCGGCGGTCACCGCTCTCCGCTTGTACGTTGTCATCGTCCCTGTCATCGTCATCTGCATCGTCATCGCCATCGGATGAACTCCTGTGCTCTCAGCTGGGACAGTCGGTGGAGGGGGCGCCGTGCGGGCCGTCGTAGAGGTTCCACGGCAGGTGTTGGTAGTCGCGGTCGCAGGGGGTGCCCGCGGTCACGTGGTAGTCGCCGCTGGTCAGGTCCACGCAGGAGGAGACCAGCGTGGTCCAGTGCTCCACGACGGGCCGGCGCGGATCGGGGTGGGTGCACAACGACTCGGGCAGTCCGAGGTGGTCGGACATGGCCTGCTTGATCAGCTTGCGGGACTCGTCGGGCCCGGTGGACCCGCGCAGCGCCTGCAGACCCTGCTCGGCGCGGGGTACGCGCACCAGCGAGTCCGAGGACAACGGGCGGTAGTCGGCGGCGATGGCCGCGGGGACCCCCGCCTGGTAGTGGTTGCCGTGCACCAGGAGCCCGTCCCGCGCGTGCATCCAGCCGTGCCCGGCGGGCGTGGTCTCCAGATCGATGGCGAAGCCCTCACGGCAGGTCAGCAGCGCGTTGGAGGCGATGTGCGCCCGGGTGCGGCACAGCACGTCCAGCGCGTCCGTGATACTCGCCTGGTCCAGGACGCTGCGGCGGACCACGGTCTGCGGCAGGCCGACGCTGTCGTCGAACCGTCCGCCCAGACCGTTGGCGTTGAGCGCGATGCCCGCCGAGTTGGCGCCCTGGCGGCCGACCTGCCCGGCCTCGACCTGCATGATCAGCGTCGGCGCGGGGGGCTGCACGATCCGCAGCATGACGACCGTGTCGCCCACACCCGCCCGCCAGTCCCAGTTCTGCCCGGCCCACACATGACCGTCGCCGCTGGCCGGCCCGTACAGGGCGAACGAGGTGCAGCCCTCGACCCGCTCCTCGGCGACCGTCTCCTCCGACGCGGACTCGGACACCATCGTCGCGAACGACTGGTCGTAGAGGACCTCGCCACGGGCGTTGAGCGCCAGCACGTCCAGGAGCGTCACGCCCGCCCCGTCGGCGATGCCCCGCATCTCCTCCAACAGCTGGGGTGCGTACGCGTCCACCGGTTCCTGCCAGCGGGACGCGCGGGCGGTGACCTGGTCCCAGGTCAGCCCGGCGGCGTGACCGAAGGCCTCCTCGTAGTAGGCGAGCGCCGCGTGCAGTTGGGGCCGCACGGCCTCGCCGTACTGCCGCCCGCGCTCCAGGGGAGCGCCGGAGATCTCGACCAGGGGGAGGGAGCGGGATGAGGGGGCTGCCGGGGCAGAGGGGGATGCCATTCTTCTCCTCGCGACGGAGAGCTGCCCGTACCCCCGACGTGCTGTAACGTCGGTTACGAGAATCTCTCCTCTTGGAATGCGTTGTCCAGGAGAGTAACGGCCGTCACAAGGAAGTCAATGTCTGTAATGAAAATTTCAGATCACGGGGATCTCGGAGACGGGCTGGCCCGGCTCCGCGCGGCGGTCCGTGACCACTGGGAGAGCCTGTCCGCCTCCGAGCGCGCGGTCGCCCAGTACCTCGCCAGCGCCCCCGTCGAGCAACTCCTCTTCGCCGGCGCCCAGGAGCTCGGCACGGCCAGCGGGACCAGCAACGCCACCGTGGTCCGCGCGCTCCAGCGTCTCGGCTACGCCGGTCTGCCCGCCCTCAAGCGTGAACTGGCCACCGGCTTCACCGCGGCCGTGGCGCCCGAGGTGCGGCTGAAGCAGCGCATCGCCCATGTCGGCCCGGACCTCGACGGCATCTGGAGCGATGTGATCGACGAGGCCCAGGAACGCATCGAGCAGACCCGGCGGCTGACCGAGCCGGACGCCCTGCGTGCCGCCGTGGCCGCGCTCGCCGACGCCGGGGAGATCCACTGCTTCGGGATCGCCGCCTCCGAACCGGCCGCCCGCCACCTGTCGTTGGCGCTGGGCCGCATCGACCGCCGGTCCCGCTTCTCCGGCGCCACCGGGTTCGCCCTCGCCGACCATTTGCTGGCGCTGCGTCAGGGCGACGCCGTGGTGATCTTCCAACCCGGGCGTGCCCTGCACGAGCTGACCGTGCTCGTCGAACGCGCGCGAGCGGTCGGGGCGCGGGTCGTCCTCGTCACCGACGAACTCGGAGAGGAGTTCGGCGACCGCGTGGACGCCGTCCTGACCGCACCGCACACCCCCACGGGCATCACCTCGGAGGCGCTCACCGCGCTCGTCGTGGCGGATGTGCTGCTCCTCGCCCTGACGACTCTGGACGAGACACGGGCCGTCGACACCTCCCACCAACTCACCGTACTGCGCGAGCAGTTGATGCCCACCAGAAGCAACCGGAAGGGCTGACCGGCGGAAAAGCGGTGGCGCACCGGTGCGACGACCGCCGATGCTCCTCCGCATGAGTGACAGTCTTGAGACGCGGCCCGACGAACAGCCCCTGCCGGAGCGGAAGCCCGGCTGGGGCGACAGGTTCGTCGGACCCGAAGGGGATCCGCGCAGCGAAGGAGGCTACGAGGGGGAGCGGGCCACCCTGGTCGGGTACCTCCGCGACCAGCGGCTGACCCTGGAGCTGAAGTGCGCGGGGCTCGACGCCGAGGCCCTGGCCCGTCGCTCGGTGCCGCCGTCCGACATGTCGCTGCTGGGGCTCGTACGCCACCTGGCCGGCGTGGAACAGTACTGGTTCCGCGAGGCGTTGGCAGGACAGCGGGAGCCACGCCACTACCGCGCCGGAGACGACCCCGATGGGGACTTCAACGATGCCGTGGCCGACCCCGAGGCCGTCGCCGACGCCTGGGAGACCTGGCGCTCCGAGGTCGACTTCGCCGAGCGGTTCGTCGCCGCGGCCCCCGACCTGGGCATCACCGGCCGCCACGACGACGAGCCCATCGCCCTCCGCGAGGTCCTCGTCCACATGATCGAGGAGTACGCCCGCCACAACGGCCACGCCGACTTCCTGCGCGAACGCATCGACGGCCGCATCGGCCAGTGACGTCCGGTGCGGGACCGGGATTTCCCTGAGGGCGGAACGCCGCCCCCTTCCCCTCCCGCTCGGAGTTCCTACGCTGAAGAAGTGAGCCGACAAGCGCCGAACGAAGCCCGAGTCATCCCGCTACGCCCGACAGTGGCCCCTCCCGCCGGCGGCCCACCCGCCAAGGAACCCCTGTGGCGCGACCTCGTCGGTGACGTCCTCCGGCGCGAACGGCTCGCCCAGGAACGCACGTTGAAGGACGTGGCCGACACGGCGCGGATCTCGATGCCGTACCTCTCCGAGGTGGAACGGGGCCGCAAGGAGGCCTCGTCCGAGGTCCTCGCGGCCGCCGCCCAGGCCCTCGGCCTGAGCCTGGGCGACCTACTCTCCCTGGCCCAGACCGAACTGACCCGCCATACGCCCCACACCCGCAGGACGACCAACGCCCCCTACAACGGGCTGTGCCTCGCAGCCTGACCAGGCTCACCACCCGCGCCCCAAAGGGGCGCGGGGAACTGCGCGAGCAACCACAATCAGCCCCGCAGCCGCCACACAAGCGATGTACCCCACCCGGTCGGCGGGCCCTCAGTCACCCACCACCCGCCGACCCAACACCTCGTCCGCCAGCCCGTACGCCACCGCCTCCTCCGCCGTGAACACCTTGTCCCGATCCATGTCGGCCCGCAGCTCCCCCGCATCACGGTGCGTATGCCGGGCGAGAACCCCCTCGACCTGCGCACGGATCCGCACCATCTCCTTGGCCTGAAGGGAGAGGTCGGAGACCGTGCCCTGCCGGCCACCACTCGCCGGCTGCCCCAGCAGCACCCGCGCGTGCTCCAGTACGAACCGCCGCCCGGGGTCCCCGCCGGCCAGCAGCACCGCCGCCGTGGAGGCCGCCTGCCCGACGCAGAACGTCGAGATCGGCGCCTGCACGAACGTCATCGTGTCGTAGATCGCCATCAGGGAAGTGAACGATCCCCCGGGCGAGTTGATGTAGATCGCGATCTCGCTCTCCGGCGCCGACGACTCCAGATGGAGCAGCTGCGCGATGACGACGTTGGCCACCCCGTCGTCGATCTCCGTGCCGAGGAAGATGATCCGCTCGGACAGCAGCCGGCTGAACACGTCGTACGACCGCTCGCCCTGCGGCGTCCGCTCGACCACGTTCGGAATGGTGTACGTCCCCATCACTGCAGCCCCATCCGTCGGCGGGTCGCGGCCGGCCGTACGTCGTCGAGCGACTCGACGACCCGGTCGACCATCCCGTACTCCTTGGCCTGCTCGGCCGTGAACCAGCGGTCGCGGTCGC
Organism: Streptomyces sp. DSM 40750; assembly: GCF_024612035.1. Taxonomy (GTDB): domain Bacteria; phylum Actinomycetota; class Actinomycetes; order Streptomycetales; family Streptomycetaceae; genus Streptomyces. The sequence continues at coordinate 10,780,706 of NZ_CP102513.1, forward strand.
CGTCCCGGGAGATCGTCTCCTCGGACTGGCCGGTGTGCTCCGCGGTGATCCGCTCGATGGCCCTCTTGGTGAACTCCAGGTTCTCCGCCTGGATCTCGATGTCCGCGGTGGTGCCGCCGATGCCCGCCGACGGCTGGTGCATCATGATCCGCGCGTTGGGCAGCGCGAACCGCTTCCCGCGCGTGCCCACGCTCAGCAGGAACTGGCCCATGCTCGCCGCGAAACCCATCGCCAGCGTCGCCACGTCGTTCGGGATCAGCCGCATCGTGTCGTAGATGGCGAGACCCGCGGTCACCGAACCGCCCGGGCTGTTGATGTACAGACTGATGTCGGTGCGCGGGTCCTCCGCCGACAGCACCAGCAGCTGCGCGCAGACCCGGTTCGCGGAGACCTCGTCGACCTGGGTGCCGAGGAAGACGATCCGCTGCGCGAGCAGCTGCGCGGCGAGATGGTCGTCGAAGCGTGACGGCGGGGTGTCACCCTCCTCGGCACGCGGGGCGAGCGTCGGCGCCCAGCCGGTGATCAGTGGAGCCACGGTTCCTCCCTGAGGATTGACGCGACCGCGGTGGCCGCTGCCCCCACTCTCCCCACGAACCACCGCCCACCTGGACTTTCTCTGCCCGTGGCAGATTCGCCGACAGCAGAGGACCGCCCTCTCCCCGGCCCGTCGCCACGCGTGGCCGCGCCACCGATGAGTTTCCGGACCAGGATCGGTCGACTCAGGAGACGACACACCCCGCCGGAGGAGGCGCACATGTCCAGCGACGGATTCACCACCTGCCTGTGGTTCGACGGCCAGGCCGAGGAAGCGGCCGCCCACTACGTATCGATCTTCAAGAACTCCCGGATCGGCAGGGTCACCCACTACGGCGAAGGCATGCCCCAGCCGGCCGGCTCCGTGCTCACCGTGGAGTTCGTGGCCAACGGGCAGAAGTTCATCGCGCTGAACGGCGGCCCGCAGTTCAAGTTCAGCGAGGCCATCTCCTTCCAGATCCTCTGCGAGGACCAGGACGAGATCGACTACTACTGGAACAGCCTCACCGAGGGCGGCGAGGGCGGCCAATGCGGATGGCTCAAGGACAGGTTCGGCGTGTCCTGGCAGATCGAACCCACCGCACTCCTCGACATGATCAGCGACCCGGACCCGCAGAAGTCGGCCCGCGTGTACGCGGCGATGATGCCGATGGGCAAACTCGACCTCGCCGCGCTGCGGAAGGCGTACGCGGGCGAATAGCCGACTCCGGACACCCCCTCGCCCTGGTGGACGGCTCCCGTGGGAAGACCTCCCGCCAGGGCGCACACAAGGATTTCGGCAGTTCTTCACCCACGCCGGGTAGCGGTTGCAAAGGCGGCTGGTGAGGCTTTCCTGTGCACCGCCTGACCCGGAGGAACCTTGAACGTCTCCCTGACCACCTGGCTGCTCACCATCGTCGCCCTGTGCGTCCTTGTCGCCGTCGACTTCTTCATCGGCCGCAAACCCCATGACGTGTCGATCAAGGAGGCCGGCATCTGGTCGGCCGTCTGGATCGCCCTGGCGATCGCGTTCGGCCTCGGCGTGCTGGCCGTCGGCGGGGGCAAGCCCGCGGGAGAGTTCTTCGCGGGCTTCATCACCGAGAAGTCCCTGAGCGTCGACAACCTCTTCGTCTTCGTCCTGATCATGGCGAAGTTCGCCGTGCCCTCGCAGTACCAGCAACGCGTCCTGATGGTCGGCGTCCTCATGGCGCTGGTGCTCCGCGCGATCTTCATCGCGGCCGGCGCGGCGATCATCGCCGGCTTCTCCTGGGTCTTCTACATCTTCGGCGCGTTCCTGATCTACACCGCTTGGAAGCTGGTCGAGGACGCCCGCAAGGGCGGCCACGAGGAGGAGTACGAGGAGAACAAGCTCCTCAAGGCGGTGGAGAATCGATTCGGCGTGGCCGACCGGTACCACGGCACCAAGCTGTGGATCGAGCAGAACGGCAAGCGTGTCATGACGCCGATGCTCGTCGTGATGCTCGCGATCGGCTCCACCGACGTCCTGTTCGCCCTCGACTCCATCCCCGCGATCTACGGCCTCACCCAGGACCCGTACATCGTCTTCACGGCCAACGCGTTCGCGCTCATGGGCCTGCGCCAGCTGTACTTCCTCATCGGCGGCCTCCTGAAGAAGCTCGTCCACCTCTCCTACGGCCTGTCGGTCATCCTCGGCTTCATCGGCGTCAAGCTCGTCCTCCACGCCCTGCACGAGTCCGGCGTCCACGTACCGGAGATCTCCATCCCCTTCTCGCTCGGCTTCATCGTCCTGGTCCTCGCGGTGACGACGGCGACCAGCCTGTGGGCGTCGAAGAAGCAGGCGGAGCGGCAGCAGGCGCCGGCGGACCCGGAGGAGGAGCGCGCCTCCGAGGAGGTCTAGACGCCCCGCTCCCCGCCCGTGTGCGCGGGCAGGTGGCTCACCACGAGAGCGGCGGCCTCCGCGGGGGTCGCGCACTCGCCGAGGAGATCGGTGTAGCCGGAGGAGTAGACCTGGTACGGCGGCCCGCCGTACAGGATGAACGGTGCCTCGTCGTGGTCCGAGTCGGGCCACGGCGGGGCGCTGCGCAAGAAGTGCAGCGTGCCGTGGGTGGGGAACGGGTAGCGGGCGCGCAGGCTCGGCTCGGCGTATGCGGCCTCGACGACGACGGGCAGCGCGTCGTGCGTGGCGCCCCGCGTCCCGGGCCTGCGTTCCAGGAGCCAGTGCCAGGCCGTCGCGATGTCAGGAGCTTCGGACACGAGCGCCATCCTCCGGGTTCCCGGGCTCGGCCACAAGTGATCACTGGGAGGCCGACCGGGATCGCTTCCACGGCGTCTCAGGTGCTCGCCTCGCTGATCACCCGCGTGATCTCCCGGGCGATCCGTGTGATGCCCGGCGAGAGCACCGGGCACGGCTTCGGCTTCGACGTCGTCGGGGCCAGGCAGAAGTGGAGGTAGTCCTCGTCGTGGTGGAGGGCCGTGCGGTCCTGGCCCGGCTGGGTGCAGTAGCCGTCGTGCTCGCGCTCGTACGCGGTGCACGGCAGGTACTGGGTCCAGGCGTAGCGGTCGGAGCCCGGGCTCACGGCCCTGCCGGCGTCGGCGACGAGGTCACCGGAGGCCTTGGCCTGCTTCTCGTACAGGGCGTTCACCCGGCGGACCCGGTCAGGGGTGATCGGGTCCGGGCCCTGGAGCACCCACACGATCTTCGGCCGGTGGGTGCCGCCCGCGTTCGCGATCTGCTCGGTGAGCTGGGATGCGGCGGCCGTGTACCGCTCGAAGTACTTCGCGCGGGCCTTGTCGTAGGTGATCCCGTCCATGCACGGCGTGTAGTCCCACGCGTTGCCCCAGAACTGAAGCACGACGTAGTCCGGGCTCAGCCGCCGCACCAGCGCGGCCGCCTTGTCCTTCGTCGGGACGAGCGACCGGTCGGCGGTGCCCTCCAGGTAGTCGCACAGGGTGGTGCCCGAGTACGGGGCGCTCGTGTAGCGGGCGTCGAGGTCGGCCTCCAGTGACGCGCCGAGGACCTTCTGGTTCTCCATGGCGAGCGAGTCCCCGAGATAGAGCACCACGGGCGCCGGCTTCGCCGCGCGGGCGTCGGGGGACGCGGTGGCGGCCCGCTGACGCGTGGTCGGTGACGGGTCCGGTGCCGCGGCCGACGGTGGTGCCTCCTCGGGCGCCGACTCAGGGTCCCCGCACGCGCCGAGCAGCAGCGCGGCGAGCACCGCCCCCGCCACTCCCACGATCCACGGCTTGCGCATACGGCGACTCCCGCCCCGGCCATCGAAACGGCTCCCCAGGCAAGCACAGCCGGGAGCAAGGGGGAAGACCCGTGTCGGCCACGAGGGCGCCCGGCCTCGCCGGACGCCCTCACGCGGTCAGGTCACGGCGTCATGCCGCCGGAGCACGCGGCCCCCGGCTCCGGCGTCTGCTCGCCCTGCACGTACTTGTCGAGGAACTTCTGGACCTTCGGGTCGGACGCCTTGTCCACCTTCAGCTGGTGCTCCCAGGCGCTCAGCACGATCGGCGAGGACTGGTCCTCGTAGGGGCTCATGAAGGTGTACGTCGTGTTGGTCACGAGCTTGCTCAGCGACTCGACGTCGGCCTTGGCCGCCTTGTCGTTGTACGTGATCCAGACGGCGCCGTGCTCCAGCCCGTGCACGGCGTTCTCGTTCGGCACGGCCTTGGTGTACACCTGCTTGTCGCAGTTGACCCACACCGCGCTGTGGTCGCCGCCGACCGGCGGGCTCATCTTGTAGTCGACAGTCTCGGAGACGTGGTTCTGGGTGAGCTTCGACCAGCTCTTCACGCCGTCGATCGGCGCGGCCTTCGCCTCCTCCTTCTCCTGGGCGGAGTCGATCAGGTACCAGCCGCCGCCTGCGAGTCCGGCAAGGATCGCGGCGGTGACGCCCAGCGTGATCAGGCGCATACGCCGCTCACGGGCCTGCTCTGCCTTGCGTATCTCCTCGACGCGGGCGCGCCGCGCCGCCTCCCGGGCCTTGGGGCTGTTGTTCTTGCCCTTCGGGCCGTTGTTCTTGGCCTTCGCCTTGGATGAAGCCATGGGGATGTCCTTCTCCCCGCCGTGCCGCACGGGCAGGGCGGTCCTGCGAGTCGTCTTGGGTCTGTCGGGCGGGGGCCGGTGTCCGGCCTAGACGCGGAGCAACTGCAGTTCGTGGAGATCGGGAGGGCGGGCCCGCCCCGGCTCCCGGGCCCCGTCGAGCGCGACCGGCGCCGGGGCCGTCGCGGGCTGCCAGGTCGCCGCGGTGTGGTCCGCGCCGGGCAACGGCACCTGGCCGAGAACCGCTCGCGGGTCGGGGGAGTGGCAGCCGTGCCGACCCGGACCGTGCTCGCAGGGGGCGCGCTCCACATGATCCGCCCGCACGGCGACCGAGCGCTCCTCCACCGGTGCCGACACCGAATGCGGGCGCTGCCGCGGACCGTCACCGGGAGGCGAGCCCGCACAGAACAACAGGAATGTGGTGAGGGCCAACGAGACCACGAGCACCAGGCGCGCCGACCGGCTCCGGGCGCACGGCATCGCCGTACGACTGAAGGGCCGGCCGGACATGGATCCACCTGATGAGTCGAGGCGAACGGGAGTGCGAGCGCCGCTGAAATTATCAGACGACGCACAGCCGTGGTCCCGCCTCACGGATGTCGTGCTGATTTCACGCGGTCTGTCCTGTTCGGCGCGCGTCCGGGGCCGCTCCTGGCTAGCGTGAGGGCCGGGGAAACCACCCGTCGAACCGAGGAGAGTGGCAGTCATGGCCGCACATCCCGAGGGAACGCCCTGTTGGGCCGACGCGATGTTCAGCGACGTCGAGGGGGCGAAGAGTTTCTACGGCGACGTGCTGGGCTGGACGTTCGGCGAGGCGTCCTCCGAGTACGGCAACTACACACAGGCGTACGCGGACGGCAAGGCGGTGGCCGCCGTCGTCCCGCCGATGCCCGGGCAGGAAGGGCAGTCCGCCTGGTGCCTCTACTTCGCCTCACCCGACGTCAACGCCACCGCCACGAAGATCCGTGACAACGGCGGCGAACTGCTGATGGAACCGATGCGGGTCGGCGACTTCGGCTCCATGCTGCTGGCCCGCTCCCCGGACGGCGTCGTCTTCGGCGTCTGGCAGGCCGGCGTCCACGAGGGCTTCGAGACCATGGGTGTGCCCGGCGCGTACGTATGGGCCGAGATCTTCACGCGGGAGCCCGAGAAGTCCGACGCGTTCTTCCCGGCCGTCTTCCCGTACCGGGTCAAGCAGATGGACGACCCCGAGAACCCCCAGATGGACTTCCGGGTCTTCGACCTCGGGGCGAACCCGCTTCTCGGTCGGATGAAGATGACGGAGGAGGACTTCCCGCCCGAGGTGCCGTCGTACATCAACGTGTACTTCACCGTCGCCGACTGCGACGACGCGGTCGCCAAGGCCACCAAGCTGGGCGGCGTCCTGCGCTTCGGCCCGATGGACACCCCCTTCGGCCGCTTCGCGGCGCTCAGTGATCCGCAGGGCGCGTCGTTCTCGGTCATCGACGTCACCAACACGCAGGGCGAGATGCCGGCGCTCACGGACGTGGACTGAGCGGGCGCGGAGGTGTGCGCGGGGGTGGGGGACCCGTGGACGGTCCCACACCCCCGCGCATGGCATGATCGATGCCATGCCGGAACGTGTTGTGGCCGCCTGTGACGGAGCGTCCAAGGGAAACCCCGGACCAGCGGGCTGGGCCTGGGTGGTCGCCGAGGACGACGAGATCCCTTCGCGCTGGGAGGCCGGCCCGCTGGGCAGAGCCACCAACAACATCGCCGAACTCACCGCCCTGGAGCGGCTGTTGGCGGCCACCGACCCGGCGGTGCCGATCGAGATCCGGATGGACTCCCAGTACGCGATGAAGGCGGTCACCACCTGGCTGCCCGGCTGGAAGCGCAACGGCTGGCGCACGGCCGCCGGCAAGCCGGTCGCCAACCAGGAACTCGTGGTCCGTATCGACGAGTTGCTCGCCGGCCGCTCCGTGGAGTTCCGCTACGTCCCCGCCCACCAGGTCGACGGCGACCGCCTGAACGACTTCGCCGACCGCGCGGCGAGCCAGGCGGCCATCGTCCAGGAACCCGCCGGCACCGAGCTGGGCTCCCCGGAACCGCCGGCCACGCCCGACACGGTCCCGGCCCGCCGCGCCACGGCGAAGAAGCCCGGGAAGTCGGCCAGGACCGGCGCCCGGAACGGCTCGTCGCCATCCTCGTCCCGCACCATCAAGGCGAAGTTCCCCGGCCGCTGCCTGTGCGGCCGCCCGTACGCCGCGGGCGAGCCCATCGCCAAGAACGACCAGGGCTGGGGCCACCCGGAGTGCCGTACGGCGGAGACCACCGGAGCCCAGTAGCCCAGGGACGGAAGAGGCGTGGGCGTCACACGACGGCGCCGCGCCACTCGCCGATGAGCACGGCGATGGAGACCAGGGGCGACGTCGGCCCGTACGGCCCGGGATGTCGGCGTGACGGTCGCCAGCAGCCTGCCGGCCCGGTCGTCGCATCCCCTGCCGGGCGCGCATCAGGGCCTGGCGGGAATGAAGGAATCCGCGACTGTTCTTCGGTTACCGGGGTGCCAGGGTGGTTCGCAGGTGGCTGACCGTGACGAAGTGGTAGCCGCGGGCGGTCAGCGTCCGCAGGATCTCGGGGACGGCGGCCACCGAGGTGGGATGGATGTCGTGCATCAGGACGACATCGTTGGGCTCGGTCTTGGCGATGACGGTCTGGGCGACCTTGGCGGCGTCGCGGTACTTCCAGTCCTCGGTGTCCACGTCCCACAGCACCGGTGACAGTGTGGTGGCCGCCTTCACCTTGGCGTCCATGGCGCCGTACGGCGGCCGGAAGAGGGTCGGCGCCTCGCCGGTGGCGTTCTTGATCGCCTCGCTGGTGCGGTTCAGTTGGTACCTGATCTGCTCGGGGGTGAGCCGGGTGAGGTCGGGGTGGTTCCAGGAGTGGTTGCCGACCTCGTGGCCGGCCTTCGCCTCGGCGCGGACGAGTTCGGGGTGCGCGGCGACGTTCTGCCCCACGGTGAAGAAGGTGACGCGGGCCTTGTACTGGGCCAGGTGGTTCAGCAGTGTCGCCGCCTCCGGCACAGCCGGCCCGTCGTCGAAGGTCAGCGCGACGCACTTCACCTTCGTGCAGTCCGTGGTGTCCTCCCCCGAGGCCCGGTGGGTCGGCACGGGCTCCTCGGGGGCGCCGGTGGCGCCCAGGTCCAGCGTTCCGCTCGGGTGCATGGCCTGCTGCTGCGCCCGCTTGCCGAAGGCGGACAGCCAAGGGGTGATCGTCTCCTTCGAGAAGGCCACCGCATAGCGCCCGCCGGCCGGGACGCCCACGTCGCCACGGTCGAAGCTGACCCGCATGCCGCCGTCGGTGCCGAACGCGACGTCGTCCAGGACGGCGGTCTGGGCCGCCGGATCGCCGAACACCTCGTCGAGCTGGCCGGCGTCGACGCCCTCCTGGCCCTCGAGGTCCTTCTTCAGCGCGGCGATGAAGGACTCCCGGGCGCCGTCGGCGACGAGCCCGGGCGGCGTGCGGTACGCCTTGGCCGCACCGTCGTACCAGTACGTCCTGGTGGCCAGTCCGTCCCCGGCCGCGCCGCGGTCCAGCGTGGACAGCCGCACGCCGAGCACATCGCCGGAGGCGATGAGGAACTGGTGGCTGATGTTCAGCTCCTGCCCGCTGCGGGAGCCCGACCCGCCCCCGCAGTCGGTCGCCTGCGCGCCGTCGTTCGTGCCGAGGAACGTGGCCAGGCGCTGCTGGACGTCCTTCCGCATCGCGGCTGCCATCGCGTCCGCGCCGGGTACCGCCGGATAGCTGGTGGCATAGGGGCAGGAGCCGTGCTCGCTGCTGTCGGTGACGATGTCCAGGCCGTTGATCTTCGCCGGGTCGATGCCCTGGTCGTCGATCGCCGGCCCTGACGAAGCGGTGGCGCCGCCCTGGCCGGATTCGGTCCCGGACGGGCCGCCGGCACAGGCCGCGGTCAGGGCCAGCGAGCCGAGCAGGATGAGCGAGGGCAGGAGAAGATTTTTGCGCATGCGAACGTAGCCTTCGCGAGTGGGATGACGGGGCTGCCGTGCTGCGGCTCCCTGAAAACCGCGGGGAGGGAGCGGTTCGCGGCACGGCACTGCCCGATCTCACCGTCCGGCGACGTTGATTACCAGGCGCTTCGATGCTCTGAACAAAATTCCGGTACGGCGGATGCCGCTCAGCGGTCGCAGATCGCGCGGTAGGGGGCGTCGGGGACGTACGTGCGCCACTGGGCTTCGGTCAGTCCACTTCCGGTGCGGTCGCAAATGACCGTTATGGCCTTGGCCGGGTCGACGGCATAGCTCTGGAGCGGGACGTACTGACCGGCGGCGAACAGCGTGCCGCCGTCTCGGCTGAAGGCGACGGACCGGAGCGGGTCGCCCGGCGTGGGCAGGGCGCCGACGAGGGACTGCTGGGAGGCGGTGTCCCACAGCTGAAGCGTCCCGTCCGTACCGCCCACGGCGAGGGTGTGTCCGTTGGGCGAGAAGGCGAGCGCGGCCACGCCTTCCGGAGCGGCGCCCGCACGCGACGTTCCGGGAAGGACGCCCATGCGGCGGCGGACGTCGCCGTCCCACAGGGTCACGCGCCCCGACGAGTCGCCGACCGCGAGCCGGGTGCCGTCGGGACTGAAGGCAAGGGCGGTGACGTTCTCGCCCGCGGCGAGGGCCCGGCCGGTGACCCGGCCGGTGACCCGGCCGGGCAGCGTGGCGACCTGGTCGGCGGCGGACGCGATCAGGCGCCCGTCGCCGCGCACCGTCATGGGGGCGCCGGTGAGCCCCTCGATGCTGCCCGACCTGTGCGCCCGGCCGCCGCCGATGTCCCACACGTCCACAACATCGGCGTCACCCGTGCCACGCGGGACGAGCAAGGTGCGCCCGCCCGGACCGAGGGCGATCCCGGACACCGTCTGCTGGACCCCGCGCGGGAGCGTGAGCGACGTGCGTACCTTGCCTCCCGCCGTGTCCCACACCCTGAGGCGCAGGTGCGCCGAGTCCGTGGCGTCGGCGGCGGCGAGCGCCCGGCCGTCCGGGCTGAAGGTCAGGAGCGGAGTCGCGTCATCGGTGGTCGACGCGCCGAGCGCGGCCCGGGCGACGAGGGCTCCGGTGCGGGTGGAGCGCAGTTCGAGGCGGTGGCCGCCGCCGGAGCGGGTCGCGGTGGCCAGCGTGGTGCCGTCCGGGCTGAGCACCGCGGTCTCGGACGGGGTGGACCGCCAGCCGGCGGAGAGGACGGTGGTCAGGTCGTACGTGCGGACGATCCCGTCGTCGAAGGAGCGCAGTACCCCGTCCTTTCCGGGGTCCCAGGCGAGGCCGTGCAGCTCGGTGCCGGACAGGGCCCGCCCGAAGACCTGGACGGGGTCGCCGCCGAGACGCCACACCGCGAGTTCCTGGCCGTCGGACGCGGCCAGGAACCGTCCGTCGCGGGACAGGTCGGCGAGGGTGAAGCCGGAGTCGCCCGGGCTCGCCACGTCAGCGACCAGGCGCCCGCTGGGGATGTCCCAGACGCGGAACGCCGTTCCGGAGGTCACGGCCAACCGCGTACCGTCCGCGCTGAGCCGGACCATGTTCGCGCCCGAGTCGGCACCCGACCCCGTACCGCACGTGTCCTTCCCGGCCTCGTCCCAGGCGCCGGACAGCCGTTTGTTGCGGGAGGCGTCCCAGAGGTGGGGCGAGCCGTTCGCGGGGCACACGGCGACCAGTCGGCCGTCCGCGCCGACGGAGGCCGCGGACACCGGGCCCGGGAGGGCCGCGCCGAACAGCCGCTCGCTGTCGTCGATCCGGTGCAGGGCCGCGGTTCCCGGGCCCTCCAGCGGGGTGACGAGATAGCTCTTCCCGTCGCCCGCAAACCATGTGATCACCGGCGAGTCCCGCAGGTCCGCGACGGTGCGGTCGGTCGACGGCTGCCACAGCTGGTTGCCGTCCGGCCCGACAAGGCCGAGGGTGCGGGCGTCCGGGCTCACGGCGGCCACCTCCATGCCGTCCGGGAGGCGGTAGGAGCCGAGCCTGCGGTGGTCGGTCACCCGCCAGGTGGTCACCCGACTGCTCGCCACGCTGACCAGCGTCCGGCCACCGTCGGTGAGGAAGCGGCGGGCGTCCCTCCCGGTCTGCGGATCGTTGAACGCGTCCCGCTCCGGCTGTGCCAGGGCCCGCAGCAGCGCGCCGCGCGATTCGGTCAGGGGTGACAGCCGCCACGCGGCGACACTCAGCAGCTCGGCCGTGCGCGGATCGGTCGGCCGCAGGCTGTCGGCCACCGACGCGAGGCGGCGGGCGGCGGCCTTGGCGGCCTCCTCCTGACTCGCCCGGTCACGCTGCCAGGCCAACAGCCCCGCGGCCAGGGCCACCACCAGGAACACGGAGAGGGCGACGGTCAGCCTGCGCGACCGCCGGGCGGTACGGGCCTCCGCCTCGCGTTCGGCGTCGCGGACGGTCAGCGAGGCCGTGAGGAAAGCGCGCTCGGACGGGGTCAGGCCGTCGCCGTCGTCGTCGGAGGGCCGCAGGAACATCTCCTCGGCCCGGATCAGACGCGTACCCCGGTACAGGGCGCCGGGGTCACGGCCGAGCTCCTCCCACAACCGGGCCGCCTCCCCGAGCCGGCGCTCCTCGCGCAGCCGTTCACGGTCCTCCTCGATCCAGCCGGACAGTCTCGGCCAGCCGGTGATCAGCGCCTCGTGCGCCAGCTCGACGGTGTCGCCGTCCAGGGTGATCAGCCGCGCGCGGGCCAGCCGCTCCAGGACGTCCCGCGCCGCATCCCCCAGCTCGGACCTCCGGGCCGGGCGCCGGGTGTCGGCCGTCCCGTCGCCCGGCGCGATCAGCCGCAGCAGCGCACGGCGGGCAGCGCGCGCCCGGACCGGAGGAAGCTCCGCGTACATCTCGTCCGCGGTGGCGGCGATGGCGCCGTGCACACCACCGGCCTCGTCGTACGCGGCCATGGTCAGCATGCGGCCACGGCGGCGGCGCCAGGTCTCCAGCAGCGCGTGGGAGAGCATCGGCAGTGCACCTGGTTGGTCGACGACCTCGTCGACGATGCGGGCGGTCAGGGCGCGTTCCACGGTGAGACCGGCGGCCGTCGCCGGTCCGGTGACGACCTCGCGCAGTTCGTCCCGGTTCATGGGGCCCACCAGCAGAGTGGCCCGGCTGACCGCCTCGGCCAGCCTCCGGTCCAGGGAGCAGTGGCCGTAGAAGTCGCCGCGGACGGCGGCGACCACCCGAAGGCGGCTCTCGGGCGCTTGGGCCGCGAGCAGCAGATGAAGGAACCGGGTGCGTTCCTCCCGGTCATGGCACAGCGTGAACAGTTCCTCGAACTGGTCGACGATCACCCACGTGTCCTGCTCGCCGTCCTTCGGAACCAGCGCCCGCGCATGGCTGCGCGCAGGAAGCTCGCCCGGAGTGAGAACCCGGATCACCGCGGGGCGGTCCGTGTCCGAAACATCGTGAAGAGCCGGTATCAGACCGGCCCGCAGCAGCGACGACTTGCCGCTTCCCGACGGCCCGCACACCGCTGCGAACCGGTGCTCGCGCACCAGGTCGAGCAGTTCGCCGACGAGCCGGTCGCGGCCGAAGAACCGCTCTCGATCGTCCGGTTCGTACCGGCCCAGTCCCTGATACGGCGGCGTGGTGCCCCCGCCCTGCTCCGCCGCCTCCTTGATCGCCCGGTCGGCCTCGCGCCGGCGCTCCTCCCACTGCTCGGGATCCGCTTCCAACGCCAGGGCGTACGCGCGGACGAGCTCGGGCGAGGGCAGCTGCTCCCCGGCCGCCGCCTGCGACAGGGCACTCGCCGAATATCCCGCCCGCTTGGCCATCTCCCGGTAGGTGGGCTTCCCGGCCTTCTCGCGCAGGGTGCGCAGATCGTGCGCGAGCCGTTCCATGGGACCGGCGTCGGGGTCCAGCGGCTTCTCGCGTCGCCCCACGGACGGAGCCCTCCAGACTTCAAGCACAGCGCGGGCAGCCACCGTATGGTTTCTCCTCCTTTTCAGGCAATCCGCAGCTGCGGCACACACCGGGGACCGGAAGAGAAGACTTCCGGCCCCCGGCGTCGTGCCTGGGCAGCGCCTATCGGACGGTGCGGTAGGCGTTGCCGATCGTGCCGGTGTAGGTGTTGCCCTCGGTGTCGGACAGCGACGCCTTGAGGGATACGGTGCCGGGCGCCTGCGGATGGACGAGGCGCAGGGACCGCTTGCCGGCCGTGTCGGTGCGGACGGTCACCGGCTTCCAGGTCCGGCCACCGTCGTACGACACCTGTACGGCGAGGGACTTGAGGTGCCCCTTGACGGCCGCCGGGCCCTGCACCACGACCGGAACCGTGATCTTCCGGCCGGCCTTGGCGGTGGCAGTGAGGCTGAGCTTCGGCAGGAAGCGGACCGCGGAGAGCGGGAGGCGCTCGGCGACGCGGGTCGGGTCGACGTACTGCGAGGTGAAGGTCCACTTCGCGCTGACCCGGTCGCTGACCTTGTACGTGTTCAGGCTCCGCGTCGCTTCGCCGGTGAGCGTGTACCTGGTCCTCTCCTTCGCCAGACCGTCCAACGGGTAGGCGAAAGAGCAGGGGTCCGTGGTCGTGCTCAGGTAGGTCCGGCCGCCCGCCGTGAGTACGGTCTTCTGCTTGGCGTTCCTGTCGAGGACCAGGCGGCCGTCGGAGAACAGCGGGTTGCACAGGGTGTAGCCGTTGCCACTGCGGTAGCCGCCGATCGGTACGGTGCCGCGCGCCGCGACAGGTCCGAAGACGCCCTGGTTCCATCCCTCGCGGTAGCTGCGGCCGGGCTCGTAGCGCTTGGCGCCCAGCCCCATGACCTGGGAGTAGGGGAAGCTGTCGCCGCCGACGTGGAGGTCCAGGCCGAGATTCCAGCGCAGGCCGTGGTCGGCCGACACGTAGATCACCCGGCGGGAGGTCGGCGCGGGCCTGGAGAAGCCCTTGAGGCCCGGGCCGCCGCCCGTCAACTGGGGGAAGCCGGGCACCTCCCACTGGGCGGTCTGCAGGGCTTGGGTGTCCTTGACGGTGGCGCCGATCGCCATGTCGACTTTCGCCATCGAGGACCGGCGGACGGCTTGGGTGAGCCCGGTGAAGAAGGACCCCTGGCGGCTGACCACGATGTTGTACTGCGGCTTCCCGGCAGCGCGTGCCCCGAGGACGGTGCCGATCTGGGCCATGAAATCCTTCGCCGACGCGCTGGGGCCGACCTGGGCGAGGGTGGTGCCGTCGCCGGGGAAGGCTGCCGCGTAGGCGTACTCCTTCTTGGAGCCGTGCACGGCGTACTGCACGACCTGAGCGATCCCGGCGGCTCCCTGCTCCGGGGCTGTGATCCTGACCTTCTTGGCCCTGCGCTGGTCGAAGGCCAGCGTGGTGTCCTTGGTGATCCGGAGGTTGGGCGCGACCAGCACCGACTGCTGGTTCCGCCGTCCGCCCGTCAGGAAGACGTCCGCCGCATATCGGCCCTTGGGAACCCGCAGCGTCACCTGGTAGTCGCCGTCGGCGTCACGCAGGTACGGGTCGTAGCTCCTGGGGCTGTCCAGGCCGACGAGGCTGGCCATGGCCCAGTCCGCAGCCTTGCCGTCCACGCCGACGCTCTTGACGGTGACGTTGTAGGACTCGATCTCGCGGTTGACGAGTGCGGGGGTGCGGACGACCGTCGTGCCGTCACCGGTCGTGGCGATCATGGCACCCGAGTGGACACCGTCCTTGACGGCCCGGGTGTCGGCGGTGGCGGTCGCGGTGGCGGTGCCGCCCGCCGGGACGGTCAGGCGGGCCGGGGTGAGGGTGAACACGCCCGCCGGGCCGTCGGCTTCGAGGCTGAGGGTGACGGGTGCGGTGCCCGTGTTGCGGTAGGCGAGGGTCCTGGTGATCGGAGTGTCGTCGTCGTGCGGCCAGGCCTGGGTGCCGAAGGCGAGGGAGGCGGGCTCGGTGACGACGGTCTGGGTGACGGCACGGGCCGCATCGACCCGGCCGGAGCCCTGTTCGTATGCGGTCAGCCGGGTGTTCGCCTTGGCGGAGCCCATCAGCGCGGCCTTGATCCGCGTCCCGTTCCAGTCGGGGTGCCGCTGGGCGAGGATGGCGGCGGCCCCGGCGACGTGCGGGGTGGCCATGGAGGTGCCGGACATCGTCGTGTAGCCCTTGATGTCGGCGTCCTCGCCGATGGCGCCGTGCTTGGCCCTGGCGGCGACGATGTCCACCCCGGGGGCGGAGAGATCCGGTTTGAGCCCGTCGTCGGCCGTCGGGCCGCGGCTGGAGAAGCGGGCGAGGGAGTCCTGGCGGTCCACGGCGGCGACGGTGATGGCCGCCGCGGCGCTGCCGGGCGAGCCGACGGTGGCCTCGGCCGGGCCCTCGTTGCCCGCGGCGATGGCGAACAGCACGCCCTTGGATGCCGAGAGGGTGTTGACGGCCTTCTCCATGGGATCGGCACCGGGGGTGTCGGTGCCGCCGAGGCTCATGTTGATCACTTTGGCGCCCTGCTGGACCGCCCACTGCATTCCGGCGATGATCCCGGATTCCTCCCCCGAACCGTCGTCGCCGAGGACCTTGCCGTTCAGCAGCCGCGCGTCGGGGGCGACGCCCCGGTACTTGCCGGCGGATGCCGTGCCGGAGCCGGCGATGGTGGAGGCGACGTGGGTGCCGTGGCCCGCCTTGTCGTCAGTGTTGCCGGACGCGCTGAAGTCCTTGGCAGCGACGACCCTGCCCTTCAGGTCGGGGTGGGTGGCGTCGATGCCGGTGTCCAGGACGGCCACCTTGACGCCCTTGCCGGTCCAGCCGGCCCTCCACGCGTCCGGGGCGCCGATCCGCGTCGGACCGGTGCCGTCGGCGGGTGCGTCCGCGGCGGTCCGCGGAACGGCCCTGACCCTGGCGTCGAGCCAGACCCGATCCACTCCCGGAGCCGTGGTCACCGCGCCCTCGGCCCGGCTGTCGGCGTTCGTGAGTGCCTTCCAGACCTGAGGGGCGTCCTGTTTGTCGGTGACGAGTGACTGGCCGCGCACGGCGGGCAGTCGGCGCTCCACGTCGGCGTCCGCCGCGGCCAGCGCCTGTTCGGCGTCGGCCCGCTGGTCCTGGCCACCCCTGTACGACACGATCAGCGGGAGACGCTTCTGGTGCTCGTCGTCGTAGCCGTCCTTGACCAGCTGCGTGATGTCGAACAGCCGACGGTCCAGTCTGCCGCTGTTCAGCAGTTTGATCGCGTCCACCGGGACGACATGGGTGTGCCCGCCGATGTGGCGCGTCACGTAGCCGGTGCGCGAACGGCCCTTCCCCATCTCCACACCGACCACGCGGCCGCCGCGATCCACGTCGACGGTGTCACCGGTGACCAGCGTGATGCGTGCCGTGGCCGACAGGGCGCTGCGGGGTTCGGCCGCCGCGCTCGGCGCTCCGGTCGCCTGGAGGGTGGCGGTCAGCCCGACGACCATGGTCAGTGCGACCGCGCCGCCGTACGCGGCTGCCTTGCCTCGTGTCCTCAGTCTGTGCTGGTTCCCGTGCCTGTTTCGCAATGGAGGTCTCTTCCCCGATCGATGGTGTTGAGGTGCTGCGTGCGCGGCTGCGCACCGGGCGGCCCCAGGCCAGGGGGAAGGGCCTGGGGCCGCGGCGGGGGTGCCGGTGATGGGAGGCATCACCGGGCTGAGACCGAGTTTTGGCGGCCGGTGGATTGTCCAGTAGGCCCTCCGGTGCGCTGAACAATCTCGGCAACGGGCACTGGTCGATTACCGGGGAGGTCGGCGATCGGTCCCCGCGCCGGAGGTGCGGCGGCACCGTTCCGCTCGGATGATCTCCGCCTGCTCCGGGCTGGGGACAGGCCGGGGCTGCCGCCGCGCAGGCCGAGCGTCATCAGCCTGGTCGGCCGGACCTGACGCCGGGCCTCCCGCTCGGTGTCGGCGGCCGGCGCCGAGACGCCGATCAGGGCGTAGGGCCGGACCTCGCTCACATCGAAGCGGGGCGGGCGACTGCCTTGACGCGGCGGAAGCCGGCACGCGCAGGCAGGGCGCGGCCGCTACCGCGGCCCGGCCGAGATGATCACCGACCGCGGGGGCCCCGTGGATCAACGTGATCAGGCCGCGTCGAACGTGTAGTGCGCGGTGTGGTCCAGCAGCGCAGCCGGGGTCGTGTCGTTCCACGGCTTCATGGGCTCGTCGAGATCGACCACGTTCGGTGTCCCGGCGGCCGGCGCGTACGGGGATCCCGGGTGCAGGCGCCGCCAGTCGGCCCACAGCTTGTCGACGAACGCGTGATGGAGCCAGAAGACCGGATCGTTGGGGGAGACCCCGGTGCCCATCTGGCCGCCCACCCACACATGCACCCGGTTGTGGAGGTTCACGCCCCGCCAGCCCTCCAGATGATTGCGGAAGCCGTCCGAGGCGCTGTTCCAGGGCGCCATGTCGTACGTGGACATCGCGAGCACGGAATCCACCTCGGCCCGGGTCGGCAACTGCCGTACCGCGCCCCCGAGGGACCGCCGCAGATAGGTGCGGCCGTCGACGCGCACATGGATCGGCCAGTTCCCGGTGGACGCGGCGAACGGCCCGTCCATCACCCGCCCGTCGCGGCTGCGCCCGGTGCCGCCGAGGAAGTCGGGCGCCCAGAGGGACGAGCGCGGAGTGCGGTCGACCGTCCAGTCCCAGTAGGGCAGTGCGACGGTGGGGTCCACGGATTGCAGCGCCCGCTCGAACTCCAGCAGGAATCTGCGGTGCCAGGGCAGGAAGGAGGGCGAACGGTGGCCCGTACGTTCGCCGTTGTCGGTGTCGCCGAGGATGAACGCGTTGTGCGTCGTGACGAACTCGTCGTAGCGGCCGGAGCGCTTCAGCGCGATCAGCGTGTCGACGAAGCGCCGCTTCTCGTCGGCGGTCAGGGTGGCCTGGTTCTTGCGTATGGTCATGTCTCTGCGGCTCCTCGCGGTGGTGCGGGTCAGTTGAAGGGGACGAGCCGGGCGCCCTGCAGTTCGTCGACCGCCGCGCGGGCGGCGGCGCGCGGGTTCGGCACGGGGGAGTAGTGGCTGACGACGCTGATCCAGCTGCCGTCGGCGTTCCGCATCACATGCAGCTCGACCCCGTCGACGAACACGGCGTAAACGGCCCCGTGATGGTGACCGCCGCCCTCGGCCGGGCGGCCCTGTATCCGGCGCCCCCGGTAGACCTCGTCGAAGGCCTCGGGCCCGTCGTGGCCGCCGTGGTCGCCGTGGTCGTCGGCGGCCGCGGCGGTGAGCGGGGCACCGGCGGTCACGGCCAGCGCGACCGCGGCTCCGAGCGCGTGGCGGCGGGTGATGTCGGGCATGCGGAAGCCTCCTGGGGCAGGGGGATTGACGACTCGTCATGCCTATCGATCCGGTGGGGAACCGGAGAAATCCCAGGAAGCCGGTTGGCTGCGATCCGGACAATTAAGTAAATGTCGTGCAAGGTTGAACAAAGATGATCTTACTGTGGCGAGCCTTCGGGTGGGGGCGGAGGGGGATATTCCGCGCGGTGGCGCGCGCGGCGCCGATGATCTTGTCGCGCCGGTGTGGATCGAGTGGCCGGGGTCACGCGAGCAAAGTGACGCGAACCCGGACCGCTTTCACGCTGCTACTCTTCGTGATCAATTGATCGCTTTGCGCAGCAAACTGGGAGTGTGCGTGAAGATCGCGTGCGTCGGCGGAGGGCCCGCAAGCCTGTACTTCTCGATCCTGATGAAGCGGCAGGACCCGTCCCACGACATCACCGTCCATGAACGGAACCCGGCCGGGTCGACGTACGGCTGGGGCGTCACCTACTGGTCCGAGCTGCTGGACAAGCTCCGCGAGAAGGACCCCGCGACGGCCCTCGCCATCAGCGAGAACTCCGTCCACTGGAACAGCGGGGTCGCCCATGTCCGCGACCGTACGACGGTCCAGCCCGGCGACGACGGTTTCGGCATCGGCCGGCGCCGCCTGCTCGAACTGCTCGCCGAACGAGCCCGGGCCCTCGGCGTACGCGTGGAATACGAGCACGAGGTCACCGCCGACGACCTGCCGGACGCCGACCTCGTCGTCGCGGGCGACGGAGTCAACAGCGCGGTGCGCGAGCGGTACGCCGGCCACTTCGGCAGCGACATCGCACTCGGCCGCAACGCCTACGCCTGGCTCGGCACCACCAAGGTCTACGACGCCTTCACCTTCTCCTTCCAGGAGACCGGCCACGGCTGGATCTGGGCCTACGCCTACCCGTTCAGCGGCGAGCAGAGCACCTGTGTCATCGAGTGCTCCCCGAAGACGCTGAGCGGCCTGGGCCTGGACCGGCTGGGTGAGGCGGACGGGCTGGCCCTGCTGGAGAAGCTCTTCGCCGACATTCTGGACGGCCACCCGCTGCTGGGCCGGGCCCAGGGCGACGGCACCGCCCAGTGGCTCAACTTCCGTACCCTGACCAACCGCGCCTGGCACCACGGCAACGTCGTCCTGCTCGGCGACGCCGCCCACACCACGCACTACTCCATCGGCGCCGGCACCACCCTCGCCCTGGAGGACGCGATCTGCCTGGCCGAAGCCCTCGCCGCCCACCCGGAGGCGGAGGCCGCGCTCGCCGCTTACGAGCGGCGCCGCAAGTCCGAACTCCTCCGGCTGCAGAGCGCGGCCCGCTACAGCGCCCAGTGGTACGAGAACATCCAGCGGTACATCGACCTTCCCCCGGAGCAGATGTTCGCCCTCCTCGGCCAGCGGCACTCCCCGCTGCTGCCGTACGTGCCGCCGCAGCTCTACTACCGCCTCGACCGCGCCGCCGGCCGACTGGAGGCCCTGCGCCGCTTCAAGCGCTGGCTGGGCCCGAAGCTGGCGCGGACGTCGCAGTCGCGTGCCCTCGCCGACCGGAACTAGCCGGCCTCGGGGTGCCTCTAGTGCACGCCCTGCGGGCGGAACTGGATGCTGATGCGCGGCCCCACCGCCCGCGTCGACTTGGGTACCGCGTGGTCCCAGGTGCGCTGGCAGGAGCCGCCCATCACGATCAGATCGCCGTGCCCCAGCGGGAACCGCAGGGTCTCCCCGCCGCGGTGCGGGCGCAGGGCCAGATCGCGGGGGTCGCCCACGGACAGGATGGCCACCATCGTGTCCTCCCGGGCGCCCCGCCCGATCCGGTCGCCGTGCCAGGCCACGCTGTCCCGGCCGTCGCGGTAGTAGCACAGGCCCGCCGTGGCGAAGGGTTCGCCCAGTTCGGCGGCGTAGTGCGCGGAGAGCGCCTCCCGGGCCTCGTCCAGGACGGGGTGCGGGAGGGCGACCTCGGCGCCGTAGAAGGCGAGCAGGCGGGGTACGTCCACGACCTGCTCGTACATCTGCCGCCGTTCGGCCTTCCAGGGCACTTCTTCGGCGAGCCGCGTGAACAGCGCGTCGGCCCCGCCGAGCCACCCGGGCAGCAGATCGACCCAGGCCCCGGCACTCAGCTCACGGCGGCGCAGTCCGTCGAGAGGGCCGAGGCGGAGGTCGTCGGACTGGTCGAAGAGGGAGCCCTGGAGGTGCATGGCCATACCTGCAGCGTACTCCAGATTCGAAAACCTGTTCGCTTATGCTTGCGGGTGGTCCGCCGCCGGCCCGGGCTCCCTCGTCGCCCGCCGTCTCAGTGCTGCTGAGCCTTCTGCGGGGTAAGCTCGCTCGGCCGCACGACCACGAACCCCTCACCCTCCAGCTTCAGCTGCACGGCCTCCCCGGAGCCGCCACGGATCATGGAGCCGAAGGACTGGGAGCGGTGCAGCGAGGTGTTGAGGTGGGCGGTCCAGCCCACGACCGCGTCCGTGTCGACGAACACGGGCAGTTGGGGCGAGACCGGGATGACCAGCGGGTTGCCGTCGCAGACGAGACCGAGCCTGCCCTGCCCCGTGAAGACGCTGTTGAACAGGCCGCCACCGGTCATACCGGCGCCCTTCACGGTCTTGATGTCGTACGACAGCGAGGCGTCGAAACAGAGCACGTTGCGGCCGTTGACGGTGAACACGTCACCCGGCTCGATGTCGACGACGAAGCAGTTCTGTGCCTCGTGCGCGAACCAGGCCTCGCCCTGACCGCGCACCGCCATCAGCGGCAGCCCCTCCCCGGTGACCGCCCGCTTGAGCATGCCGCCCACGCCCTGGCCCTTGCGTTCGAACTGCAGGTTCCCGCGATAGGCGATCATCGCGCCCTGCCGGGCGAGCATCTCGCCGTTGACGGCGTACTTGATCGACTTGGCGTTCTGCACGCTCATCCCCGGCGCGTACGCCGGCTGGACCATGTTCTCGTTCGAGAAAAGATCGCTCTTCATACGGGCATGCTGTCCCGGAGTGCCCGATTCCGCCAAGCGACCCGCGCGGCACGTGAATTGAGACGCCTGACAACGTCCTGATCGGAATGGTAAAAGCGGACATGACCAACAAGACCGTCGGCGTAGACATCCCTGACCGCCGGGGCCGCACCGGACTCGACCGCACCGGCCGGGACCTCACCGGCAATCCGCGGGTCAAGGTGCGGGACGTGACACTGCTGTCCAGCCACTGGTACGTGGAGCGCACCACGACCTTCGACTTCCAGCACGCCGACGGCACCTGGAGCACCCAGGAGCGCGAGACGCACGACCGGGGCAACGGCGCCACCCTCCTCCTCTACGACGCCGAACGCGAAACCGTGCTGCTCACCCGGCAGTTCCGCTACCCGGTGTACGTCAACGGCCACCCCGACGGGATGCTCATCGAGACACCGGGCGGTCTGCTCGACGAGGAGGACGAACACCCCGAGGTCGCCGTGCGGCGCGAGGTCGTCGAGGAGACCGGACACACCATCGGCGAGATCCAGCACGTCTTCGACATCTACATGAGCCCCGGCTCGGTCACCGAACGCGTGAGCTTCTACGCCGCCTCGTACGGCCCGTCGACCCGCACCCACGAGGGCGGCGGCCTCGACGAGGAGGGCGAGGACATCGAGCTCGTCGAACTGCCCTTCCGGCGGGCCCTGGAGATGATCCGCAGGGGGGAGATCGCCGACGCCAAGACCATCATGCTGCTGCAATGGGCGGCGCTGGAGGGGCCGTTCAGCGCCGGAAGCGGATCCTGAGGCGGCGGGGCGCCCCGCCGCCTCAGGGGTCGAGCGTCTCGGCGGCCTCGGCGGCGACCGCCTCCGCCACGGCGGTCAGCGCGGGGGAGTCGAGCTTCCACTGCTGCCAGAACAGCGGGGCGTGCGCGGTCCGGTCCGGCGCCAGGTTGACGAGCCGTCCGGTGTCGAGCAGCCGCTCGGCCTGGGCGGCGGGCACCATGCCCCAGCCCATCCCGGCGACCACGGCGTCGACGAAGCCCTCCGACGTCGGCACGTAATGCCGACGGGCGCCGGCCGGACGGCCGCGCGTCAGCCGTCGGACGAAGGCGTTCTGGAACTCGTCCCGCCGGTCGAAGAACACGACCGGCGCGTCGACGATCACCTCCTGCAGCCGCACGCCCGAACCGACGCCGAGCCATCGCTCCGCGAAGGCGGGAGCGGCACAGGGCACGTACCGCATCCGGCCCAGCGCCCGCACCGAGCAGCCGGCCACGGCGTCCGGCGCCGAAGTGATCGCTGCCATCACCAGCCCCTCGCGCAGCAGCCGGGCCGTGTGCTGCTCGTCCTCGCGGAGCAGCTCGTAACAGGGGCGCAGTTCCTCGGGCACCCGGGTCAGGGCGGGCAGGAACCAGGTGGCGAGCGAGTCGGCGTTCACCGCGATCGACACGCGCGTGGCCTCCCCGGCGCCGGTCAGACCGAGGGCGTCCTGCGCGTCGTGTTCGAGACGGGCCAGCTGACGTGCGAACCGGACGATCACCTCGCCGGAGTCGGTCGGCCGCACCGGCTTCTCCCGGATCAGCAGGACCCGGCCGACCCGCTGCTCCAGCGCCTTGACCCGCTGGCTGACCGCCGACGGCGTCACATGCAGCGCACCGGCCGCCGCGTCGAACGTGCCCTCGTCCACCACCGCGAGCAGGGTGCGCACCAGATCGAGCGGAAGCTGAGACATCACGGTCGCTAATGATACGTAAGAATCTTTAGCTGTACGCAGGGCAGCGCGTTTCCTAGCGTCGTGGATGTGTTCAGCGAAATGACCGCCCTCGCCACCGGATTCGGCACCGGCCTCTCCCTCATCGTCGCCATCGGCGCCCAGAACGCCTTCGTCCTGCGCCAGGGACTGCACCGGGCCGCCGTGCTCCCGGTGGTGGCCATCTGCGCCCTCTCCGACGCGGCCCTGATCGCCCTCGGCGTCGGCGGGGTGGGCGCCGTGGTCGTCGCCTGGCCCAGCGCGCTGAGCGCCGTCGCCCTGGTCGGCGGCGGATTCCTCGTGGTCTACGGCGTCCTCGCCGCGCGTCGCGTCCTGCGGCCCGGCGACGACGCGCTCCGGACGGAGAACGGGACGGCGGGCTCCCGGCGCCGGGCCGTCCTCACCTGTCTGGCACTGACCTGGCTCAACCCCCATGTCTACCTCGACACCGTGTTCCTGCTCGGCTCGATCGCCGCCGACCAGGGGTCCCTGCGCTGGACCTTCGGCTTGGGCGCCGCCTTCTCCAGCCTCTGCTGGTTCGCCGCCCTCGGCTTCGGCGCCCGGCTGCTCAGCCGCTTCCTGTCCCGCCCGTCGGCCTGGCGCGTCCTCGACGGCCTGGTCGCGGTGACGATGCTGGCGCTCGGGGGCATGCTGATCGCCGGGGCGTGAGCCGACGCGAGTGCCCGTGCGCCGACAGCATGTGAGACAGCCGGGACATCGCCTGTCCCGGCGACAGCACCCTCCGCGATAGTGGTGTCCGTATCGAAAGATGTATCGAGCATCAGGATGCCCGTGGACACCACCAAGAGCAGCACCGGCGACGACGCCGCCCCGGAGGACGACGCCCGGAAGGCACCCCGCCGGGGCTGGCGCCGCTGGGCGATGGACACCCGTCCCCTGCGCCGTCCCGCCTACCGGCGCCTGTGGTCCTCGACCATCGTCACGGCGGTCGGCAGCCAGCTGACCGCCGTCGCCGTGCCCAAGCAGATCTACGACATCACCGGTTCCTCCGCCTGGGTCGGGTACGCGAGCCTCGCCGGCCTGCTGCCCCTGGTGGTCTTCGCGCTGTGGGGCGGCGCGGTCGCCGACAGCGTGGACCGCCGCACCCTGTTGCTCATCACCAACACCGGCATCGCCGTCACCTCGGTGCTGTTCTGGGTCCAGGCCGTCACCGGCCTCGAATCGGTGTGGGCGCTGATGGCCCTGCTCGCCCTCCAACAGGCCTTCTTCGGCCTCAACTCACCCGCCCGCAACGCCTCCGTGGCCCGTCTGGTCCCCGCCGACGAACTGGCCGCGGCCGCCGCCCTCGGCTCGACCGTGATGCAACTGGGCCTGGTGGCCGGGCCGTTGCTCGCCGGTGCCCTCATCCCGCTCATCGGCCTGGCCGAGCTGTACCTGATCGACGCGCTGGCCCTCTGCATCACCCTCTGGGCGGTCTACAAGCTGCCCTCACTGCCGCCCGGGGACACCGCGACGACCCGGCGCGCAGGCTGGCGGGAGGTCGTCGCGGGCTTCCGCTACATCGCCCTGCACAAGGTGCTCCTGCTGTCCTTCCTCGCCGACATCATCGCGATGGTCCTGGGCATGCCCCGCGCACTCTTCCCACAGCTGGCCGACACCACGTACGCGCCCTACGGCGAAGGACTCGCCCTGGGCCTGCTGTTCGCCGCCATCCCGATCGGCGCCGTCGTCGGCGGACTGATGTCGGGCACCTTCTCGCGCTCCGACCGGCACGGCCTCATGGTCATCGCGGCCGTCATGGCCTGGGGCGCGGCCGTCACGGGCTTCGGGCTGAGCACCAGCCTGTGGTTCGCCGTGGTGTTCCTCGCCGCCGCCGGTGTCGCGGACATGGTCTCCATGGTCTTCCGCGGCGCCATCCTGCTGTCCGCCGCCACCGACGAGATGCGCGGCCGCATGCAGGGCGTCTTCACCGTGGTCGTGGCCGGCGGCCCCCGCCTCGCCGATGTCCTGCACGGCACCGCCGGCGCGGCCTTCGGCGCCCGTACGGCCGTCGTCGGCGGCGGTCTGCTCGTCATGGCCGCGATGCTCCTACTGGCCCTGGTGACACCGGCGTTGCGGCGGTACCGGATCTGACTGATCGGCACCTGATCTTTCGTAGGCTGCTTGTCAGCCGCACACCCCACAGGCAGGAGTCGTAACGATGGAGTACGTGAAGCTCGGTTCGACGGGTCTGGACGTGTCCCGGATCTGTGTGGGATGCATGAGTTTCGGCGCCCCCGACCGGGGCACGCACGAGTGGACCCTGGACGAGGAGGCGTCACGCCCGTTGATCCGGCAGGCGCTGGACGCCGGGATCAACTTCTTCGACACGGCGAACGTCTACTCGGACGGCACCAGTGAGGAGATCGTCGGCCGCGCGCTCGCGGAGTTCGCGCGCCGCGAGGAGATCGTCGTCGCGACCAAGGTGAACGGCGCCATGCACCAGGGCCCCAACGCCTGGGGTCTGTCCCGCAAGGCGATCATGACGGAGATCGACAACAGCCTGCGGCGTCTCGGCACCGACTACGTGGACCTCTACCAGATCCACCGCTTCGACCCCAACACCCCGGTCGAAGAGACGATGGAGGCCCTGCACGACGTGGTGAAGGCGGGCAAGGCCCGCTACATCGGGGCGAGTTCGATGTACGCCTGGCAGTTCGCCAAGATGCAGTCCACCGCCCGCCTGAACGGCTGGACGCGCTTCGTGTCCATGCAGAACCACTACAACCTCCTCTACCGCGAGGAGGAGCGCGAGATGCTCCCGCTGTGCGAGGACCAGAGCGTCGCCACCCTGCCCTGGAGCCCGCTCGCCCGAGGCCGCCTCACCCGCGACTGGGGCACCGTCACCGAACGCACCGAGACCGACAGCTTCGGCAAGACCCTCTACCAGGAGGGGGACCGCGAGATCGTCGACGCCGTCACCCGCATCGCCGGCGAGCACGGCGTGCCCCGGGCCCGGGTCGCCCTCGCCTGGCTGCTGAGCCGGCCCACCGTGACCGCCCCCATCGTCGGCGCCACCAAGCCGCACCACCTCGACGACGCCGTGGCCTCCCTGGACCTCACCCTCACGCAGAAGGAGACCGAAGAGCTGGAGCGGCCCTACACGCCCCGCGCGATCAGCGGGCACTGAGCCCGGCGGCGCCCGACCCGCGAGAGTCGGGCGCTTCCGCGGCGGGGCAGGCAGGTGTCACAGCCGGGCGTACTCCAGGCGCACCGTGGTGGCGAGACGGGCGAGGGCTTCCTCGGCGCCCTCGCGGTCGGTCTTGTCGAGGAGGGCGAGGGCGTCGGCGGCGGCCAGGCGTACCCGCTGGGGCACCTCGTCGAGGGCGGCCATGCGGTAGGCGATGGTGCGGCGGGCCGCCCGCTCCTCGGGGCTGACGCCGTCCGGCCCGGTGCGGGGGAAGACGGCGGCCTCGTAGGCGGTCACGTGGATGAGTACGCCGTGGGCGATGCCCTCGGCGTACCCCCGCTGCCCGGCCTGCCGCTGGGCCATGACGAAGTGCGCCATGGCCCGCCGCCGCACGATGAGTGAGCCCACCATCCCGACGAGTCCCGCGCAGAGGGCCGCTCCCAGCGCGACGAGACCACCGCCGATCAGCGCGCCTATGAGGGCGCCGCCCGCCATCAGCAGGCAGGTGAGCCCGGTGGTGAGCATCAGCAGGGCGCGCGCGGGCGTGAGGGAGGCCATGACGTGCAGTGTCTCAGCCCGAGCTGGGTGCCCGAGCGGAGGGCCGGTGTCGGGGACGCCGGCGCGGTGACCGTCCCGGTGGGCAGGTCGGCGGCCGGGGCGGCGGGTCACCCGTCGTCGGAAGGGCCTGGATGCTCCATGCGGGACAGCCAGGCCGTGAGCACCGTTTCGAGTGACCCGGCCTCGGCCGATGTCAGCAGATCCAGCAGACGGCGTTCGTTGCGCATGTGGTCCGTGAACGCCTCGTCGATGAGTTCGCGTCCCGGCCCGGTGAGGGCGACGATCCGGCCGCGCTGGTCGTCCTCCGCACGGCGGCGGGTGACGAGCCCGGCCCGCTCCAGGCGGTCGATCCGCTTCGTCATCGCGCCGGTGGTGACCATGGTGTGCGCGGCGAGCTCGCCGGGCGCCCGCTCGAAGGGCTCGCCGGCCCGGCGCAGCGCGCACAGCACGTCGAACTCTCCCTCGCTGAGCCCGTAACGGCCGTAGACGAGGCAGAGCTCCTCCGTGAGCCGGTCGGCGAGGCGGTGCAGCCGGCCGATCACTCCTTGCGGGGTGACGTCGACGTCGGGCCGCTCGCGGCGCCAGTCGGCCTGGATGCGGGCCACACGGTCCAGCGGTGGTTGACGTTCGTCCATACGCACCATGGTAGCTTCCCGGGAAGCTATATTGTCTTCCATGGAAGCCAATACGCGCTGGGTGGCGCTGACCGCGGTGGCGCCGGTGGCCTGGGGGACCAACTACTTCGTCACCCACGAGTACCTCCCGGCGGACAGCCCCCTGTGGGGAGCGGCCCTGCGGGCACTGCCCGCCGGCCTCGTCCTGCTGGCCCTGTGCCGACGGCGGCCCCGCGGCGCCTGGTGGGGAAGGTCCGCGCTGCTCGGGCTGCTCAACGTGAGCGTGTTCTTCGTCCTCGTCTACGCCGCCTCCCAGCTGCTGCCGACGAGCGTCGCCTCGACCGTCATGGCTGTCGCTCCGCTGACGATGATGCTCATCGCCTGGCCCCTGGTCTCCGAACGGCCCGGCCTCGCGCACCTGGCCGGCGCCGCGATCGGGCTCGGCGGGGTCTGCCTCATGCTCCTCACCGGGGAGGCGGGCATGAGCGTGCCGGGGATCCTCGCCTCGGCCGCCGCCATGTTCGTCTCGTCCTTCGGCCACATCCTGACCAAGCGCTGGAACGCCGGGACCGACGTGCTCGCCTCGACCGCCTGGCAGCTCACCGCCGGAGGCCTGCTCCTCCTCCCGGTCGCCGCCGCCGTGGAGGGGCCGCCGCCCACACTCTCCCCGCAGGCGCTCCTCGCGTTCGGCTACGTCACCCTGATCGCCACCGCGCTGGCCTTCGCGGCCTGGTTCACCGGCCTGCGCCACCTGCCCGCCGGCACCGTCGGACTGATCGGACTGCTCAACCCCGTCACGGGCGTGCTCCTCGGCACGGCGGTCGCCGGAGAGACGCTGACGGGCCGCCAACTGTGCGGGCTGGGCCTGGTCCTGACCGGAGTCGTCCTGGGCCGCCCCGCACGCGCGGACCGCCGCGGGGGCGATGGGCCGAGGGGTGGCGCACGGCCGTCCACCCCGGTTCCGCCGTCAACCACCCACCGCCGTACGAAGATCAGGTGACTGCATAGGGTGGGGCCTGTGAGAACCAGCGACACCGGTGAGGCAGTCGCGTACCAGAACGCGACCGAGGGGGAGACCGCCGTCCGATGAACCAGATCCTGTTTGCCGGGGCCATCGGCCTGTTCTTGACACTGATCGGCACTCCGCTGCTGATCAAGCTGCTGGCCCGAAAGGGGTATGGGCAGTTCATCCGCGACGACGGCCCGCGCGGCCACCACGGCAAGCGCGGCACCCCCACTATGGGGGGCATCGCCTTCATCCTGGCCACCCTCGTCGCCTACGCCCTGACGAAGATCATCACCGGTGAGAGCCCGACGTTCCCCGGTGTCCTGGTGCTGTTCCTGATGGCGGGGATGGGTGTCGTCGGGTTCCTCGACGACTACATCAAGATCGTGAAGCGGCGTTCGCTGGGGCTGAGGGCCGGAGCGAAGATGGCCGGCCAGCTGATCGTCGGCATCGTGTTCGCCCTTCTCGCCATCCGGTTCGCGGACGACCGGGGCCAGACGCCGGCCTCCCTGAAGCTGTCGTTTGTCACCGACTTCGGATGGACCATCGGGCCCGTGCTGTTCGTCGTATGGGCGCTCTTCATGATCCTGGCCATGTCGAACGGCGTGAACCTGACCGACGGTCTGGACGGCCTCGCCACCGGTGCGTCGGTCATGGTCTTCGGCGGCTACACCTTCATCGGTCTGTGGCAGTTCCAGAACTCGTGCGCCAACGCCATGGAACTCACCGACCCCGCCTCCTGTATCGAGGTACGCGATCCGCTCGACCTCGCCGTCGTCGCCGCCGCGTTGATGGGCGCCTGTTTCGGGTTCCTCTGGTGGAACACCTCGCCCGCCAAGATCTTCATGGGCGACACCGGCTCCCTCGCCCTCGGCGGCGCGCTCGCGGGCCTCGCCATCTGCTCCCGGACCGAACTGCTCGTCGCCATCCTGGGCGGGCTCTTCGTCCTGATCACGCTGTCGGTCGTCATCCAGGTCGGCTCGTTCAAACTGACCGGGAAGCGCGTCTTCCGCATGGCCCCGCTCCAGCATCACTTCGAACTCAAGGGCTGGTCCGAAGTCCTGGTCGTGGTCCGCTTCTGGACCATCCAGGGCATATGCGTGATCGTGGGCCTGGGGCTGTTCTACGTGGGCTGGGCCGCGGGCTGAGGTATCCGGACTCATGATCGCGGCCGCGATGCACGCGGCCGCGATCACGTGGTGGCCCGCCGTGCGTACACCTCGATCTCGATCTTCATACGGGGGTCGGCGAGACCGCACATGAGCATGGTGGCGGCCGGCCGCACCTCCCCGAACGCGCGGCGCAGAACAGGCCAGCAGGGCTCGAAGTCGTCCCGGTCGGGCAGCAGATACCGCACCCGCACCACGTCGGCGAGAGCGCACTCAGCCTCGGCCAGCGCGGCCTCGATATTCCGCAGGCACTGCTCGGCCTGCTCCACCACGTCGTCGGAGATCGTCATCGTGGTGTAGTCGAACCCGGTCGTCCCCGACACGTGCACCCAGTCACCGTCGACCACGGCCCGGGCATAGCCGATCTGCTCCTCGAACGTCGAGCCGCTGAGGATCGCACGTCGCTCTGTCATGCGCCGAACGCTAAGTGACCAGCGTGGATACGTCTAATACGGCTACAGGTGCGGGCTGATATCTCTGGGCGTATGGAGCGCCCCGAACTTCCCCTGCCGCAACTGCACGCCT
Organism: Streptomyces sp. DSM 40750; assembly: GCF_024612035.1. Taxonomy (GTDB): domain Bacteria; phylum Actinomycetota; class Actinomycetes; order Streptomycetales; family Streptomycetaceae; genus Streptomyces. Next base: position 10,810,160 of record NZ_CP102513.1, read on the forward strand.
TCGTCGTGCTCGCCGAGGAACTCCACTTCGGCCACGCGGCCGCCCGCCTCGGCATCGCACAGCCCCCGTTGAGCCAGCAGATCCGCCGCCTGGAGGAGAAGGTCGGCCACGCGCTGTTCCACCGAGCGCCGGGAGCCGTCACCCTCACCCCGGCGGGACGACAACTCCTGCCCGTCGCCCGGCGAACCCTCACCGACCTCGCCGACGGCCTGGCCGCGGCCAGGGCCGTCGGCAGCGGCCGAACCGGCCGGCTGCGGATCGGCTTCGCCGCCTCCCTCGCCCTGACGCTCCTGCCCGGCCTGCTGCGTACCTTCCGACAGCGATTCCCCGACGTGGAGTTGGACATCCACGAGATGACCACGGCTCCACAGATCGCCGCCCTGCACGACAAGACGATCGACATGGGACTGCTGCGCGAGCCGCCCGACGGCGAAACGGAGCTCGGCTTCAAGACGGTCCTGACCGAGCCCTTCGTGGCCGTCCTGCCGTCCACACATCCCCTCGCCGCTGAACGAACCGTCTCCGTCGGCCAGTTGGCGGACTCTCCCTTCGTCCTCCTGCCCCGCGCGGTCGGCCCCCAGCTCCACGACCGCATCACCGGCCTGTGCACCGCGGCGGGCTTCACGCCCCGAGTCGCCCAGCACGCGGTGGAGTGGCAGACCGTCTGCGCCCTCGTGGAAGCCGGACTGGGCGTCTCCCTGGCCCCGGCGAGCATCCGGCGCATCCGCCTCAAGGGCGTCGCCTTCCGGGGAATCGAGCCCCGCACCGCCCGCACACGGGTCGCCGTGGCCTGGCGCGAGAACGACCCGAATCCCCTGGTGGCCAACCTCCTCGCGACCATCGGCCACGATCCGCCGTACGGGTCCTAGAGCGGAGCAGCGGAGCAGCGTGTGCCCGGCGCTCCGCGCTACGAGGCCCTCGCCGCCAGCCGGAACACCACGCTCCGCCGCAGTGGTCCCTCCGGCACATCCGGGTCGTCGAAGTCGTCGGCCGGGTCCCGGGTCATGCCGAGGCGCCGCATCACCGCCTGGGAGCGGAGATTGGTGGCGGTGGTCACCGCGAGGACCTCGGCGAGGCCGAGGCGTTCGAAGCCGAAGTCCACGGCGGCCCGCCCGGCCTCCGTGGCGTAACCGTGGCCCCACGCCGTACGTGCCAGCCGCCAGCCCGCCTCCACCCCGGAGAACGGCATGCCCTCCTCCACCGGATCCAGGCCGGTGAACCCGATGAACTCGCCCGTGGCGCGCACCTCCACCGCCCACCAGCCCCAGCCCCTCTCGTCGAGGTCGGCCTGGAAGCGGGCGGCGGACGCCTCACTCTGCTCCTTCGTCAGGACACCGGGAAAGTACTCGCGGACTTCCGGATCGGCGTTCATGGCCGCCCACGGGGCGAGGTCGGACTTCCGCCATCCGCGCAGGAGCAGGCGATCGGTTCGCAGTTCGGACATCGCGCCAACGTAACGCGATCACGGGGCGGGAGCGACCGAATATCCCAGGCGTACGGACACCCGCCGTGACCCGCTCGCGCAGCCCGCAACGCGCCGCCCCCGATGCCTAGAGCCCGCCGCTCGCCCCCAACCCGCACCGCACCGCCCGCAGATGTTCGGCCAGGGGGCCGAGGCCCACGTCGTGGCGGCGTTCGTCGACGGTCTCGGGGTGGCGGATGGGGTACGGGAAGAGAGTGCCGGGGTTGATGCGGGTGCCGTAGAACTGCGGCTGGTTCAGTGCGACGGCGCAGTGGTCGGCGATGTAGGCGTGGTGCACGGCGGGACAGCGGCCGTCCGCCACGGCCTCGGCGATCAGGTCGCGGCAGGAGAGCTGGAAGCCGAGGTCGGGAGCGTGCAGGAGGATCACGAGGGCCGCCGTGGAGGCCGGCTCGCCGACCGACTCGGCGGTGGGCCAGCCATGGCGGGCGACGATCGCGCGGAGGGCGTCCGCGTTGCCGGCGTGGCACGCGGCGATGCGGTCGCGGGCCTGCGCGGTGGGGGCGGACCGGGCCTCCTGGGCCAGCCGCCGCTCATCCTCGGCCCTGCGGATCAGCTCGGCGGCGAGGACCCGCTCGCGGGGCCGCGCCGCGCCGGATGTGGGTTCCATGGCCGGGGCGCCCTTCACACCGGCCCCCGGACCGCGAGCGAGAACCGCACCTTCTTGCCCACGTCACCCGGTTCCGGCGGATCGGTGCCCCGGTCGTCGGCCGGCGCGGCGACGACGGCGATGGTGTCGGCGGGATCGGCGCTCGTGTGCCGGACCGCGTCGGCGAAGCGTTCGTCGGTGGCGAGGACGGCGTCGTCCAGGATCGTGGAGAGTTCCCAGCGGGTGAGGTGCGCCGCCACCGTGCGCCGCACACCCGCGGCCCACGACGGGTGGGCGGGCACCGCCGTCCGGAAGAGGCGGGACCTCCTGAGCGGGATCAAGGCAGCCTCACCGCGTCCAGGGATCGGTCCACACCGCCGGACGCGGCGTCATGGACGCTCCACCCGGGGTCGTGTGCTGCCGCCGCAGGGATCCGTCGGCGGGGCGCGTCGACACTGACTGCCGTCATCGAGTTCCTCCTCGGTGTCCACGGGGCGGCCGGGGCGGCGGGCCGTCGGTGCTGTTGTCGAAGACAACAGCACCGGCCACACAAAACACCAGGTGGTGGAGGGGTTGTGCGGTTGCGGGCGGGTAGTGGCGCGCGCTGTGTATGTTCCCGGCCACGGTGTACGTACAACGTCCGGGTGAGACGGAGGGCGCGGAAGAAGACGCCCGGCCGACGGCGGCTCGATCGTGCTGATCAGCTCTGTCTCCGGCTGGGAACCGGGACCACCCGCCCAGTACGGGGCGGCGCAGAGCTCCCTGATCCACCTGGTCTCCTCCCTGGCCCGCGAGCTGGGCCCCGATCGCATCCGCGTCAACGCCTCCGCACGAGGTGGCACGCACGGTGGTGTTCCTGCTCTCCGACTGGGCGACCGGCGTCTCCGGCGCCCATCTGCCCGCCGACCGGGCCCAGAACGCGTCCCCACCGGACGGCCACTGAGGTCGGCCGCCGTCGCGTCCACGGCGGCGGGCCACCGTCAGGCGGCCGCCCCCAGCACCACCCGCGACCGGCGCTCGAAGTCCTGCACCAGGGGTTCGTGGCGACGGGACGCCAGTCTCCCCCGGAAGTCACGGAGGGCCTGGATCGACCGTTCGCTGTGGACGTCGCTGAGCGCCTCCAGCGCGTCGGTGGCGGTGGCGATCGCCTCGTCGAGGCGGTTCTGCTGCAGGTGGGCCGTGGCCAGGACGGACCGGCTGATGGCCTGGCGTCGGCGGCGGTCGGCGTTGGCACGCACCGACTCGCCCGCGGTGTGCTCGGCCTGCGCGGCGAGGCCCAGGTCGCGGAAGCAGACGGCGGACTCGGCCTGGAGGTAGTGGTGGTTGAGGAACCGCACCCAGGGCGACTCGTGGGCGGCACCCCGGCTCGCGTCGAGCTGCTTCTCGGCCGCCCGCAGGGCCTCGGCGGTCTCGCGGGGCCGGCCCAGCGCCGCGTGGCCGCGCGCGGACATGGCGTGCAGCCGCATCAGACCGAGGGGGCTGCCCGCGTCCTTGGCGGTGGCGACCCCGGCGCGGGCCAGGGCCACGCCCTCGTCGGGACGGCCGAGGCTGGTCGCCAGATGGGAGAGCCCGGCGAGGATCTGCCCGCCCAGCACATGGTCGCGGCCCTCCGCGCAGAGCCTGAGCCCCTGCGTCATGTACCGCTGGGCGAGGCCGTACTCCCCGGCGTCGTAGGAACTCCAGCCCGCCATGGCGGCGAGCCGGGCGGCGGCGGCGAACAGCTCGCGCCTGTGGTGCGGCGGCGTGCCGCGCTGCTGGAGCAGGGGGATGACCTCGGTGGTGAGGTACTGCACGATGCTCGTGCGGATACCGCCGCCCCCGTAGTGGTTGTCCATCTCGTCGAACATGCGGAGCATCGCGTGGACCTGCTCCACCGGCCCGCCGGCCGACACCGGTGCGAGCCTGGGAGCGTCACGGCTCTCCACCAGCCAGAGCAGCCAGGCCCGCTGAGGGGTCGTCAGCGCGCCCGGCACGAAGGGCACGGAGCCGAGCAGACTGCGCCTGGAGATGTCGGTGGAGCCCAGCTCGGCCAGGGTGTGCAGGGTCTCCGCCACGTTTTCGACGTACATCAACGCCCGTCCCGTCACCGGTCGTCCGCGATCGAGCGGGAAACCGAGGTCGGCCGGAGTGAGCGCGCGGCCCAGCCGTTCGCCGAGGACTGCGGCGATCAACTCCGGTGTGTTTCCCCGTGGTTGCTGGCCCTGGAGCCAGCGGGTGACGGAGGCCTTGTCGTAGTTGGTCTCCGCGCCCTGGCAGCGGCCCAGGTCATTGACCCGGAGGGCGAGGGAGGCGTACGAGCAGCCGGCCTCCTTCAGGGCTGCCGCCAGCGGCTTGTTGGGCCCGCCGGTCCCCTTGACCGGGTTCCTTGGTAATCCGTTCGTCACGGCGGCCATCCAGGTGTCGCATCGTGTCGGCGCACGGCTTGACCCGTGCCCGCCGTGGCGCCAACTCCTGGGCGGGCCGGAGGAGTTCGAGGGACGCTGCCCGCGATGTGCGGCAGGTCACTCAAGCACTATGGTGGCCGAAGAACTCAGCCCGCAACCTGCGTTCTGATAATTTCAAAACGAACTGCAAGGACCTGTCCGTGTCAATGGATCGCGTGGCACACTGCACGCTGTGAATCCCGCCCCGGGAGGTTGCACGTGAGTGAGACCCGCTCAGGAGGGAGTGCTCCTGCGGCGCCCACGGTCCTGCGCATGGTTCTCGGCAAACGGCTCCGGCAGCTGCGGGAGCAGGCCGGAGTCTCCTTCGACGACGCCGCCCGCGCCATCGAGGTCACCGCCCTGACGGTCCGCCGCATGGAAAAGGCCGAGGTCGGTCTCCGTATCCCCTACGTGAAGGAGCTGCTGCGCACCTACGGGGTCTCCGGCGCCGAGATCGAGGACTTCCTCTCCCTGGCGCGCGAGGCCAACCAGCCCGGCTGGTGGCACAAGTTCCGCGACGTGCTGCCGGAGTGGTTCAGCGCGTACGTGAGCCTGGAGAGCGAAGCCGCCGTCATCCGTCTCTACGAACCCCAGTACGTACCCGGCCTGTTGCAGACCCACGACTACGCCGCCGCGCTCATGCGTGTCGGCTTCCCGAACGCGAGCCCCGAGGACGTCGACCGCCGGGTCGCCCTGCGCCTCAGACGCCAGGACCTGCTGGTCAAACCCGAGGCACCGGCCGTCTGGGCCATCCTCGACGAGACCGTGCTGCGCCGGCCGGTGGGCGGTCCCCAGGTGATGCGGGCCCAGATCGACCGGCTCGCCGAGGCGACGGAGCGGCCCAAGGTCAGGATCCAGATCATGCGGTTCGCGGCCGGACCCCACCCGGGGGCCTACGGCCCCTTCCACTACTTCCGCTTCGGCTTCTCCGAACTCCCCGACATCGTCTACACCGAGGGCCTCGCGGGCGCCCAGTACGTCGACCAGCCCGCGGACGTCGTGACCTACCTGGAGGTCATGGACCGGATGTCCGTGCAGGCGGAACCGGTGGCCCGGACCAGGGACATCCTGGCGGCACTACGCAAGGAGTTGTGACACATGGCAAGGACACCCAACGACCCCGTTCACAGCGGTATGCCCGCACCCGAACTCGGCGCCGAGGGCTGGCGCAAGCCCTGGAGCGGCACCAACGGCGGTTCCTGCGTCGAGGCCAAGCGCCTGCCCGACGGCAGCGTGGCCTTCCGTCAGTCCACCGACCCGGACGGCCCCGCCCTCGTCTACTCGCGGGAGGAGATAGTGGCCTTCCTGGAGGGCGCCAAGGCCGGCCAGGCCGACTTCCTCATCGCCTGAGGGCTGCCCGCCAGCTCCCGGATCGCCTGGCCACCGTCCGGCCACCGGGGATCGCCTGGCGCCCGTCCGGTCACCCGGGACCGTCCGAAGTCCGCCCGGCCGCCCGGCCGTTCCGCTTCGCCCGACGGCCGTTCGGCCACCGCGCGGATCACTACGCCCGCACAACCGGACAACCCGCAAACGCACTCCCGTCGCCTCCCGGCCGCACACAGACTGGGGAGCCGACACCCGCCGCGCACCACCCGAAGGGAGCGGCATGCGTACGCCGCCTCGTGTCCCGGGTCGAGCCATGCCGCCCGCCGGACACGCCGGCCGCCCCGGCCGGGCCGCTCCCGAGGGGCGGGAATGATCCTGCCGTCCACGCTCACCCAGTACCGGACCCTGATCATCGAGGGACACGAAGGTCCCGGCAGGACCCACCTGATGACCGAGCTGGCCCACCTCGGCTTCGAGGTCCGGCACATGCCGCCCTTCCTCCACCACCTGGACCCGGCCCTGCCGTACCGCGAACTCCTCGCCGGACCCGGTCGGCCGGCCGTCGACGGGAACCTCGTCGCGGAACTCGTGTACGGGCCGCTGCGCCGCGGCCGCTCCCGGGTGACCTGGATCCAGGCCCTGGACCTCGCCGAAACCGTGGCCGAACGCGACGGAGCCATGCTCCACCTGACCGCGACGTCGGGTCATGCGCACAGCGCCGAGGCCGTGGAGGCCGCCACCGCCTACGCCCGGGCCTTCCGCACCCTCGCCCAGCACGTTCCCGTGGTGACCCTCGATGCCGGCGAGCCGAGCCGCCCCATCCGTGCCCCCGCTTCTCGGCCGTCCCAACTCTGGCGAAACACAGAGCAGTTGACGATAGGTTAGCGACGACCACGCGATGTGAGGCAGGAGAGTTCCCATGGCAGACGGCCACCCCACTCCCGATCAGGAAGCCCTGTCCAAGATCGACACCACGGTGCCGCACTCGGCCCGCATCTGGAACTACTGGATGGGCGGCAAGGACAACTACGAGGTCGACCGCGTCGCGGGAGACGCCTACCGGGAGATCGCCCCCAACATCGAGACGATGGCCCGCGCCTCCCGCGTCTACCTCATCCGCACGGTCACCTTCGTGGCCCGGGAGCGCGGCATCCGCCAGTTCCTGGACATCGGCACCGGCCTTCCGACGTACGACAACACCCACCAGGTCGCCCAGAAGGCGGCCCCCGAGTCCCGCATCGTCTACGTCGACAACGACCCCCTGGTACTGCGGCACGCGCAGGCCCTGCTCACCAGCACCCCCGAGGGGGTCACCGACTACGTCGACGCGGACCTGCACGACCCGGCCACCATCCTCGAAGCCGCCGGCAAGATCCTCGACTTCAGCAAGCCGGTGGCCCTGATGCTGATGGGCATCCTCGGCCACATCCAGGACTACGAGGAGGCCAAGGAGATCGTCCGCAGCCTCCAGGCCGCCCTGCCGTCGGGCAGCTACTTCGTCCACTACGACAGCACGGACACCGACGCCGAACTCAAGCGCGCCCAGGACGGCTACGACGACACCGGCGCCGTCCCGTACGTCCTGCGCAGCCCCCGGCAGCTGCACGCGTACTACGAGGGCCTGGAACTCCTGGAGCCCGGCATCGTGTCCTGCCCGCTGTGGCGCCCGGAGCCGGGCACGACCCCGGAGCCGACGGACGTGTACGGGGGAGTGGCCTACAAGGCGTAGCAACGCCGCGCCGCGACGGGCGACTTGGGCGACGCGGGAGCGTGCGGTGGCGGCCGTGTACTCCCGGGCACTTCGGGTAGGCCCCCCGCATGACCGGCCCCGCGGATCTCGCCCGGCAGGTTCTCGACGTCGTGGAGAACCTGGTGCCGCTCTGGTTCTCGGCCGTCGAGGACGTCACCCCGCGGCTGTCACCGAGACAGGTCCTGGCGCTGAGAGCGGTGCGCCACCGGCCCGAGCTGAACCTCACCGCCCTGGCCGAGCAGCTCGGCGTCGGCCTGCCCACGGCCAGTCGGCTCTGCGACCGGCTCGAAGCGGCCGGCCTGCTCCAGCGGTACGTCCGGCTCGACGACCGGCGTGAGGTGCGCCTGGTGGTCACCGCGCGTGGACGCGGGCTTCTCGCGGACGTCACCGAGCGCCTGTCGGTGCGTCTGACCGAGGCCTTGGGGGCGCTGCCGCAGGCGGAGCGTGCGCGAGTCGAGCAGGCGCTGCGGGCCCTCGGGTGACCGGTCAGGGGAGCCGGGCCGTGAGGTCGCCCGGCTCGCTGTGCACATGGCACAGCAGCAGGCACACGTCGTCCTCGTGCTCGTCGTCCAGCAGGGGGTGGAGGAGCAGGTCGGCCGATGCTTCGAGGTCCTCGTCGAGCGTGGCGGGCCGGAGTGTCCCGAGGGCCGTGGCCAGCCGTTCGATGCCCGGGTCGATGCCCTGGGCGCGGCGTTCCACCAGCCCGTCCGTGTAGAGGGCCAGGGTGGAGCCGGGCGGCAGCGGGACGGTGTGGTCGGCGATCTCCTGTCGGATGGGGATGCCGAGCATCGCGCCGGGCTTGGCGTCCAGGATCCGCACCTGCCCGTCGGGCGAGCGCAGCACCGGCGGCGGATGCCCCGCGGCGGCCCAGGTGAGGGTGGGCTCGTGGGGATGGAACCGGGCGATGACGGCGGTGGCGTACAGGTCGGGCTGCAGATGGTGCAGGAACAGATGCAGATGGGTGAGGAGCTGGCCGGGGCTCTTGCCGTCGACCGCGTAGGCGCGCAGCGCGGTCCGCAGCTGGCTCATCATCACCGCGGCGTGCAGACCATGGCCGGTGACGTCGCCGATGACGGTGATCAGGCTGCCGTCGGGCTGGCGGAAGGCGTCGTACCAGTCACCGCCGATGTTCAGGCCCCGGGTGGCCGGCAGATAGCGCGCGGCGAGCCGCAGGCCCGGGGTGGTGGGCAGCTCGGTGAGCAGGGCGCGTTGCAGGGTCTCGGCGATGTCGCGGTTGTGCTCGAAGCGCCGGGCGTTCTCCAGGGCGACACCGGCCCGCCGGGCGAGCTCGATCAGCATGAAGGCGTCGTCGGCGTCCCAGCGCTCGTCGTCGGGCGGTGACAGCGTCAGCACGCCCAGGGGGGCGCGGCGGGTCATCAGCGGCACGCACAGCAGCGGCCGGGTGGGGTCGAGCGCCGAGGGCGGCTGGTCGTCGACGCCGGGCAGACCGCCGGGGTGGTCGGCGGCGTACTGGGGGCGCCCTCGGCGGGCCGCGACAACGGCGGCGGCCGGATGCGGGCCGCCCCGGCGCACATCGTCCTCCCCGTCGAACAGCCATACGTCGGCGGTGCGGGCGTACCGGGGCACCAGGAGCGCGGGGAGCAGCCGCACGACCGCGTCGGGGTTCAGGGACGCCGTCAGGGCGGCGCTGGCGTCGGCGAGGAAGGTGAGTCTGCCGCGGGCCTTCTCCGCCTCCTTGCGGGCCTTCTGCTCGGCGGCGAAGAGTTCGCGCTGCGCCCGCCCGGCCGCGTCCAGCTCGGCGTGCAGGGCGAGAACACCCTGGTTGGTCTGGTGGAGTTCCTCGCGGTGGAACGCCACCAGCGCCTCCTGCTCGCCGAGCTTCTCCAGCAGTAGCGCGGCGTCCTCGTCGGCCCCGAACAGGGCTTCCGCGAGCGTCGCCGGATCGCCGGCCACATGCTCGCTGTCCGGCAGCCGCACCTCCTCCGAGCAGGAGACCGTCAGCCGCCAGGGCCGGCGGAACTCGCCCGGCCGCTGCGTCGCCGACGTCAACTCGACCAGGAACCGGGTGCCGCCGGGCCGCGCCGTGGTGGCCCGCGCGGTCAGCAGCCACGTGCCTCCCTTGGTGAGGCACTGCCTCAGCTGCGCGGTGAGCACGGACACCAGCCGGGCCCGGTCGGTCGGGGACACCCCGTGCGCGGTGGCCAGCCGCGCGGTGGCGATACGGGCCCGAGCCGCGTCGGTGACGGAACTGATGTGCCAGGTACGGGTCATGGGAGATGGTCCGGCGGGGAGGGGCTCAGCACCGCGACGGTGGTGTCGTCGCGTACCGGCCGGGCGGGGCTGCTCGCGTCGCGCACGATCACGGCGGCGATCACAGCGGGGTCGAGGGTGGGGCTGTGGGCGGCGGGGCCCGGACTCCAGCGGCTCGGCAGGCCGTCGCTGTGCAGCACGAGAAGACAGTCGTCCCCCCAGGCCACCTCGTGCTGCGGCAGGTGCGCCGCCCGGTGGGCGCCGACTATGCCGGGCCGCGACAGCATCGGCTGCCAGTTCGCGCCGGTGCGCAGCCGCGCTCCGATGTTGCCGATGCCGGAGAACAGCAACCGTCCGGCGGCGGTGTCGAGTTGGGCCACGGCCACGGCCGCGCCCCGGGTGTCCCGCAGCGCGCCCTCCAGCCTCCGCAGCAGCTGGGCGGGAGGCAGCTCGGGCGCCCGGCACAGCTGCTCCACGGCCGCCGAGGAGGCGTGTGCCGCCGCCAGGCCGTGGCCCAGCCCGTCGGCCAGCATCAGTGTGGTGAGGTCGCCCGCCCGGACCCACGCCCAGGCGTCGCCGGAGAACTCCGCGCCGGCGAAGGGGATGTTGACGCCCCCGGCGCGCACGGCCGGGGCGGGGGAGCGGGCCGGCGCGCGTCGGCGCCCCGGCCGGGTGCCGATCCGGGCGAGGGCGACGGTGCCCCGGCCGACGGTGCTGTGCAGGTCGAAGTCGTCGGCGACGCGGTGGCAGGTGCCGAGGCCCGCGCCGAGCGAGGACGTGGTCGAGAAGCCGTCGCGCAGGGCGCCCGCGACATCGGGCATCCCCGGCCCGTGGTCGATCGCCATGATCTGCACCAGCGAGGCCGCGCCGTCCGCCCGGTCCGGCGCGGGGCGGGCCATGACGTCCAGCAGCATCAGCCCGCCGCCGGCGTGCTTGAGCAGATTGGTGGCCAGCTCGGTGGCCACCAGCGCGGCACCGGCGGCGCGGCTCTCGTCGAGCCCGGCCCGCGCGGCCGCGGCCTCGGCGGCCACCCGGGCGTCCCGCACCCGGGTCGAGTCGTGCACCGGAACCTCCCAGACGCGCGGCATCACCGCTCCTCGCGCGGGCGCGGCGCACCCGACATCCAGGAGGTCACGGTCACCGTGGTGCCCGAGCCGGGGCGGCTGTCGATCGTGAACTCGTGAACCAGCCGCCGGGCGCCGCCCAGACCCATGCCCAGGCCATCGCCGGAGGTGTAGCCGTCGATGAGCGCCTGGTCGAGATCCGCGATGCCCGGCCCCTCGTCGCTGAACGTCAGCCGCAGACCCCGTGCGCCGCCCCTGTCCACCGGCTCGCACTCCATCTGGCCCCCGCCGCCGTGGACCAGGGTGTTGCGGGCCAACTCGCTGGCGGCCGTGACCAGTTTGGTCTGCTCGACCAGACCGAAGCCGAGCTGGGCGGCCGCCTGCCGTACATGCTGCCGTACCCACACCAGATCCAGATCCGAGTGGATCGGCAGGCAGGCGGAGATGCCGCCGACGGTCTGCATCACGGACTCTCCTGGCGGGCGTGCCCCCGGCGGGGAAAGGTCGGGTCCGATTCGCCGAGGAGACGCATCGCCTCCTCGGTGCTGAGCGCGGTACGCAGTCCCGGCAGGGTCAGCCCCAGCTCCACCAGCGTGATCGCCACGGCCGGCCGCATCCCCGCCACCACCGTCCTGGCGGCGAGGAGACTCGTCTGGGCGGCGATGTCGCCGAGCACCCGCCCCAGGAACGAGTCGACGATCTCCACACCCGAGAGGTCGATGACCACGCCCGTCGCCCCGCTGCGCGCGACCGTGTCGCTGATGTCCTGCTGGAGCTGCTCCGCCGTGCCGTCGTGCAGATCGCCCTGGAGCGACACCAGGAGGACGTCGCCGAGCTTGAGGACGGGTACGGTTCCGCCGTACGGCGACGGCCCGCCGTACGGCGCGGGGAAGTCGCCGCTCACCTGGGCCCCGAACCGGCGACATCGTGGGACACGATGTCCGTGCCCTGTTCCCGCAACGCGTAGGCGAGTGCGTCCGCGAGGCTCGCGCGGGTGAGCACCGAGCTCAGGTCGATGCCCAGATGGACGATGGTCTGCGCGATGGCCGGCCGGATGCCGGAGACGATGCACTCGGCTCCCATCAGCCTCGCCGCCGCCACGGTCTTCATGAGGTGCTGGGCCACCAGGGAGTCGACGGTAGGCACCCCGGTGATGTCCAGGATGGCGAACCTGGCGTGCTGCTCGACGATCGAGTTCAGCAGCGTCTCCATCACGACCTGGCTGCGCGCGCTGTCCAGCGTGCCGATCAGGGGGACGGCGACGATGCCCTCCCACAGCTTGATCACCGGCGTGGCGACCTCCATGAGCTGCAGGCGCTGCCGGTCGATGACCTCCTCCACATCGCTCAGGGCCGTCTCCAGCACGACCAGACGCAGGGTGCCCATGAGGACCGTCAGGGTCGTGGTGCACTCACGGAGGTGTTCGGCGGACACACCGGAGAGCTCGGCGACGAGGAGTTCGGTGACGGGCGGCCGCAGCGCGTCCACCTCGGCGGAGATCTGGGTGATGGTGGAACCGGCCCGGGCCCGCGACGCCGCCGTCCGCGCCAACTGCTCGCGTACGACGTGGAAGCCACCGGCCTCCGCGTCCTCGACGCCGGCCGCGGAGGCCACGGCGGCGAGCGCGTCCACGACGGCCCGGCCCGCCTCCACCGCCTCGTCCCGGGAATGGGTGAAGACGGTGCGGAACAGCGCCGCGTCGGCCCAGCGCTGCGCGATCTGCTCCTGCCGGCCGCGCAGGAAGTTCGCCACTTCCTGCGCCGGTGTCATCCGCCGGTCTGCCGTGTCCTGTTCCGGCACGGGTCTCTCCTCACGTGCTGTCGCGCCTCCCCGCTTCGGGAAACGACTGGTGGGCGTGGTCGCCGGTGGGGCCGGACACGACCCGCTCGCCCGGCTCCACGGTCAACTCCTGAATCCACAGCTGACAGTGTTCGGGATGCCTGGAAGAGTGGGCCCGTGACTTCCTCCCCCCACCCGCCGCCCGACGAGGTGGCGCGTATGACCTCCGAGGCGGCCGAGCTGCTGGAGGTCCTGTGGGGACGCGCCTCGACGGCGCCGGTGTCCGCCTCCCAGATCCGCGTGCTGTTCATCCTGGAGCACAACGACGGCATCAATCTGCGTACGCTCGCCGACGCCCTCGGCTCCACGCCGCCCTCCACCAGCCGGCTGTGCGACCGACTGGAGGCGGTGGGCTTCGTCGAGCGCCGGGCCGGCACGGCCAGCAGGCGCGAGCTGTCTCTGCGGCTGAGCCGACGCGGACGGTCCTTCCTGGTGGACCTGCGCGCCCGCCGTGAACGCGCCCTGCGGTCCGTGCTGGAGCAGATGCCGACCGCGCGGCGGACCGCGCTGCTGGAGGGGCTGGAGGCGTTCTGCGCCGCCGCCGCGACACAGATCCACGAGGGCGACGCCACCGACGCCCGAAGCGCCTGACCGCCGCCGACCCGACCCCGGTCCGACAGCCTCATCCCCACCCTTCCCCTGTGCCCGGCTGTGCTCGGCCTCGGCTCACTCTGTTGCCTCCGGCCATAGTTGTCAAACGACAACTGTTAACCATGTGCAGGCTCCCGCTGTGCCGACGGAACAGCCCAAGTCGCCCTGCTCGTCGGTGCGTTGAGAGCGGCTACTCCTTCGCCGGCGGCTCGTCCGGCAAGGGGGCGACGTGTCCGGAGTCCACGGCGGTCAGCGCCTCGTCGACGCTGTCCACCGTCGCCACCGTGATGCTGACGCCGGTGAGATCGAGGATCCGCCGTACGGCCGGCGCCGGAGCGATGATGTACACGCCGCCCGGGATCCGCCGCACCTCCTGGTAGGTCCGCAGGATGATGTTCATGCCGGACGAGTCCATGAAGGGGACGGCCGACACGTCCAGCAGGAAATGCCGTCGGCCGTGGCGTAGTTGGTTCGCCAGATGATGTTGCAGCTCGGTCGCCGTGTCGATGTCCAGTTCCCCCTCGATCGTGAGCAGCACGGCGTCGTCCCGGGGCAGTTCGACCTTGATCGACAGGGGATTCTGGGCAACGGACACAAAGGCCTCCCGGCGCTACCGATCGGGGACGAGTGCCCCGATGCACGGATTCGACGCATCGACCGGCGATGCGCCCGTGCGTATACCCGCCAATCGTCGGGACACACGGGCTCCGATATCAGGCGACTCCGGGCTCCAGGAGCCCTGTGCGCAGCCGCTTGATGATGCGGCTGATCAGCCGGGACACATGCATCTGGGACACCCCGAGCTGCTCGGCGATCTGCGACTGGGTCAGCTCCTCCACGAACCGCAGATGGAGGATCCGGCGCTCACGGTCGCCGAGTTCGGCGATCAGCGGCGCCAACGACTGGAAGTCCTCGACGAGTTCCAGCGACGGGTCCTCCTCACCGATGAGGTCGCCCAGCACGGTGTCGCCGTCCTCGCCGCCCTCGGTGGTGAGCGCCACGTCGAGCGAGGAGGTGTTGTAGCCGTTGGACGCCTTGCGCGCCTCGACGACCTCCCCCTCGGACAGTGACATCAGCTCGGACAGCTCACGTGTCGTCGGCATGCGGCCCAGCCGGGACTGCAGCTCGTCCGTCGCGCGGGCCAGCTCCACCCGCGCCTCCTGCAACCGCCGCGGCACATGCACCGCCCAGCTGGTGTCCCGGAAGAAGCGCTTGATCTCGCCGACGATGTAGGGCACGGCGAACGTGGTGAACTCCACCTCCCGGGACAGCTCGAACCGGTCGATGGCCTTGATCAGTCCGATGGTCCCGACCTGGACGATGTCCTCCAGCGAGTCCTCACGGCCCTGGAAGCGCGAGGCCGCGTACCGCACGAGCGACAGGTTCATCTCGATGAGCGTGTTGCGCACGTACTGGTACGTGTGCGTGCCCTCCTCCAGCATGGCCAGCCGGTCGAAGAACTGCCGCGACATCTCGCGCGCATCCCTCGGCCTGACCTGCGACGGATCCTCGATCCGGGGCAGGCCCGCCCCGTCCGCCATGACCGTCTCCCGTGCCGCGGCCGTTGTCCGTGCCGTCACGGCTGCCATGCTGTCCACCCCTCTCGCCCGAAGCCTTGCTGCCATCCCTCGCATGCCCCGGTACCCGCGACTCAGTCCAACTCGGTCGTGAAAGGGACCGTGTTGCTCCGCACTCTGGCCTGAAGTCGCCACCGCCCCCCGCTCGACGGGATCACCGGAGCTGGCAGCCCGTCACCACGAATGCGGGCACCGCCGTTTGTCCGCCGGATCGCGGGGCAAGCGGAGTTCCACGCCTCCTGATCGGAGGCACGTCGGCGAAAGCGGTGTTCTGCGCACGGGCCCTGGTCGCCCGCCCACCGTCTACCGCCGCCATTCCCTGAAAGCGTCGTTCAGGAGCGATTTCGCATGCTGGTCAATGTGTCCGCAAACGGTTCCGGCACATCCGTACGTCCCGGCACGCCCGACAGGAGGACGCACGACGACGCCCCCGACACCGCCACCGCCTTCGTCCGGCTCGCGGCGATGGACGAAGGGCCCGAGCGTGACGTCGTACGGGACGAACTGGTGCGGGCCTGGCTGCCCATGGCGCACCGCATCGCCGGCCGCTTCCGCAATCGC
This sequence comes from Streptomyces sp. DSM 40750, assembly GCF_024612035.1. GTDB lineage: Bacteria > Actinomycetota > Actinomycetes > Streptomycetales > Streptomycetaceae > Streptomyces. The sequence goes on from NZ_CP102513.1 coordinate 10,825,571, forward strand.
GGCGAGTCGCTGGAGGACCTGCGCCAGGTCGCCGCGATGGGCCTGGTCAAGGCGGTGGACCGCTACGAGCCCGAACGGGGGGCGTTCGAGAGCTACGCCGTGCCCACCATCACCGGCGAGATCAAGCGGCATTTCCGCGACCGGATGTGGACACTCCGCGTCCCCCGGCGCGTCCAGGACCTCCGCAACAAGGTGCGTGTGGCACGGCGCGAGCTGAGCCAGACCTCCGGCGGCGGAGCCGAGCCCTCGGTCGCCGATGTCGCCGCCCACGCGGGGCTCACGGAGGAGGAGGTCAACGCCGGGATGGAGGCGCTCGAAAGCTTCAGCGCCCTGTCGCTGGACGCGGAGATGTCCTCGGGCGACGACGGCTACAGCCTCGCCGACACCCTCGGCGCGCCCGATGGGGCGTACGACGTCGTCGTGGACCGGGAGGCCGCCAAGGAAGGGCTGCGCCGACTGCCCGAACGCGAGCGCGCCATCCTCTACATGCGCTTCTTCGAGGACATGACGCAGAACCGCATCGCCGACCGCCTCGGCATCTCCCAGATGCACGTCTCCCGCCTCATCAGCCGCAGCTGCGCCCGCGTCCGGGACGAGGCCCTCGGCCGGACCACCCCTTCGTCCTGACCCGTAGCCGTACGCCGTCGTGCCGGCCGACCAGTCCGCCGTACGCCGTCGTGCGGCCGCCCCTTCCGCCGGTCTTCTGCCGGACTCCGTCGTCCCCGATCACCTCACCGAGGAGCGTAAAAGATGCTGATGCCCCATCCCGTGACCCTGCGCGGTCTCGTCGAGGAGTACGAGTCACTCATGGCCCACGAGGGCGAGCGGAGCGACCCGCAGACCGCTCGCCGCGCGCAGGACCTGGCGTACACGTTGTGCGTGTCCACGGGCACCCGCGACGTCCGCCGGGCGCTGGAGGCGGCGCGCCGCCGGCTCGCCGCCGCACAGGCGACCGCGACCGCCGAGCTGTGCGGGAACCGGGTGATACTCCCGGAGGATCTCGACAGCCATGGTCCGGGCACGAGCGGGTATGCGGCGCTTCATGAACAGTACTGAGCCGAGCTGCCCCGAACCGTCGATCCCGTGGACATCATGACCTCGATGGAACGCCACCCGACCGTGAACCATGGCACAGCTTCCGTGGAAGGGGTGTCCGCCCGGTCGCCGCGGTCGCCGGGCGCGATCACCAGTGCCGCGGCGGCCCGCCGCCATGTGCGGGCGTTCGTGGGGGAGCGGTGGCGTTCCCCGGCCGGGCCGCCGACCGAGGAGGCGATGATCGATCTCATCCTCGTCGTCTCCGAACTGGTCACGAACGCGGTCCGGCACGGTGGTGGCATCGCCGGATTCGACGTCACCCTCACCGCTGGAGGCGTGCGGCTGAGCGTGCGGGACCACAGCGCCGCCCTGCCCGTCGGCATCCACGGGCCCGGTGTGCTGCCGCGGGCCCACGAGGGCAGCGGATACGGATGGCCGCTGATCAACCGGCTGTGCAGCGAGGTCGACGTCGAGCGCCGCACGGCCGGCGGCAAGACGATCAGTGTGCTGGTGCCGCTGACCTGACGTCTCACCCCTGACGTCTCACCAGGGCAGGAAGACGTGGATGTCCTTGCCCTGGTCGTGCACCACCACGCTCACCTCGTCGCACAGCGTGTGGATCAGATACCAGCCGATGCCGCCGCCCCCCTTGCTGGGGCTGAAGGGGCGCGGCGCGGGCGACGTGGTGCTCGTGTCCCCCAGCGTCACATGCACCCCGTCGTGGGTGCGGCGCATCGTCAGTTCGAAGCGCCCGGGGGCGTACTGCACCGCGTTGGCCGCCAGCTCGGTGACCACCAGCAGGATGTCGTCCCAGTGCTCGACGGCCGTCGGCGGGGACGTGCGCGCGAGCGTGCCCAGGAACCCCTCGGCGGCCGTGCGGGCGCCCGTCACGTCGCCGAGCTCTCCGTCGAAGGCGGCGTGGCTGTCGTGGATCTCCTCAGCAGGCAGTTCGTCGTCCCTACGCGGCTCTGTCGCCATCTCGTCTTCCCCGGTTCGGCTCTGCGAGGCGGACGCGATGTCGCGTTCCCCTCCGACGCTCGTGTTTCCCGCGCAGAGAGTGGCTACGCGTTCGAAAGCGTAGGGATGTGTGGGGCCTTGGCGAAGAGAGTGGCCCTCCGGCACCTGCCGCCTGCATCGGCGCTCTACCGCGCACCCGGCTCACCGCCCTCGGCCGGCATCCGGAAGACCAGCAGCGCGACGTCGTCGTCGTTGTCGACCGGACGGGCCCGCTCCAGGAGCAGGTCGCAGAACACATGCAGCGGCCGGTGGACGAGTGCCGCCGCATGCCGGCGCAGCCGGGCCAAGCCCCGGTCGAGGGTGTGCCCCGGGGACTCGATCAGGCCGTCCGTGTACAGCACGAGCGTGGACAGCGGCGGGAGCGGGGTGAGCGTGTCGGTACGCGCCCGGATCAGGCCCGTGCCGAGCAGGTGGTCGTGCTCCTCGTCCAGGAAACGGGACCGGCCGTCGTGTGTGATCAGCAGCGGCGGCGGATGCCCGGCGTTGGTCCACCGCAGCGCCCACCCGTCGTCGCCGTTCCGTTCGACCCGGCCGAATATCACGGTCGCCATGGACGCCTCGGCCACATGCACCACGGCCTGGTCCAGCCGCTCCACGATCGCGCTCGGCGGCTCCTCCAGCGCCCAGGCGTAGGCGCGGAGCATGTTGCGGACCTGCGCCATGCCGGCGGCCGCGTCGATGTTGTGCCCCACCACGTCGCCGATGGCCACCGCCGTGGACCCGTCGGCCAGCGAGAACGCGTCGTACCAGTCGCCGCCGACCTGCGCGGACTCCGACGCCGACTCGTAGCGCGCGGCCATCCGCAGCCCCGGCACCTCCGGCATCTGGGGCAGCAGATGGCGCTGCATGGTCTCCGCGATGTGCCTCTGACGCTGGTACAGACGCGCGTTCTCCAGCGCCAGCCCGGCCCGGCGGGCGATGTCCTCCAGCAGGGACAACTCGGCGCCGGTGAAGGCCCCCGGCCGGTCACCGAGGCCCAGCGTGAGGGCGCCGAGCACCGCGCGCGGCCCACGGATGGGCGCGATCGCGGCGGAGCGCATGCCCGTCACCCGGAACAGCTTCTGCTGCGCGACCGCGATTCCCGAATCCGGCGGACCCTGGTAGGTCTCGGGCCCGGCCAGCGCCGACCCCGCCCCGCGCAGTGCGCGGGACAGCGGCATGAACGACTCCTCGTGGACCGGCGGCAGCGGGCCCTCCAACTCCTCGCACCGCACCACGGAGCCGTCGTGGTGGGTCGCCACCGTGGTCCGCCAGACGTCGTCGCTCTCGCTGATCAGGTCCACGATCGCCCAGTCCGCCAGTCGCGGCACCACCAGCCGGACCAGGCGTGCGACCGCCTCGTCGGAGTCCAGCGTGGAGGTCAGCCGGGTCGTCGTCTCGGCGAGCAGCGCCAACCGGTCCAGCTGCGACAGCGCCGACGGCTCGGCGGCCGGGAGCACACCGTTCTCCGGGCCGGACTCGTAGAAGAGGACCGCCGCGCCCGTCGCCGCCCCGTCGAGCCGGCACGGTGTGACCAGCCAGGACACCGGCAGCAGCGTGGCGTCACCGCGCCGGAACCACTCATGGTCCCCGCCGCCCGTACGGCCGCTGAGGATGGCGTGCATCATCGGGCACGCGGCGCGGGGCATCGTCTGCCCGAGGTGGTCGCGGTGCAGCAGCTCGTGGGCGTCCCGGCCGACGAGTTCGGCGGCCGTGCGGCCGAGCATGACCTCCGCCCGGGCGTTCACCGCGAGGACGGCGCCGTTGTCGTCCATCACGTACATGCCGGCGTGCACGAGATCGGGCAGCCCGTCCAACAACCGCACAGCCGGGCCGGACACCTGCGGCTCGGTGTGATCCGGACTCCACGCGCTCATGTTCGGGCTCCTCCGGCTCCGGTCGAGGACGGGACCTGCCGTACGTGCCGTGGAGAGGTCCGCCGCACGTGCTGCACGCATTACCCCGTCCTCGACGGCCTACGCGCGAAAGGTCCTGGACCGCAGGTCGGAGCCTGTGTCGGCCCTACGGTCCCTGTGTCGGCCCTACGGTCCCTGTGTGCCGTACGCGAACGGCGGCGGCCTCACCCGTACACTCCGAGCGCGCAGCGGACGACGTCACGCCTGAGTGTGCCGTACGCAGGCCGTGACGACCTGGCGCAGGCTCCCCGTCCGCTCCATCACCTCGCGCTGCACCCGGGCCCCGTTGCCGCGCCCCATCAGCTCGGCGACGGCCGCGCGGACCCGCTCGGCGTCACCGTTGGCGACGAGTGCCTCCTCGACGTGGTCGAGCAGGGCGTGGATCACCTCGGCGGCCGGCCGGGGCCGCATCGTCGAGGGGTCCAGGAGGTTCTCCGACATGCCGGAGCGGGCGGCACGCCAGGTGGCCAGCCGCAGCAGTCCCGCACTGTGTCCGAGCGGCTCCCGGCCGGCCCGCCACTCGCGCGCCGCGGTGTCGACGAGCCCCCGGGCGAGGGCGGCGACGAGGACCGCGGTGTCTGGGTGCAGACAGACGTCCGCGACCCGGATCTCGACGGTCGGATACCGCTGGGACAGCCGGGCATCGAAGTAGATCATGCCCTCGTCGCGGACGACTCCCGTGGCTATCAGGTTCGTGACGCACTGGTGGTACCGCTCCGCCGAGCCGAAGATGTCCGACGGACCGGCCATCGGCCACAGGTCCCACACCTGGCTGCGGTAGCTGGCGTACTGGCTGTCGTGGCCTTGCCAGAAGGGTGAGTTCGCGCTCAGGGCAGTCAGCACGGACAGCCACGGCCGCATACGGTCCAGGACGGCGACACCCTCCTCGTCGGATTCCACGGACACGTGCACATGGCAGCCGCAGACGAGCTGCACCTGAGTGGCCAGGCCGAATTCCCGCGCCATCCACAGGTACCTGCTGTTCATGGTGATCGTCGGACTCACCGTCAACGGCGACGTGGCCAGCGCCACCACCGCGCTGCCGAGCCCCTCGGCATGGCGCGCCGCGTCCTTGCGACAGCGGATGATCTCGGCCCCCAGGTCCGCCATGTCCGACTGCGGATGCGTGGCGAACTCCACCTGCTCGTCGTGGAGCTCCTTCTCGAACACGTCCTGTCCCGTGCCCTCCTGCGCGGCACGCGCGAGCACCGCCGCGGCCCGCGCCTGCGGCTCGCCGGTCTCGGGATCGACCAGGAGGAGTTCCTCTTCCACTCCGACGGTACGCACGTCATCTGGCCCTTCTGCGCTAGGTGGTGACAGCCGTGTGCCCTCGGACGACGCCGGGACACCTCACCGGGCCGCGTGCGGGCCGGGTCCGTGTACGCGGCGACGGGCCGGGTACCCGTGCGGCGCTTCGGGAGCCGTGCCGGGCAGGCGCGGCGGCCCCTGTCCGCGACACGGAGGAGGAGAACGTGACCAGCACCACCGAGACCGGCCGCGTGACCGGCACCGCAGACAAGGACTACAACCTGATCTGGTATGTCGAGGCGTGCCTGAACAACGCGCTGCGCCTCGAGACGTACATCCAGGACGCGGAGCGGGAGAAGGACACCGAGGTGGTCGAGCTGTTCCGGAAGGCACAGGCCGACAGCCGCAAGGGCGCCGACCTGGGCAAGCAGCTGCTGCGCCGACGCCTGAACGACTGACGGCCGGCCTCTGGTCGCCTACCGCACGCCCGGGTGAGTCCGGCGCCTCACCCGGGCCGCCCGCGTTTCCCGGCAGGGCCCGCCGATCATGAGCGGCCGCGGCTTCCCCTCGCCCGGCTCGCGCGGAAGGGTCGGCCGAAGGAGGGGAACCGCCATGGCGCACCCCGGGCCGCACGACGCGCTCATCGGCATGGCGCCCCGCGGCCGTACCGGCCGGCTTTCCGGGCGGGGACGCGAGGAGTACCGGAGTCCGACTCGCGACCATCGGACACTCCCTTCTCCCGGGGCCAGGAGGAGGCGGGCCCCCGGGGGCCCGGAGTAGCGCGGGTTGGCAGCGCGTATCCGTTCCCGACGACTCACCCGACTTGCTCGTCTGTGCCGCCCTGCGTTCACAAGGTGACCGCATGTGTTCGTTCTCGACCTGCCGGGCGCATACCGCTCCGCCCGCCCAGCGCCATTGTGAGCACGGCCGGGACCGTCACGCGAACCGGCGGAGGAAATCGCCAGGCGGCATCGAGCGGCCCTGCCGAACCATCCCGGATGACCACAGCACGCCGCCACCGGAACAGCCGGCCCCATCGCGGGCCTGGTCGCGCATGGGTGCTTTGGGTGCTTGCCGAGGCGGCTCCCCGCTGCCCAGGATGCTGCGATGACACCACGTGCCGCAGTACGCCCCTACCGCCCCCAGGACCACGACGCCCTCCATGACATCTGCATCCGCACCGCTGACAACGGCGGCGACAGCCGCCCCGCCTACGCGGACCCCGACGTCTTCCCGGCGACCTTCGCCACCCCGTACGCCCACCTGGAACCGGACCTGACCTTCGTACTGGACGACGGCCAAGGGCAAGCGGTCGGCTACATCCTCGGCACCGCGAACACCTCCGCCTTCGCCGAGAACTTCCGCAGGAAGTGGCTCCCCCTGGTCACGGACCGCTTCCCGGCGCCCATCGGCCCACCGGCCACCCCCGACGAGGCGATCATCCAGCTCCTGCACCATCCCGAACGCATGGTCCTCCCCGAACTCGCCCCATATCCGGCCCACTTGCACATCGACCTGCTCCCCGCCTGGCAGGGCCGGGGCCATGGCAGATCCCTGATGCACACATTCCTCCGGGCCCTCCAGGCCAGAGGAGTCCCGGCCGTCCACCTCTCGATGGTCAGCACCAACACCCCGGCCCGGGCCTTCTACGACCGCCTGGGCTTCCACGAGATCACGGTGCCGAACCCCGGCCCCGTGACGTACCTGGGGCGCACGACGGAGGTAATCGGCACTCGTCGGGAGGAGTGAAGCGGGCGACCGCGATCGGCGTCGGTAACCCACGGCCCGGCCTCCCGACCAACCTGCCCGGGAGTCATCACCGCGCACCCCGGATCGACAGATCCTGCGACGGTCGGCCGTCTGCGCAAGCATCCGCCCATGCAGCACTTCGGGTCGCGAACCTCGTCGGCGCGCCTTGCGCCGCTCGGGCTGCGCGACACGCCCCTGGAGCAACCCGACGCACCACGGAAGCCCGCCGCACTGTCAGAACCCGGCCATCGACTTGTCGAGCACCCCTCCCAGCGCCCCATAGAGGCCGCACCGGACGGAGCACCCCGCCGTCCGTCGGAGAAAGAACCCCACGAGAAAGCAGATCGCGAGAAGCCCGAACAACACCACCGTCACCACCGGGCTGTAGACCCAGCTGACGAACCCGGCGATGCCCAGCCAGACCAACATCGGCGGCAGCGATCCACGTAGCACGGTCCGGAACGTGATCGCCACCGCTCCCTGCGGCAGTACCCGCTCATTCCACAAGTCGATGTGGTTCCGCGTCAAACAGGACTCATTGGGCATGAGGCAATGGGACCACTTTCCACTTCCGATGCACATGGTGGTCCACACGAAACCGGCACGGCTCGCGCGGATCAACGATGCAAATCCGTCCGGGGCTCGTGTCAGAGCCGGAACGTCACCTTATGAGCAGATGAGGGCATCGGCCGATGTGTAGGAGCCGTAGGTCCTGGTTCCATCCGAGTTCTGCTGGTAGTAACGGCCCTGGGAGTCACGGAGCATTCCGGTGAGGTTCCTGACACTACCGTCGTACCGGATCTCGGAGCCTTCCCAATACAGGTAGTAGTCGGCTTTGCCGAACGTCAGCGGGCCGACGATCCCGTCGTCATCAAGGCCGTGGTCTTTCTGCCAGGCCTTGGTCGCCGCCTCGGTGGTGGGACCGAACCAGCAGTCGCGACCGCTGTTTGCAAGATGGCCGTCGGCCCAGAGGATCCCCTGCCACATGCCGACGACGTTGCTGTGGTTGTTCGCGGTTCGGGAGAGCGGGCCCTCGTCGCCGAAGTCGTCGTTGATCTCTCCGGCACCGACTACGTATCCCTGGGAGTATTCGGAACGGAGGCTTGCGTTCGATGTTCTGGACGGCGCCACGACTCGTGCGGCGCGAACAGGCACTGGACGGCCCGCAGGCCGGGCCGCCCGCCTGCCCCGGTCCTAGTCCTTGTCGGTCCACCAGTAGCGGTTGGTGCCCTTCGTCTTCACATCGCCCACCACTGCGCACCAGGTGACGCGCTTGCCGTTGTCGGTGGCGCCCATGGTGGTGCGGGCGCAGGCGCGGATCACGCGGTTCGGGAATTCGGAGCGCCAGTGGGCGTACCACTTGGAGTAGAACTTCTTGTCCTTCTTGTCGGTGGTGACACCGCCGCAGCCCTTCCAGTTCTTGCCCCCGTCGGGGCTGATGTCGACCCACACCCGGTCGCCCTTGCGGACTTTGCCGCTTCACCCGGCAGACCACCTGATCCACGCCGACCCGCAGGACCGGGCGGCACCGGGTTCGCCCTCTACACCCCTGCGGCGGCGCGTCGGCCGAGGCCGCCTCCCCCGGACCAGGGCTACTTGGATGGGGGTGTCGGGAGGCGGTCCGGCCGGCCGTGGCGGTCCGCCCGACCGCGTCCTGTTGCGCACCGTGGCCGGACACACCGGTCGCGGTGACCTCGGATGGTCATTCCGGGCGCGGTGCATGCGGTGTCGTCGCGGTGGAGGCGGAACCGCCTCCCGCGTAGGCGATGTTCGGCCGCGGCGGCTGGGCCATGCCGGCTCCGAGGAAGTAGTCGACGTGGTGGGACTGCATGTAGCCCTTGAAGGTCATGGCGTTTCGGTAGGCGGGGTTGTGGGCCGGTGTGTACAGCCGGGTGGTCGTCGGCTGGTTCGTGGTGAAGATGATCAGTTCGTTGTAGGAGGCGTTGGTGTACACGGCCTCTTCGCGCCAGTCGCCGAGGATGTCGCCGACGAGGGTGGGACCGCCCTGGGCGGCTGTGACCGCGCCGTGGTTCCAGGTGCTGACCAGCCGGGGCAGGCTGCCGCTCGCCGTCGGCTTCAGCGGGTCCCACTTCTCGATCTTGCCGTCGTTGAGCAGTTCCATGGTGAGGTCGCCGTCCCACCACAGGCCCAGCTGCGGCCACGGGCGCAGCGAGGTGTTCGGTTCGGTGAGCCTGTTGGAGGACGCGTTGTACAGGCCCGAGAAGGACCAGACCTCCATGCCGGGGAAACGTGGGTCGACGTCGCCGGCCATGCCGCGTCCGACGTCGGCGGGGCCGCCGTTGTGCTTCCAGATGACGGAGCCGCTCGCGGCGTCGTAGGAGTACTCGAGCAGGCCGCTCGGGTTGTCCTGCTGCACGCCGTAGCCCTCCAGGCCGGGACGGCCGGGATCCATGTCGGCGAGGTGGAAGCGGTCGCCGTGGATGATGCCCTGGGGTCCCATCGAGTAGCGCAGGGAGCCGTCGCCGTTGAGGACGAACCCGATCTCGGCGACCTCGTCCGTCCCGTCCCCGTTGACGTCGATGGCGCGGGTGTTGTGCCCGTCGGGTGCGTCCTGACCGCCGCGCAGCCACGTCCACTCATGCCTCAGGGCACTGCCGGTGAACCGCCAGGCGGCCATCAACAGGTTGAAGGCCCCGTCGTCGCGGCGGTTCTTCATGTAGGCGACCAGACTCGGCGTGGTGCCGTTGAGATACGCCACCCCTAGACGCGCGCCCATCGGACCGTCGCCCAGGTAAGTGGTCGGTATCGCGGCCCAGTTGCGGAGCGCTCCGGTCCGGCCGTCGAGGACGGCCATGAACTGGCGCGCGTCGTCCGCGTGCGTCCAGGTCGCCCCGTCGCCGAACCTGACGCCGTCGGCGATCTTCAGGGCTACCTCGGCACGGCCGTCGCTGTCGAAGTCGTAGACCGTGACGCCGTCCCAGTGGCCCACGTCGATCGCGGACGACCCCGGTTCGATGTTGTCCTGGTTCTGGCTGTTCGGCCCCATGTCGACCTCCCAGAGGAACTGCCCGCGGCTGCTGTACGCCTCGAGCTTCTGGGGGGAGGTCTGCCGGTCCAGCACGTAGTCGTACTCGCCGTCTCCGTCGAGGTCGCCGACCCAGACGAACTTCACCGGACCGCCGGAACGCAACGGTACGCGGACCACGGGCTCCGTGGCGTGATCGGCAGTCAAGGTGAAGGCCCCGCTGGGCGTCTGCTCCTGCCCGCCCACCACCGGAGCCACGCGGTAGCTGTTGGACCGCGTCAGGTCGGCTGTGGAGTCCGTGTAGTTGGTCCCGCCCGTCAGGACGCTCGCGTTGAGTTTGACGTACGTGCCGCCGCCGGTCGACCGGTACACGTTGAACCCGATGCCCTCCGGGTCGAGTCCCAGCAGTCGCCAGGAGACCAGTACCTGGGTGCCGCCGGAGCGCACCGCCACGACCCCGCGCCCGAGGTTCTCCATCACGCGCGCGGCCCGAATCGGGGCATCGCCGGCCACGGCTGTGGTCGTACCGGGCGAGGCGAGGCTCGTCGGCACGGTGGCCAGCGCGGCGCAGACAGCCAGGACCGCCGAGATGCCGAGGGGCCTCCGGCAGGCCACCCACGACCATAACGTCATGCGCATGACAATCTCCTGTGGCTCGCGGATGTGGTGCGGGGAGTGCGGCCTGGGCGTCCGGTCTGGGCCGGAACGGAAACCCTGAAGGGTTAAACCGTTTACACGCTTGCGATGGAAGCACTGCGACAAGTGCGCGTCAAGGTCGCTGGACTGACAACATCCTTGGAGTTCAACGGCGTTTCCGCCCCTGATCGCACACTCGGCCGTCGAGTGGAAACGCTTCCAAAAGGGTGTGGGACGCCGGAGGCCCTTTTCCGGACCAGGAAAGTGATTGCGGGGCTGTCGCAGGCCGGGTCACCCGGCGCGCTCGTATGACAGCCGGCCGCGGCCGGTGTGGGGCAGAGGGCACGGCTGCGGGGGTGTGCGGAGGTCTTGTCGTCGCGACGGTTGACCATGATTGGGAGTGACCGGGCAGTTCTCTGCCGTGGACGAGTTGTTGACCGGGCGGGAGAACCTTCGGCTGATGACCGCCCGAGTCGTTGTTCGGGCCGGGGCCGCGCATGGTGGGTCAGCAGGGCCTCCTGACCGCCCGCTGGTTCGAAGCCGCGGTCGAGGTGCCGGGGTCCGCACCGTCAGGCGCGTCCGTCGGCGTCAACGTCGGCACATCGCGGCAGCACACTCGCTGCGGGCTGCCGGATCACTTGCCGATGCGCAGTGCCTCTCTGAGGAACACACTGGCGTAGCTCGGGGTGCCCTGGGTCGTGATCACCTCGATACCGGCGCGCACGTGCCGGTCCTCCGTGGCCTCGCGCAGCAGCACGTCTGCCAGGTCGGCGCGGGAGGTGAACATGCCGGGCAGTCTCTGTGGCTCGACGGCGATGCGGTAGTCCGTGACGGTCGTGGCGTCGAACAACCCCGACGGGCGAGCGATCGTCCAGTCGAGATCGGTGGCCCGCACGATCGCCTCCATGCGGCGCGCGTCCTCGTACAGCGGGCGCCCCATCGACATCAGGATCGGCCCGACCACCTTGCGGAAGAAGAACCTCTCCTGAGGAGCCAGTTCCGGGTGTACGCCGATCGAGGTCACGCACACCAGCCGCCGCAGCCCGTGCCTGCTCATCGCCGCCACGATGTTGCGCGCACTCCGCGAGAAGACCGTGACCGGCTCCCGGGTGTACGGGACGCCAAGGGTCGAGACGACGCGGTGATGCCCGGCCACCACCTCGTCCACCGCTACCGGGTTCAGCGCATCCGCACCCGCCACCCGCAGCCGTAAGTCCTCGATCGGGAAGGCGTCGGGCCGCCGTGTCACGGCTGTCACCGTGTGGCCCTCGGCGAGTGCCTGCTGGGTGACGAGCCGTCCGGTGGGGCCGTTCGCCCCGAAAACCACGAGCTTCATGCGCTGCTTCCTCGCCATCGTCACTTGATAGGGTCAAGAACGTCATTCCATTCACTGGAACGATGTTCTAGTCCAGCTCCAGGAGCATACATGTCAGATCTGCCGGGGATCGTCCGCCTCCGTGATCGACGCGAGGCGCTCACGCTGCGCACGATCCTCGCCGGTGCGCGCAGGCTGTTCGCCGAACAGGGCTACGCCCGCACATCGATCCGCGCCATCGCGAAGGAAGCCGGCGTCTCGCCCCAGACCCTCTACACACACTTCGGTTCCAAGGCCGGTGTCCTCACCGGACTGGTCGATCTGATGGACGAGGAGGCCGAGCTCCCGGACCTGATGGCTGAGGCGGCGCAGATGTCGGACCCGGTCGAGCTGCTCGGGCTGCTGGCCAGGGCCAGCCGCCAGGTCCGGGAACGGTGTGGCGACATCCTCACCATGCTGAGCTCCGGCGCCGCGGTCGCCCCGGACATCGCGGCCACTCAGGCAGAAGGGGTGCGACGAAACAGGCTCGGTGTCGACATGGTCATCGAGCGTGTCCGCAGCAGTGGCCGCGGCGTCCATCCCCAGGCCGCGGACATCGCCGTCGCCCTGATGAGCGCAGGCGTCCACGACAGCCTCGTCGTGGGCTCCGGCTGGTCCCACGATGCCTACGAAGCATGGCTCAAGCGCACACTCGTCACCGCGGTGCTGCTCGACGGGGAATCGAACGCCTGGTGAAACAGGGCAGGATCGAAACAAGCCCGGAAACCAACCGTGGCCGCACGTCCTCGGCTCGTCCAGGCCTCGCGCCGGTGCGCCGGTTGGCGGTGCCCGTCACTGTGGCTGAATATCGTGCTCCTGGTCTCCGGCGGGGTCGTGCGGTTGACCGACTCCGGGCTGGGCTGCCCGACCTGGCCACGGTGCAGCGCTCCCCGACGCACCGCGGCTGTTGCTTCTCCTGCGATCCGCCCAGGCGCTCGCTGTACAGGCGCGCGTTCTTTGACCGTCTGCGACGGCGTAGTCGTTGTCCGGAACAGTCCCACGGCCGACGGCATCGCCCGCAGTGAACCGTGTAACCGTACGGGACGTACTCCTGACCGATCCGGCGTGATCGCGACCATCCGGCTCGGGCGTGTGAGCGCGGAGCTGAGGTCGGCCGTATCGACGGTACGGAACAGGGAGGTGACCGGTTCATGCATGGTGTTCCCGTGGCGAATGCTCCGTTCCGCGGAGGAGAGCGCATGACGCCCGGAGAGGATTACGTCTCCGAGCGGGCCGAGCCCAGGGATGAGGAACGAGGAGACGCGGCGGTCTCGGTCGAGGAACTGCTGATGCTGCACGGCCAATCCGTCCTGGACTACGCGGCGTTGTGCACCGGGCCGAGCCCGGGCGCCGCGGAGCGGCTCGCCGGGCAGGCCTTCCGGAACACCTACGGCGACGCGGCGTCGCATGCCGGCGCCGACTTCCCGTGGCGCCCGCGGCTGCTCGCGGCAGTCCTTGGGGCCGCTCGGGAGTGGAGCGTGGACGAGAGGTGCTCGTCCCTCCACCCGGACCTGCGGGACGGCGGAACCGGTGACGTGGGCCGGTCGGCGCCCGGCACGCACCGCAGGAGCGGCGACAGAAGCCTGCTCCTGCACGCCTTCCGGAACCTGCCGGACCGCGCTCACGCACTGCTGTGGCACACCGCGGTCGAGGCCGAGGACATCGCGGCGGTGGCGTCCATGCTCGGCGCTGAACCCTCCCTGCTGAATCCCGAGCGCGCCCGCACCCTGCTACGCGACGCGTGCGTGCGGGGCCACCTCGACCTCGCGCCCGACGAACGCTGCCGCCGCCTCAACCGGCTCATCGACGTCCATGCCCGCCGTGGGTCCGGCGAGATGATGGCGGAGGTGCGTGAACACCTCGATGGCTGCGCCTACTGCGGGGCGGCGGTGGACCAGCTCGACCAGTCCCCGGACCGGCTCCCCGCCCTGCTCGCCGAGGCCGTACTCGGATTCCGCGCGGCGGACTACGTCGCGACCCGGACCGCCCGCCGGACGATCGCGTCGGCTCACGCGCGTTCGGAGCCGGCCCCGCAGCCCGCGCGCGCCGAGGACCGGCAGACGGCTGGGGGCGACCCCGCACTGCGGTGGCGCCGGTGGCCGCTGCTCGTCGCCATGGGCGTGGTCCTGTGCGGGGTGATCGCGGCGACGCCCGTGGCCCTCAGCGGAACCGAGGACGACCGCCAGGCGGTGGGCGGTCCGACGCCCGGTCCGACCCGGAGCCCGTCCGACTCCGCCCCCGGACCGTCCGCCGTCACTCGGTCGCCCGGCGCCACCGCCGCGCCCGGCGGCAGCGACGCCCTGGTCACGCGGCTGCGCAACGTGAGGACCGGACTGTGCCTCGACTTGCGCGCTTCGGCGCAGCTGGAGGGTACGCCCGCGGTGACGGCCGAGTGCGGGGGATCGGCGACCCAGCTGTGGCGGTTGGAGGACGGGGGACGGATGCGGAACCAGTCGGCCCCCGGGCTGTGTCTGAACGCCGAGCCGCAGGGCACTCTCGCCCTGCGGCCGTGTGCCGACCCGGGGGACCCGGACGGCGAGCAGGCCGGCGACACGCGGTACGACCTGGCGGCCGACGGCCTCTTCACCCTCGTCGCGGAGCCCGGAGTGGCCTTGACGCCCGTTCGCCGGGCCGTGGGGGCGATCATCCTCCTGGAGCCCGTCCCGCAGGACAGGATCCGCAGGTCCCAGCGCTGGCGCACCGACGAGGCCACCGACCGCATCGCCTCGCCGTCACGGATCGGCCTGGAGTCTTCGTCCGCCGGATGAGGGCCGCCGTCACCCTGCGGGCCCGTGGGTCGCTCGGGTTCGGAGACGAACGTAGAGCGGCTGTCACTGAAGTCCCAAGAGAATCACGCAAGTTTACTCGTCGCCCGGTTCGCCCGTGCCGGGACCGTGGCGTCGTGGTCCCCGCCGTTCGACATCCGGTCCCTGTCTCCGGGATGGTCCGGGGACCGTCCCCACCTGTCGGGAGGCCCGGCCCCCACACGGTTCCCGAAGCCACCGGAGGCGATGCCGGTTCTGCGAGGCGGTGGGGTCAGTGCGTTGGCAGCGGAGGTCGGGCCCGGTGAAGCGGATCGCGGCGCACATGCCGGACACGCGAGACAGGACGCGGGCGCCGACCTCGTCGCGCGGTGCCGGCCGGCGAGGTCCGGTGCCAGGTCGCGGACGGGCGGCTAGCTCGGGACGAGGTTCGCGTCGGGCATGCCGGGGGTGGCCACCGGTGCGCGTCGGTCATGAGATCGCTTCCACCGTCAGCCGCCGGGCACGGCGGTCGCGTTGGGCGATCGGATCGGGGACGGGGGCGGCTGCCACCAGGCGCCGGGTGTACTCGTGCTGCGGCTGGTCGCACACGTCGGTGCTGCGTCCCTCCTCGACGATGCGTCCCTGTTGCAGCACCAGCGTGCGCGCCGCGAACTCCTTGACGACAGCGAGGTCGTGCGTGATGAACAGATACGCGCACCCGAGCGTGTCCTGGAGTTCGGAGAGGAGATCCAGAGCGGCGGCCTGGGTGGTGACGTCGAGGGCGCTGGTGGGCTCGTCGCAGATGATGAGCTTGGGCTGTCGGGCGACTGCCCGGGCGATGGCGATGCGTTGGCGCTGACCTCCGCTGAACTGTGCCGGGTACCGGTCGGCCGCGTCCTCCGGCAGACCCACGCGGCGAAGCAGATCACCGATGTGATCGCGGACTTCGCCGCGTGAGCGGGTCGAACCGGCGAGCAGGGGTTCGGCCAGCGTCCGGCCCACGGGCAGCGCCGGGTTGAGGGATCCGTACGGATTCTGGAAGATCGCCTGGAGATCGGACGACAGCAGTCGGCGGGCACGGCCGGTGAGATGTGTGATGTCCCGCCCGTCGAGCAGCACGCGTCCGTCGCTGACCGGGGTCAGTCCCAGCACCGCTCTGCCGATGGTGGTCTTGCCCGAGCCGGACTCGCCCACGAGGGCGACCGTCTCGGCGTGACCGACCTCGAGCGACACGCTCTTGATGACGGTGGTCGGGGGCTTGCGGAAGCCACGGGTCGGGTAGCGGACCGCGAGGCCGTCCAACTGGAGTACGGGTGTTCCGCTCACGCGACCCTCCCTTCGGTTCGTGCGATGCTGGGCGTGCTTGCGATCAGCTTCTTCGTGTACGGGTGCCGGGGCCGGTAGAAGATGTCCTCGACCGGGCCCTCTTCGACGATCCGGCCGTGCTCCATCACGATCGCGCGGTCGCAGCTGTCGGCCACCACCCCCAGGTCGTGGGTGATCAGGATGATCGCCATGCCGTGCTCGTCGCGCAGCGACCGCAGCAGGTCCAGGATTCCCGCCTGAACCGTCACGTCCAGTGCCGTGGTGGGTTCGTCGGCGATCAGCACCTTCGGTGACCCGGCCAGTGCCATGGCGATGACGACGCGCTGGAGCATGCCGCCGGAGAGTTCGTGCGGGTGCCGGCGTACGACGTCGTCCGGATCGCGCAGGTGGACGCTGGTCAGCAACTCGCGGGTCCGCCGCCGTACGGCGTCCTTGCCGCCCGGCACGCCACCGGTGCGCCGGATGACCTCGGCCAACTGGGAGCCGATGGTGAAGTACGGGTCGAGAGCCACCATGGGTTCCTGTGACACCAGGGCGATCTCGCTGCCGCGGACCCGCTGCAGTTCCCGTTCCGGCAGGCCGGTGATCCGGGTACCGTCCAGCCAGGCGGAGCCACCTGTCACGGCCCCGTTCGGGGGAAGCAGCCCGAGCAGCGACAGCCCCGTCACGGTCTTTCCGCTGCCGGATTCGCCCACGAGACCGAAGATCTCACCGGGGCGCACGGTGAAGCCGATGGAGTCGACGACGTTGCGTGGCCCTTGTGCGGTGGCGAAGGCGATCGAGTAGTCGCGCACGGCGAGTACCGCTCCGGCCGACGGTGTGTCCGACGGCTCGGTGGCGTCCTGGGGGGCGGCTACGGGAACCGGCCGCCGCAGCCGGCCACCGGTGGCCTGCCGACGGTCCTGTTCGAGGTCGCGCAGCCCGTCGCCCACCAGCCCGAAGGAGAGGGACATGAGGCCGATCACGCCACCGGAGACGAACAGCAGGTACGAGTCCTGCTGCATGATCTGCGCGGCGTCTCCGACCATGCCGCCCCAGCTCGGGGCGGGCGCCGGGGTGGCCAGTCCGAGGAATCCCAGGCCGGTCTGGATGGCGAGGGCGGTGCCCGAGAAGAGGAAGACCGGGACCAGCAACTGACCTGTCAACCGGGGGAGAATATGTCGTGCCATGATCCGTACCGGGCCGAGCCCGGACACCCTGGCGGCGTCCACGAACAGTTCCTCGCGCAGCGCGAGGCATGAGCTGCGGATGATCCGGGCGAGGCCCGCGGAGGCGAAGAAGCCGAGCGTGAGCATGGCGGCGACGTTGCTCTGGTAGAAGATCGCTAGGACGGCGAGCGTGATGATGACCGCAGGAACCGAGAGCATGATGTCCAGCACGGCGACGATGACCCGGTCGGTCCAGCCGCGCAGGTAACCGGCCAGCATGCCCAGCGACATGCCGCAAACGGCGTAGACGAGTACGGCCAGCCCCACCCCGATCAGGGTCGGCCGTCCGCCGTGGAGCAGCCGGCTCAGGACGTCGCGGCCGAGGGCGTCGGTGCCCAGAGGATGGTCCGCCGACGGACCGGTCAGTGTGTGGAGCAGGTCCTGCGCCAGCGGCGGGTGCGATGCCAGCAGCGGGGCGAGGATCACGGCGACAGTGACCGCCAGGACCACGGCGAGCGCTGCGGCGGCGACAGGACGGTGCCATAGTCCGGCGAAGGGGTTGATCCTCGCCCGCGCTCGCGCCCTCGGGGGCGGCTCGACAGTGGTCATTCCGTACGTACCTTCGGGTTGAGGAGGCTGTAGAGGATGTCGACGAGAAGGTTCACCACGATCACCATGACCGTGAAGGTGATGGTGAGACCCTGTACGACCGGCAGATCGTGCTGATTGGTCGCTTCCACGACCGTGGTGCCGAGACCGGGCAGGGTGAAGACGTTCTCGATGAGGATCGTGCCGGGGATGAACGTGATCATCATGAGGCCGATCGTGGTCACCACCGGCAGTCCGCAGGCCCGCAGGGCGTGCTTCCAGACGATCGATGAAGGCCGGATGCCGGAGGCCCGCAGCGTTCTGATGTGGTCGAGGCCGAGGGTGGACAGCATCGCGTCGCGAGTGACCTTGGAGATGAAGGCGACACCACCGATCGAGAGAGCGACCACGGGCAGGACGAGGCCGGCTGCCCATTGCCCCGGCGACTCGGCGAACGGGGTGTATCCGGTGGCGGGGAAGAGCGCGAACTTGACGGCGAACACCGCGACGAGCAGCAGTGCGATCCAGAAGTTGGGCACCGCGCTGCCCAGCAGGGACACGATGTCGAACAGCTTGCGGCTGAACCGGCCGCGCGTCGCGCTGTACACGCCGAGCACGACACCGACCAGGCTCGCGAGCACGGTCCCCCCGATCACCAGCGCCAGGGTGACCGGCAGGCGTTGCCCGATCAGCCCCAGCACGGATTCGCCGGTGAACAGCGAGTCGCCGAGGTCACCGTGCAGGACGTCGCGGAGGTACAGCCAGTACTGCACGGCGACCGGCTGGTCGAGATGCATCGCGGCCTGCAGCGCGTCGTACTGCTCCTGCGTCGCGTTGATCCCGAGCACCGTTCGTGCCGGATCTCCCGGCACGAACGACTCGAGGAGGAAGGTGATCGCCGAGACGATCACAAGGAGCGGGATGGACAGCGCCAGCCTGCGGAGAATGATGGGAAACATCGGCCCTCGTCAGCGGGTGGTCCACGTGGTGTTCGAGATCAGCTGGGCGCCGCCCTCCGGGAACCGCACCCCTTGAAGCTTGGTGTTGTACAGGACGATCGTGTCGGCACCGGACACCGGCAGTGCGAGCGCCTTCCGCACGATCACATCGGTGAGATCCTTCGCTGCCGCCCCGCCGGCCTTCGCGTCCGACTTGGCGAGCCGGGCGTAGGCGGCATCGACGTCCGGGTCGGTCACGCCGAAGAGGTTCATGATGCCCGTCTTGGTGAAGCCCGCCTGCTGTGCGTAGAAGTTGGGCTCGCCACCCGTGCCGGGTGACAGCACGGTGGCCGCGTACTTCTTCGTGAGCAGGTCGTTGATCCAGGCGCCGAAGTTCGTGGCGGCCCTCAGCTTCAGCTTGACACCCACCTCGGCGAGCTGGGCCTGCACCGCCTGGACCATCTTGGTCGTCGAGGGGTCGAACGACCCGTAGTTCACCGGGATGGTCAGTCCCTTCCCGTAGCCCGCCGCCTTCAGCAGCTTCTTGGCCTTGGCCGGGTCGTAGGGGTACATCTTCTCGGCCGCGGCGCTGTAGCCGTCGTAGCCGGGCATCGCCGGCTGGGAGACCGGTGTGCCGAAGTCGCCGTAGACCGCCTTCGTGATCGCGGCACGATCGATGGCGTGGTTCAGCGCCTGCCGGACCCGCTCATCCGCCAGCCCCTTGACGACGGTGCCGTCACGGTCCAGGAGGAACAGACCCGCCCAGGTGGTGGGCTTCTTGACCGTGGTGAGCGACTTGTTGCCCGCGATGGTCGGCGCCACGTCGGGAGTGCCGAACATGAGGTCGATCTGCCCGGACTTCAGGGCCTGCACCTGTGAGTTGACGTTCGGCATCACCCGGACGGTGATCTTCTTGAAGTGGACGGCGGCCTTGTCATAGAAGTTCTTGTTCGGAACGTAGACGTAGTGGTCACCGGAGACCGACTGTTGGGGGCTGTACACGTACGGCCCGGCGCCGAAGGTCGCGGAGGCCAGCTTTTTCGGGTTCTTCAGCCCGGCCGGGCTGATGATGGCGCCGCCCATGTACGAGGGCGTGAACAGGGTGCCCATGTCGGGGTTGGGCGTCGGGCTGCTGATCACCACGGTCGAACTGTCCGGTGTGGAGAAGGTCAGGGGACGGTAGTAGGCGACGGTGGGTCCGCTGCCCTTCTGGAAGTACTTGAACGAGGTGACGACGTCGGCGGCGGTGATCGGGGTGCCGTCGGCGAACTTCACGCCCTTGCGCAGGTGGAGCTCGAACTTGGTGTTCTTCGTGCCGACGTAGCCCCACTTGTCGGCCAGCCCGGCCCCCAGGGTGCCGTCGGCCTTGCGGGTCAGCAGGGTCGCGTAGGCGGGATCCATGTAGTTCAGGAAGGGCCCGACGGCGATCTGGGCGGGGTCCAGGCTGTTGGGCGCCGAGGACAGGGCGATGGTCAGGTTCGCCGGGCCGGCGCCGGCGTCGCTGTCGCCGCTGGTCTGTCCGCCGCCGCAGGCGGCGAGCGCGAGCGACGCCACGACGCCGATCGAGGCCTGGAGTGCGGTTCTTCTCTTCATTGAGGGTCTCCGAGGTAGGGCAGGGTGATCAGAGGGAGCGGATCACGCGGCTCGCGAAGGGACGGCGAGGCGGACGGCAGGAAAGGAGTGTTTGCAAGTGTTCAGCAGGAGGCCAAGCGAGAACTGCCGCTGAAGCGGCTGGCGAATGATCCGGTGGCCGGACGGAACGCGTGAGCGGGCACGCGGCGCCGGGCCGGTTTCGGTGCGTCAGGCCGGCGGCAACCGGTGAGGGCGCGTGAGGTTGTCACAGCGTCCAGCGGATCGCCCGCGAACGAACCGGGCCCCCTTGAGGTCTTCCGGAGGATCACTCCGTCTCGTGGGTTCCGCAGGCCGTCTGCTTCAATGTCGGCGACCGGATGAGTCGGTACGGTGTCCCATCGCGCAACCTCGCATCATGGCTACTTTCCAGTAGCTATAACGTGTCGCTAACACGTTATAGTGGATGTCCGTAAACTAACTGTGTCTCCTGCGTTGCGCAAGAGGTTCGTGGAAGGTGGTCGTCGATGGCGCCGCGAAGCGGGAGAGTGACGAGTGCGGACGTGGCTCGGGAGGCCGGTGTGTCGCGGGCCACGGTGAGCTTCGTCCTCAACAACACCCAACATCAGAAGATCACCGACGCGACGCGACAGCGGGTCCTGGCGGCGGCCGAGAAACTCGGCTACGCCCCGTCGGCCGCGGCGCGCACCCTCCGGTACGGGCGTTCCGACGTGGTGCTCGGCCTGCTGCCCGACTGGCCGCTCGGCTATGCGGCGGGCCAGCTCATCCAGGAGCTGACGCTTGCGTTCGCGAAGCGCAATCTCACCTTCGTCGTTCACTCCGGTATCCGGGGCGCCCGCTCGCTGAGCGAGATCTGGAAGGCCCTCACACCGGCCGCCGTCCTGTCCTTCGAGCCGTTCTCCGAACCCGACGCGGCGGCGATGCGGGCCGTGGGCATCGAGGTGGTCGCCGCCCTGTACGACGGCCAAGGGCTCGGGTCGGACGAGAGCATCACCAGCGCGAACGCGATCGGTGCCGCGCAGGCCCGCCACCTGGCCGCCTCCCACCGACGACTGGGATACGCGTATCCGGACGACGAGCGTGTCGCCGTCTTCGCCAGGCCGCGCCTCGACGGTGTCCGCAAGGTGTGCGCCGAACTGGGGCTGCCCGAACCCGACGTCCGGACCATTCCGCTGACACCGAGGGACGCCGCCGACGCCGTGCGGTCCTGGCTCGCCGCCGATCCCCGAGTGACCGGCATCTGCGCGTTCAACGACGATGTGGCCATGAGCGTGCTGGCCGGTCTGCGCCACCTCGGCCTCGAAGCCCCTCGGGACATGGCGGTGATCGGCGTCGACAACAGCCCTGCCGCGGCGGTGTCCCATCCGCCGTTGACCAGCGTCGTCCAGGACCTCCCCGGGATCGCCGAGCTGTACGCGGACTCGGTGTGGGCCGCGCTCGACGGCGCGCCCGCCTCCCCGAACCGGGTGGAACCGCACATCCGGCTGGAGGTGCGCGACTCGGCGTGACGGCCTGAGCCGTCGCGGCTCAGGCCCGCCGCAGGCGTGGTCGGCAATGGCAGGGTCCGCCGCCGGCCACCGCGGTTTCGACGTGCCCGTAGGTACGCCTGCTGTCCCTGCCCAGACGCCACGGAAGGCGGCCATGATGCCCCTCGACCCCTATCTCGCGGAGAGGCTGCACCTCGTCTCCGGCCTCACGTTCGCCGATCTCGCCGACCCGGGCGCCCTGTCGCGGTTCGGCGAGTTCATGCGGGACCCGAAGGAATGGACCCAGCCCGACGTCGTGGTGGACAACCGTGAGACAGCCGGTCCTCATGGCCCGGTGCCGGTCAGGACGTACACCCCCCGGCACCCCGGTTCCACGGCCGTCCTGTGGGTGCACGGCGGCGGTTTCCTCGGCGGCGACCTCGACATGCCCGAGGCACACGTCGTCGCGGCCGAACTGGCGGCGCGGGCCGGGGCCGTGGTGGTCTCCGTCGACTACAGGTTGGCCAACGGCGGCGTCCACTACCCGGTCCCGGTGGACGACGTGTGCGCCGCGTGGCGGTGGCTCAGGACCGAGCTGGCAGCCGACGCCGAGGTCGTGGCTCTCGGCGGGGCGAGCGCGGGCGCGGCGCTGGCCCTTGCCGCAGCCCTCCGGGACCGTGACGAGGCACTGCGGCCGGCCGATCTCCTCCTGCTCGCCTACCCGTTCGCGCACTTCCCCGTCCCGGCTCTCGAGACCGCCACAGCCGCCGACATGACGGCCCTGCCCCCGACGATGCGGTTCACCACGGCGGACATCGAGTTCATGGTGCGGAACTACGTCGGCCGCCTCACCGACCTCCCGCGCGACGCACTGCCCGGCGCGGCCCCGCTGCACGGCCTCCCGCCGGTTCACGTGCTGGTCTCCGAATACGACGACCTCCGGCCGTCGGCCGAACTCCTGGCACGGCAGTTGACGGCATCCGAGGTCGAGGTCAGGACCTATCTGGCCGCCGGTATGCCGCACGGCCACCTCAACCGGACCCCGGCTCTCGCCGAGGTCGACCGCTCACTCGACTTCTTCGCCGACGCCCTGCGGTGAGGCGGCGCGGCGGCGCTGACCTGAACGGTTGGGCGAGCTGCGCCATGCGGTACGCGCTGCATGGCGCATGGGAGGGAGCGGCCCGCTGCGTGTCAGGGAGCAGCGGGCCGCCGTCTGTGAGCCCCGTTTCCGGGACCGGGGGTGAGGAGATCCGAGGCCGACAGGCTCCGGTTACGCCTCGCTCATCCTCATGAGCCGCTCCAGCGTCTCGTCCGGAATCGGCTTGGGGAGGAACCCGAGGAACTGACGCATCGCCATGGACGACAATCCGCCAGGCGCAGCGCGCCTTCGTTCCCCTCCAGGACCTCGTCGGACTGTTCCGAGCTGAGCCCGGACGTCATCGCCACGGTGAGGGCAGGGCCGACGGCGGGGTGAGCGAACCACTCGCCGGCGGTTGAGCCGAGGGTGAGCGGTCGCCACACACTGTCGCCCTTCAGGGAGCAGTGCGGTCTTCTCGGCGAGGCCAGTTCGGCTGCGCGGTGATCGTGGGGGGTCGCCATCGTGCGGATCCTTGGGTGGGTGGCGGTCAGGAACGGGTGACCGGACGCAGGGACACGAGGTGGCTGCCGGATCCGAGTCGGTCGATGGCCTCCGCACCGCGCCAGCCCTCGGGAGCGCTGAACCGTCCGGTGGTGCCGGGCGGCAGAACGGCCTTCACCGTGAGGGCGTCGTCACCGATCGACCACGCGACGGACGCGGTGCCGTACGGAGTGGCGATCGAGGCCTCGGCGGACGTGAGTGTGCCTCCGGGGCGGGGAGCGATCTCGATCGTGCGATAGCCGGGATCGACGGGGCGCAGACCTGCGACAGACCGGTAGAGCCACGCGGCGACCGCGCCGTAGGCGTAGTGGTTGAACGACAGCATCGTGCCCGCCTTCTCGACGTCGATGGTGCCGTCGGGGCGTATCGCGTCCCACCGCTCCCACATGGTGGTGGCGCCCTGGGCGACCTGGTACAGCCAGCCCGGACACTCGGGGTTGAGCAGCAACTCGTACGCCTCGGCCGTGTGGCCCGTGCTGCTGAGGGCGGGCAGCACGAACGGTGTGCCCAGGAACCCCGTGGCGATACGTCCGCCGTTGGCGCGCACCAGACTCGCGAGGGCCTTGCCCACGTCGGCGCGCTCGGTGGCCGGCGCGATGCCGAATTCCAGGGCGAGCGCGCAGCCCGTCTGCGTGGTGCGGGCGTGGTCGCCCCACTCGCGCCAGGCGGCCTCGGCGGTGCGCCGGTGCAGGGCCGCGTACCGGTCGACATCGTCCGCGTGGCCCAGTTCACGGGCCGCGTCGGCGAGCAGACGGGCGCTGTGCGCGACGAAGGCGGTGGCGACATAGGCGGAGTCGGTGGTGGCACGGGCCGGGTCCTCGGGTGGCGCGGCCGGGTCGAGCCAGTCACCGAGCTGGGCGTTGCCGCTCCAGGTCCCGTCCTCGGCCAGATGATCGACGGTGAACTCGACCCAGGCGCGCATCGCCGCGTAGTGGCGGCCCAGCATGCCGGGCCGGCCGTAGGCGTCGAAGAGGGCGGCCGGTACGACGGTGGCGGCGTCGCCCCAGCCCGCAGCGGTACCGGCGAACGGCAGATCGGCCGGCGGCAGCTCGCCGAGCGGTACATCGGGGATCACCATCGGGACCGCGCCGTCCGGCCGCTGCTCGACACGGAGATCGGTGAGCCAGCTGTCGAGGAAGGCGGCGCTGTCGAAGGTGGCGCACGCGGTGGGGGCGAAGGCCATGATGTCCCCGGTCCAGCCGAGCCGTTCGTCGCGCTGCGGGCAGTCCGTGGGCACGGCGAGGAAGTTGCCGCGCTGGGAGCGTACGACGTTGGCGTACAGCGTGTTCACGCGCTCGTCGGAGCAGTGGAAATCGCCGATGCGACGCAGGTCGCTGGCCACCACGTCGACCTCGACCGCCTCGACGGTCACGCCAGGGGAGGTGACGATCTCGGCGTACCGGAAGCCGTGGAAGGTGAACTCCGGTCTCAGATCGGCCCTGTCCCCGGCCAAGGTGTACTGGTCGGTGGCGCGGGCGCCGCGCAGGATGCTCGTCAGCAGGCGGCCGTCGCCGTCGAGAACCTCGGCATGCCGGACGGTGACGGTGCTTCCCGGCGGGCCGTCGACGCGGAGCCTGAGCCAGCCGGTGATGTTCTCGCCCGCGTCGACGGCGATCGTGCCGTCGGGCAGGGTCTGTTGCTCGGGCCGGATGACCTGTACGACACGTACGGGTGGGTGCGCCCGCTGCGTCAGCCCTTGGGGGAGGGGGAGTGGGGTGACCGGTTCCCAGTCGTGGTCGACGAAGCCGGGCAGTTGCCAGCCGTCGGGCTCGTGGCGGAGGTCCCGTTCGCAGCCGTCGTACAGGTCCGCTGCCAGCAGGTCGCCGTAACCGCCTCTCCAGTGGTCGTCGGTGGCGACCATGACGCTGCTGCCGTCGGCCAGGGTGACTTCGAGCTGGGCGAGCACAGCCGTCGTGTCGCCGTAGACGTCGCGGTTCTTGTGCCAGGTGAGATGGCCGCGGTACCAGCCGTCACCGACCGCGGCGGAGAGGGCGTTCGGGCCGGGGACGAGGAGGCCGGTGACGTCGTAGGTGGCGTAGAGAAGTCGGTTGGGGTAGCTGGTCCAGCCCGGCTCCAGCAGCTCGTCGGAGACGGGACGGCCGTTGACCGCGGTGCGGTGCACGCCCAGTGAGGTCACGTACAGCCGCGCGGACACCGGCTCCGCCGGGAGGCTGAACTCCCGGCGGAGCAACGGCACGGGGCCGGGGGAGGTACGGCCCCGGTCACTGGGCAGATGGACGGGGCGGGCGACCCAGTCCGTGTCGTCGAGCAGCGCGGCCTCCACACGGGCCGGTTCACTCCATGCGGTCCACCCGAGGTCGGTGCGGACACGGACACGCCAGTACCGGACCTCGCGGCTGCTCAGCGGTTCGGCCGGCCACGGGTGATCGGTCACCACGTCGGACTCGACCTCGCCGCTGGACGCGGTGTCGCGGAAGGACCTCTCGGTCGACACCTGGATCTCGTAGGCGTGTTGCAGGACGTCCGGCCTGTCGCTCGTCAGTGACCACGACAGGCGGGGATCGGGGTACGGGGTGGCCACGAGACCGGAGTCGTCCGCGGTGTGCAGCCCGACGACCGACGTCGCGGTGTCCATCGCGTGGAGTGCCGTAAGGCTCGACGTCTTCATCGCTGGAGGTGCCTCCGGAGGAATCGCAGCGTGGACTGGTGCAGCGCGGTGCGGTGCGGGATGGAACCCCAGGCGTGATCCGCGCCCTCGACGATCTCCAGATCCGCGTTGCCGTTGTAGTGATCCAGGTAGCGGCGCACGTACTCGAGAGGTGCGACGTCGTCCTTGTCACCGTGCAGGATGTGGACCGGGCCGGTGTACACGCTGGACCGCCCGTAGACATCGAGACCGGCGATGTCCTCGACGAGGGCGGGGCTCATCCGGTGACCATCGGCGTCGATGTAGCCCTTCTCCGCGATCTCCGGTGCGAAACTGCGGCCTTTGAGGTAGCCCCTTCCGATCTCGAAGGGGGCGACGGCGGCCGGGGACCACAGGCACAGGGCGCTGATCCCGGGCTCTTCGGCTGCCGTGATGCCGGCGACCACGCCGCCCATGCTCATCCCGACCAGGCCGATCCGGTCGGGGTCGACGAAGTCGAGGGCCCGGACCGCCTGGAGGATCGCGCGGGTTTCGGCGATCTCGCCGGTGATGGTCACATCGAAGAAGTCGCCGTCGCTCTCCCCGTGGCCCGAGAGGTCGAACCGTACCGAGGCGATGCCGTTGTCGTGCAACAGCCGGGACATGGCGACGAAGTTCGGCAGTTCGATCCGGTTGGAGGTGAAGCCGTGGACGAACACCACGGTCGGACGGCGGGTTCCGGTCGGCCCTTCGGGGACGTGCAGCGTGGAGCGCAGCGTCAGGCCGTGGTGACGGAAGTCGTGATGGCGGATCAAGGAGCAGCCTTTACGGTGGTCTCGATTACGGGAGCGCTGCTCGGGCCGGCGGACTCCTCGGGCCGGGTGGCGTGGGGCAGGCGCGGCACCCAGACCAGGCCGATCACCGCCGCTACCAATGTGGCGCCGAGGAGCAGGCCGAAGAACAGCCCGGTGTGGCCCAGGGCGAAGGCCGGGGTGCCGAGCGCGGCAAGCCCGGCGATGGCCCGGGTGAAGGCCATGGTCACGCCGGTCGCGGTGGCCCGCAGCAGGGTGGGGAAGAGTTCCTGGGACCAGATCTTGTAGATGGACTCACCGGCGAAGGAGTTGCCGAGGCCGGAGACGAGCATGACGGCGACCAGGGTGAACCTGCCGGGTCCGAGCAGGGCCGGCAGTGCCCAGGCGATGACGATCAGGGCGGTGCCCGCGGCGAACCAGGCGTGCCTGGCCGGGCGGTCGACCACGCGCATGAACACCAGGCCGGCCACGAAGCCCACCGGAAGTCCGAGGAGGGTCAGCCGCGAGTACTGCGCGACCTCTCCCTCGGCCAGAGCGGTCCACAGGAACGTGCCGAACTGACCGAGGGTGTTCGCGCCGAGGTTCCAGGTGGCGTAGTAGAGCCCCGTCGCGAGCAGGGCGTAGAGGGTCGGCCCCCGGAAGAGATCGCGGATATGGCTGAACTGGATGGTCTCGGCGGCGTTCGTGTGTGCGTCGGCGGCCTGGCGAGCGGCGGCCCACTCGGCCGACTCGCGGAGGGTGAGGCGCAGGAGCAGCACGATGACCGCCACGGCCAGCAGGTGGGCGAAGAGGATGCGGCCGCCGAGCATGCCCTGCGCTCCCATGAAGGAGCTCAGCATCAGCACGGCCACGATGCCGGCGAGCCAGAGCATGCTGGAGAAGACCACCATGGTGCCCTTCTTGCCGGCCGGTGCTTCCTCGTTGACCAGTGCGAGCGACACCGGGAGGTCCGCGCCGATGGCCAGGCCCGTGACCACGACACCGGCGTACAGCAGAGCGGGGTCCGCCGCCACGAGGAGCAGCAGGACACCGACCGCGTAGAGGATCAGCGAGAGGGTGAAGACCGCCCTGCGGCCGAATCGGTCGCCCAGCCGGCCGCCGAACAGTGCGCCGACGGCGAAGGCCAGAGTCTGCAGTCCCAGCAGGGAGCCGATGGTCTCGGGGCTGAGTTGGAGGGGTGCGGCATAGTAGCCGGCGATGGCGATGCCCGACGTCACCAGAGCGGCGGCGTCCAGGTAGGAGGCCATGCCGGCGAGCGTCGCGGTCTTCCAGGGGTTGCTCGTGCTGTCTTTCAGGCCAGACATGGGTCCTCTTCGTTGACTACCGGAGACGGGGAGGGTGGGGGACCTGAAGCGTGGCACCTGGGGAGAGTTGCCGGATTCTGCTACAGAGCGTTACTTAATCGCGCCACTTAAACGTGTAGGTTGACTGAGCGGGTAAGCTAGCCCGCACTCGCGGGGTTTGGCAAGAGGTCCGTCAGAGGGTGGGATGCATGGCCGGGACGTCCAGAGGCAGACGGGTGACCAGCGGGGATGTCGCACGGGAGGCCGGTGTCTCGCGCGCGACGGTGAGCTACGTCCTCAACGACACCCCGCACCAGAAGATCGCCGAGGCTACCCGCCGCCGGGTGTGGGACGCCGCTGTCCGGCTCGGCTACGCGCCCTCGGCCGCGGCGCGCGCACTACGGACGGGGCGTTCGGACATCGTGCTCGGTGTGCTGCCGGACTGGCCGATCCAGCATGTACTCGGACGGCTCATCCAACAGCTGACCAACGCCTTCGCCGAACACGAGCTCACCTTCCTCGTGCACTCCTCGGCGCAGCCCGCCCGGCCCCTGCGGGAGATCTGGCGGGCCCTGACACCCGCCGCGGTACTCGCCCTGAGCGAGTTCCCCGAGGCCGAAGCCGAGGCCATGCGGGCGGCGGGCATCGAGGTCGTCATGGCGATGCACGGCTCGGCGCGGGACGCCCGATCACCCTTGGTGTCCGAGGAACCGATCGGCGCGATGCAGGCCCGCCATCTCGCCGGCTCGCACCGCAGGCTCGGCTACGCCTACCCGGACCTGCCGCGACTCGACGTCCTGGCCCAGCCGCGACTGGACGGGGTCCGCAAGGTCTGCGCCGAACACGGCCTTCCGGAGCCCGATGTCCGGACCGTCCCGCTGGACCTGGACGGTGCCATGGAAGCGGTGAAGGCATGGCTCGCGGCCGACCCGCCGGTGACGGGCGTCTGCGCGTTCAACGACGACATCGCCATGGCGGTCCTGCTGGCCGTGCAGTCCCTCGGGCTGCGGGCTCCGCACGACCTCGCCGTGATCGGTGTCGACGACATCCCGAGCTCGGCTCTGCTGCGACCGTCGCTGACCACGGTCGTCCGCGACACCGACACCCTCGCGCGGGGTCTTGCCCGCCGCGTCGTCGACGCCCTCGATCGGGTCGACGCCCCCGATCGGACGGAGCTTCCCGTCGGCCCCGTCGAGGATGCGCTTCGGGTGGAAGCGCGGGACTCCGCCTGACCGGCTCCTCCGCCGTCTCACCGTCCCCTCCAACTCACGGACCCGCGCGGCCTCGAAGAAACGAGCGTAGGTGCCTGGACCGTACGACCGCGTAAGCCGGGGCCTCGGCCTGCTCCCCCCTCCGCAGACGCCGCTCTTTCCTCGCGGACCCGGCGCCCGACGAACAGACATCCCCACCGCACGGATTCGTCGCGTCGCGATGCCCCTTCAACCGGGCCGCGAGCTTCGATGATCAACCCCCAGGAGGTTCACATGACCACGCCCCCTCCCCCCCCCCTTCGACCCGGAGTTGGCCGCCGCCCTGGTGGAACTCGGTGACCAGGCGCCGACCACGGCGACCCCGGACGACATCCCCGCGGCGAGAGAGCGGTTCAACGGCGGGATTCCCCTCATGACGGACGACGAACTGAGCTGTGGCGGGCTCTTGGAGATACAGGAGCGGGCGGTGCCCGGCCCGCCGGGCGCACCGGACGTCTCCCTGCTGATCTGTCGCCCCGCCCACGGGGCTGAACCACGGCCGATCGTGTACTTCACGCACCCCGGGGGCATGGTCCTCGGCACCAACCGGCTGGGCCTTCCCCTCGACTGGGCTCAGGAACTGGACCTGGTCGTGGTGTCGGTGGAATACCGGCTCGCCCCCGAGCATCCGCACCCGGCGCCGGTCGAGGACTGCTACGCCGGTCTGCTGTGGACGGCGGAACACGCCAAGGAGATCGGCGGCGATCCGGACCGCATCATCCTGGCCGGGGGCAGCGCGGGCGGCGGACTCGCCGCGGCCCTCGCACTCCTCGCCCGCGACCGCCAGGGCCCCCGCCCCATCGGCCAGCTCCTGACGTGCCCGATGCTCGACGACCGCAACGACACACTGTCCGCCCACCAGATGACCGGGCTCGGCGTATGGGACCGCACCGCCAACGAGACCGGCTGGAACGCGCTGTTGGGCGAGGCACGTGGCACCGACGACGTCTCACCGTACGCCGCGCCGGCTCGCGCGGACGACCTCTCCGACCTGCCTCCCGCCTTCATCGACGTCGGCTCCGCGGAGACCTTCCGCGACGAGGACGTCACCTACGCCTCCAGGATCTGGCAGGCAGGAGGCAGCGCCGAACTGCATGTCTGGCCGGGCGGCTTCCACGGGTTCGACGGCTTCGTGCCGCAGGCGGCACTCTCGGTCGACGCCCGTGCGGCCCGTCTGCGGTGGCTGCGACGACTGCTGGGGGAGTGACGGCGGAGCTGACGAGTCCGGTCCGAGGTTTTCTCGGCCGGACCGTGGACATGGCGTCGTTGAGGGCCGCGGCGGAGCGGTGCCGGTAGGACTCAGGCCGGGATCGGTGCCGCCCCGTCGCCGTCTTCTGTGAAGCCGAGATCATGGATCCTCGCGGTGCCCGGAGCGGGGCTTCCTTTCTCCACTCGGACTGCGGCCGGCCCTGGTTCAGGCGTCGTAGGTGTGGAAGCCGCGTCCGCTCTTTCGGCCGAGGTGACCCGCGGCGACCATGCGGCGCAGGAGTGCGGGCGGTGCGTACAGCGGCTCCTTGTACTCCTCGTACATCGACTCGGCCACGGCCTGGGCGGTGTCGAGGCCGATGAGGTCGAGCAGGCGCAACGGCCCCATGGGGTGGGCGCATCCGAGTTCCATGCCCCGGTCGATGTCCTCCGGCTGCGCGGAGCACGACTCCACCATCCGGACCGCGCTGAGCAGGTAGGGAACGAGGAGGGCGTTGACGACGAAGCCGGAACGGTCGGGCGCCTGGATGGCCTGTTTGCCCAACTGCTCGGCGAAGCCGCGGGTGCGGTCCACGGTGTCCGCGCTGGTGATGAGGGTGGGAATGACCTCGACCAGCCGCTGCACGGGCACCGGATTGAAGAAGTGCATGCCGATGACCTGCGCGGGCCGCTCGGTGACGACGGCGAGATCGACGACGGGGATCGAGGAGGTGTTGGTGGCCAGGACCGCCGAAGGGTCTTCGACCGCCTTGTCCAGGGTGCGCAGGACGTCGGCCTTGATGTCGCGGTTCTCGGCGACGGCCTCGATGACGAACTGGCGGTCGGCCATGTCGCTGAGGTCGTGGGTGAAGGAAAGCCTGGCGAGGGCCTGGTCGCGCTGCTCCTCGCCGAGCTTGCCACGCCGTACGCCTCGGTCGAGGGAGGCGGTGAGCCGGCGGCGGCCTGCCTCGACCGCGTCCGGTGTGGCCTCGGCGACGCGGACGTCGATGCCGCCGCGGGCGGCGACTTCGGCGATGCCGGAGCCCATGAGGCCGCAACCGACAATGCCGAGGCGGGTAACGGGATCCATCTGAGGTCCTATCTGATGAGTCGCTGCGGGGTGGATTCCGGGGCTGGGTCAGACGTTTCGGCGGTATTGGCCGCCCACCTCGAAGAAGGCTTCGGTGATCTCCTGAAGTGAGCAGACCCGGGTGGCGTCCATGAGGACGGCGAAGACGTTGCCGCCGCTCGTCGCCGCGTCCTTGAGAGCGGCCAGGGCATGGTGGGCCTGGTCGCGGTGGCGAGTCCGGAAGGCCCGCACGCGCTCCAGCTGGGACTGCTTCTCCGTCTCGGTGGCCCGGGCGAGTTCCAGCTCCGGGGGCCGGCTGTCGCCTCCGGGGCGGAGGAAGGTGTTGACGCCGATGATGGGCAGTGTGCCGTCGTGCTTACGCTGCTCGTACAGCATCGACTCGTCCTGGATACGGCCCCGCTGGTAGCCGGTCTCCATCGCGCCCAGCACACCACCGCGCTCGCTGATGCGCTCGAACTCCTGGAGGACGGCCTCCTCCACCAGATCGGTGAGTTCGTCGATGACGAACGATCCCTGCAGGGGGTTCTCGTTCATCGCCAGGCCCCACTCGCGGTTGATGACGAGCTGGATCGCCAGCGCCCGCCGTACCGACTCCTCGGACGGGGTGGTGACGGCCTCGTCGTAGGCGTTGGTGTGCAGCGAGTTGGCGTTGTCGTAGATGGCCGTGAGGGCCTGCAGGGTGGTGCGGATGTCGTTGAAGTCCATCTCCTGGGCGTGCAGGGAGCGTCCGGAGGTCTGGACGTGGTACTTCAGCTTCTGGCTGCGTTCGCCCGCGCCGTACTTCTCCTTCATCGCGACGGCCCAGATACGGCGGGCGACTCGGCCGAGGACGGAGTACTCGGGGTCCATGCCGTTGGAGAAGAAGAACGACAGGTTCGGGGCGAAGTCGTCGATGCGCATGCCCCGGGCGAGGTAGGCCTCGACGTAGGTGAAGCCGTTGGCGAGGGTGAAGGCGAGCTGGTTGATGGGGTTCGCACCGGCTTCGGCGATGTGGTAGCCGGAAATGGACACGGAGTAGAAGTTGCGGACCTTGTGGGCGATGAACCACTCCTGGATGTCGGCCATCATCCGCAGGGAGAACTCGGTGGAGAACAGACAGGTGTTCTGGCCCTGGTCCTCCTTGAGGATGTCGGCCTGCACGGTGCCGCGCACGGTGGCGAGCGCGTGGGCCCGCAGCTCGGCCGCCTCCTCGGGCGAGGGGTCCCGGCCCTCGGCGGTTCGGAACCCTTCCATCTGCTGGTCGATGGTGGTGTTGAGGAAGAACGCCAGGATGGTCGGCGCGGGTCCGTTGATGGTCATGGAGACCGAGGTCGTGGGCGAGATCAGGTCGAAGCCGTCGTAGAGCGCCTTCATGTCCGCCAGCGTGGCCACCGATACTCCGGACGTGCCGACCTTGCCGTAGATGTCGGGGCGTTCGTCCGGGTCACGGCCGTAGAGGGTGACCGAGTCGAAGGCGGTGGACAGGCGGGTGGCCGGTTGGCCCTCGGAGAGCAGCTTGAAGCGGCGGTTCGTACGGTACGGATCGCCCTCACCGGCGAACATCCGCGCCGGGTCCTCGCCGTCGCGCTTGAAGGGGAACACCCCGGCCGTGAAGGGGAAGTGGCCGGGCAGGTTCTCCCCGCGCCAGAACCGCACCAGCTCCCCGTGGTCGGTGAAGCGGGGCAGGGCGACGCGCGGGACCTTGCTGCCGGACAGGGACTCGCGGGTCAGCCTGGTGCGGATCTCCTTGTCCCGGACCTTCACCACCTGCTCGTCTCCGGAGTAGGAGGCGATGACGGCGGGCCAGTTCGCGATCTGCTCCGTGATGTGGTGCGGGAGCTGCTCGCGGGCGCCCCGAAGGAGCGACCGCACGTTGGCCGCGTCGGAGTCGGCCGCGACGAGTTCGGCGCTGACCGTCTCCAGGCGCTGCACCCGCCTTGCCGCTTCGGCCAGGTGGCCGGTCTCGGCGTGGTACGCGCGGACGGTGTCGGTGATCTCGGCGAGGTAGCGCACCCGGTCCGCGGGCACCACCTGCCGGATGCCGGAGGAGTGGCGCACGCCGGCCGGTGTCAGCGCGCCCTCGGACAGTGGCAGCCCCTTCTCGGCCAGCCCGGCCTTGAGGTGCTGGTAGAGCGCGGTGACACCGTCGTCGTTGAAGGTCGCCGCCGACGTGCCGTACACCGGCATGTCCTCGGGCCGCATGCCGAACGCCTCGCGGTTACGGATCAGTTGGCGGCCCACGTCGCGCAGCGCGTCGTGCGCGCCGCGCCGCTCGAACTTGTTGATCGCCACGACGTCGGCGAAGTCGAGCATGTCGATCTTCTCCAACTGCGAGGCGGCACCGAACTCCGGTGTCATCACATACAGCGAGGTGTCGACGTACGGCACGATCGCGGCGTCTCCCTGGCCGATGCCCGGTGTCTCCACGATCACCAGGTCGAATCCGGCGGCCTTGACCACGTCGATGACGTCGGACAGGTGCTCGGGCAGCTCGTGGCTGCCACGGGTGGCCAGGCTCCGGAAGAAGACCCGGTTCCCGTCGAGGGAGTTCATGCGGATCCGGTCACCGAGCAGTGCCCCGCCGCCGCGGCGGCGGGTCGGGTCGACCGCGAGCACCGCGATGCGCAGCTTGTCCTGCTGGTCGACGCGGAAGCGGCGCACCAGTTCATCGGTGAGAGAGGACTTTCCGGAGCCGCCGGTGCCGGTGATGCCGAGCACCGGCATGACCCGTGCCGCGGCGGCGGCACGCAGTTGCTCCAGGAGATCCGGGGGCAGCTTGCCCAGTTCCGCGCCGGTGATGGCGCGGGCGATCGCGAAGCGGTCGCCGGCGAGTACGGCGGCGGCGTCGGTCGGCTTGCCGTCCCAGAGGTCGAAGTCGCAGTCCTCCACGACCGAGTTGACCATCCCGGCGAGGCCCATCCGCTGGCCGTCCTCGGGGGAGAAGATGGTCACCCCGCTGTTCCGTAGCCGGGTGATCTCCTCGGGCACGATGACGCCGCCTCCGCCGCCCACCACGCGGATGTGGTCGGCTCCCCGCGCACGCAGTGACTCGACCAGGTACTCGAAGTACTCCACGTGCCCGCCCTGGTACGACGAGACGGCGACACCGTGGGCGTCCTCCTCCAACGCCGCGTCCACGACCTCCCGCACCGACCGGTTGTGTCCGAGGTGGATCACCTCGGCGCCCTGGGACTGGAAGATCCGCCGCATGATGTTGATCGACGCGTCATGCCCGTCGAACAGAGCCGAAGCCGTGACCAGGCGGACAGGATGCGCGGGTCGGTGCAGATCGCTCATGGGGGGCCTTCCCGGACAGGGCGGGGGGACTGCTGACGGAATGGATACTAGGACGTCCTAGTAAAATACTGGGAGTGATCGCCGTCACAGATCGAGGACCAGGCGGGGCCCGCACGAGCGGGAGACGCAGATGAGCATGGTGTCTCCTGCGGCCCGTTCGTCCTCGGTCAGCAGCGAGTCGCGGTGGTCGGGCCTGCCGTCGAGTACGTCGGTCTCGCAGGTGCCGCACGTGCCTTCCCGGCAGGAGAAGTTCACCGCGACGCCGGCCTCCTCCACGGTTTCGAGCACCGAACGGTCCGGCGGCACGGTGAGGGTGAGCCCGGAGCGGGCGAGCTCCAGCTCGAAGGCCCCGGTCGGGCCGGTCGCGGCCGTCCGTACCGGGGCGAACCGTTCGACGCCCAACGTGCCGGGCGGCCAGCCCGCGCACTGCTCCTGGACCGCCCGCAACAAGGGTTCGGGACCACAGGCGTGCACCAGGGTGCCCTCCTCGGGCACGCCGAGGTGGGCGGCGAGGTCCAGCAGGCCGTACTCGTCCTGCGGACGGATGAGCACGCGGTCCCCGTGCGGGACGAGGCGGTCCAGGAACGCCATGGAGGTACGGGTGCGGCCGCCGTACAGCAGACTCCAGTCGGCCCCAGCGGCCTCGGCGGCCTCGACCATGGGAAGGATGGGGGTGATGCCGACCCCGCCGGCGATGAACAGATGGCGGGCGGCGGGGCGCAGCGGGAAGTTGTTCCGCGGTCCGCGGACCCGCACGGTGGTGCCCTCGCGCAGGTGGTCGTGGACGTACGCGGAGCCGCCGCGGCCCTGCGGCTCACGCAGCACGGCGATCTGCCAGGCCCCGCGTTCAGCCGGGTCTCCGCACAGGGAGTACTGGCGGATCAGACCGCCGCCGTCGCTGCCGTCTTCGCCGTCCAGGAGTACGTCGATGTGGGCGCCCGGTGTCCAGGCGGCGAGCGTCCCGCCGTCGGGTCGGCGCAGGGTGAGGGAGACGACGCCGTCGGCGGCGGGGACACGGGTCGCCACGACAAGGGTCGTGTCGACCGGGGGCAGTTGATCGTTCATGGTGGTTCGGCTCCGGGGTTCAGTCCTGCGTCGGCACATGCAGCAACAGCGCGTCGCCCTGGCCGCCGCCCCCGCACAGGGCCGCCGCTCCGCTGCCGCCTCCGCGCCGCCGCAGTTCCGCCGCGAGAGTCAGCACCAGCCGGGCTCCGGTCATGCCGACCGGGTGCCCGAGCGCGATCGCTCCGCCGTTGACGTTCACCTTGTCCAGCGGGATGCCCAGCTCCCGTACGGAAGCCAGAGCCACTCCGGCGAACGCCTCGTTGATCTCGAACAGGTCCAGGTCGGCGGTCTTGAGCCGGCCGTCCCGGGACAGGGCGTCGCGGACCGCGCCGGCCGGCTGGACGAGCAGCGAGGGGTCGGGGCCCGCGACCGTGCCGTAGGCGCCGATCTCGGCGAGCGGGGACAGGCCCTCGCGCCGGGCGCGCTCCGCGCTCATCACGACGACGGCCGCGGCGCCGTCCGAGAGCTGTGAGGAGTTGCCCGCGGTGATGGTGCCGGCGGTGGAGAAGGCCGGCTTCAGGCGCCCCAGGCTCTCGGCGGTGCTGCCCGGCCGTACGCCCTCGTCGGTGTCCACCACCGTCTCGCCCCGGCGTCCCGCCACGGTGACGGGGGCGATCTCCCCGGTGAACGCGCCCGACTCCTGCGCCTCGGCGGCCCGTTGATGGGACAGTGCGCTGTACTCGTCCTGCTCCTCACGGGTCAGGGCGAACGGCCGCTGGTGGCGCTCGGTGGCCGCGCCCATGGAGACGCCGTCGAAGGCGCAGACGAGGGCGTCGCGGTCGAGGGCGTCCTCCGCCGCCGCCGAACCGTACTTCCAGCCGGTGCGAGCCCCGCGCAGCAGGTGCGGGGCGCCCGACATGGACTCCATGCCACCGGCGACGACCACCTCGTGACGGCCGGAGGCGATCATGAGGTCGGCCAGGGCGATGGCGTGCAGACCGGACAGGCAGAGCTTGTTGACGGTGCTCGCGGGGACGGAGAAGGGAATGCCGGCGCGGATCGCGGCCTGCCGTGCCGGGTTGGGACCGGCCCCGGCCTGGACGACGTGGCCCATGACGACGGCTTCCACGGCCGCCGGGTCCAGGCGGACGGCGGTCAGTGCCGCGCCGATGGCGTGGGCGCCGAGGTCGACCGCGGACACGGTGCTCAGGGCACCCATCAGCCTGCCGATGGGAGTTCTCGCTCCGGCGACGATGACGGATCCGGGCATGGCCGGGACCTCCTGGGGAGTGGGACGGGGTCAGGCGACCGCGTCGACGGCGCGATCGGCGATCATGTGGGCCGTCTCGTTCACGGAGTGCGGAACGATCCGGCCGCCGGGCATGCGCCGAACCCGGCTGACGGACGTGTAGTCGGGGTGGAACCAGAACATCGTGGGCAGGCCGAGCACCGTCGCCAGATAGGTGTTGGTGATGCCGCCGTGGCACACGGCCGCGACCCGCCCGCCGGGATGGGCGTCGAGGATGGTGTCCATGGCCCGCACGGCTCGCGCGCGAAAGGCGTCCCAGTCCAGATCGGGCACGAAGTCCTCGTAGCGGCCCTCGGCGAGCGCCGCCGCCCGGGGATCGTCGGTGCCGATCTGCTCCGGTGGCGTATAGGGCTGAGTCACGTCGGTGTCCCACTCGCGCAGGTCGTCGAGGACGGTGGCGGTCATGCCGGTGAGCCGTTCCAGAGGTGCCACGGTCTCGCGGGCCCGCCGGAACGGGCTCACGTACAGCGCGTCGAGGCCCTCGTGCCCGAGCCAGGCGGCGAGGCGCTCGGCCTGAGCGGTGCCCTCCGGCGACAGCCCCGGGTCGAACACGCCCGCCAGGGGGAGGCCGTGCCGGATGAGGAGGAGTTCGGTCATGGATGGTCCTTCGTACGTATGAGGGGAGGGCGGGCGGGTCGGCTCAGCCGGCGATGGTCCGTTCCGAGCTCCAGTAGGGGCGGCGCATCGCGCGTTTGTCGAGCTTGCCCATCGCGTTGCGCAGCAGCTCGGGAACGAACTCGTACGACTTCGGGCACTTGTGGGTGGCGAGGCGCTCGCGGCAGAACCGGTCCAGCTCGTCGGCCGGCGGCTCGTCCCCCGTCACCACGACCAGCGCCCGCAGCGACTCGCCGAAGTCCGGGTCGGGCACACCGATGACCGCGATCTCGGCGACCGCCGGGTGCTGCCGCAGTACGGCCTCGCTCTCGGCCGGGTAGAGGTTGACCCCGCCGGAGACCACGACGTCCGCGGCCCGGTCGGTGATGAAGATGTAGCCGTCTCCGTCGACGTAGCCGATGTCGCCGAGCGTGAAGACGCCGGGGGAGAGATAGGCGGACCTGGTCTTGTCCGGGTCCGCGTGGTAGCGGACGCCCTGGTCCTCGGGTGCCCGGAAGGCCAGCAGCCCGCGCTCGCCGGGCGGCAGCGGTCGGCCGTCGTCATCGGTGACCAGGACCTCGAACGGGGGCCGGACGCGCCCGACCGAGCCCGGGTGCGCCAGCCACTCCTCGCTGCTGATGCGGGCCACGGTTCCCGCTTCGCTGGCCCCGTACGACTCGGTCAGCACCGGACCGAACCACTCGATCATGGCTCGCTTCACGTCCGGCGGACACGCGGAGCCGGTGTGGGAGACCTGCCGCAGGCTGGAGACGTCGTACCGGGCGCGGACCTCTTCGGGGAGGGCGAGCAGCCGTTGGAAGTGGGTGGGCACCATCACCGTCGAGGAGACCCGCCACTTCCGTACCCGGCTGAGGAACGTCTCCGCGTCGTATCGGCCGAGGACGACCACCGGCTCACCGGCCGCCAGGTGCCGCAGGGAGGTCAGTGGTGCGTTGTGCTGCAGGGGGCCGCACACCAGGTGCGCGCCCGGCGGGAATCCGGGCCGGGCGGCCATCGCGGCGAGGTAGGCGGAGCTGTCGGCGACCGGGCCGTTCACCCAGCGCACCTCGGTGCCGCGCGCCCGTCCGGTGGTTCCCGAGGTGTAGACGAGCGGAGGCCGGGCGGGCCGGTCCGTCGGGACCTCCCGCCCGGCGGCCGCGGCCGCCAGCCACAGGTCCCAGTCGAAGGCGTGCCCGACCGCCGGGGTGCCGTGCAGTACCAGCGGCAGGCCCAGTTCCCGGGCCGCGTCGAGGGCGGCACCGCCACCGGCGGGGCCGGCGATGATCCCGGTCACGCCCGCGTCGATGATCTGGTCGACGAGCTCGCCCGACGTGAGGTTCCGGGACGTGGCCACTGTCCCCACTCCGGCGCGCAGGCCCGCCAGATGGGCCACCAGTGTCGGGATCGCGTTGTCGCCGAGGACGGCGACCCGGTCGTCGGGGCCGGGCGCGAACTCCAGCAGCCGTGCCGACGCCCGGGCCACCTGGTCGGCGAGGCCGGACCAGGACAGCACGCCCAGGTCGTCCGCCAGGGCGGGCTCGTCGGGTGTCTCCTGGGCGCGACGGTCGAGTGGCAGCAGCGACATGGCTCCTCCGGCGGCTCCTGGGGCCCTCACCCGATTCGAGGGGAGAGGGGATGCGGAGACTGTAGCGTTTATCAAGAAAGTACGGAACACTCTGATCCCCAGATGAGCCATTCCCGCATGGCTCAGCGGTCAGGGAGGCCTACCTCCCGATCCCCGTTACTGAATCTGTCGTCTGGTAAGTGACCGAGGAGGAGCCATGTCCCAGCCCGATCCGGACGCATGGCGTACACAGGTCCGGCAGTGGCTGGCCACCGTGCTCGAACCGGCGCGGACGCCGGAGTCCGCCGGAGAGGCCGCCGATCTCGCCGTGTTCCACAACCTCCCCGAGGACGAGGAACGCCTGCTGCTGGAGCGCTGCCGCGCCTACCAGCGGGCCCGCTTCGACGCCGGGTACCAGGCGCTGACCCTCCCCCTGGACAAGGGCGGCGCGGGCCTGACCGCCGCCCATGTGGCGGCCTTCGCCGAGGAGGAGTCCGCCTTCGAGGTGCCGCCGTCCACCGAGCTGATCAGCGTCACCGTGCGCCTGGTCGCGATGGCCGTCTCCCTGTTCGGGACGGCCGAGCAACTCCACGACCACGCACGCGCGTTCCTGCGTACCGACCTGCTGGCCTGTCAGCTCTTCAGCGAGCCCGGTGCCGGATCCGACCTCGCGGCCCTGCGCACCCGCGCCCGACAGGAGGACGGGGGCGAGTGGCTCATCGACGGTCAGAAGGTGTGGACCTCGGGAGCCCAGTTCGCCGACTACGGCCTGCTGCTCGCCCGCACCGACCCGGACGTCGTCAAACAGGCCGGCATCACCGCCTTCCTTGTCCCGATGGACGCCACCGGTGTGGAGGTACGTCCCATCCGCCAGATGAGCGGCGGCGCCTCCTTCAACGAGGTGTTCCTCAGCGGCGTACGCGTCCCGGACCGGCTCCGGATCGGGAGCCCGGGCCAAGGCTGGGAGGTCGCCACCACCACCCTCGCCTTCGAACGGACCGCCTCCGGCAGCGGCAACCGCCGCAAGGGCGGCACCTTCTCCGACGTGCTCGCACTCGCACGCTCCCTCGGCCGCACCTCGGATCCGCTGGTCCGCCAGCGCCTGGCCGACCTGTACGTACGTGCCGCCCTGCGCGCGGCCACCGTGGACCGGGTGGCCAGGACGAGCGCCGCCGGCGGTCGGCCGGGACCGGAGGCGTCGTTGACCAAGCTCATGGCCTCCGA
Organism: Streptomyces sp. DSM 40750; assembly: GCF_024612035.1. Classification (GTDB taxonomy): domain Bacteria; phylum Actinomycetota; class Actinomycetes; order Streptomycetales; family Streptomycetaceae; genus Streptomyces. The sequence continues at coordinate 10,866,109 of NZ_CP102513.1, forward strand.
CCTGCTCACCCGCACCGGACAGGTCGCGGCCGAGCTGATGGGGGCGCGGATCAGCGCCGACACCGGGGAACCGGGCACCTTTGCCTGGACACAGCATCTGCTCGGCGCCCCCGGCTACCGGCTGGCCGGAGGCACCGATCAGATCCAGCGCAACCTGATCGGCGAGCGGGTGCTGAAGCTGCCGTCGGAGCCGCGGGCGGACCGGGCGCCGTTCTCGCAGCTTCCCGGCAACTGAGGCATCTGCCCGGCACCCGAAGGACCTTCCCGGTACCCGAAGGACCTGCCCGGTACTTGAACGACCTTCCCGGCAACGGAGCCACCGTGGCCGTTTCGGCAATCACAAAGGAGTGACATCGATGGATCTGGGACTGACAGGCGCGAAGGCGCTGGTGACCGGGGCGAGTCGGGGCATCGGGCGGGCGATCGCCACGACCCTGGCGGCCGAGGGCTGCGCGCTGGCGCTGTGCGCACGGGGCGAGGAAGGACTCGCCAAGGCCGCCGCCGAGCTGCGCGGCGAGGGGGCGACAGTGTTCGCGGAAGCGGTCGACGTCACCGACCCGGTCGCCCTCGCGGGCTTCGTCGAGCGGGCGGCCGCCGAACTCGGCGGCCTGGACCTGCTGGTGTCCAACGTGTCGGCGGGCAACGTGAAGGGCCCCGACTCCTGGGAAGCCAGCCTGCGCGGCGACCTGATCCCCTTCGCGGGACTCGTCGAGGCGGCCCTGCCGCACCTGGAGGCCTCCGACCGGGCCGCCGTCGTGGCCATCGGCACCACCAACGCCTCCGACACCGCGCGCCCGGCCGGAGCGAACTCCTACTCCGCGCTCAAGGCGGCCGTCGTCCAGCACGCCTCGGCCCTCGCGCACTCCCTCGCGCCGAAGGGCATCCGCGTCAACACCGTCTCGCCCGGCCCGATCGACTTCCCCGGCGGCGCCTGGGAGACCATCCGCACCAGCCGCCCGGAGGTGTACGAGGAGGTGCTCGCCAAATTGCCGATCGGCCGCTACGGCACCGCGGAGGACGTGGCCGCGGCGGTGGCCTTCCTGCTCGGCCGGACCGGCTCCTTCTGCGTCGGGGTCAACCTCGTGGTGGACGGCGGGCTGCTCACCCGCGTCCAGTACTGAGCCGTGGCGGGCCCGGCCGGCCGCCTGGACGCCGTAATGGTCTGCGGCGGCCGCTGGCACGACTTCGACCACGCGCGGCTGCGGCTGCTGGAGCTGCTCGGTGAGCATCCACGGGTGCGCACGGCGGTGTACCAGGACTACGACTGCGTGGCCGCCCTCGACAAGGCCGACCTGCTGGTCACCTACACCTGTGACGTCCGGCCCCGCCCGGCGCAACGGGCCGCGCTGGCCCGGTTCGTCGAGCGGGGCGGGCGCTGGCTCGCCCTGCACGGCACCAACGCGGTGATCGAGCCGTCGACGAGTGACGGGCCGAGGACGTTCACGACTCCACGGCTCCTCGGGGAACTGGCTCAGGTGCTCGGCAGCCAGTTCCTGGCCCACCCGCCGATCGAGCCGTACGAGGTGCGGGTGACCCGGCCCGACCATCCGCTGGTCGCCGGGATCGGGCCGTTCACGGTCACCGACGAGCTGTACGTGTGCGAGCTGCACGGGGAGCCGGAGGTGCTGCTGCACGCCGAGTACACGGGGCCGTGCCGCGGTTTCGCCGAGGGCGACACGGCGGCCCTCGACAGCGCGCCCCGACCGGTGCTGTACCTCAAGCGGCACGGCCTCGGCGAGGTCTGCTACTTCACCCTCGGTCACTGCCGGGGCCGCTACGACATGCAGGACCTGGGCGTGGACGACACCGGGCGCGTGGATGCGGGGCCATGGGAGACACCGGAGTTCCTGACGGTGCTCCGGCGCTGCGTGGAGCGGGTGGTGGGTGTGCGAAACCCGGCAGAGGAGCGGGCCGGCGCCTGAGCGAGGAACTCGGGCGCCGGCCCGCTGCACGGTTCGTGGCTCAGGCGTGCGGGAGTACCACCGCGCGGCCGCTGATCTCCCCGGCGTGCAGACGCTCGTACGCCTCGGGCGCCTGCTCCAGCGTGAAGGTCTCGACGTGGGAGGTCACGAGCCCCTGCCGCGCGAGTTCGAGGACCTCCATGAGCTCCGTCCGGCTGCCCCAGTAGGGGAAGGAGGCCGACACCTCGAACGGCAGCCCGCCCCCGAAGCCGACGGGCAGAGTGCCCCCGCCGAGGCCGACGACGGTGACATCGCCCTCAACCGCCACCGACGCGGCGGCCACGGCCAGGGTCGCCTCGGCCCCGACGAAGTCCAGGACGACCTCCGCGCCCGTACCGCCGGTGATCTCCCGGATCCGCGCGGCCGCCTCGCCGTCGGAGAGCAGTGTCTCGTGCGCGCCCACCTTGGCTGCCAGCTCCAGCTTCTCCTTGCCCACGTCGAGGGCGACCACCCGCGCCGGGGTCAGCGCGCGCAACAGCTGCACGGCGAGATGCCCCAGACCGCCGACGCCGATCACCACCGCCGTGCTGCCGGGCAGTAGCTTCGGCAGCGACCTGCTGATCGCGTGATACGGGGTCAGTCCGGCGTCCGTGAGGGGCGCGGCCTGCACGGGGTCGACTCCGCTCAGCGGCACCAGGTGGCGAGGGGAGTCCACCAGCACGTACTCCGCCAGGGCACCGGGCCGGCCGAGCCCCGGCGGCAGGATGCCGAGCCCGGCGGCGTGCGGACAGCAGTTCTCCTTGCCCTCGGCGCACTTGTGGCAGCGCCCGCAGCCCCACGGGCCGTACACCGCCACCGCCTCGCCCTCCGCCAGGCCGGCGACACCGGCGCCCACCGCCGCCACCGTCCCGACACCCTCGTGACCGAGTGTCATCGGCAGCACGTAGGGGAACTGCTCCTCGGGCCAGCCCATCACCGCCAGATCGGAGTGGCAGAGCCCCGCCGCCGTCACCTTCAGCAGAACCTGTCCCGGGCCGGGCTCGGGCACCGGCACCTCCACGACCTCGGGGGCGTGCCCCACCCGTCGGTACTGCACAGCCTTCATTGTCAGACCTCCTTGTCGGTAGTGATATCCGGCCGGGGCGCCGTCCGGCGGCGCAGAACGGCGGGCAGGGCGATCCGGCCACCCGTGAGGACCAACGCCACGATGAGGACCGAGCCGGTGAACAGGCTCGCGGCCCACTGCGCGCTGGTGGCGAGCCCGAGCCCCGTGATGCCTGTGCCGAGCAGGAGGACCGCGAGGACCGTGCCCCAGGCGTTGAAGCGGCCCGCCCGCAACTGGGTCGCCCCGACGAACGCGGCGGCGTACGCCGACAGCAGATACGGGGTGCCCGCGGTCGGCGACCCGGAGCCGACCGAGGACGCGAAGACGACGCCGGCGAAGCCGGAGAGCAGGGCGGAGGCCACCAGCGTCAGAAAGCGCAGCCGGTCGGTCCGCACCCCCTGCAGCCGGGCCGCGTCGGCGTTGAAACCGGTCGCGTACAACCGGCGCCCGGTGGCGGTGTGCTCCAGCAGGAACCAGATGGAGGCCGCGGCGAGCAGCAGATACAGCACCGGCAGGGTGATGCCGCCCGCGTCCAGTTGGGCGATGCTCGCGAACGGCTCGGCGAGCAGTTGCACACCGGTGATCGAGCTGTCGTTGGTGACCATGGTGATCAGCGACTGGATCAGCGCACCGGTGGCCAGGGTGGCGATGAACGAGTCGACGCGCAGGATCACCACCACGATGCCGTTGACGACTCCGATCAGCAGTGCGGCGGTCATCGCCAGGGCGATGGCCGTGCCGGGCCCGAGTCCGGAGGAGACCATGAAGTAGGCGGTCAGCACGCTGGTGAGCGACATGGTGTAGGCGATCGAGAGGTCGAAGACCCGCGCGGCCAGCGGTGGTACGACGCTGAGGGCCACCAGGCCTGCCACGGCGTTGCCGTTCAGCACCTGCTTGACTGTGATGGTGGTCGGGAACGTGTCCGGCGCCCACACGGAGAAGAGCACGACGATGACCAGCCACACGTACACGGCGCCGATGTTCCGGAACGACAGGGCGGCCGCCACCCGCCGGCCCGGTGTCCCCGGTGCGGACACCGCGGACCTCTTCGGAGCGGACGGCGGGAGCTCCGCCGCCCGGGTCGGGGTGGACGTCATGTCACTCGGTTCCTTCCATGGCGTGCACGAGCGCGGGCTCGGTGATGTCCCGGCCGCTGATCTCCCGTGCGATCCGGCCGTCCCGCACCACCAGGACGCGGGTGCACAGCGCGAGCAGGTCCTGTGTGTCGGAGGAGGACACGAGAACGCCCATGCCCTCACGGGCCTGACGCTCTATCAGGTCGTAGAGCTGCAGACGGGTGGCGATGTCCACGCCCGCCGTGGGTTCGCACAGCGCCAGCACCGGCGGGCGCTGGGCCAGACAGCGGGCCATGACGACCTTCTGCTGGTTGCCGCCGCTCAGCGTGGTGATCCGGGCGCCGGCTGGATGGCGTCCGGCCGTACGCACCCCGACCCGCCGGATCCAGTCCTCCGCCAGGTCGGACTCGCGGCGTCGGCGCAGCCGCCCGGAACGGGCGCGCAGCCGGTCCAGGAGCGGCAGAGTGAGGTTCTCGCCGACCGAGAAGTCGCCGATCACTCCCTCGCCCGCCCGGTCCGCCGGGACCAGGGGAAGGCCCAGGCCGTCCGCGTCACGCGCCTGGGTCCACCGCGCGGAGCGTTCCGGCAGCCGCAGTCTGCCGCTCACCCGCCCGGCATGGGCCCCGCACACCGCGTACGGCACGATCTCGTGGCCGGAGCCGACCAGGCCCGTGATGCCCAGGCGCTCGCCCCTCGCCAGGTCGAAGCCGACTCCCCGCAGGGGCCCGGCCCACAGGTCGCGGACCTCCAGTACGGGGTCGGCGGGACCGGAAGGGGCCGGGGGACGGTGGTCGGTCTCCATCTCCTCGCCCGCCATCAGCTCCGCCAGCGCACGCGGAGTGAGTTCGGCGACCGGGAGTGTGGCGATCCGGCGTCCTCCGCGGATCACGGTGACCCGGTCGGCGAGCGCGAAGATCTCGTCCATCCGGTGTGAGACGTACAGGACGCCGGCGCCGGCGTCGCGGACCTCCCGCACGATGTCGAACAGGCGGGCCACCTCGCCGGGCGGGAGGACGGCGGTGGGTTCGTCGAGCACCAGGACACCGCGGCGGCCCTCCCAGCCCTGCAGTGCGGCGGCGATGGCCACCACCGTGCGCTGGACGGGGGTCGCCGTCGCGAGGGGCCGGCGCACGTCGATGCCGAGGCCGAATCGTTCGACGAGGGCGCTCGTCCGCCGTTCCATCTCCGGCCAGCGGATGTTGCCGAAGGCCGTGCGGGCGAAGCCGTGGCTGAGCGCGAGATTGTCGATGGCGCTCAACTCGCCGACCAGCCCCAGCTCCTGGTGGACGAAGCGGAGCCGGTCGTGGCGGGAAGCCGTGACCTGGCCGAGGTCGAAGGGCTCGCCGTCGAGTTGGGCCACGGCGCCCGGCTCCGCGTGGTGGTAGCCGGCGAGGATCTTGATGAGGGTGGACTTGCCGGAGCCGTTGGGCCCGATCAGGGCGTGGATCTCGCCCGGCGAGACCTCCAGATCGACGTCCTTCAGTGCCTGGGTGCCGCCGAATCGCTTCGACAGGGCGGCCACCCGTAGCACCGGCCCGGTCAACTCAGTCCCCACAGCGCCTTGAACTGCGCCTGGTAGTCCTCGACGATCGGGAAGTCGCCGTCGGCCGAGGGCAGGTTGTCCTTGGTGACGAGCATGTTGGGCAGTGCGGCCTGCTGGTCCACGTCCATGGGCTGGCCGGTGAAGTGCCGGGCCAGCGCGTCGGCTTGGAGCCAGGCCGTCTCGTGGGAGTTGAGCGCCATCGCGCCGTCGGTGAGACCGCTCTGGATGTACTGGTAGTTCTGCGCGTCACCGACGTTGACGACGATGTGCTTGCCGGTGATGCCGGCGGTCTTCAGCGCGGTCGGCACGCCCACGTTGAGCAGGCCCAGGGAGAAGACGACATGGGTCACCTTCGGGTGCGACCGGAGGTACGACACCACACGGTCCGGCATGTCCTTGCCCACCGCGGTGATCGGCACGTCGACGTTGTCCAGCCCACAACCGTCGCACCATTTCTCGTACTTGGCGGCGAAGGAGTCCTTGACGGGCTTGAGGATCGTGTACGCCGGAAGGTCGAAGTAGACGGTGTTCGCCTTGGCGTCACTGTTCGACACCACCCATGAGGCGAGCATCTCGCCCTGGACGCCGACGTCGTCCGGCCCGTTCTTGAGCAGGGAGATGCCGTCGCCCAGCAGGTCGTCGGCGTTCGACTGGATGACGGGGATCTCGGCGTCCTTCAGCCGGGCCAGCTGCTTGGCGTAGACGGCACGCGGGAAACCGGAGGCGACGACGGCGTCCGGCTTGTCGCGCAGGGCCTGCTCGTAGGCGGCCTGGACGGACTCCGGGGTGCCCTGGGTGGCGATCTGCTTCACCTCCCAGCCGAGTTCCTCGGCGGCCTCGGTGAAGAAGTCGGCGAGGTCCTTGCAGGACTGGACGCCGCAGAGGATGAAGTCGATCTTCTTGCCCTTGGGGATCTTCTTGCCGACGGGCTGGGTGACGGAGATCGAGTCCGGGCGCTCGGAGTACTTCGCCAGGGCCTCGCGGGCCGCCGTCAGGCCTGCGGAGCCGGGCGCCGCCGCCTGCGTCGAGTCGGCAGCCGGGGTGGCGCCGGTGCCGCACGCCGCCAGGGCGAGCAGGGAGGTGACGGGGATGGTCGCGGTGAGGGCGCGGCGGACCGCGCGACGGGGTCTGGAACTCATCGTTGAGTACTCCCGTGGTGTGTCGCCTGCGCTGCCGAAACCCGCGTCGCTTCCGCGTCCGCGGCGGTCGGCTCCGTTCAGGCGAATCGATTCTGTGTCGCCCCGGGGCGAGGACGCCGCGGCGCTGGGGCCGGGACGGGCAGAGACCGTCCAGGAAGGGAGAAACTTTTGAGGAACTACAGCCTCAAGTGGGTCGGAGTGTGACATGTCGCAGCGGACTTGGGGAGAGGGTCTCCCTAAGAAATTCCAGGCTCACGGGTGAATGCCGTGGTGGGGCACGGAAGCCGCGAGGGTCGTTCACCGGCGTGAGTGTTGCTCCATGCCGTAACCCGTAACTACACTCACTCTAAAGTTTCTGTCGGAGGAGAGATGATGGACGAAACGTCGGAGCCGGCCACGGCCCGGTGCCCCGGGCCCAGCGTCCAGGACTACCTCGACCAGGACAGCCGCCCCGTTCCCCCGGCCCTGAGGTACGAGCGCAACGACCACCTCGGCAGCGAGGACATCGACACCGCCCGCTTCACCTCCCGCGAGTGGGCCGAACGCGAGATGCGGCAGGTCTGGCGGCGCGTCTGGCAGTTCGCCTGCCTGGAGAGCGAGATCCCCGAGGTCGGCGACCACGAGATCTACGAGATCGGTGACGACTCCCTCATCGTCGTGCGCACGGCCCCCGACGAGATCCGCGCCTACGTCAACGTCTGTCTGCACCGCGGTCGCAAACTGCGCACCGGCGGCGGCAACGTCAGCGAGTTCCGCTGCTCGTTCCACGGCTTCGCCTGGAACCTCGACGGCACGATGCGGACCCCGCCCTGTGCCTGGGACTTCCCGCACGTCACCCCGGAGAAGTTCGCCCTGCCCGAGGCCCAGGTGGCCACCTGGCGCGGCTTCGTCTTCATCAACATGGACCCGTACGCCGAGTCCTTCGACAGCTACCGCGGCACCTTCGACGACTACTACATCTGGCCGCTGGAGAACCGTTACAAGTCGCTGCACATCGGCAAGGTGCTGCCCTGCAACTGGAAGGTCGCGCAGGACGCGTTCATCGAGTCCTTCCATGTGATCGCCACCCACCCGCAGATGCTGCCGTGGCTCGCCGACGCCAACTCGCAGTACGACGTCATGGCGGACCAGCCGAACTGGAGCCGGATGATCAACATCCAGGGCGCTCCCAGCCCGCACGTGGCGGACTCCGTCACGGAGGAGGACGTCCTGGAGACGTTCTACGACTCGCGGTCGTTCTACGCCGCCGCCCAGGGCCGTGACCTGGTGATGGGGGAGGGTGACGAACTGCCGGCGATCCCGCCGGGCGGCACCGCCCGCCAGGTCCTCGCCGAGCGGATGCGCGCGCAACTGGCGGCCACCTCGCAGCAGGACTTCTCGAAGACCCCGGACACCGAACTGCTCGATGCCATCAACTACTTGCTGTTTCCCAACTTCAACCCCTGGGGCGGCGCCAAGTCGAACATCATCTACCGGTTCCGGCCCCACGGCCTCGACCCCGACTCCTGCACCGCCGAGATCATCTTCATGTCGTCCCCGAAGCAGCCCGGGGAGACACCGCCCCCGGTGAAGATCCGCTGGGTGCCCGAGGACATGCTCTTCGCCGACATCCCCGAACTCGGCGTCCTCGGACCCGTCTTCGACCAGGACTGCGAGAACCTGCCCTACGTCCAGCAGGGCCTGAAGGCGATGCGTAAACCGGGCATCACCCTGGCCAACTACCAGGAGAGCCGCATCCGCCACTTCAACCGGACGCTCGACCACTGGATGGACAAGTGACCCACCGGGTGGCCGTCATGCCCTCCGGCGCCGAACTCGAAGTCCTCGACGGGGAGGACCTGTTCACCGCCGCCCAGCGGCTCGGCTACCGCTGGCCCACCGTCTGCGGCGGCAAGGGCACCTGCCGTACCTGCTTCGTCCAGGTCGAGGAAGGTGCTGAGAACTGTTCCCCGGTGGGCCCGCTGGAGCGCGAGGGCATCGAGTCCCTGCGCAGGCCGGTGGACGGCCTGACCCGGCTCGCCTGCCGGCTCCGGGTCGAGGGCCCGGTGACCGTGACCAAGCGCGGCGTACGCCGCCGAGTGCAGGAGTGAGGCCCCCATGTCCAAGCAAGTGATCCACCCACTGACCGGGCATGTGTACCGGCTCACCGAGGACGGACTGGTCGAGGTGACCGACCCCGCGACCGGGGCGCGGGGCGTCTTCGACTTCCAGGCCCGGTGGCAGTCGGGCGAACTGCGCCACGCCGACCTCCAGATGGCCGGCTGGGTCGGCCGCCTCGCCCAGCGGCGTACGACCCGGCAACCGGAGCAGTGACCCCGTGACGCCCCGTACCACCCGCGTGGTCTGTCTGGTGCGCCGGCCCGAGGGAGAACCGCTCCCCGGTGACTTCGCCGTGGAGGAACGCCCGCTGCCGCCCCTGGGGGAGGGGCAGTTGCTCGTGCGCAACCTCTACATGAGCGTCGACCCGTCCATGCGCGGGCGCCTGGAGAGCACCGAGAAGCACTACACGCACAACTTCACCCCGGGCTCGCCGCTCGACGGCCGCGCCCTCGGTGTCGTGGAGGCGAGCCGCTGCGCCTCGGTGCCGCCGGGCACGTACGTACGCCACCAGCTCGGCTGGCGGGAGCGGGCGGTGCTGGACGCGGCGGACACCGACGGCGCCGGTCGCATCGACCCCCGACTCGCCCCGCTGCCCACCTGGCTGGGCCTGCTCGGCCAGACCGGGTTCACCGCGTACGTGGGCCTGACCCGGATCGCGCAGCTGCGTCCGGGCGACACCGTCCTCGTGTCGGCGGCGGCCGGCGCCGTCGGCACCGCCGCCGGCCAGTTCGCGCGCCTGCTGGGCGCGGACCGCGTGATCGGGACCGCCGGGGGACCGGACAAGTGCGCCCTGCTGGTGAAGGAGTTCGGCTACGACGCCGCCGCGGACTACCGCGCCGAGCCCGTGCGCGACGCCCTGGCCCGGCTGGCACCCGACGGCATCGACGTGTACTTCGACAACGTCGGCGGTGAGCAGCTCGCCGCCGCGCTGCACGCGCTGCGCACCGGTGGCCGGGTCGCCCTGTGCGGCATGATGTCGCAGTTCGGCGGCGACGGACGGTCCGCCGACATCAACCAGTTGATCCAGGCGGTCCTCAAGCGGCTGACTCTGCGCGGATTCATCGTCCGTGACCACGACGACCTGCGGCCGGAGTTCGAGCGGCGGGTCGCGGGCTGGCTCGCCGAGGGCCGGATCACCGCGCGCGAGACGGTCGTGGACGGCCTGGAGAACGCGGCGGAAGCCCTGCTGTCCCTGCTGCGGGGCGGCAACGTCGGCAAGATGCTGGTCCGGCTGAATGACTGACGACTGAACGACGAACGGCGCCCGCGACGCGGGCGCCGTTCGTCGCACGGGCCGGGACCGCGGTCAGCGCATGGGCCGCGACGCGGCGACCGTATGTGCCTGCAGGGAGACCCCCAACCGGGTCAGTCCGGCCACGGCGGTCCGGAAGTCCTTGATGTGCGGGGTGGCGAAGTGCTCGTCGAGGGCCTGCTGGGACACCCACCGCTCGAACACCCGGATCCGGCGGCCGTCCGTGGGGTCCGCCGTCATGGCGTAGTCCAGGCAGCCGGGCTCTTCCTCGCGGGTGCGCTTCCCGACTTCGACGAGGTGCCTGAGCATCGTGTCGCGGTCCGCGGGCTCGTAGTCCATCCAGCCGGCGACGATGATTTCCTCTGACACGGTGGTCCTTTCCCCTTCCACGGCCATGGCTCATGACCGTGGGCCCGCCGCCCCTCTGCCAGGAAGGAGCGACGGGCCCATGGTTGCTCAGATGCCGAGTGCCGCTGGGACGCCGTCCACGGTGACCGTGCCCTTCTCGCCGTCGACCGTGATCACCATGCCGTCCCGCAGCCGCCGTGTACCGCCCTCGACGGAGATGACGGCCGGGATTCCGAGTTCGCGGCAGACCACGACGGCGTGGCTGTTGAGCGCGCCCACGTCCACGACAGCTGCTCCTGCCACGAGGAACAGCGGGGTCCAGGCCGCGTCCGTGATCGGCGCCACCAACACCTCGCCCGGCTCCAGCGCCTCGCACGAGGCCGGGTCGGTGACCACCCGCACCCTGCCGGTGTAGGCGCCGTGACTTCCGCCGACGCCCGTCAGCACATCGCCCTCGGCGGCGATCGCGACACCATCCTCGCTGCGCCGCGGCCAGCCGTCGATCTCGGTCTGTGCGTCCTGTGCGACGAAGAACGGCGGTTCCAGCTTGCGCAGCCCGGCGTATTCCTGAAGCCGCTGGGCGATGACGGGCTCGAAGCCGCCCGGGTCGGCGACATAGTCGTCGAGCTCCGTCTCCAGCAGCATCATCACGTCCTCGGGCTCGGCGAAGCGTCCCGCCTCGACTCCGCGACGACCCAGCTCCCTTACCGTCATGCGGATTTCGTTGATGACGGTCACACAGTTGGCCTTGGTCCGCTCACGTGCCGGGATCCACACCTGGGAAGCGTGCATGCCGGCGTCGAACATCGGCCGAGTGTCCTCGGGGAGGGCCGCTCGGATCTCCGCCGCGAGTTGTTCGCGGCGCTCGGTCAGCCTGCGGTGACGCGCGGCCGGAGAGTTGTCGTCGGAGGTGTGCCGGATCCGATCGACCAGAGCCAGCGCCTGGACCGGCGCCGCCTCCCAGGACAGCGCGTGGATGTCCCACTCGTTGGGGCCGCGGTCGCCGGACTCGGCGATGAACTCGTCGAAGGAGTCACGGAACGCCTTGACGTCTCCGGTCGCCCCTTCGAGGGCCTGCTGCACCGCGGCCGGACCCCGGTCGAACAGAGCTGTCAGCTCCGCCGAGGCCACCACCTGGCGGGACAGCGTCCACAGCCCGGTTGACGGAGAGGCGGAGTCCACGCCTCCCAGCCCGCCGATGAGGTCGAGCATCGCGCCGGGACGGTCGACGCTCGCACACAGCGGTCCGAGGATCGCCGGCCCGACGGACGCGGGCAGCGAGGACTCGACATGCCGTTGGAAGGTCGTCTCCACGTCGGCCAGCAACGAGCGGGCGTAGGCCACCAACTCGACGTCGGACAGGGACGCCAGGTCGGGTCGCTCGCGCCTGATACGGCGCAGCCGCTCATGGTCGGCGTCGCCCTCCGGGTAGCCGGCCTGGCCGAGCATCCCCTGCAGCGTCGCTGTGGCCTTGGCCGTCAGTTCCGCGTCCAGGTCGTCGGGGTGCGGCACGTACACCGGCGTGTCGGAGCGCTGGCCCACGAAGGCGGTGTCGATCTGGTCCGCGGTCTGCCCCATGCGGATGCCGAACAGCCGCAGGTGCGACAGGTTGAGGTAGAAGTAACCGCCGAAGATTCCGACGAACGGAGGGCGAGGGCCGCTGATCTCGTCCCCGCGGTAGATGCCGAACTCGACGAAACCGCGACGCCAGCCCTGCAGGCCGCGCCCCCATACCAGGGTCCAGCCCAGCGGGCTGGCCGGCTCCGGAAGGGTTTCGCCCGCGTTGGCCCGGGTGTAGTGGGGCAGTCGCTCGCTGCGCTGCCAGTCGGTGATCCAGTGCTTCATGGCGAGGGGGCTCCCGCCGTCCGTTCCGGCGCTCACCACTGCGCCGTTCCGCCGTCGACGCTGATCAGCGTGCCCGTGATGCCCGCGCCGGCGTCGCTGGCGAGCAGCGAGGCGAGGCCCGCGATCTGCTCCACGGTGGTGATCTTCTTGGTGGCGGCGTGCTCGGCGAACCGGCCCAGCCACTCCTCGTACGAGATGCCCTCGGCCTCGGCCGCGGCCGGCCCGGCGGCCCGCATCAGGTCGGTGTCGACGGCGCCGGGGCAGATCGCGTTGCAGGTGATGCCCATGGTGCCGTACTCGAAGGCGGTCGCCTTGGTCAGACCGTGGATGGCGTGCTTGTTGGTGATGTAGTGGCTGATCGCGGGCTTGTTGGCCTGCTTGCCCTCGACCGAGGAGATGTTGATGACCCGGCCCCAGCCACCTTCCAGCATGGGTTTCAGCGCACGGCGGGTGCCGTAGAAGTAGGCGTTGAGGTTGAGGTCGAGCGCCTTGTGCCACGCCTCGTCACTCAGCTCGTGGACCGGGGCGAAGCCCTCGGTGCCTCCGACGTTGTTGACCATGACGTCCAGTCGGCCGAAGCGCTCGACCGTCCAGTCGACCAGTGCCTCGATGTCCGACTGGCGGCTCGAGTCGCAGGAGTGGAAGACGGCCTTGTCGCCTGCCTGGAGTTCTTCCAGGGCCTGCTTGCCCTTGATCTCGGAGCGGCCGCTGAGCACGACCGTGGCTCCGTCGGCCAGGAAGGCCTCGGCGATGGCGCGGCCGATACTGCGCGTACTGCCCGTGATCACCGCGACACGTCCGTCGAGGCTGCCCGTAGCCACCATGCTGTTCTCCTGCGGTTTCTGAGGGTTCGTCATCTGGACGCTTCGTCCAGGAGGCGGTGGATGGTGCGGTGGAAGTGCTGCAGTCCGGGTTCATTGCGTCCGAAGACGAAGTCGGTCCCGGCGAGGGCCTTCAGGCCCCGCTGCACTCCGTAGGTGGTCGCGTAGTCCTCGTCGCGGACCACCTCGTAGAACCACTCGCCGAACTGGTCGGCGGCGTGCCGCTCCTCCTCGGTGACGGCTGGCTCGCGCAGCAGGACGATCTGCTGGGTCACCGATTCGGTGGCCGTCCGGGGGATCACGATGGAGACGGCGATCTTGTTGCGCCACGTACCGGCGATGGCCAGGCCGGGGAAGAGCCAGTAGATGGCCCCGACGACATCGCCGGGGTCGCGCTCGTCCGGAGGAAGATCCACCACGTCGGCGACGGGCCGCAGGGCCGCACCGAGGCGCTGGTGGGGCCCCCACGTGTCGTGGGCCATCATGTTGGAGAAGTTCGTCTCGAAGACCGTCTTCGTGTGCAGCGAGGCGAAGTGGTACGTCTCCAGGTACCCGTCGAGGGTGACCTTCCAGTTCGGGCTGGTCAGCTCTCGGGTCGCGTAGTGGTGGCAGTCCGCGAAGCGGAGCCCCTCCAGCAGTGGCTGCAGATCTCCCAGCCAGGCGTCCAGGTCGTGCTCGGCGTTCGGATCGAGCGATACGAAGACGATGCCGGCGCGCTCACCGACGGGGAGCTGGATCAGGCTGCGCTTCTCGCGCGGTACGTCGCCGAAGGTCTTCTCGGCGTACACGCCGCGCAGTTCCCCCGACAGGTCGTAGGACCAGGCGTGGTATGGGCAGGTGATCCGCTTCGCCACGCCGCAGCCCGGTTCGACGAGCTCGGCGCCACGGTGCCGGCAGGCGTTGATCATCGCGTGGACTGCGCCCTGGCGGTCCCGGGTGATCAGGATGGGGATGCCGAGCACGTCCAGTGCCTTGTAGGTCCCGGGCTTGGGGAGCTCGGACGACATGGCGAGCGGCAGCGGGACGCTCCGGTGGACGGCGTCCATCTCACGCAGCCAGCGGTCGACGTCGAGGTAGTTGTCGACGGGTTCCGTCCACTGCTCCTCGGCCTCATGCGTCGTGTTGTTCCGGTAGTGCTCGATGACACGCTCGGCAAGGTCGGCCGCGTCCTGCCGCATCGCCTTGCCCGCGGCATCGCTGGAGCGGTCCTGGCCGATCCATGAGTGGTATTCCGGGGCGGGGGGCGGCAAGGGGCGCTCGTCGCCTGCCGCTCGGGTCTCCGGTGAGATCTGGACCACGATGTCCTCAATCCTCCCAGCCGCGAGCTGGTGAAGGGTTCCTGTGCTACAGCTCCACTGCGACCGCCACAACAACAGGAGTTAGTGTTGTGTGTCAATAGAAAGTGCCGAAGTTTGGCTGTGCGGCATTCCGCAGGTCACCTCCGCTTTCTGTCGCGAGGGTAACCCCCGCTCAGCTCGATCTTTCTGGGGATCGGCTCCAGCTGAAGGGTGGGTGCGGGTGGCGAGTAGGCGGAAGGGGTCCAGTGGTCGATGAGATGGCCGAGCCGGCTCGGGTGTCCCGAGAAGTGGCGATGACCCAGCCCTTCGAGGTCGGTGTCGTGGTGCGCGACCTGGAGGTGTTGGAGCGCTTCTATCGCGAAGTGCTCGGCTGCGTTCCGGTGCACCACTCGCACATCCCGCACGAGATCGGCGGCCCGGCCGGATTGGGCGGGCCCCTGTTGGTCGTCTGGCTTCAGGTGCCGTCCGGGGGCCGGATCAAGCTGATACGACTTCGGGCGGATGCGGATGCGGATGCGGATGCGGATGCGGATGCGGCTGCGGATGCGCGGCCGTCGGCCGTACCGCTGGCCGCACGCCGCGGCTTGTCCTATGTCACCTTTCACTTCGACGACATCGTGCCGGTCGTCGCCGCACTGCCGGCCGCCGGTGCCCGGCCGCTGTCGTCCCCGATCGTCGTGGTGGCGCGGGACCGGCGGATCAGCTTCTGGGTGGATCCGGAGGGCAACGTCCTCGAACTGGCGGACCGGCGAGGCGGTGAACAGGAGACCCGTTGAACCCGGCCCGTAGTAATTAGAGAACCTCTTCAGTAAGGTGCGCTCTGCTGGTTACTGTAGACCGGCAACAGAAAGTCCGATCAGTTGGAAACCTCGCAACGGGGCGAAGGGGCGGACGATGGTTCAAAAAGCACCGCGGAAGTCGGCCGCGAAGACCACACACCAAGCATCCGCGCAGGTCATCAAGGACCTGCACGAGCGCATGGTGCGCATCCGGCTGTTCGAGACCGAAGCGGGAAAGCTCATGGAGGCCGGCAAACTGCCCGGCTTCCTGCACCTCTATGTCGGCCAGGAAGCCGTCGCCGCCGGTGTGATGGCGGCCCTGCGCGACGACGACCAGATCACCTCCACCCACCGAGGCCACGGGCACGCCGTGGCCAAGGGCGTCGGCTTCCGCGAGATGTACGCCGAGCTGTACGGCCGGGTCACCGGCGCCTGCCTCGGCCGCGGCGGAAGCATGCACATCAACGACCTCACCCGCGGCATGCTCGGCGCCAACGGCATCGTCGGGGCGGGCGTCCCGATCGCCGTGGGCGCCGCCTTCGCCGCCCGGTACAAGGGCGAGGACAGCGTCGCCGTGACCTTCTTCGGTGACGGCGCCACCAACATCGGCGCCTTCCACGAGGGCGCCAACATGGCCGCGATCCTCGGCCTGCCCGTGGTGTTCATCTGCGAGAACAACGGCTACGCCGAGTTCACCCCGCAGTCCGCGCACATGCTGATCACCGATGTCGCCGACCGGGCCGCCGCCTACGGCATGCCCAGCGTGATCGTCGACGGCATGGACGCGGTCGCCGTCCACCGCGCCGCCACCGAGGCCGTCGAACGGGCCCGGGCCGGCGCGGGCCCGATGATGATCGAGGCCAAGACCTACCGCTTCTACGACCACCAGGGCGTCAAGGGCCTGCGTCATCCCTACCGCTCGGACGAGGAGGTCGCCGAGTGGAAGTCCCGCGACCCCATCGACCTGCTCGAGACCCGGGCCGTCGCCGACGGCACCGCGACCCGTGCGGAGCTGGACGACGTATGGCGGCGCACCCGCGACGAGATCGCCGAGGCCATCGCGTACGCCGAGGCGAGCCCGCTGCCCGACCCCGCCGACCTGCTGCTCAACGTCTACTCGGGATGACCGCCATGACCACCACCAAGACACCGACCGTCGCCACGCGCAAACTCACCTACGTCAAGGCCTTCAACGAGGGTCTCGCGCAGGCCATGCGCGAGGACGAGAACGTCTTTGTCGCCGGCGAGGACGTGGCCGGATACGGCGGCGTGTTCCGCATGTTCGACAACCTGCTCGACGAGTTCGGCCCCCGTCGCATGATCGACACCCCGATCTCCGAGGCCGCCCTGGTCGGCCTCGGCGTGGGAGCCGCCGCCCGGGGGCTGCGCCCCGTCGTCGACCTGATGTTCATGGACTTCATCGGCGTCTGCCTCGACCAGATCGTCAACCAGGCGGCGAAGATGAAGTACATGTTCGGCGGCGCGTTGTCCGTGCCGCTCACCATCACCACCGCCTCCGGCGCCGGCCTCGGTGCCGCCGCCCAGCACAGTCAGAGCCTGGAGGCCTGGCTGGCCCACGTGCCCGGCCTCAAGGTGGTCATGCCCAGCGACGCCTACACCGCCAAGGGCCTGACCGTCTCTGCCATCCGGGACGACAACCCGGTCGTCGTCATGCTCAACAAGGTCCTGCTCGGCAGCACCAGCGAGGTGCCCGAGGAGATCTACGGCATCCCGCTGGGCCAGGCGCACACCGCGCGGCAGGGCTCCGACGTCACCGTGATAGCCCTCGGCCGCATGGTGGGGGAGGCCCTGGCCGCGGCCGACGAACTCGCCGCCGAGGGCGTGGAGATCGAGGTGATCGACCCCCGCACCGTGCAGCCGCTGGACACCGAGACGATGTTCGCCTCCGTCCGCCGCACCAACCGGGTGCTCGTGGTGCACGAGGCCGTCACCTTCGGCGGGCTCGGCGCGGAGATCGCCGCCCAGATCCAGGACGCGGTCTTCGACTACCTGGACGCGCCGGTCCTGCGCATCGGCGCCCCCTTCTCCCCGGTGCCCTTCTCCCCGGTCCTGGAGAAGGCGTACGTGCCCGATCGCGCCCGCATCGCCCAGGGCTGCCGGCGCCTCCTCGAAAGGTCGTGACCGACGTGGCGGTCGAGGTTCTGCTCCCGAAGATCGGCCTGACCATGCAGGAAGGCACGATCGACGAATGGCTGGTGCCCACCGGCGCGGCCGTCGCGGAGGGCGACGCACTGCTGCGGCTGGCCACCGACAAGGTCGACGTGGACGTCGAGGCGGAGGCCGGGGGACTGTTCCACCCGGTGGTCCCGGCGGGCGCCACCGTGCCGACCGGGGCCCTCATCGGCTGGCTGCTGGCCGAGGGCGAGCAGCCACCGGGCCCGGCGGGTACGCCGATGCCCGCCGGGTCCGGGTCCAGTGCGGGTGCGGCCGCCGCGTCTGCCCTGGACAGCGGCGGTGCGGATACGGCCGCCGCGCCTGCCCGCACCGGCACCGGTGCGGCCACCCACGCCGGCGGTCCCGCCGCGGCGTCCGGCCTCAACGGCACCGCCGGCCGGCTTCTGTCCTCACCGAACGCCCGGCGGGTCGCCGCCGCTGCCGACGTGGACCTCACCGCCGTACGCGGCACGGGGCCGGTCGGCCGGATCGTCTCCGAGGACGTGGAGGAGTTCCTCGCGGCCCTCCCCGGCGACCTCGGCGCACCGGTCCAGCCGGGCGGCACTCCTTCCTCGCCGCTGGTCCGCAAGCTGGCGAAGGAACGAGGCATCGACCTCTCCGGCGTGAACGGCACCGGGCCCGGCGGCCGGATCCGCCGCTCCGACCTCGACGCCGTCGTTCCTACGCCCGTTCGCTGCAACGCGGCCCCTCAGCCCGGCGACGTCCTCCCGCTCACCGGGATGCGCGGCACCATCGCCCGCAGGATGCACGCCAGCCTCCAGGAGATGGCACAGCTGACGCACGGCTACGAGGTGCGGATGGACGCCGTGGTGTCCCTGCGGGACCGGCTCAAGGAGGAGTGGGCCGACAGTGACCTGCCGGTGCCCAGCCTCAACGACTTCCTGCTGAAGGCCGCCGCCCTGGCCCTGCGCGAGCATCCCCTGCTCAACGCGACGGTGCGGGAGGACGGTGTTCATCTGCTCGGCGGCATCCATCTGGGCTTCGCGGTGGCCGTTCCGGGCGGCCTCATGGTCCCCGTGATCGAGGACGCGGTGACGCTGCCGCTGCCCGAGATGGCCCGCCGGTCGAGGGACCTGGCCCAGGCCGCGCGCGAGGGGCGGATCTCCCCCGCCCAGCTGGAAGGCGCCACCTTCACCGTCACCTCGCTCGGTGGATACGGCGTCGACTTCTTCACCCCCGTGATCAACCCCGGCAACGTCGCGATCCTCGGGGTGGGCCGGCTCAGGGACGGCGTGGAGTGGGTGGACGACAGACCGCTGCGGACGCGGGTGCTCACGCTGAGCCTCACCTTCGACCACCGTGCCGTCGACGGGGCACCCGCCGCCGAATATCTGCGCACGGTCGGTGAGCTGCTGAGCAAGCCCCTCCGCCTGTTGGTGTGATCGGGGTTCTATATGGCCGGGTCGGCGATCCGCTCCGAGAGATCGCCGACCTCGCGGACGAAGGAGCGGTGGCCCAGCGACCGGTAGACGTCGTCGCCCCGGACCTGTGAGATCGCCGCGGTCTCCAGCAGCGCCAGCAGGCCCAGGCTGATCACCGCCGCCTCGGCGTCGGAGACGGACTCGCGGGCCTTGCGGATCAACCGCATCAGCTCGTCCACCAACTCCGTACGGCTCTCCTGGCGCAGCGCTTCCGCGTCCTGGCTCATGCCGGCCGACGACACGAAGAACACGGTGGCGGCGGACCGGTGTTCGCCCATCCAGGCCAGCAGCGTGGTGACCGCCGCTCCGATGTCCGAGCCGGGCTCGTGGGCCTCCGTGATCGCGTGCAACTGCTCGCGCAGCGCGGCGGCGAACACCCGCATCCCCTCTGCCAGGACCTGGTCCTTGGAGGAGAAGTGGTAGTACACCGCTGCCGAGGTCATCTCCGCGCGAGCGGCGATGTCGGCCACCGTCACCTCGTCCGGCGGCTGGGTGGCGAACAGCTCGGTGGCTGCTTCGATCACCCACTGCTTGCGTGACGGACGGTGAGCGGCGCGGGTCCGGGAGGTCGTCATGATGTCAAGTATGCCGGGACCCGAGTGCCCCGGAGCCCCATAAGCAGCAGGAATTATGCCGACGGGCGATGGGAGTTACTGGATAGAATGGTCAGTACGCAGGGCCCACGGACGCGGGTTCACGGCAGTCGGCAGGGAGCATGATGGCCACCACGAAGAACGGCAAGCAACCCGCCCACCGGCCCTCGCGGCGGCAGCACATCATCACCGCCGCGGTGCGGGTGTTCGGCCGCAACGGGTTCGCGGAGACCAGCATCCAGGACATCGCGGACGAGGCCCAGGTGGTGCCGACGGCCGTCTACTACCACTTCGACGGCAAGGAGGAGCTGCTCGAACTCGCCATGCGCCGGGTCTTCGACCAGCTGAACGCGGTCGTGGAGGCGGCCCGGCCGGAGTCCGAGCCGGGTGACGCGGAGGGTCTGATCCGTGTCATCGACGCCGTGTGGGACTGGGTGGAGCGGAATCCGGACGAGGCCCGCCTGTACCAGGTCCAGGTCGCCTCGGCCAACGGCAGCGTCAAGGCGCTGCGGGACGAGTTCGAGCAGCGCCACGTCCAGCGCGGCTACGACTATCTGCCCGAGGGCACCACCCGCAGCCCCCGGGCGGCCAAGGCCCGGCACGCGGCACAGGCACTCGCGGTCCGCACGCTGATCAGTACGACCATGCTCGTCACCGCGCTGCGGGCGGAGGGAGGACCGCTGTCCCAGCTGCCCTCCCGGTCCGTGCTGGAGGCGGTCAGGGCGTTGGCGCTGCGCATCGTCGCCACCGAGCAGAACCCCGCGAAGCCGGCCACGGCTCAGAGCTGAGGCGGTTCAGCAGGGCAGTACTGAGGCGGTTCACCAGGGCAGTGGCCTGCGGTCGGCGAACAGCCCGCCCGTCGTCCCGTCGCCCTCGGGAAGGGTCGCCAGCCAGACCGGGGTGTCCGCACCCTCCTCCGGCCCGCGCGGGGCGGACGGGCCGCCCATGCCACTGCGGGTCCAGCCGGGGTCGGCGGCGTTGACCAGGACGCCCGTGCCGGCCAGCTCGGCCGCGAGCATACGGGTCAGGGCGTTGAGCGCCGTCTTGGAGATCCGGTAGGCGGGGTGCCGCCCGGAGTCCATCAGTGCCAGCGAACCGTACGAGCTGGTGACGTTGACGACCCGGCCGTAGCCGGCTTCCACCATGTCCGGGACAAGGGCTTCCAGCACGCGCCAGGCGCCGGTGAGGTTCGTGTCCAGGGTCGCGCGCAGGAGGCCCTCGTCGACGTACGGGGGCCGCAGTTCCCCGTCCAGGGACACTCCGGCGTTGTTCACCAGGACGTCGATCCCGCCGGTCAGCTCCCGTGCCTCCCGGACCGCTTCGCTGACGCTCCGCGCGGAGGTCACGTCCAGGGCCAGGGGCAGCGCGGCCGGGCCGATGGCACGGCACGCCTCCTCGGCCGCCGCCCGTTTCCGTGCCCCGACCAGGACCCGTAGTCCCCGGTCGGCGAGCTGTCGGCCGATCTCCAGGCCGATTCCGCGTGCCCCGCCGGTCACCAGGGCGGTTCTGTCACCGTGCCGCATGTTCTGCTCGCCGCCTCTCACACCGTCAGGACCGAGCAGGCGCTGATCCCGGGCGCCCCGTACACATGGGTGAAGCCCACCCGGGGAGCGCCCGGCACCTGCACACCGGGCGCCCGGCCCTGCAACTGTCGTACGACCTCGTGGAACTGACGCAGCCCGGAGGCGCCGACGGGTTCCCCGCCGGCCAGACAGCCGCCGTCGGTGTTGACCGGTATCCGGCCCAGGGGCTCGGTGGCCCCGTCGGCCAGCAGTTCCTCCTGCTCGCCGTGGCCGCAGAGTCCGGTCTCCGCCAGGTGGATCAGCTCCGAGCCGCTGTCCGTGTCCTGCAACTGGGCGACCTGTACGTCGGCGGGCCGCACCCCCGCCGTGCGGAAGACCGCCTCCGCGGCGTCGACACTGGGGCTGCGGTGCGGTCCCGGCGGCAGCCAGGGCGAGAACACCTCGAACGAACCGAACCGCCTCGTCCGGAAGGCCAGCGACGCCAGCCTGACCGGTCGTTCGCACAGGTCGAACGCCCGGTCGCCGAGCGCGAGCACCAGCGCCGCCGCGCCCTGTCCGGGCGAACAGAACATGTACTGGGTGAGCGGGGGACTGACCTCGGCGGAGTCGAGGATCTCCCGTTCCGTCAGCGGTTTGCGCCGCCATGCCAGGGGGTGGTGCGAGCCGTTGCGGAAGGCTCGCGCCGCCACCATCGCCAGTGCCCGCTCCGAGATCCCGTGCTCGTACAGGTACCGCTGCGTCTTCAGCGCGAAGAACTGGGTCGTGAGCATCATGCCGGTCTCGGCGTACCAGTCGCCCAGGCCGTAGCGGGCCGCGGAGACGTGGAACGCTCCCCGCTCGTGCTTGTCGAACCCGACCGCAAGTCCCAGGGAGGCCTCGCCCGCGCGCAGCGCGTTGGCCACCGTGAGGACGGTGGAGGCGCCGGTCGCGCAGCCGTTCTGCACATTGACGAACGGCACTCCGGTCAGGCCCAGCCGGCCCACCAGCGTGTCGGGCTTGCCGGAGACGTCGGAGCCGCCGACCGCGTAGCCGATGTCCTCCCAGGCGACACCGGCGTCGGCCAGCGCCTCGCGTACCGCACGCTCGGCCATGTCCATTCCGGTGACGCTCTCGTCGCGGCCGAAGGGATGCATGCCGCATCCGACCACGTACACGTCGTCGGGCCGGCTCATCGCTCGCCTTCCCGCTCCGGGCGGAACGCGAAGGTCACCACCTCGGTTCCGTCGTCGTCCTGGTAGGCGGGCACCGTGGTGAGCCGGACCGGCAGGCCGATCCGGATCTCCGCGCGGGGCACCGCCAGCCGGGCTTCGACCAGCACCTCACCGAGGTCCACATAGCCCACGTGGTAGGGCCGGTGGCCGCCTGCCGGATGCCGGTACGGCGGTTTCGGCGGGAACGCCTGGAGCGTCCACGACCACACGCGCCCGCTCACCGGCAGTACTCGCGCGGTCATCGTCCCGTCCGAACACCTGGGGCACGAGTCCTGCCGGGGGAAGACGACGGTGGCGCACTCGGAGCAGCGGGCGCCCACGAGACGCGGTGGATCCCCGTCGTCGGACTCCCCGTTCTCGAACAAGGACTCGTCGATGAGTCTGGTGGTCATGCCGTCCCGCCTTCCATGTCACCAGCCCAGTAGCCCGGCCAGCCGTTCCCGATGGTGTGCGGCGCCGCCCAGCAGGACCGCGTCCGACTGGGCGCGCCGGAAGTACAGGTGCGCGTCGTGCTCCCAGGTGAAGCCCATCCCGCCGTGGAACTGCACGCACTCGGCGGCGACGGAGACGAACGCCTCGCCGCACCACGCCTGCGCCACTGCCGCCGCCTCGGCCAGCGCCGTTGGCGAGCCGTCCGTGCGGACCGCGCGCACCACGGCCGACCGTGCGGCCTCCACCTGGAGCAGCATGTCGGCGCAGGCGTGCTTGACCGTCTGGAAGCCGCCGATCGCCCTGCCGAACTGGGTTCGGTCGCGCACATGGGCCACCGTCATGTCCAACGCGGCCTGGGCACCGCCCAGTTGCTCGGCGGCCAGCGCCACCAGGGCCACGTCCAGGGCGCGGGCGACGACGTCCGCCCCCTCGCCGCCGGCGGTCAGTGCCCGGGCCCGGGCACCGGAGAAGGTGACCACCGCCTGGCCCCGGCTGAGGTCCAGGGTGGGCACGCGGCGCACCGTGACCCCCGGTTCACGAGGGTCGGCCAGGAAGAGGTCCACGCCGTCGGTCCCGGCCGCGGCCACCACCAGCGCCTCGGCGTCGGCGCCGTCGAGGACGAACGGCGCGGTGCCGTCCAGCAGCGGGACGCCGCCCTGCCAGGAGACGGCCACCGGCACGGCGTCGGCCCGCCACGTCCCGTCGGGCGCGGCCACCGCCAGGGCATGCACGGTGCCCTCGGCCAGGTCGGCCAGTGCCTTGTCGGCCGTACCGCAGCCGGCCAGCACCTGCCCGGCCAGCACGGTGGAGGACAGCAGCGGGACCGGTGCCAGTGTCCTGCCCAACTCCTCGCAGACGACGGCTATCTCGGCGAGGCCGCCGATGCCTCCCGCCGACTCGGGCAGGCCGAGGGCCGCGAGGCCGACCTGCCGGCCGAGGGCGTCCCACAACTCGGCGTCGATGCCGGGGGCGTCCTCGGACAGCCGACGTACCGCGGCGGTGCCGCCGGCGTCCCCGCACACCGACCGAACAGTCTCGCGCAGATCCTCCAGCTCGGTGTCCGACAGGGCCGTGCTGTCGGTCATGGTGCTCGTCATCGTGCGCTCCCGCTCTCGTCGCGCCGCTCCTTGTTGTCGACGTACCGCCGCTGCCGCAGGGCACTGTGCGCGGCCGCCATCCGGGCCACCGGCACGCGGTGCGCGGAGCAGGAGACGTAGTCGAGACCGAGGTCGTCGCAGAACGCGATCGACTCGGGGTCCCCGCCGTGCTCGCCGCACACGCCCAGCTTGATGCCGGGCCGTACGCTCCGTGCCCGCTCGACCGCCAGGGCGATCAGGGCGCCCACCCCGTGCGGGTCGAGCCGCGCGAACGGGCTGGCCGTCAGGAACCCGCGCTCCTGGTAGGAGGCGAGCACCTGGCGCTCGACGTCGTCCCGGGAGAACCCGTAGGTGAGCTGAGTGAGGTCGTTGGTGCCGAAGGAGAAGAACTCGGCGTGTTCGGCGAGTTCGCCGGCCAGCAGCGCGGCCCGGGGGGTCTCGATCATCGTGCCGAGCCGGTAGGGGACCTCCACCCCGGTGCGGGCGGCGACCGCGTCGGCGGCACCGCGTACGTACGCGGCCGCGGCGGCCAGCTCCTCCGGCAGGCTGACGAGCGGGATCATCACCTCCAGCTCCGGCCGGACTCCGGTGGCGGCGACCTCGGCCCAGGCGGTGAACAGCGCCTCGGCCTGCGCCGGGTAGAGCCGCTCATGCAGCAGCGCCAGCCGCACCCCGCGCAGCCCGAGCATCGGGTTCGCCTCGCGCAGCGCGGCGGCCCGCTGCTCCTCGGCCGCGTCCAGGGCCTGCCCGGGGGCGGGCAGGAACTCGTGCAGCGGGGCGTCCAGCAGACGCACGGTCACCGGACGGTTCCCGACCGCGGTCAGCAGCGCGTGGAAGTCCTCGTGCTGGGCACGCTCCAGCGCCGCCAGCGCCTCGTCGCGGGCGGCCGGATCGGCGGCCAGGAGCACCCGGCGGATCAGCGGCAGCCGCTCGCCGAGGAACTGGTGTTCCGTACGGCACAGCCCGACACCCTCCGCGCCCAGGGCGAAGGCCGTGTCCACTTCGGAGGCCGTGTCGGCGTTGACCCGCACGCCCAGTCGGCGCACTCCGTCCGCCCACCCCAACAGGGTGGACAGTTCGGGCGGCGGTCCGGCCACACTGACGCTCAGCGTCCCCGCGTAGACGGCGCCGGTACGGCCGTCCAGCGAGACGGGGTCGCCCTCGCGGACCACCCGCTCCCCGAAGCGGACCGTCCCGGCGGCCTCGTCCACGCGCAGCCCGTCCGCGCCGCACACCGCGGGCTTGCCGGCGCCCCGCGCCACCACGGCGGCATGCGAGGCGATGCCGCCGCTGCCGGTCAGCACGGCGACGGAGGCCAGCATCCCGGGGACGTCCGCCGGGGACGTCTCGGCGGCCACGAGCACGACGTGAGTTCCGTCCGCAGCCAGTTCGAGGGCACGTTCGCTGGACAGCACGACCGCTCCGGTCGCTGCCCCCGGGGACGCGGGCAGCCCCCTCACCAGGAGCTCCTCCCCGCCGGTCAGCCGTAGCTGGGGGTGCAGCAGTTCCTGTACCTGGGCGGGGGTGATCCGTCGCACGGCCTCCTCGTGGCCGAGCGCCCCGTCCCGGGCCAGGTCCGCGGCCAGGCACACCGAGGCTCGCAGCGGCGGGCGGAGTTGTGCCGAGGCGGCGAGCAGGGAGATCTCGTCGTCGCGCACCTCGAAGTCGACCGACACCGGCGCGCGCAGATGCCGCTCCAGGGTGAGCAGGGAGTGCTCGAGCAGCGCGGTGCCACCCGCGAGTTGATCCAGCGGTTCACCGGTGTGCGGCGGCGGGGCGCTGCGGCGCACTCCCCGGAAGAAGGAGCCCTGGGGGGACAGACGCCCGGTCCCGGGATCGCGGCTGACCGCCGTGCCGTAGCCCGAGTGGTCCGCCGGGCCGATGCGCAGGGCCTGCACATGCAGGGCGACGGCCAGATCGGCGGGGAGCCGCTGGGCCCGGCGGGACCTTCGCGCACGCGGTGAGTCCCACCGGGCGAGGAGGGCGCGGGCGGCCAGCGCCAGCTGCCGCGCCGGGTCGTCGGGGAAGGGCCCGGAGCCGTGCTCGGCCACCAGGGACAGCAGCACCTGCACCCGAGCCCGCGGCCCGGGCGTGTCCAGGAGGGCGTCGTCGAGCACCGCGCCGGGCACGTCGAGGGCGTACTCGGCGATCATGCGCACGGTGGCGCCCCACACCTCGTACAGCGCCTCCTCACGTCCGATGACGGCACACAGGTCGTCGGCACGGTCGGGGGTGACGCCGAGACAGGCCAAGTCCGGCGGCAGTCCGGCGATCTCGGTCGGCGCGCTCGCCGACAGGCGCAGCAGCAGCGGCCGGGCCGCGTCGCCGATGCGCCGCCCCGAGAGCTGTTCGACCAGGGCTACGGCGGCTTCGGCGGTGTCGGGTTCGCACAGCGACGCGGCGGCGCCGGCGGGCACGGTGAGCCCCGGCACGACCGGCAGGCCGAGGGCCACCAGCCGGTCCATCGCCGCGCCGTGCACACCCAGCTCGTCGGCGTCGAGGCCGCGGATCCGGCCCTGCCCGTAGGGGACCAGGATCCGGCCGGGGGTCCCCAAGGGCGCGAGAGGAACCTCGGACTGTGCGAGCGGGTCCGCCTCGCGGTCGGTGATGCTCAACCCCGGCTCCTGTTGACCAGTTCCTCTTCCCGGGCTTCGTCCTCGGCCCGGCTGATCCCCAGGACGAGCAGCAGCTCCTGGTGCAGCCGCATCCACACGGTGTGGTACGAGTCGCACAGCGGCGAGGCCAGCCACTCGGGCGCGCCGTCGTCGAAGCGGTCGAGGGCGTCCTCCAGGGCCGTCAGATAGCGGCCGCTGCCCGCGAGTACCTGCTCCAGCCTGCGCAGCACGGGCTGGATGGCCTCGTGCACGTCTTCCAGCGACTCACGCACCCCGGCGTCGTAGACGTCGTCGGAGTGGTCGTTGGCGGTGCCGTCGGGGCGGCACTGCCATGCCGTGCACACATCGCGGATCTTCCGGTTGACCGGCAGGAACGCCTCGTACGCGGCGGTGATCCGTTCTTCCTGCTCGGAGCCGGCGGGAACCCGCAGGATCTGCGCGGCGGCGGCCTTGGCACGCTCGGTCGGCAGCACCACCGGCCCCTTCACCATCGCCAGCCCGGCGTCGACCAGCGGCCGGTGCTCGGCCTCCGGCCGGCCGCGCCACATCCCTCGCAGAACGAGGTCGACGACGGCTTCGGTGAGGGGTCCGTCGAGAGCGTCCGGAAGGCCCACGGCAGCAGATTGCATTGCCACACCTTTTCCCCGGTTCTGTGGTGACCGGTTCTTCGGTTCTGTGTTGCCCGGAGGTTACGCTCCGGCGGGCGGGTTAGTGAAGAGGGACTCAAGAAACACTTTCCGATTCCTTGGCCGGGGCCCGGCCGTCGCCCGCCTTCGGGCGGCCTCGCGCGGCGAGAAACGACGCCATGCGCTCCTGTGCCTCCCGGCCGTCCGCGAGGGCGGCGATCGACCGCGCCTCTTCGGCGAGGTGACGGCGCAGCTCGTCACCGGCGCCGACGCGCAGCAAACCCTTCGCGGCGCGCAGCGCGGCACCGGAACCGGCGGCCAGATCCGCCGCGGCCCGGTGCGCCGCGTCGTCCAGTTCCTCGTCGTCCACGCACCGGGAGACCAGTCCCCACCGTTCGGCGTCGTCGCCGGTCAGGACCCGATTGGTCAGGATCAGGTCCGCCGCCCTGCGGGGGCCCGCCAGGCGCGGCAGGAACCACGAGGCCCCGCAGTCCGGCGTGAGCCCGATCGCCGTGTACGCCAGCCGGAACCGCGCCGACCGGGCCGCCAGCACCAGGTCACCCACGAGGGCGAGACCGATCCCGCCACCCGCGGCCGCGCCGCGCACAGCGGTCACCAAGGGCACGGGCAGGTCGTGCAGGGCCTGTATCGCGGCGTGCGCGGCGCTCGCCACGGCGTGCACGTAGGCGCCGGTCTCCGTGCCGCGACCGGCGAATGCGCGCAGGTCGCCGCCCACGCAGAAGCTGCCGCCCGCCGCCCGCAGCAGGACCGCGCCGCCCGGGTCCGCGGCCACCTCCGAGGCGCTGTCCCGCAGCGCCTCGGCCGTCCTGAGGTCCAAGGCGTTGCCCCGCCCCGGATCGTCCAGTCGCAGCTCGACGACCCCGCCGGGGTGGCGGACGATCCGGACCGGCTCGGTGCGCTCGGGGAGGCTCATGGGTGTGTCTCCTGTCGTCTGCCCGTCGCAGGGTGCTTCCCGTCCCGGGTCCTTCCCGGCAAGATACTGAAGACGCTATACAGTTTCTAGAACGCGACGGGAGCCGATGCCCGTACGCCCGTCGTCGGGAGGCCCCGTGCCCATCCAGTTCGATGTCGATCCGACTGTCGCTCAACTCGCCGCATCCACCGCCGAGTTCGTGCGCGAGGTGGTCATTCCGGCCGAGCGTGAGTGCGGCGGGTCCGTCCACGACGCCCCCGAGGCGGTGCGGGAAACCCTGCAGAAAGCCGCCCGTGACGCGGGCGTGTTCGCTCCGCACGTACCGACCCGGTGGGGCGGACACGGACTGGACCTGCGCGGGCAGGCGGTGGTGTTCGAAGCGGCGGGCTACTCGCTGCTCGGACCGCTGGCGCTGAACTGCGCGGCCCCCGACGAGGGCAACATGCACCTGCTGGAGAAGGTGGCCACCGACGAACAGAAGCAGACGTATCTGCGTCCGCTCGCCGCGGGCGAGACACGGTCGTGCTTCGCCATGACCGAACCCGCTCCGGGAGCGGGCGCCGATCCCCGCTCCCTGCGGACCACCGCGACCCGGGTTCCCGGCGGCTGGCGCATCGACGGACGCAAGTGGTTCATCACCGGTGCCCACGGGGCGGGCTTCGCCATCGTCATGGCCCGGACCTCCGGCAGCCCCGGCGACCCTGGCGGCGCCACCATGTTCCTGGTCGACGCCGACAATCCCGGCATGCGCCTCGTCCGCGACATCGAGACGCTGGACGAGTCGCTCTTCGCCGGGCACAGCGAGATCGTCTTCGACGAGTGCGTGGTGGGCGAGCAGCAGGTGCTCGGTGCGGTGGACCGCGGCTTCGAAGGCGCCCAGGTCCGGCTCGGCCCCGCCCGGATGACCCACTGCATGCGCTGGCTGGGAGCGGCCCGCCGTGCCCAGGATGTCGCGCTGGAACGGGCAGGCAGCCGGATGGCGTTCGGCTCGGCCCTGGGAGACCTCGGCATGGTCCAGCAGATGCTGGCCGACTCCGAGATCGACATCGAGGCGAGCCGCGCCCTGATCCTGCGTACCGCCTGGGAGCTGGACACCGGCTCCGCAGCCGCCGCACAGCTCACCTCGGTGTCCAAGACCTTCGTGGCGGAGGCGGTGAACCGAGTGGTCGACCGGGCGGTGCAGATCTGCGGAGCCCTCGGCATCTCGGCCGCCGACGCCCCGCTGGCCCGTCTGTACAGGGAGGTGCGGCCGTTCCGCATCTACGACGGCCCGTCGGAGACGCACCGTTTCGCCATAGCGCGCCGCGCGGTGCGGCCCTACCGGCAGCCACGCACGGGTGTCGCCGACGGCTGATGGCGGACGCGGGAGGCGTTCCGGGCCCGTCTCGCCCGGAATCAGCATCCGCGACCGCGCCACTGCGTGCGCCTGGGACCGTGCCCGGCCGCCCGAACCGGCTGGTGCGGCCGCGCCGATCACGCGGAGGGCCGCGCTGACCGAGGGCGCGGCGCCGTTGACCGTGTCATCCCGCTGCCTGCGATCCGGCGGCGTTCCCTGGCCCCATCCCATCCCGCCCCGCGATCGCGGCCAGGTGCCGATGCCGTCGGAGGCAGGCCCTCACGCGTTCTGGCTATGTGCCGGCGGTCCGACTCCACATCGAGTGTCGCCACGGCGGTGACTGCCGGGCGGGGACGCGGATCGAGGCGGCCGTGTCGCCGTCGGCCGTGTTCAAGGGCCCGGCGGCTTCCGGGGTTCTCGGCGCTGCTCGCCGCTGTGCCGGCGGAGTCGGGCGGTGTGGCGGGCGATGTCGTCCACGCGCGCCGCGAGATCGGGGTGGCCGGACGCCAGGTACGTGTGCGTGTCCGCCAGAGGGCCGAGGAGGACGGCGGCGTCGTTGTCGGCGAGGGCGGCGGTGAGCTCGACGAGCGGGGTGCGGGCGGCGGCGGGGAGGTCGGCGAGCGCGGTGATCTGGCCGGCGAGTTGGCGCAGGTCCGCGGCGTTGGCGCGGGCCCAGGCGGTGACAGTGCGGTCGGCGGCGCGGCGGTCGCGGGTGGCCCGCACCCGCTGTTCACCCGTGGACCCCGGGTTTCCGGGCCGCACGCGCAGGTAGCGGCGTTCGGCGGCCTGGCGGCTGGAGACGCCGAGGGGGTGGGCGAGGTCGGCCCAGCTGGCGCCGGCCTCCCGGGCTTCTTCGATCAGGTCCGGTTCCCATTCGGCGAGCTGATCGCGCACCTCGCGGAGCAGCAGGAGCGCGGCGAGTGCCTGCCGCGAGCCGGCCTGGGCGGGTTCGGGCTGCTCTGCGTCCCGCGGTGTCCGGGCGGTGCGCAGGGCCTCGTTGATGGTGGTCAGCGCCGCGGCGGCGAGGAAGGACGTGGGGGTGAGGTCGCGGGGGCGGGGGGCGGGCTGATCGGCGATGGTCATGAACCCTCCAGCACTGTCATCATTTCGACGACTTCCAACTTGTCATCACTTCGATGACATGTTACAACGAGAGCAGGTGAACCGCATTGGCAGGAACGTGCCTGACCCGAACACTGGAGGTGTTTCACGATGTTGATGCGCACCGACCCGTTCCGTGAGCTCGATCGCCTCACCCAGCAGCTCCTGAACACGACCGGCACCTGGTCGCGGCCGTCGGCGATGCCGATGGACGCCTACCGTGAGGGCGAGGAGTATGTGATCGCCCTCGACCTGCCCGGCGTTTCCCCGGACGCGATCGACATCGACGTCGAGCGGAACATGCTGACCGTCAAGGCCGAGCGCCGGCCCGTCACCAAGGCGGACGACGTGCAGATGGAACTCTCCGAGCGGCCTCTGGGCGTCTTCTCCCGCCAGGTCGTGCTGGCCGACACCCTGGACACCGAGCACATCAAGGCGGACTACGACGCGGGCGTGCTGACCCTGCGTATCCCGATCGCCGAGCGCGCCAAGCCCCGCAAGGTCGCCATCGGCGGCGGCTCCGCGCACAAGGAGATCAGCGGCTGAGTCCCCTCCCAGCCGCGACGGAGACGAGGGGACGGCCCCCTACGGCCGTCCCCGTCCTCCCCTCGCCGCCCCACACACGAGGGAGTAGCGATGGCCATGCGATGGGAGGCGTTGCTGGACCAGGTCCAGGAACGCGGCGAGTACAAGAACACCGAGGAAGCCGAGCGGGCGGCCCGCACGGTGCTGGCGCTGCTGGGCGCACATCTCGTGGGCGAGGTACGGGCGGAGCTGGCGGCCCGGCTGCCGGAGGAGATGGCCCTCGTCCTGCTCAACCCGCTCCAGGCACGCGAGCCGCTCTCCCCCGAGCGGTTCGTACGGGCCACCGCGGCGTGGATCGAGGGAGCCACGGAACAGACCGCGGCCTGGGACGTCGGTGCTGTGCTCAGCGTCGCCGCGGACGCCGCGGGCGAAGAGCTCACCCGGCGCATCCTGCTCCAGCTCCCGGCGGGTTACGACCTGCTGTTCGGCTACCCGAAGCGCGTATAGGCCAGGAGCCAGCGACAACCTTCATCCGACCGACCGACCGAGCGACCGAGCGAGCGACCGAGCGACCGAGCGACCGAGCGAGACCGGAAGCCGGCGGCCCCGGCCTCCGCTGCGCGACCCACCTCAGACGAGAAAGGAAACCGCGTCACCGATGTCTTCCCTGCAAGAGCCGTGCCGGCACACCGTGGGCATGACGTTCGAGCAGATGCTGGAAAGAGTGCGGTACGAAGGCGCGTACCCCACCCGCGCACGGGCCGAGGAGGCCGTGCGCGCCGTGCTCGCCGCCTTCGGGCGCCAGCTGACGGGCGGCGAGCGGATGGAGCTCGCGGCCAGGCTGCCGCACGAGGCCGCCGTCATCTTCACATCAGAGGCCCCCGCCGCCGAACCCCTCACCGGCTGGGGCTTCGTCAAGGACCTGGCGTCCCGCACCGGCGGCACGGCGGCCACCACCCGCTGGGACGCCGGTACCGTCCTGCGCACCGTGGCCCGGCTCGCCGGCGAGGAACTCCTCAGCCGTGTCCTCGCCCAACTCCCCTCCGGCCACGCCCTGCTGTTCGGCCGCGCCGAACTCACCCAGGCGGCCTGACGCGCGCGAAAAGGTCCACGGCTCCGGAACGGTGACACCGCATCCGCACGCGACCGCAACCTTCTCCCGCAACGGGACTCCCGTTGATCGTCTTGCTCAGCACAAGTTGATCCATCAGGACGTCCCGTTGCGCCTTTCACCAGGGCTTGACGTACGACTCACAGCACAAACGCGACGGTGTCGAGGTCAGGGCAGCACGATGATCTTGCGTCCCTGGCCGGCGGCGAACTGGTCCAGTGCTTGCGGATACTGCGCGAGCGGCAGCCGGTCGCTGATGAACACCTGCGGATCGAGCACCCCGGTGCCGAACAGTTCCGCAGCGCGCTCGAAGCTGTGCAGCACCGCCATGGAGCCGGTGATGGTGATCTCCTGGTTGTAGATGCGGTACGGCGAAATGGTGGCCGTTGTCGCGTAGTCGGAGACGCCGAACTGAAGGAATGTTCCGGCCTTGGCGACGCGTTCGAGGCCGTCCTGGATGGCGGCGGCGTTGCCGGTCGCGTCGATGACCACGTCCCAGCCGCCCGTCCGCCCCAACTCCTCGGCGGAGAGCGCCGCCTGTGAACAGCCCAGCTTCTGGGCCGTCGCCAGCCGTTCCGGGTTGACGTCCACGACATCCACCGAGGAGGCGCCGGTGCGCTTGGCCAGCTCCAGCATCATCAGGCCCATCGTGCCGGTGCCGTAGATCAGCACATGGGAGCCCATCCTGGCGCTGAGCACGTCGTAGCCGCGCACGGCGCAGGACAGCGGCTCGATCAGCGCCGCGTCCTGGACGTCCACATGGTCCGGCAGCCGTACACAGTTGGCGACGGGCGCCACGGCGAACTCGGCGGCCCCACCCGCCACGGTCACGCCGATCGCCGCCCACCGGTCGCAGAGGTTGTTGCGTCCGACCCGGCAGTAGCGGCACTCGTTGCAGTAGAGCGAGGGGTCCACGGCGACCCGGTCGCCGATCGCGAGTTCGGTGACCTCGCTGCCGAGGCCCACGACCTCCCCGGCGAACTCGTGGCCCGGCACGACCGGCAGAGTCGGTGCGAACTCGCCCTGCAGGATGTGCAGATCGGTCCCGCACAGTCCGCAGGCCGCCACATCGACCACGACCTCGCGCGGCCCGGGAGTGGGGTCGGGCACCGTGGCGACGGTGACCTTGCCGGGGGCTTCGATGACAGCGGCTTTCACTTGACTGCTCCTAGGGACAGGCCGCGGACCAGTTTGTCCTGGGCGGCGAAACCGGCGATGAGGACCGGCAGCGAGACCAGCGTGGCGGCGGCGCAGAGCCGGGCGAGGAAGAGGCCCTCGTTGGTGATGAAGCCGACGAGGAAGACCGGCGCGGTCGATGCCGTGGTCGCGGTGAGGTTGACGGCGAAAAGGAATTCGTTCCAGCTGAAGATGAAGCAGATGAGCGAGGTGGCGGCGAGTCCGGGCATGGCGACCGGTGCGACGACCCGCCACAACACGGTGAGCAGGCCCGCGCCGTCGACCTCGGCCGCCTCCAGGATCTCCTTGGGGACCTCGGCGAGGAAGGAACGCATCATCCACACCGCGATCGGGAGGTCCATGGCGGTGTAGAGGATGACGAGCGTCCACACGTTGTCGAGCATCCCGACGTCCTTGACGATCAGGTAGATCGGCAGGAGGGCGGCGATCGCCGGGAGGAACTTGGTGGAGAGGAAGAAGAACATCACGTCGGTCCACTTCTCGACCGGCTTGATGGACAGCGCGTAGGCCGCCGGAACCGCGAGGGCGAGGACGAGGAGCGTCGAAATGACGCTGGCCATGGCCGAGTTGAGGAGGAAGGGGGTGATGTTCCGGCCGAACAGTGTCTCGTACTGCTCGAAGGTGAACGGGGCGAAGGGGGTGGGCGGGTTGGTCGCCGCGTCCGCCTCCTGGTGGAAGGAGGTGAGCACCATCCACGCCACCGGCGCGAAGAACGCCAGCGTGGCGAGCCAGGCGACGAAGGTCCACAGGGGAGAGAGCCGTGGCGCGCCGCCGTGGTCGTCGCGCCGACGCAGAAGCTTCTTCAGCCTCGCCCCAGGGGCGGTTGCCGCGTACGCGGTCATCGGGACACCTCCTCGCGGAACAGCGACGCGATGGTCCGCAGCGCGAAGGTCGCGATCACGATCGAGCCGAGGACGACGACGACACCGGCGGCGGCCGCCTCGCCGTACTCGTACTTGCGGAACATGGTCAGGTAGATCTCGTAGGGCAGGTTGGTGGTCTGCTTGCCAGGGCCGCCCTGGGTGATGGTGTAGACCGCGTCGAAGGTCTGCACGACGTAGATCGTGCCGAGCAGGACGCCCAGCTCGATGTACTGGCGCAGGTGCGGCAGCGTGATGTGGCGGAAGGTCTGCAGCGCCGAGGCCCCGTCGACGCGGGCGGCCTCCAGGACGTCGCCGGGCTGCGCCTGCAGGCCGGCCAGGAGGATCAGCATCATGAACGGCGTCCACTGCCACACCAGGGACAGCACGACGGCCGGCATGGGGAAGTTCGACACCCAGTCGATCGTGGGGCCGTGGTCCGCGCCGAAGAACTGGTAGACGGCGTTGAGGGTGCCGTTGAGCAGTCCGTAGTCGGGGTTGTAGATGGCGTGCTTCCAC
The DNA here is from genome assembly GCF_024612035.1 of Streptomyces sp. DSM 40750. GTDB lineage: Bacteria > Actinomycetota > Actinomycetes > Streptomycetales > Streptomycetaceae > Streptomyces. Next base: position 10,900,613 of record NZ_CP102513.1, read on the forward strand.
AGCAGCGCCGCCGCGACCGGCATGACGAGGAACGGGGCGATGAGCAGCGTGCGTGCCAGGCCCCGGCCGGGGAACCTGCGGTCGAGCAGCAGCGCCAGAGCCAGACCGAGGACCACGCTGATGACGACCACCGACGCGGTGAGCACGACGGTGTTGAGCACCGCCGCGCGCAGTCGCCCGTCGGTGAAGACGATCCCGTAGTTGGACAGGCCGGTGAAGTGCCTGTCGGCCGGTTGCAGGATGTTCCACTGGAAGGTGGAGATGACGAGGGTGGCCACGAAGGGCAACTGTGTGACGACGACGGTGAAGATCAGCGCCGGGAGCAGCGGACCGCGCCGCCGCCACTTGCTGATGGCGGTGGACGTGTGTGGGCGCACGCGAGGTGGTGCCGTCCTGGATGGTTCGATGAGCGTGGTCATGAGGGTTCCCTTGGCCGGTGACGGCCGGGTCGTGGTCGGGTGCCCGGCCGGCGCATGAGGCCGGCCGGGCACTTCCGGGTCACTGGTGCTTCGCGGCGACTTCCTCGGCGAGCTTCTGGCCGTCGTTCAGCGCCTTGTCGACGCTGGTCTGGTCGGCGATTGCCGCGGAGATCTCCTGGGTCACCTTGGTCCCGAGGTCCTGGAACTCGGGGACGGCCACGAACTGGATGCCCACCGTGGGCCTGGGCTGGACGCCCGGGTTGGTGGGGTCGGCCTCCTGGATGGACTTCAGGGTGATGTCGCCGAAGGCCGCGGCGGCCTTCTCGTACTCGGGGATCTCATAGGTGCTGGCCCGCTTGCCGGCCGGGACCCGCGCCCAGCCCAGCTTCTCGCCCACGAGGTTCTCGTACTTCTTGCTGGACGCCCACAGCATGAACTTCGAGGCGGCATCTGCCTTCTTCGTGGTCTTCGGCATGGCCCACGCCCATGTCCACAGCCAGCCGCTGCTCTTGGTCTCCACCACCGGCGCGTAGGCGTAACCGACCTTGCCGGCGATCTTGCTGGACTTGGGGTCCTCCAGCGATCCGGCCGCGCTGGTCGCGTCGTACCACATCGCGACCTTGCCCTGGCCCATGGCGTTCAGGCACTCGGTGAACCCGGCCTGTGGGGCACCCGCCTCACCATGCTTGCGCACCAGGTCGACGTAGAAGTTCGTGGCCTCCTTGAACTTGGCGCTGTTGACCTGCGCCTTCCAGTCCTCGGTGAACCAGGTGCCGCCGAAGGTGTTGACCATCGTCGTCAGCGGCGCGCCGAGCTCACCCCAGCCCGGCAGGCCGCGCAGGCAGATGCCCTTCATCCCCGGACGGGCGCCGTCGACCTTGGCGGCGGCGTCGGCGACCTGCTGCCAGGTCGGCCGCTCGGGCATCGTGATGCCCTTCTCCGCCAGGACCTCCTTGTTGTACATGAGGAAGGAGGACTCCCCGTAGAACGGCAGGGCGTACATCTTGCCGTCCGCGCCGGAGAGGGACTGCACCATGGGCTTCAGCAGGTCGCCCTTGTCGAAGGCGGAGTCCTTGTCGGCGTAGGAGTCCAGCTCGTGCAGCCAGCCGTTCTCGTGCCAGACGGGCACCTCATAGGCGCCGACGGTGGCGACGTCGTACTGACCGGCCTGGGTGGCGATGTCCTGGGTGACCTTGTCGCGCAGCTCGTTCTCGGGAAGGATCGTGAAGTTGACCTTGATGCCGGTGTCCTTGGTGAACGTGCTCTTCGTCAGTTCCGCGATGTCCTCCATCTGCGGATTGCCGACCATCAGCACATTGATGCTCTCCCCGTCGCCGCCGGAGCCGGTGGAGCCACCCGCTCCGCTGCAGGCGACCAGCAACGAGCCCGCGGCCGTGGCCGTGACGAGGACATGGGTCATTCTTCGTGTGCGCATGACTGCTCCAGAGGATGTTCGAGGGCATGGGGAACCAGGCCCCCGGCCTTGCGGGGGTGGGACATGGAGAGGTACTGCGGCTCAGGCCTGGATGACCTGGGGACCCAGCAGTGAGTAGCGGTGGGCCTCCGCGGCGGGCAGCCCCGCGTCGGTGACGATGGCCTCGAAATCCGTGACATTCGCGAATCGGCAGAAGCTCACGGCGCCGAACTTCGTGTGGACGCCCGAGAATATTCGGCGTCTGGTGACCCGCATGACCTCGGCCTTCACCTCGCTGACCGCGGGATCGGGGGTGGTGAGTCCGTACTCGCGGGAGATGCCGTTCGCGCCGACGTACGCCAGGTCGATGACGAAGCCGGACAGCATGTGGGTCGCCCAGTGGTCGACCGTGGCCAGGGTCCCGCCGCGCACCCGGCCCCCGAGCAGCAGCACGGTGATGTTCTCGGCGGAAGCCAGGTCGCCCGCGGTGGCCAGCGAGGAGGTGACCACGGTCAGTGGGCGGTCGCGGGGGAGAGCGGCGGCGATGAGCTGCGGGGTGTAGCCCTCGTCGATGTAGATGGTCTCGGCGTCCCCGAGCAGTCCGGCCGCGGCGACCGCGATCCGGGACTTCTCCGGGACGTGCATGGTGGTACGGAAGGCGAGCGTGGTCTCGAAGCCCGCGCTCTCCACGGGATGGGCACCGCCATGGGTACGCCGGACCAGCCCGTGCTCCTCCAGTACGTTCAGATCGCGCCGCACGGTCTCCTTGGAGACCCCGAGGTCGGCGGCGAGCTTTCCGACATCCACGGATCCGGTACGGCGTGCCGTTTCAAGGATTCCACGTCTGCGTTCATCGGCGTCCACGGCGACACCTCCGTTTCACGGCTCCGCATGTTCTGCCGGCCTGCGTCGGCTGTTTCCCGGAGCCCTGCCCGTTCGGGCCCTGAGGCAATTTCTACAAGTCAGCCGCCCTGCTGACCAGGTTCGCCGTAGAGCACTTCATGACCGAATGTGCCCGTTCTCCGAAGCCCACAGGCCCAGGACGATGCGGTGGAGGGGCTCCATGCGCGGGAGGCCGCTGCCCGCTCGCCCGCCGGGCGTGCCCGTTCGCTGCCCGTTTCCCCGGACGGATCCGGACACCGGCCCAGGTTCCGGCACTCGCAGCGGTGATCGGAGCGAGTGCCGAACCCGTGCGCTCAGCCTGCGTGGGGGCATTGCCACGGGGGATCGGCACGGGCTCCCAGGGCTGTGAGCAGGGTCGTACGGTGGACGGCATCACGTCGGGCAGGGAGAGGGGACCGACGGCACGGAGGCGGGCCGTTCCATGAGGCGGGCCGTTCCATGTGGGGGCAGGGGCAGGGGCAGGGGCAGGGGCAGGGGTAGGGGTAGGGCAGGGTCGAGGGCCGCACGGAGAACGAGCTGCCGACGATGCCGTTCCACGCCGACATGATCCGGCCCGGGTACATCCGGCCGCAGCCGCGGGGCGGCATCCGCTCCAGCGCAACGGCTTCGCCGGGCATCTCGGCTTACTGGAAGGCCGGGACGACTTCCTTGATGAACAGCTCCAGGGACTTGCGCTTCGCCTCGTGCGACATGCCGTTGTCGATCCAGAAGCTGTACTCGTCGACGCCGAGTTCCTCATAGGCGCGCAGTCGCTCGATGACCGCGGCCGGGGTGCCGATCATCGCGGTCTCGCGCAGCGACTCCGGCTGGAACTCCGGACGGCCCTCGAACTTCGACTCCGGGCTGGGCGGCAGGAACCCGTTCTGCGGGGTGGTCTTGTTGCCGAACCAGGCGTCGAAGGTGCGGTAGAAGCGGTTGATCGCCTCCGCGGCCGGGCGCCAGCCGTCGGGCTCGTCAGGGGAGTGGACATGCGTGTGCCGCAGCACCATCAGGTCGGGACGCGGCACTTCTGGATGGTTCGCCACGGCGGTGTCGAACTTCCGCTTGAGGTCGACGACTTCCTCGTCGCCCTTCATCAACGGGGTGACCATGACATTGCAGCCCTGCGCCACCGCGAAGTCGTGGGAGGCGGGGTCGCGCGCGGCGATCCACATGGGCGGGGCGGGCTGCTGCACCGGCTTGGGCACGCTGGTCGACGTCGGGAACTGCCAGATCTCACCGTCGTGGGCGTAGTCGCCCCGCCAGAGCGCCCGGACGGCCGGCACGAGCTCACGCAGGTGCTTTCCGCCGTCGGCGGCCGGCAGCCCGCCCGCCAGCCGGTCGAACTCGAACTGGTAGGCACCCCGCGCGAGTCCGACCTCCATCCGGCCGTTGCTGATGACGTCGAGCAGCGCGCATTCACCGGCGACCCTGAGCGGGTGCCAGAACGGGGCGATGATGGTCCCCGCGCCCAGGCGGATCGTCGAGGTCTTCGCGGACAGGTGGGCGAGCAGCGGCATCGGGCTGGGGGAGATCGTGTACTCCATCGCGTGGTGCTCCCCGATCCACACGGTGCCGAACCCGCCGGCCTCGGCCATCAGAGCCAGCTCGGAGAGGTTCTCGAAGAGCTGCCGGTGGCTGACCTCCGCGTCCCAGCGCTCCATGTGCACGAACAACGAAAACCTCATGACTGCTCCTCCGCTTGTGCTGTGGCGGCGTCCATCTCGGCGAGGGTGACGTCACCGGTGGCCCAGTGCGTCCTGGGGACCTCGTGGACGACGACCCGGATGTACTCGGGCCGTGTGTTCACAGTGCGCAGGACCGCGGCGTGCACCTCGTGGATCAAGTCCCGGAGCTGCGCCGGCGTGCGGCCCTCGGCGAGGGTGATGGAAACCTGTGGCATGTCAGCTCCGCATGGTGAACGGGTCGGCCACGGGCTCCTCGCTGGTGTTGATCCAGACACTCTTGAGCCGCGTGTACTCCAGAATCGTCTCGGTGCCGTGCTCGACGCCCACGCCGCTGCTCTTGAAGCCCTGACGCGGTGACATCGGGGACATGGCCCGGTAGGTGTTGACCCACACGGTCCCGGCATCCAGGCGCGCCGCCATCCGGTGCGCCCGTGCGAGGTTCGTCGTCCACACGCCGGCCGCGAGACCGTACTCGGTGTCGTTCGCCAGACGTACGGCCTCCTCCTCGGTGTCGAACGGCATGATCGCCAGGACGGGGCCGAAGATCTCCTCGCGTACGACGCGCATGCTGTTGTCGACGTCCACGAGGACGGTCGGCTCGTAGAAGTAGC